>NZ_DAOLHN010000098.1:0-1587 GCF_035329025.1 Sphingorhabdus sp. | reverse complement strand
GGGATGCTGGGCAAGCTCAACCTTGACCAGTTCGCCATGGGTTCGTCGAACGAGACCAGCTATTTCGGCAATGTCATTTCGCCCTGGCGGCGTAATGATGGCGGAAATGCTGCTCTGGCCCCCGGGGGCTCCTCGGGCGGCTCGTCGACTGCGATTGCAGCGCGGTTGTGCCCGGCGGCGACCGGCACCGACACTGGTGGCTCGATCCGCCAGCCTGCGGCCTTTGTCGGCATTTCGGGCATCAAGCCGACCTATGGTCGCTGCAGCCGCTGGGGCATTGTCGCCTTTGCCAGTTCGCTCGATCAGGCAGGCCCGATGGCGCGCGATGTCCGCGATTGTGCGATCATGCTGGAGGCGATGGCGGGTTTCGATCCCAAGGATTCGACTTCGCTCGAACTGCCCGTCCCCGAATGGGAAGCTGGCCTCAACAGCGATTTGCGCGGCAAGAAGGTCGGTATCCCCAAGGAATATCGCCTCGACGGCATCGACGAAGATATCGCCGCGATGTGGGACAATGGCATCGCATGGCTGAAAGATGCGGGGGCGGAGATCGTCGACATCAGCCTGCCGCACACCAAATATGCGCTACCGGCTTATTACATCATCGCACCCGCAGAGGCCTCATCGAACCTCGCCCGCTATGATGGCGTGCGCTATGGTCTGCGCGACCTGCCCGATGGCGCTGGTCTGCAGGATATGTACGCGGCCACCCGAGCCGCCGGATTCGGCGCAGAAGTGCGCCGCCGCATCATGATCGGCACCTATGTGCTCAGCGCGGGTTTCTACGACGCCTATTACACGCAAGCGCAAAAGGTTCGCGCGTTGATCGCCCGCGACTTCGAATATGCGTGGAAGCAATGCGACCTGATCCTGGCGCCGACCGCGCCCAGTGCTGCCTTCGGCCTGGGCGAGAAAACCAGCGACCCGTTGAGCATGTATCTGAATGACGTTTTCGCTGTGCCTGCCTCGCTGGCCGGATTGCCCGCGATGTCGGTGCCGGGTGGTCTTGACAAGCAGGGGCTGCCGCTCGGTCTGCAAATCGTCGGCAAGGCTATGGATGAGCAGGGCGTGTTGAATGCAGGTCTGGCGATTGAGGAACGCGCTGGGTTCACGGCAGAAGCGGAGAAGTGGTGGTAATATGAGCGAATACCGCATCCAGGGCGAAACCGGTGAGTGGGAGGTCGTGATCGGCCTTGAGGTCCATGCGCAGGTTACTTCAAACGCCAAGCTCTTCTCGGGCGCTTCTGCCGCTTTTGGCGGCGAACCAAACAGCCATGTCTCGCTGGTCGATGCCGCGATGCCCGGCATGTTGCCCGTGCCGAACCGCGAATGCATCCGTCAGGCGGTGCGCACCGGCATGGCGATCAATGCGCAGATCAACAAATGGTCGCGTTTTGACCGGAAGAATTATTTCTACGCCGATTTGCCGCAGGGCTATCAGATTTCGCAGCTTTATCATCCGATTGTAGGTGAGGGCGAGATTGAGGTCATTCTCGACGAGAAGGACGCCAATAGTCCGCGCAAAACCATCGGCATCGAACGCATCCATGTCGAGCAGGATGCCGGCAAGCTGATGCACGATCAGCA
>NZ_DAOLHN010000097.1:0-1903 GCF_035329025.1 Sphingorhabdus sp. | reverse complement strand
AAAGGGGGGCTCATCGACGCGCTCTTGGCCGCTCGCGGGGCGGGTTCACCAGTAAGCTTCACTGTCTGGCAGATGCCAGAGGACGACCGGTCGCCTTCCACCTGACGGTCGGCGAAGCAGCCGATTGCAAGGCCTATGACACGTTGATCGCCCTGCCGGAGCGGGCACCAAAGGCGCTACTGGCGGACAAGGGATATGATGCCGATGCCATCCGAACCGATCTTGCGCATCGTAACATCCAGGCCGTCATCCCGGGCCGTTCAAACCGCCGGATCAAGATCGAACATGACCGGGCACTCTACAGGGAACGTAATCACATCGAACGCTTCTTCGGACGCCTGAAAATCAACCGCGCCATCGCAACCCGCTACGATCAACTCGCCGAAAGCTTCCTAAGCATGGTTCATATCGCCGCCGCCAGATACTGGCTCAAATTTGTCCACGCCGCCTAGGGCGTGCATTTCGGACACGCGATCGTCGAGCGCGCTAGGTATTCACCATCAAGGTCTTGCGGAATAATTGCGTAGCAATCTGTCTATAAAAACCAAATGTGATTTATCTATATTATAATGATATGCCATTGTTATCATTGTATATACTATTGTCATTTTATATTGGAACGATAATTATTAAATTTTATTTGTATTTGGATCTACGCCAATATTTGAGATTTCAGCTATCCAAATATCAATCTCTGCTTGCACCCAAACAGCACATTTCGGACTCAGTGATCTTGATCGAGGAAAACTTCCTTCCGCCATCCGCTTATATATCGCCGAACGACTCAACCCAACGCGCTTCATGACCTCAGGGAGGCGGATGAGGCGGGACGGATTCGGTTCTGAACTATCAGCGAAACCACGGGTCACACTTTGGCAAGAGACTTGGTCTATTTTCATGATAAATACCCATCTAACGCATTGAAAATTCTCGGCTAATGACATCACGCACATGCTCAGCGAGCAATTTAGCTACGAGCCGCGACGTGCCGACAGCCCAGCGGGGCCGGATTTCCTGCAGATCTTCACCCAACGCCTCCGCCAGCGTTGTGGGCAGCGCCCGGAACAGCTCGTCCCAAAACCGCCCTATGTCCTGGTGCATCCATTCGGAAGCCAAGTCTTCGTGGCCAGCAAGCGCCAGCGCCAATATACCTTTGGGTGGCACGCCAGAAGCACTAAACAGTCGAAGCGCTTCATCGGTCGTGACTGCCCTGGTACCACGGATGACGCCCAATAGCGCATCCTTGTGAAGACCTGTCTCCCGCGCAATAGTGCGGCGGGGCTTGGATGATCCATCGATGGCTTTTGCCAACGTTCGCGCCAGCACCGGATCGACGCCGGGTCGCTCGGCTATTTCCATCTGCATGGATGAATGTCCTTTCTTGGTTAAAGCTATCGATTCGAATCAATATGGCGAGACTCGTGCTGTAGGAAAGCAGAAAGAACATTAGCAGAACATATAGGATTTCCTATTTTGAGACGATTCGGGCGAGTGGCCAAATCCCCTCCCCGTAATGGCCGATTCTCCGGTCTCTTGTTGACGCCTGATTGACGGCTTTTGGCGCTTCTCCAGTCGGCGTTTGCCGCACTTCCGGAAAACGAGCTCCCCGTCGATCACTCCGAGCGCATTCCGCTTTCCTATCGCTCTCCTAGCGCGCCATTGAGAACAGACAGCGAACGATATCGCTGCCCACCCTCTCGATGGAGAATGCATCAATGACCACAATGTCCCTCAAACCCCGCCTCGGCAAAATGACGGGCCTGGCGCTGCCGATTGCGGTCGCAGCCCTTGCGGCAACGGCGGCTTATGCCGGTGCCGACACGACCTTCACTCCGGCGCTCACCAAGTTCACCGACTTTCTCGAAGGTTCGGGCGGCAAGATCATCACCGTGCTGAGCCTTGC
>NZ_DAOLHN010000096.1:0-2194 GCF_035329025.1 Sphingorhabdus sp. | reverse complement strand
GCTCGTCAGGCTCATAACCTGAAGGTCGTAGGTTCAAATCCTACTCCCGCAACCAGCAAAAAACAGCCCGCCTTGCGCGGGCTTTTTTGTTGGTGGCAGTGAGTGTCGGGATTGGCGGCTTGTTCAGCCGAGGCCTCGTAAAGCGAGGCGGAGACCACGGGCGAAGCCCGTAAATCCTACTCCCGCAATCAAACCGATGAGCCGCCTTAGGGCGGCTTTTTTTGTTTAGGGATTGCGCGATCCGTTTAAGCCCGATAGCGCAATATACATGTCCGATTGCGAAACCTGTGTCGTCCGCAACCGCGCGATTTGCTCGGCTTTGATGCCGGACGAATTGCTGGCGCTCGGTAAATTGGGACGGAAGCAGATGGTTTCACGCGGCCAGACTTTGGTCTGGGAAGGCGATGAGTCGCTTGTCGTTGCCAATGTCATTCAGGGTGTCCTGAAGCTTTCGGTATCGACACAGGATGGCCGTGAACAGATTGTAGGCGTTGTTTTTCCATCGGATTTTATCGGCCGTCCCTTTGGTAAGGAAAGCCCTTATGGGGTTACCGCTCTGACCGATGCCGAGGTGTGCATCTTTACCCGCACCGCGTTTGATGGCTTTGCGAAGGAACATCCCGATCTGCAGCACAAGCTGCTGCAACGCACGCTCGATGAACTTGACCGTGCACGGCAATGGATGATGCTGCTCGGGCGGAAAACCGCGAGCGAACGCATTGCCACCTTGCTGATTGAAATATCCGATCGTCTGGGGGCTGTCGGTTGCAGCGCCATCGCCCCCTTCCTCGACAAGTTTGAGTTGCCGATGGATCGCCAGCAAATGGGTGATCTGTTGGGCCTCACCATCGAAACGGTCAGCCGCCAGCTTACCAAGCTGAAAGAGGCTGAAATCATTGAATTGCCCGACCGGCGCAGCGTCGTCATCAAGGACCGCCGCAGGCTAGAAAACATCGCAACAGCTGCTTGAGGGCAGTTGCAAAATGTGCAAGTTCGTTTGCTTGACTTAGGTCAATGCGGACTCGCGCGGTCGTTGCGATGCGCTTTGATGCCAATTCCCCTGTCCAGGGGGAAAAGTAACGGGGAAATATCATGGAAAGATTGATGATGCGGGGCGGGGCTTGGTTGGCCATAGCTTTGGCCTTGCTCCTTGCGGCAGCAGCCAGTGCGGATTGGGCCTTTTCGGTTCATATGAGCATTGCCTGCCTTGCTGCACTGATTGCCGCCTTTGCCAGCGCAAAGGGATTTGACTTCATCACCCAACGCTATCCGGCGTTGTCATCACAGGCCGCATCGACCTATGATGACGATCTGATCCGGCTCGGGGTGATTGCGACAATTTTCTGGGGCTTGGCCGGATTTCTGGCTGGCCTGTACATCGCGCTGCAACTCGCTTTCCCGGCTCTCAATCTCAATCTGGAGTTCACGACTTTCGGACGCTTGCGGCCGCTGCATACGTCGGCGGTTATCTTTGCGTTCGGAGGGAATGCGCTGATCGCCACCAGTTTCTACGTGGTTCAGCGCACCTGCCGGGCGAGGCTCGCCTTCCCCAGTCTCGCCCGGTTTGTCTTCTGGGGTTACCAGCTGTTCATCGTGCTCGCTGCCACAGGCTATCTGCTCGGCGTTACTGAAGCGCGCGAATATGCGGAACCTGAATGGTATGTCGACCTCTGGTTGACCGTCGTCTGGGTGTCCTATCTGGCGGTTTTCGTCGGCACGATCATGCGCCGGAAGGAACCGCACATCTATGTGGCGAACTGGTTCTATCTGGCCTTCATCATCACCATTGCGATGCTGCATCTGGTCAACAATCTGTCGATGCCGGCAAGCTTGCTCGGGTCAAAGAGCTACAGCGCCTTTGCCGGCGTACAGGATGCGCTGACCCAATGGTGGTATGGACATAATGCGGTGGGTTTCTTCCTGACTGCTGGCTTCCTGGCGATGATGTATTATTTCGTGCCGAAACAGGCCGAACGTCCGGTCTACAGCTATCGCCTGTCAATCATCCACTTCTGGTCGCTGATCTTCCTCTATATCTGGGCGGGTCCGCACCACTTGCACTATACCGCGCTGCCCGATTGGGCGCAGACGCTGGGCATGGTCTTCTCGATCATGTTGTGGATGCCCAGCTGGGGCGGGATGATCAACGGTCTGATGACGCTCAACGGCGCATGGGACAAGATCCGCACCGATC
>NZ_DAOLHN010000095.1:0-2216 GCF_035329025.1 Sphingorhabdus sp. | reverse complement strand
AGACCGGCAAGACCGCCGTCGCCATCGACACCTTCATCAACCAGAAGGGCGTCAATCAGGGCAAGGACGAGTCTAAGAAGCTTTATTGCATCTATGTCGCCGTCGGCCAGAAGCGCTCGACTGTCGCACAGATCGTCCGCGCACTCGAAGAACAGGGCGCGATGGAATATTCGATCGTCGTCGCCGCAACCGCTTCGGAACCCGCTCCTCTGCAATATCTCGCTCCGTACACCGGCGTGACGATGGGCGAATATTTCCGCGACAATGGCATGCATGCCGTGATCGTTTATGACGACCTTTCCAAGCAGGCCGTGGCTTACCGTCAGATGTCGCTGCTGCTGCGTCGTCCTCCGGGCCGTGAAGCCTATCCCGGCGACGTTTTCTATCTCCACAGCCGCTTGCTCGAGCGCGCAGCTAAGATGTCGGACGCCAATGGCGGCGGTTCGCTGACCGCGCTGCCGATCATCGAAACCCAGGCCGGTGACGTTTCAGCCTACATTCCGACCAACGTGATTTCGATCACCGACGGCCAGATCTTCCTTGAAACCGATCTTTTCTATCAGGGTATCCGCCCTGCGATTAACGTCGGTCTCTCGGTCAGCCGTGTGGGTTCGGCCGCACAGACCAAGGCGATGAAGAAGGTGTCGGGCTCGATCAAACTCGAACTCGCCCAGTATCGCGAAATGGCGGCTTTCGCCCAGTTCGGCTCGGATCTCGACGCGTCGACGCAGAAGCTGCTCAACCGTGGTGCGCGCCTCACCGAACTGCTCAAGCAAAAGCAGTATAGCCCGCTGCCGTTCGAAGAGCAGACCTGCTCGATCTTCGCCGGCACCAATGGTTATCTCGACGGCATAGCCACCAGCGACGTGACCCGTTTCGAAGAAGCGATGCTCGCCGACCTGCGCGCCAACCATGCCGACGTGCTGAAGGGCATTCGCGACAGCCGCGACTTCAGCGACGACAGCAAGAAGGCGCTGGTTGCCGCACTCGACAAGTTTGTGAAGACATTTGCGTAAGGATTAAACCACACACTCGTCACCCCCGCGCAGGCGGGGGTCCATCACCCAAGATGGAAATTTACAGCTCAGGTGATGGATTCCCGCCTTCGCGGGAATGACGAAAAAAGGGAATTGAGATGGCATCGTTAAAAGCCCTCAAAATACGGATCAACTCGGTCAAATCGACCCAGAAGATCACCAAGGCGATGAAGATGGTCGCTGCCGCGAAGCTGAAGCGCGCGCAAGAGGCTGCTGAAGCCTCGCGCCCTTATGCCGAGCGGCTGGAGAAGGTGGTGTCGTCCATCGCGTCCAAGGTCACCGTCGGCCCGCAGTCGCCCAAGCTTCTTGCCGGAACGGGCAAGGACGATGTCCACCTGTTCGTAGTCGCCACCAGCGACAAGGGGCTGGCTGGTGCGTTCAACACCAACATCGTCCGCCTCGCCCGCAAGCGCGCTGACGAGTTGAAAGGTCAGGGCAAGACCGTCAAATTCTACACCATCGGCAAGAAGGCGAAGGACGGGCTTGTCCGTTTCTATCGCAACGACATTGTCGAAAGCGTTGAGCCCGGCGATCTGGGCAAGCTCGGATATGACGCCGTCAAAAGCTGGTCGGACGATCTGATCGCACGCTTTGAAGCCGGTGAATTCGATGTCGCGCACCTGTTCTTCAACAAATTTGTCAGCGTCCTGACGCAGGAGCCGACCGAATTGCAGTTGATGCCGGTTGCCTTGTCGAACGACAACGCGCCTGCCGGTGCATCGGCCTCGGTCGAATATGAACCCGATGAGGAAGAACTCCTCGCCGATCTGCTGCCGCGCAATGTTGCCGTGCAGCTGCTGCGCGCCCAGCGCGAAAATGCGGCGTCGGAACAGGGTTCGAAAATGACCGCGATGGACAACGCCACGCGCAACGCGGGCGACATGATCAACAAGCTGACCATCCAGTATAACCGCACCCGCCAGGCTGCGATCACCACCGAACTCGTTGAAATCATTTCGGGCGCCGAAGCGCTCTAAGATATCCAAAAGGCAAGGAAGACGAACATGGCTACCGCCCCGAAGAAAACCGCTGCAAAGGCCGCCGCTCCCAAGGCTGCTGCCGCAAAGGCTGCCCCTGCAAAGAAGGCTCCGGCTAAGGCCGCTGCTGCACCCAAGGCCCCCGCGAAAAAGGCCGCTGCGCCCGCCACGAAGGTTGCCGCTGCAGCAACCGGCCGCGTTT
>NZ_DAOLHN010000094.1:0-2377 GCF_035329025.1 Sphingorhabdus sp. | reverse complement strand
ATCTCCGCCGCGCGCACCGGATCGGGATGATCGCCGCCGCGCGCGTTCCGGATCGTCGCGACATGGTCGATATTGACGCCTAGGCGGAGGTGGTTGGTCATGTTCAGGCTTTCCGGCTTCCCGGCTTAACCGCCTCGGTTGCTGCCAATTCGGCTGGCAGTTCATCGGGCGCGTAGGTCGGGAAGTTGAGTTCAATAAGCGGAAAGAAAGGCACGCCCAGTTCGACGGCGCCCGCCGACCGATCAACGATCGATGCCGCTGCAATTACTTCGCCACCTGCATTCTCGATCGCCTTGATGGCTTCGCGCGAGGAAAGGCCGGTGGTGACCACATCCTCAACCATCAAAACTTTTTGCCCTTCCTTCAAGGCAAAGCCGCGGCGTAATCCGAACACCCCTTCGGGGCGCTCGACAAACAACGCGTCGACGCCAAGGGCGCGGCCCATTTCATGGCCTATTATAATGCCGCCCATCGCGGGCGAGACCACTATGTCAATCTGGCTGCGGATATCGCGCGGCAATTTCTGTGCGATCGCCACCGCAACCCGGCTGGCGCGCTCCGGATTCATCAGCAACCGGGCGCATTGCAAATAATATGCGCTGTGCCGCCCTGAGGAGAGCAGGAAATGCCCTTCCAGCAATGCTTCGGCAGCGCGGAACTCGGAGAGAATTTCGTCTTCGGTCATGATTTTGGAGAGGTCCTTGATGGGCGTGCAATCGGAGATGCGCGATTTGCAATGCAAATAGGTGGATTCCCCGCACAAATAAATGCAAAAATTGGTATTGAGGCTGCTTGAGGCTTGTGCCAAGCGCGCCTATAAGCCGCGCCAAATCGCGGCATAATAAAAGCGATATAACAGTTTCGGGCGGGGTCTCCGCGGTAGGATTACGGGGCTAACGTAATGAATATTATGAAAAAGTTTGTTTTGGCATGCGGCATGATGCTGTTGCCCGCAATGGTATCGGCGCAAGCGGCGAATCCCGCTCCCGCACCGGTTGCGGCAGAGGCGAAAGCGGTTCCGGCCCCTGTTCAGGCCGCTCCGACGGCTGCTCCGGCCGAAGAAAAAGCGGCTGAGGCACCTGCTGCGGCCACCTCAATGGACGGATCGCTGCCTGGTTACACCCCGATGAAGCCCGACTATGAAAATCATGTCGGCATGCCCAAGGATCGCGGCGTCGATTTCCAGGAGCAGTTCAGCCCCAATGGCCATTATGCCAAGTGGATGAACAATTCGATCCTGCTGCCGTTGATTACCGTAATCTCGCTGTTCGTCCTCGCGCTGTTGTTGTGGGTTATCGTCCGCTATCGCCGTGCGGCCAACCCGACGCCTTCGAAAACCACGCACAACACCTTTATCGAGATCGTTTGGACGCTGGTGCCCGTTCTCATCCTGCTCGGCATCGCCTATCCGTCGCTGACCCTCGTTGCGAAACAATTCAAACCTGCGCCGAAGGAAGCCGTGACCGTCAAGGTGACCGGCTATCAATGGTATTGGGGCTATACCTATCCCGACCATGGCGGCTTTGAAGTCGTTTCGAACATGCTGCAGGAACAGTCGGCTGTGAAGGCTGGCGAACGCTTCCGTACCGATAATGACGGTCCGAAGCTTCTCGCTGTTGACAACCGCATGGTCGTCCCCGCCGGCGTTCCGATCCGCATCCAGACCACCGCGTCGGATGTGATCCACAGCTTTGCGGTACCCGCACTCTGGTTCAAGCTCGATGCCGTCCCCGGCCGCCTCAACGAGAAGGCCGTGACGATCGAGAAGCCTGGTGTGTATTTTGGCCAATGTTCGGAACTGTGCGGTGCCCGCCACGCCTATATGCCGATCGTGGTCGAGGCGCTTCCGCCTGAAAAATTCGCGGCATGGGTAAAGGCCAAGGGTGGCCAGATGCCAGGCGAGAAAGCCGCTGAAGCAGCGCCTGCTGCTGGGGCCCCTGCCGCCGCGGCTGCCGCAACCGCACCTGCTGCAACTACAACTGCACCTGCCGCCGCTCCGGCGCCGGCTGCCAAGTAATAAAGAGGTCGACCAAGATGACGACGATTGCTGCAAATCCCGCCGACCATCATGACCATGCGCATGATGCGGACCACAAGCCGGGCTTTTTCGCCCGCTGGTTCATGTCGACCAACCACAAGGATATCGGTACGCTCTACCTGATCTTCGCGATTACCGCGGGCATCATTGGTGGTGCAATTTCGGGCATGATGCGCCTTGAGCTTGCTGAACCCGGCATCCAGTATCTGAGCGGCTGGGCTTCGATGATGGCAGGCAAGGAAGCCTCGCTCGACGAAGCCTATCATATGTGGAACGTGCTGATTACCGCGCACGGCCTGATCATGGTGTTCTTCATGGTCATGCCCGCGATCATCGGCG
>NZ_DAOLHN010000093.1:0-2624 GCF_035329025.1 Sphingorhabdus sp. | reverse complement strand
GGATGCAGCGGGTCATCACCGTCTTGACGATGGGGCCCATATATTTCTCGGTCACTGCACGCTTATTCTCGTCATAACGCGATGCGCCGCGGCCATAAGCCACCGACTGGTCCTGCAGATCGCATTCGCCGCCCTGATCGCAAATCGGGCAATCGAGCGGGTGGTTGATGAGGAGAAACTCCATCACCCCTTCGCGCGCTTTTTTGACCATTTCGCTGTCGGTGCGAATGATCTGGCCTTCAGTCGCCGGCAGCGCACAGCTTGCCTGCGGCTTCGGCGGCCCGGGGGCAACCTCAACCAGACACATGCGGCAATTGCCGGCGATGGACAGGCGCTCATGATAGCAGAAACGCGGAATTTCTTTGCCCGCCAGCTCGCACGCCTGCAGGACGGTGGCGCCCTGCGGGACTTCGATTTCGAGGCCGTCTACGGTGACTTTAGGCATCGGGCTTGCTCTCCGTCGTTAGCGCAGCGACTGTCAAACGGTATAGATTTAGAGCAATTGTCCCCCGCAGCTGCTCAGGCTTCATCTTGATAGAACCGTTTTCGATGCATTGTCCGGCAACAGGCAACAAAATCTGGATCGCCGCCTTTTCCTCGGCGCTTTCAACAGCAGTTTCGAGCAGATTTTTTGAGTTGATTGTATCTGCACGAACAACGCATTCGCCAATGCGCGACATGGCCGTTTCGCCAAGCGACTTTTCGACCATCCGAGCATATGCTTCCTTCGAAAGCCTGCCCGACGGCTTATAGCTGTCCATTTTTTCCGGTTCGGGATGCTGCAACAACGGCACGGCACCAAAATCGTTAAGTACGTCGATCTTTTCGTTCTTCAAAAGATACTCGGCAAATGTGTAGAGAGCAGCACTGGAGCTAAAGTACAGGCTTGTAACCTCTCTAGATGAACTGGACGGCATGCATTTCCAATCGGCAAGCTTGCGAATGCGGTCGTCGGGCTGTTTGCTATTTCCGGCTTGCAAAACAAATTCACGGACAAGTTTTGGGTGCTTAGTTGCAATACATTTTGCATAATCATTTGCCAGCATCCGACGCTCGGCATTCAGAAGATTGGCAGGTGATTCTGCGGCGGCACCGCCAAAACCAATCAACAGCGAGACAAGGCTAAGAGAGAAAGTCAGGCGCTTCATTCCGCCGCCTCCAGCATTCCACCATGTTCCGCAATCCGCCGCTCAATTTCCGGCCGGAAATGCTTGATCAGCCCCTGGATTGGCCAAGCCGCTGCATCACCCAGCGCGCAGATGGTGTGGCCTTCGACCTGTTTCGTCACCTGAAACAGCGTGTCGATTTCCGACACATCGGCATTGCCTTCGCGCAGCCGCTCCATCACGCGCCACATCCAGCCTGTGCCTTCGCGGCACGGCGTGCACTGGCCGCAGCTTTCATGCTTGTAGAAATAGGACAGCCGCGAAATCGCGCGGACGATGTCGGTCGATTTGTCCATGACGATGACCGCGGCGGTGCCAAGGCCGGATCCGAGCGCCTTTAGGCCGTCAAAATCCATCGGCGCGTCCATGATCTGCGCGGCGGGAACCAAAGGTACCGAGGATCCACCGGGAATCACGGCAAGCAAATTGTCCCAACCGCCGCGGATGCCGCCCGCATGCTTTTCAATCAGTTCGCGGAAAGGAATGCTCATCGCTTCCTCGACCACACAGGGCGTGTTCACATGGCCCGAAATCTGGAACAGCTTTGTGCCGAGATTGTTGGGATTACCAAAGCTGGCGAACCATTCGGGGCCACGGCGCAGGATTGTGGGCGTGACCGAAATGCTCTCGACATTGTTGACCGTAGTCGGGCAGCCATAAAGCCCTGCACCCGCTGGGAATGGCGGCTTCAGACGCGGCTGGCCCTTCTTGCCCTCAAGGCTTTCGATCATCGCTGTTTCTTCACCGCAGATATAGGCGCCCGCGCCGCGATGGACAAAGACGTCGAAATCATAGCCCGACTTGCAGGCATTTTTGCCGATCAGGCCAGCGGCATAGGCTTCGGCAACGGCTGCCTCGAGCACCTTGGCTTCGTAGATGAACTCGCCGCGAATATAGATATAGGCCGCCCGCGCGCGCATCGCGAAACCGGCGACCAGTGCGCCTTCGATCAGCTTGTGCGGATCGTGGCGGATGATCTCTCGGTCCTTGCAGCTGCCGGGCTCTGATTCATCGGCGTTGATGACGAGGAAATTCGGCCGTTCGGGTGTCGGATTCTTGGGCATGAAGCTCCACTTCATCCCCGTCGGGAAACCCGCCCCGCCGCGCCCGCGCAGGCCCGAAGCCTTGATGCGCTCGATAATCTCGTCCTGCCCGATCTTGAGCAGGTTCGCAGTCTTATCCCAATCGCCACGCTTTTGCGCGGCCTTCAGGTTCCACGGCTGGAAGCCATGGACGTTGGTGAAGATGCGGTCTTTATCCTGAAGGCTCATTACCAATCCTTCCGATAATCGTGATTGGCCTTGACCATTTCCTTCAATGTCGTTGGCCCGCCTTCGGGGCAGCTGGTCTGGCGGTCGATTTGCGGGCCGATCTTGACCGGCTTGTCATTGGCCAGTGCTTCAAGCAGCGCGGACATGCTGTCATAGGTCAGGTCTTCGAAATTATCGTCGTTGATCT
>NZ_DAOLHN010000092.1:0-2737 GCF_035329025.1 Sphingorhabdus sp. | reverse complement strand
GCAGCGTGAAGCCCATCGCCGCAGCCGCCCAGCCCGAATAGCTGTTGAGCATCGATACAACGACCGGCATATCCGCGCCGCCAATCGGGATGATCAGCAAGAAACCGATCAGGAAGGACAGGACAACAATCGTCCAGAAAACCCATTCGGTGCCCGTGGTCGGGACAATCGCGAAATAGGCCGTCAGCCCGATAATCGCGACCAATGTTCCCAAGTTGATCACATGGCGCATCGGCAACAAAATGGGCGCGCCCGACATCTTACCCGCCAGTTTCAGGAATGCGATGACGGAGCCCGAAAAAGTGATCGCACCAATGGCGACGCCCAGCCCCATCTCGATGCGGCTTACCGTAAGAATTTCTCCATTCGCGTCGAGAATCCCGAACGCTTCCGGGTTTAGATAAGCCGCTATCCCGACCAGCACAGCCGCCATACCAACGAGCGAGTGAAAGGCCGCCACCAGTTGCGGCATGTCGGTCATGGCAATCTTGCGGGCAGTTACGATGCCAATGACGGCACCTATGCCGATTGCAGCAAATATCTGACCCAGTGTCGCAAAATCAGGACCTACATAGCTGTTTTGCAGGTCGCCCGCGATCATCGGCATATGCGTATAAACGGTGGTCGCCACCGCAATCAGCATTCCGGCCATGCCAAAGCGGTTACCTCGACGCGATGAAGCAGGCGAACTTAAGCCACGGAGGGCGAGGATGAAAAAGACCCCCGAAACAAGATAGGCAAGCAAGGCCCATGCGGGAACGGCTGCATGTTCCATGCTCTACTTGTCCTTCTTCTTGTACATGGCGAGCATGCGCTCGGTGACGGCAAAACCGCCAAAGATATTGATGCTTGCGAGCACCACACCGAGTAGCCCAAGCCACTTCGCCCCGGGAGCACCAGAAGCCGCCGCCGCAATCAGCGCACCAACAATAATCACTGAGGAAATCGCATTAGTCACCGCCATCAAGGGCGTGTGCAGTGCAGGTGTGACCGACCAAACAACATAATAGCCAACGAAACAGGCCAGTACGAAGATCGATAGGATTGAAATGAAGTCCATTATGGGGCCTTTCCAAATCCTCCCCCTCTGGGGGAGGTGGCAGCGCGCAGCGCTGACGGTGGGGGGTTATCGGCACAAAGCCGAACAATGGCGTCAGCTGTGGCATGGACGTCGCGCAGAACCTCCGATGCGGCTATACGAACAATCTGTATGCCCAATTTGTTGATAGCGGCATCGCGGCGAACATCGCGGTTTGGATTGCAGCCCATATCATGAGCTATTCCATCAATCTCAATGCCCAGACGCTTCTCCGCACAATAGAAATCAACGACAAATTCGCCAATGGGATGCTGTTTGCGAAACTTTACACCCATAGGCTTGCCTTTCAGCAACCGCCACAAAAGTACTTCGGGGAGCGTCATTTCTTTCCGCAATTTGCGTGCGCGTTTCAAAGCTGCTGGGCTATGATCTTCCATTCAGCCCCCCTCCGTCAGCGCTACGCGCTGCCACCTCCCCCAAAGGGGGAGGATTTCAGATGTGCGTTTTGCATTTATACCGTAACGGAGTTCCCATTTTTCCAGCACATCAGAAAGATTTTGTTCGGCCTCGCGCAACCCCTTCTTGAACTTTGAATCAGAACGAAATTGGGCGCAAGGCAAAACAGAAATCAATTCCGAATTTGCTACCGTTTCACCAAACTCTTTGGCAACGGCGATATGTACTAGGGAAATGCGCTTCTTGTATTTTCGATCCAAGCGACGTCGTTCGACAGCTTTTGTCGGTGCCTTGCACAGTACAGCCGAAATACTTTCCTGAGCACGAAATAAATCTTCATGGGGCGGGACTGATCGGTCCTCCGGCACTCGTTCTGAATCTTGAGCAAATGAAATGCTAGCCGCAGACAACAATATGGCGGCTACCACAATTCCACGTGCCAAAATGTTCCTCACCCTAGCAGCCTCTCGTTCACAACCTTGCCGTCCTTGGTCAGGCGGATAGCTGCGGTGATTTCGTCATCGTCAGGCAATACTGGCTTGCCCGCTTCCTTGTCCCAAAAGGCTGACAGGAAGTTGAAAAGGTTGCGCGCGAAGAGCGCAGATGCATCGGCGGCCAAATGCGCAGGTGTGTTCGAATAACCGATGATCTTCACGCCATGCTTGATGACAACTTCGTCGGGCTTCGAGCCTTCGACATTGCCGCCCTGCGCAACCGCGAGATCGAAAATGACGCTGCCGGGTTTCATGCTGGCAATCTGTACATCCGAAATCAGGCGCGGAGCAGCCCGTCCGGGGATCAGTGCGGTGGTGATGACGATATCCTGCTTGGCGATATGGCTCGATACCAGTTCGGCCTGTGCCTTCTGATATTCGGGCGACATTTCGGTTGCGTAACCGCCAGCGCCCTCTCCTTCGATACCGGCGACATTTTCAACGAAGATCGGCTTCGCACCAAGGCTCTCGATTTGTTCTTTGGTTGCCGAACGAACGTCGGTAGCCGAAACAACCGCACCCAGTCGGCGAGCAGTAGCAATCGCCTGAAGGCCCGCAACCCCGACCCCCATGATGAACGCCTTCGCAGCCGTAATTGTGCCGGCAGCGGTCATCATCATCGGAAAAGCGCGACCATAGGCTGCAGCGCTGTCAATCACTGCCTTGTAGCCAGAGAGGTTCGACTGCGAGGAGAGGATGTCCATCGATTGCGCGCGGGTGATGCGCGGCATGAATTCCATCGCCAGCG
>NZ_DAOLHN010000091.1:0-3135 GCF_035329025.1 Sphingorhabdus sp. | reverse complement strand
TCGCCAACTATCGTCCGCAGTTCTACTTCCGCACCACCGACGTCACCGGCGAAGTCATTCTTCCCGAAGGTACCGAAATGGTGATGCCGGGCGACAACGTCACGATCGCTGTTAAGCTGATCGCGCCGATCGCTATGGAACAGGGTCTGCGCTTCGCAATTCGCGAAGGTGGTCGCACCGTTGGTTCTGGGGTTGTCAGCACCATCACGAAGTAATATAGGCCGCGCATCCCGCCCGGGTCAGTGATTCGGGCGGGCGGTTTATTTGAGATTTCCAAACAGCTGTCCCGGCTTCGATACGAGGTTGGGTTGGCTGTTTTCGCTCTTTGATATTGGTAGAAACAGGAATACGGTCCGTCATGGAAACGCAGAATATTCGCATTCGTCTGAAGGCTTTTGACCATCGCGTCCTCGATCAGGCGACAGGTGATATCGCAGAAACAGCTCGCCGCACTGGTGCGCTCATCCGTGGCCCTATTCCTCTTCCTACCCGTATCGAAAAGTTCACCGTCAACCGCGGCCCGCACATCGACAAAAAGTCGCGCGAGCAGTTTGAGGTGCGCACATATAAGCGGTTGCTCGACATTGTGCAGCCCACCCCGCAGACCGTCGATGCGCTGATGAAGCTCGACCTTGCTGCTGGTGTCGATGTGCAGATCAAGTTGGCTTAACGCCAGCAAGACACGGAATACCGCCAGACTTTAAGTCTGGGCCGCGTTCCCCGTCTTACCGGATTGTTTGCTGAGGCAGGCACCGGTGCCTAGCCCGGACGGGGCAATGCTAAAAATTTGGGCTGGAATTAGGCGTCACGCCCTCCTGGCAATCGTGCCAGCCGGGCCTCTGACATTGTAGTGGAGTATGGATCATGCGTACTGGCGTGATCGCGAAAAAGATGGGTATGATGCGCCTCTTCAATGAAGATGGCCGTCACGTTCCCGTCACCGTTCTGGCGCTGGAAGGCTGCCAGGTGGTCGGTGCTCGTAGCGAAGACAAGGATGGCTATTTTGCTGTCCGTCTCGGTGCAGGAGCCCGTAAAGCGAAAAATGTAAACAAGCCGCAGCGCGGCGAATTCGCCAAGGCACAGGTCGAACCCAAGGCTCGCGTTGCTGAATTCCGCGTTGAAAATGCCGACGGCCTGCTGCCGGTCGGCGCAACCATTTCGGCCGAGCATTTCGTTGCTGGCCAGCTGGTGGACATCACCGGTCACACCCAGGGTAAGGGCTTTGCCGGTGCCATGAAGCGCTGGGGCTTCGGCGGTATGCGCGCTACCCACGGTGTTTCGATCTCGCACCGTGCGCACGGTTCGACGGGTAACCGTCAGGATCCGGGCAAGGTGTTCAAGAACAAGAAGATGGCTGGTCATATGGGTGACCGTCAGCGTACGCAGCAGAACCTTGAAGTGGTTCGCACCGACGTCGCGCGCGGCCTGATCTTCGTCAAGGGTTCGGTCCCGGGTGCGAAGAATGCATGGCTGCTCGTCAAGGACGCCGTGAAGGTTGCTGCACCTGAAGGCCTGCCGTTCCCCGGCGCGCTGAAGGGTGACAATGATGTTGCTCCGATTGTCGAGGAAGAAGTCGTCATCGCGACCGAAGTCACCGAAGTCGAAGCTGCCGCTGAAGCACCTGCTGCCGAAGCTGCTGCGCCGGAGGCTCCCGCCGCTGACGAAGCACCTGCGGCTGACTCTGGCGAAGAACAGAAGGAGGGCTAAGCCATGAAGCTCAAGGTTCAAACCCTCGACGCCAAGGCAAAGGGCGACATCGACCTGAACGACGAAGTCTTCGGTCTCGAACCGCGTGCAGACATTCTGCACCGCGTTGTCACCTGGCAGCGTGAAAAGGCCCGCGGTACGGCTCGTCCGACCCGTGAGCGTTCGGATGTTGCCCGCACCGGCAAGAAGTTCGGTCGCCAGAAGGGTGGCGGTACTGCCCGTCACGGTGATCGCGCTGCACCGACCTTTATCGGCGGTGGTAAGGCGCACGGCGCCCGCCTGCGCGACTTCAACCCGTCGCTGAACAAGAAGATCCGCACGCTTGGCCTGAAAATGGCCCTGTCGAGCAAGGCGAAAGCTGGCTCGCTGATCGTTCTTGAAGACCTCGATGTGAAGGAAGGCAAGACAAAGGCGCTTGCCGGCCAGATTGCAAAGCTTGGCTTTGGCAAGACAGCCCTCGTCATCGACGGTGAAGGCGTGAACGACAATTTCCGCAAAGCTTCGGCAAATCTCGTCGGCGTCAATGTGCTCCCCGCTGTGGGCGCCAACGTCTATGACATCCTGAAGCATGACACGCTGGTCCTGACCCGTGCCGCGGTTGAAAAGCTGGAGGCCCGTTTCAATGGCTAAGAAAGAAGCAATCGACGTCCGTCATTATGACGTGATCGTTGCGCCGCACATCACGGAGAAGGCAACTTTGCTTTCGGAAAACAACGCCGTTGTTTTCAAGGTAGCGGGCGATGCCACCAAGCCGCAGATCAAGGCTGCGGTTGAAGCATTGTTCGATGTCAAGGTGAAGGGCGTCAACACGCTTGTCCAAAAGGGCAAGACCAAGCGGTGGAAGGGCAAGCCCTACACCCGCACCGACGTCAAAAAGGCCGTCGTGACCCTGGCTGAAGGCCAGTCGATCGACGTCACCACCGGTATCTAAGGGCAGGAAAATGGCACTCAAGAGCTACAAACCAACCAGCCCGGCGCGTCGCGGCCTCGTGCTTGTCGACCGTTCGAGCCTCTATAAGGGCGGCCCCGTCAAGGCGCTGACCGAAGGCAAGCGCAAGACCGGTGGTCGCAACAACAAGGGCCATGTCACCTCGCGTGGCATCGGTGGCGGTCACAAGCAGAAATATCGCATTATCGACTTCAAGCGTCGGAAATGGGATATGCCGGCAACCGTCGAACGTCTGGAATATGACCCCAACCGTACGGCTTTCATCGCACTGGTGAAATATTCGGACGGCGAGTTGGCCTATATCCTCGCACCGCAGCGTTTGAACGTAGGCGACACCGTTGTTGCCGGCGAAAAGACCGACGTAAAGCCGGGTAATGCGATGCTTTTGTCGCAGATGCCGGTTGGCACCATCTGCCACAATGTCGAGATGAAGCCGGGCAAGGGCGGTCAGATCGCCCGTTCGGCAGGCACTTATGTGC
>NZ_DAOLHN010000090.1:0-3283 GCF_035329025.1 Sphingorhabdus sp. | reverse complement strand
TCAGCGTGCAGGAACGCGCCAGCTATATCGGCCGCGTGCGCGATCTGGCGAAGGGTTCATGCGAGGCGTGGATGCACAAGAATGGGTGGGCGGAATGACCGACTTCCTTCTTGAACTCCGCAGCGAAGAAATCCCGGCGCGTATGCAGGATAAGGCGCGCGAGGATCTTGCGCGCCTGTTTACTGCCGAACTCGACAAGGCCGGCCTCAAGGCCGCCGAAATCATCACCTACGCGACGCCGCGCCGACTGGCGCTGATCGCCAAGGGTCTGCCACAAGAAACCGAGGCGGTGTCCGAGGAAACCAAAGGGCCCAAGGTCGGCGCGCCGCCACAGGCGATGGAGGGCTTCCTGCGCAAGGTCGGCCTGACGCAGGAGCAATTGGTCGAACGCGATGGCGTCTATTTCGCTGTGGTTGAAAAACCGGGCCGCAAGACTGCCGATGTGCTGGCCGAAGCGATCCCTGCAATCATCCGCGCCTTCCCATGGCCCAAATCGCAACGCTGGGGCGCCGCATCGATTTCGACCGAAAGCCTTCGCTGGGTCCGTCCGTTGCAGGGTATCGTCGCGCTGCTGGGTGATGATGTGGTGCCATGCGAAATTGACGGCATCGTCAGCGGTTCCGCGACCAAGGGCCATCGTTTCCATCACAGTGGCGAAGTCACCATCGGCAATGCAGGCGACTATGCGATGAAGCTGCGCGCCGCGCATGTCATCGTCGATCAGGAAGAGCGGCGGTCGATCATCCGTGCGGGCGCCGAAAAGGCTGCAGCTGATGCCGGGCTGGTGCTGGTGCCTGACGAAGGGCTGGTCAACGAGAATAGCGGCCTCACCGAATGGCCGGTGCCGATGCTCGGCCGGTTTGACCCGGCGTTCCTCGAGGTTCCCGAAGAGGTCATCCAGCTGACCGCGCGGGTGAACCAGAAATATTTCGTCTGCCATGACAAGGCGGGCAAGCTGGCCAACGCCTTTGTCTGCACCGCCAATATCGTCGCCAATGATGGCGGCGCGGCGATTGTTGCCGGCAATGAAAAGGTGCTCGCGGCGCGATTGAGCGATGCGAAGTTCTTCTGGGAACAGGACCTGAAGGTGCCGCTCGACGAGCAAGCGAAGAAGCTGTCGCAGATCACCTTCCATGAGAAGCTGGGCACCGTTGCCGACAAGGTTGAGCGCGTGGCGAAGCTGGCGCGCTGGCTGGTTGAGGAAGGCATCGTCGCCCCTGCGGAGGCAGGGGCCGCTGGCGGCGTGGCCCAGCCATTACAGAATAAACCGACAGCGGCCCCGGCCTCCGCCGGGGCGACGAAATTGGCTGACATGGCCGAACGCGCAGCCCGCCTGTGCAAGGCCGATCTGGTCACCGGCATGGTTGGCGAATTCCCCGAACTGCAAGGCATCATGGGCGGCTATTACGCCCGCGCGCAGGGCGAGGCCGATGCCGTCGCCGATGCGGTGCGCGACCATTACAAGCCGGTCGGGCAGGGTGATGATGTGCCCACCGCTCCGGTGACGGTTGCGGTGAGTTTGGCGGATAAGCTCGACAGTTTGCTTGGATTTTTCGCTATTTCCGAGCAGCCTACTGGCTCAAGAGATCCGTTTGCTTTGCGCCGTGCTGCATTAGGCACCGCGTCGCTCCTGCAGGCGAATGGATTGCGGCTTCCACTTCAGACTTTCTTGTTGGCGCACCTATCCACCTATGTTCCGGTGCTCAGTGCTGAAGTAGGCGCTACGATCGATCGTGATATTGCGGCATTCGCTGCGGCAAAAATTTCGCCTGATGCTGTCGATTTACCGGCGCTCGTTACCCAAAGACGAAGCGAAGCTATGCCGCAATCCGAAATTGATGCTTTCGTTTTTAACGCATTCCAAATTATCCCGTTTCTCGCCGACCGCCTCAAAGTCCAGCAGCGCGAGGCTGGCGTCCGGCATGACCTGATCGATGCGGTGTTTGCGCTCGGAGGAGAGGACGATCTCGTCCGCCTGCTCGCACGGGTAAAGGCATTGCAGGGCTTTGTCGGCACCGATGAAGGCACAAACCTGCTTGCGGGATACAAGCGCGCGGCGAATATATTGAAACAGGCCGAAGGCGTTGATCCCAATGCCGCAGCAACAGCCGATCTGGGCGCAGAAGAACGAGCGCTTCTCACCGCCCTCGACAGCGCCGAGCCCAAGGCTGCGGCTGCGATTGAAGCTGAAAAATTTGAAGATGCCATGGCGGCGCTCGCCTCATTGCGCGCGCCGATCGATGCCTTTTTCGAAGGCGTAATGGTGAATGATCCAGATCCGGCAAAACGGGCATTCAGGCTGGGCTTGCTGGCAAGGTTCCGTGATGCGGTGCACCGCGTTGCGGATTTTTCGAGGATTGAGGGGTAGGATCAGGTCGGGGCCATGTCACATTCTGCACCATGGTTGCCCCTGATTGTGTTTGTCATGGCCTTCCCGGCCATTTGGGCATTGACCATCTGGTTGATGGCCAAAGGCGGCTGGAGCAAATTGGCGCGTGCATATCGGACGGATAGGCAACCACCGGATGGCGTGAGCAAACAGTCCTACCAAACCGCTATTGTTGGCCAAAATATCGGGGCATTCTCTTACAAGAACTGCCTCAACGTCTGGATTGGGCGCGACAGCTTCTCGATGCGACCTTCGTCAATTTTTGGACTGTTCCACCCCATGCTGACCATTCCCTATGCGGACATTACGGGCATTGAACCGAAACAATGGATCACGCGCAAAGGCTATCGACTGACTCTGCAGAATGGTCTGCAACTGTCACTATTCGGGCCAGCAGCTGACCAGATTTTTGAAAAACAAAAGACCCTCTCGTCCCCCTCTCCCGAAAGGCCCTTGCAATGACCCAATATGTGTACCGCTTCGGCGGCGGCGTTGATGATCAAGGTGCAGGCAACAAGAACCTCCTCGGCGGCAAGGGCGCGAACCTTGACGGGATGGCTGCAATTGGCCTGCCTGTGCCCCCCGGCTTTACGATCACGACCGAGGTCTGCACCGCATATTACGCCAATGGTGAGGCCTTCCCCGATGGCCTGACCGATCAGGTCGCAAAGGGCATCGCGCATATCGAGGGCGTTACCGGCAAAAGCTTTGGCGATCCCGCCAACCCACTGCTCGTCTCGGTCCGTTCGGGCGCGCGGGTATCGATGCCCGGCATGATGGATACCGTTCTGAATCTGGGGCTTAACGACAAGACCGTCGAAGGCCTCTCCGCTTCATCGGGCGACGCGCGCTTTGCATGGGACAGCTATCGCCGCTTCATCCAGATGTATGCCG
>NZ_DAOLHN010000089.1:0-3445 GCF_035329025.1 Sphingorhabdus sp. | reverse complement strand
CCGAGAAATATATGGGCCCCATCGTCAAGACGGTGATGACCCGCTGCATCCAGTGTACCCGCTGCGTGCGGTTTGCCGAAGAAGTGGCCGGTATCGAGGAGATCGGTGCGATCGGGCGCGGTGAGAATATGCAGATCACCAGCTATCTCGAGCGCGCAGTTACAAGCGAGCTTTCGGGCAATGTCGTTGACCTCTGCCCGGTCGGTGCGCTGACGAGCAAACCCTACGCCTTCAACGCGCGCCCGTGGGAACTGAAAAAGACGCCGGCGATTGACGTGATGGATGCGGTCGGCACCAATATCCGCCTCGATAGCCGGGGCAGGGCAGTGCTGCGTGCGGTTCCGCGCATTAACGAGGATGTCAACGAAGAGTGGGCGCACGACAAGACCCGCCATGCGGTTGACGGCCTGACCCATCGCCGTCTCGACAAGCCCTATGTCCGCAAAGATGGCAAGCTGGTCGCGGCAAGCTGGCAGGTAGCTTTTGAGGCGATCAAGGCTCATTGGAGCGGCGAAGCTGCTGTGTTGGCCGGCGATCAGGTGGATTGCGAGACCATGTTTTCAGCGCGGGAGTTGGCCGGTTCTAAAATGCTCGAAGGACGTCAGACAGGCCTCTCCTATGACACTTCGTCGCTGTCGGCGGTCAACTTCAACACCACCATCGGGGGTATCGAAAATGCCGATGTGGTCCTGCTGGTGGGCAGCGACCTGCGCCGCGAAGCGCCGCTGGTGAACACCCGCATCCAGAAAGCTGTCCGCAAGAAGGGCGCGAAGGTTTTCGCCATCGGGCCCGAAACCGACCTGACTTATAAGGTCGAATGGCTGGGCGATGATCTGGGCGCGCTGATCAAAGCGCCCAAGGCACTGGCCGATGCGCTGAAGACCGCCGAACGTCCCGCGATCATCGTCGGTGGCGGTGCGCTGCGTTACGAAGGCGTCCACGGCGCGGCGCTGGCTTTTGCCAAAAAGTATAAGCTGGTCAAAGATCGTTGGAACGGCTTTAACGTTCTGCATTTCGCTGCAGCGCGCATGGGCGGGCTGATGCTAGGCTATGCGTTTGACGGCGGCATCAAGGCGCTGGCAGCGAAGAAGCCCAAACTGGCCTTCTTCCTTGGCGCGGATGAGGTTGACTACAGCCTCTTTGCCAAGACTTTCAAAGTCTATGTCGGCCATCATGGCGATAATGGCGCGGCCAATGCCGATGTCGTGTTACCGGGTGCGGCTTACAGCGAGAAATCTGGCACCTGGGTGAACCTCGAAGGCCGCGTCCAGCGTGGCGAGCGTGCCGTGTTCCCGCCGGGAGATGCACGCGAGGATTGGGCGATTTTCCGCGCGCTTTCCGATGTGCTCGGCAAGCGTCTGCCGTTTGATAGCCTCGACGAACTGCGCGCTGCAATGACGAAGGCTGTGCCTGCGCTCGGGCAGGAAGGCTTGGCCGACTATGATTGGGTGGAGCCGAAGCTGGATGGCAAAGTCTCCGGCAAAATCGCCGACTATCCGATCAAGGATTTCTACCTCACCAACAGCATCTGCCGCGCATCGCCGACGATGCAGCGCTGCTCAAGCGAGTTGGTGCACGGGCAGCAATGGCTGGAGGCAGCGGAATGACCGCCTTTTTCCAAAACTTCTGGTATTGGCTGCCATTCATTGGCTGGCAACGCGGCGGCATGTCCTATGAATGGGCTTGGTTTACCGCCACTATTCTAGGCATCCTGTTCATCGCCTTGCCGCTGATGCTCGCCGTAGCGATGATCATTTATGCCGAGCGTAAGCTTTGGGCGGCCTTTGCATTGCGCCGTGGCCCGAATGTGGTTGGCCCTTGGGGCGTGCTGCAAAGTTTCGCTGACGGTCTAAAGGTTTTTCTGCAGGAAACCATCGTCCCCAGCGCGTCAAACCGCGGCCTGTTCCTGATTGCGCCGATCATCACCTTCACTGTCGCCTTGATGGCCTGGGCGGTGATTCCGTTCAATTCGGGTGCGGTGCTGGCCAATATCAATGTCGGCCTGCTGTATATCCTCGCGATCAGTTCGTTCGGGGTTTACGGCATCATAATCGCGGGCTGGGCGTCGAACTCCAAATATCCCTTCTTCTCCGCAATCCGCGCCGCGTCGCAGATGATCAGCTATGAAGTCTCGATCGGCTTCATCCTGATCTGCGTGGTTCTGTGGGCCAAGACCTTCAACATGCTCGGTATTGTCGAGGCGCAGAAGGGCCATGTGCTGGGCTTTGTGAACGCCTTTGGCCTCAACCCGCTGTTGTTCCCGATTGCGATCATGTTCCTGATCAGCGCGATGGCCGAAACCGCCCGCGCGCCGTTTGACCTGACCGAGGCGGAAAGCGAACTGGTTGCCGGTTACCAGACCGAATATAGCTCGATGGCCTTCGCGCTCTATTGGCTTGGCGAATATGCCAATGTGCTGTTGATGTGCACGCTGAACGCGGTGCTGTTCTGGGGCGGATATCTGCCTCCGGTCGATTGGGCGCCGCTCTATATGGTGCCGGGCGTAATCTGGTTGTTTGCCAAGATATGGATATTCTTCTTCATCTTCGCTTGGGTGAAAGCCACCGTGCCACGTTATCGCTATGACCAGCTGATGCGGTTGGGCTGGAAAATCTTCCTTCCGATTTCGCTCTTCTGGGTTTTCCTCGTGAGCGGATATCTGATGTGGAAGGGGCATTTCGGATGATCCTCACCGCATTTCTGCTTGCGCAAGCTCAAGTCGAAGTGACGCGAGTGACGCCTGTTTACACGCCAGAAAAGCGGACGCTTGCTGAGTGGATGCCTATGCAGCAGTCATTCGGCTGCTGGATGTCTCATCAGAGTGGAATCAATGGACATTTGAAGTTTGTCCTATCCGGCGGTGAGGTTTACACGAAAAGCGCCACAAGTAACAAAACAGTATATGAACGCTGGGAGCTGAACTCACGGCCTACCACATTCCAGCTTCTGGAAGATAGCTTTGGTGAGTTGAAAAATTACCGAGTTAAGAAAGGTCTGGTTCTTCGGAATGAAGCTTTTCAAGGTCAAATCGAGTTTGAATCGCCCAATAATCTAGCTTCGGAACGCTGGTTGGTTATTGGGAGGTCGAATTTATCGCTAGCGCCGACATACGCAGGTCCTCGACCAGTTCATATGATGCGCGTTGATAAAAAGTTTGAAGGCGGAGAGGTCGTTGAAAGAGATATCAAACCGATAGCGAATGGGTTTTGCAGCTTGAAAGAAGAGGCGCAGAAAGCGTTAACTTCCGAACAAATTGAAGGGCTCGCGCGCAAATGAGTATACCCCACCTTATCAAAAGTTTCACGCTGTGGGAATTCGTCAAGGCGCATTGGCTGACCTTGCAATATTTCTTCAAGCCCAAGGCGACAATAAATTATCCGTTCGAGAAGAACCCGCTGTCCCCGCGTTTCCGCGGTGAGCATGCGCTGCGCCGCTATCCCAATGG
>NZ_DAOLHN010000088.1:0-3618 GCF_035329025.1 Sphingorhabdus sp. | reverse complement strand
CTCAGCTTCGTCCTGGTTGCTGACGGTCTTCGTGGTTTGTGTTAACACGCCCTAGCTCCACAAAGCCTATCATCCCGTGGTGAACGAAATTTGGCAAAGTGGAAACAAAAGTTACCCGAGCAACTGGATTGAATTTCAGGACTGGTTTGCCACCGAAGATTCGGCCGATGCTCGCCGGCCCGAAGACGTCACCGTCCCGCTCTGATTCAGCGCCTAAATTCAGACCGGATACAGCACAAGAACGCGGAGATCGTTCTTATGGAGCCGGCAAATCCGCTTCGAAAGATTTGAAGAGTGCCACCAAGGTTTGCCTTAGCCACTGGTTGGCAGGGTCCATATGTACTCGCGCGTGCCAAAACAACAAGATTTCATAAGGATCGAGTTCCACTGGCAACGGCATCACGCGCAATGGAATCATTTTCGCAAACCGGTCAGCCACCCGGCTCGGCATGGTGACGACCAGATCTGATCCCGGGACGACGAAGGGCAGCGCCAGGAACTCGGGAACGACCAGACCAATCTGGCGAACCACATTGTGACGCGCCAGTTGCTGGTCGACCATCCAGTGCGCCATGCCGCTGGAGTCGGCGATGGCGTGCGGTGACTGCTTGTACGCCTCGAAGCTCATTCCTTGGGCAAATAGCTCATTGTCCAGCGATGCGACACATACATAACGCTCGTGGAACAGCAAGCGCTGGTGAAAGCCGGTAGTCATTGTTGTGATGTGACCCACCGCCATATCGACCTGACCCACCTCCAAGGCACTCCCTTGGTTCTTCTCAGGAAGGCGGCTGACATGAATGCGTACCCCGGGTGCCTGCTCGCGCAAGTAAGCCAGCAATTGTGGGAGCATCGTCAACTGTCCAGCCTCGCTCATGTACAGAGAGAAGATGCGGCTGGCATCGGCGGGAACAAAACTGCGGCCGCCCCGAAGTCCTTCACGTAGCAGCAGCAACGCATTGTGCACAGCTGCACATAACTGTTCGCCGTACGGCGTCGGCTGCATGCGCTGTGAGGTGCGTACAAATAGAGGGTCGCCAGTCTCTTTACGCAATCGCGCCAGGGAATGGCTGGCTGCCGATTGCGACAAGCCGACTACTTCCGCGGCGGACGACAGGTTGCCAGTCTCAGCTATCGCTTCGACAAGACGCAACTGAGTCAATTCCAGGTTCTCCATATGCACCCGATGCATTTTACCTATGACTTTCATGATGTCGACAACAGGAAAGCCCAAAACTACCATTGAGCTCAATCAAAAAGCATCGACAAAAGAAGCATCTCGCGATTTTCATGAACTGAATGCATCAACCCGCGGCAACAGGAAATAAATGTCACATGATTGAGTCCCACACCATTTACACATGTCCCTCCGGCGACGTCACCTTGGCTTATCGCCTTTTCGGTCGGCGAGACCCCGACGCCCTGGCGACTAGGACCCCGGTGCTGTTCATTCACGGTCTGTCGTATTTTTCTTACGACTGGGTTAACTTCGGTACGCGACTGTGCACCGACCGCCTGGGCTGCGCCATGGACATGCGTGGTTTCGGGGACTCGACGTACAGCCCAGCGGGCGATTACTCTGTGACCACCATGGCAGACGATATCGCTCACCTGCTCGATCATTTGCGGTGGGACAAGGTGATCCTGGTCGCGCATTCGATGGGCGGGCGCAGCGCCACCTGCTTCGCAGCGGCCAATCCCGCAAGAGTCGCCGGCTTGGTACTGGTCGACTGGTCGCCCGAGAACGCGCCCGCCGGATCGAAGCGCGTTGCCAACACTGTCGCGGCCACACCCGACACCTTTGCTACCGTGGCCGATGCGATGCGCTATTTTGGAACCGACCCGGACTCACCGGATGGCGCCGACAAGCGGGCTCGCTTCGAGGCCTACACCAGGCCGGTCGCTGGTGGGTTCGCCATTAAGCGCGATCCTTTTTTCCGCGACCAGTTCAGGCGTCAGCTCGAAACCGGTGAGGCGCCCAAGCGCGGAGTGGACCTTTGGCAGCTACTGAGCGATGTCGTTGTCCCTACTCTCGTGCTGCGCGGGACGCGATCGGACCTCTTCGCGGCCGAAACATTGCCCAAAGTACTGCAAAAAAATCCACGTATCCAGGCGCAAGAGATCGAAGCCGGACACCACGTTGCCGGCGACAACCCCGAGGCGGCAATAGCCACCATTCGCCCTTTTATCAACTCACTGGAACAAGCATGACCCTCATTAGCCAACGCTCTGCCACACCGATGCGCGGCATCGATCACCTCGCCTTCGTCACCGACGACCTCCCTGCAACAATGGACTTCTATACCCGCGTGCTGCAAATGCAGCTCGTGCACGTGCGCCGCGTGCCCTTCGAGCGGGACCGTGGTCAGCCGCCCCATGACAACCTGCGCCACTACTTCTTCGACATGGGTCATGATCAGCTCCTTGCCTTTTTCGAGTATCCAAAGGGCTTGCAGCGGCAGAACCGGGACTTGCCCGGCGGCATGCAGCACATCGCTTTCTACGTTCCTCCGGAGAAGTTCGAAGCGCTGCTGGCGAACGTAAAGCAGCAGGGCGTCGACCTGATTGGCCCCATCGCGCTTGGCGGCCGCTTCTGGTCCGCGTACTTTTATGACCCGAATGGCATTCGCCTCGAGCTCGCCACCAACCGCCTGCCAAATCCGGGCGGGATCGTGGAGTCGGTGCTCCAGAGCGAGGCGGAGGCGCGCGAAGAACTGTCCACGCTGTTCAACGATCCTGCAACAGTCCAGTCCTGGCTCGACCGCATGCCGCTGAAGGCCGTCCAGACGCAATAAACCCGCCAATGACACTGTATTCCAAGAAAAAACCAAGGAGACTGAACATGCACCCACAAATATCAATTACTCGCCGCCAATTGTTGGCGGGATGCACGGTCCTCGCTGCGCAGATGGGGTCAGACGCCTTGTGGGCCCAGGAAGTCGTCAAAGTGCTCGTCGGATTCCCTGCGGGCGGCGCGATCGATGCCACGGCCAGAGTCTATTCAAATGCGACTAGCAGCTTAGGAACAATGATCGTCGAGAATCGCGCGGGCGCGGCGGGAAACATCGCGGCGGGCACATTGGCGCAATCCCGTCCCGATGGCAACACGCTGATGCTTGCCCCAGTCAACGTCTATTGCATTTCGCAAGCGCTCTATCGAAGCCTGGCTTTCAATACCGCGCGCGACTTTGCACCGGTGGGAATCGTTGCCAAATTTCCTTGGGCTCTGGCAGTCCATCCGAGCATACCGGTCCAGAATGTGGCGGAACTGGTAGCTTGGATAAAGGCGAACCCCGAGAAAGCGATGTGCGGTATGGCGGCGATCGGGAGCGAGGGGCACCTGATGGCCTACGCCTTCAGCAAGGCTGCCGACGTCAACCTGACCTTCGCTCCTTACCGGGGTGGGGCGCCCATGACCCAAGACCTGATGGGGGGCCAAATTCCGATGGCATTCGATGCCATCCCAAACCTCGCGCAACCGCACAAGGCCGGCAAGGTCAAAATGCTCGCCATCACCAGTGCGACCCGCTCTGAGCTGCTGCCCGAAGTGCCAACATTCAGCGAAGCCGGTTACCCAGTGGCCACCGGCGAGACCTGGATCGGGGCTTCCGTCCGGAG
>NZ_DAOLHN010000087.1:0-4093 GCF_035329025.1 Sphingorhabdus sp. | reverse complement strand
CCAGATTATCGACAAGACGCGCTTTGCGATCTCGACCGAAGAAACGCGCTATTATCTCAACGGCATTTTCCTGCACGTGACGGACGATGGTGATCCGATGCTGAAGGCGGCTGCCACCGATGGTCACCGACTCGCCCGCGTCACCCTTCCGCGTCCTGCAGGGGCGGAAGGCATGCCCGATGTTATCGTGCCGCGCAAATGCGTTGCCGAATTGCGTAAACTGCTCGATGAAAGCGGCAGTAATGCGATCCAGATCGACCTGTCGGCCTCCAAGATCCGCTTTACCTTCGACAGTGCAGTGCTGACCTCTAAGCTGATTGACGGCACCTTCCCCGATTACAGCCGCGTCATTCCGACCGGTAACGACAAGTTGCTCAAAATCGACCCGAAGAGCTTCTCCGAAGGCGTTGATCGCGTCGCGACCATCGCCACCGAAAAGACCCGTGCTGTCAAGATGGCGCTCGACAAGGACAAGATCACCCTGTCGGTGACTTCACCCGAAAACGGCACGGCTGCTGAAGAAGTTCCCGGCAGCTATTCGGACGACAGCTTCGAAATCGGCTTCAATGCCCGCTATCTGCTCGACATTTTGGGTGAGATTGAAGGCGACACTGTGGAACTACACCTTGCTGACGCCAGCGCCCCGACATTGATC
The DNA here is from genome assembly GCF_035329025.1 of Sphingorhabdus sp. GTDB lineage: Bacteria > Pseudomonadota > Alphaproteobacteria > Sphingomonadales > Sphingomonadaceae > Sphingorhabdus_B. The sequence goes on along the minus strand of NZ_DAOLHN010000087.1, from coordinate 3,438 downwards.
CGCGAGAATGACAAATCGCCAGCGCTCTATGTTCTGATGCCAATGCGCGTTTAATCAACCGCAATAGCCAAATAAAAAGGGCGGCCCGAGAGCCGCCCTTTTCTTTATTTGATTTTCGACCTGCGTCAGAATTTCTGACGCGCGGTGATACCAAAAGTACGCGGTTGGCCGACATTATAGCCAAGACGTGCCCGTCCGCCGCGTTCGCGGTCGAAAGACAACAGCGCATTTTCGTCAAACAGGTTGTTGACATAAGCGACGAGAGACAGACCGCCGTCGAAATCAACACCCGCACTCAGATTGACCAACTCATAGCTGGGCAGTCGCAGGTTGACCGTAGTTGCAGAGCCCGCAGGTTGCCCGCCAAAGGGGAGACCGTGGGTGAAGGTGCGCGGGTTGTTCTCCTGATCCGCCGGCTGGGTAAAGCGGTTCCCGACATGCTGGAACGATGCAGAGACATAGGCGTCTGCACTATCGCTGATCGGCCATTCATAACTGGCGGCTGCCGACAGCTGGAATTTCGGCACCGACGGAAGGCGATTGCCTTCGCGGATACCGGTTGCCGGGGCGAGCGCGCCGGGAAGCGTGGTATCGAATTCGGCCTCGATCAGGCTGCCCGAGAGCGACAGGTCAAACCCTTCGGCAGGCTCCAGACCAAGCTCGAACTCGACCCCCGCGCTATGCGCCTTGTCGACGTTGAAGACGATGCGCGACGAGCAGCTTCCGGCATCAAGCGTTACCTGCAGGTTCTTGATGTCGTTGTAGAATGCGCCCGCGTTGAAGGTGAAACCATTGCCCTGAGTCTTGATGCCCAGTTCATAGTTCCACAACGTTTCGTCATCATAATTCTGGAAACCGCCGAACAGGGCAAGATCCTGCGCGTTGCAGAGCGGGGTGTTGAGCGGATCGTTGACGCCGCCCAGACGGAAGCCTTTCGAGGCTTGGGCATTGATCTGCACATCTTCGCTGACATCATAGCTGAGCAATAGCCGCGGAGTGAAGCCATCCGACTTGGTTCTGTCGACTACGCCGTTATCACCATTGGCAAACAGGCCGCCCGTGGTGATTGTGCGCTCTTCCTTGAAGTCATAATAACGCCCACCCGCAGTCACGTTGAGGGCGTCGGTCAGATCGTAGGAAACTTCACCAAAAATCGCGAACTGCTTGATGTCATAAGGCAGATCGGAGTTGAACGGAGAATCGACCGGGAAGCCATTGGCGACAGCAGCCGAAGTGCCTGCGCCCAGCGTTGCATCGGTAAATGCGTCATAGCCCGGCGTCGGGAGGCGTTGGGTGTAGGCGCGGTCGATTTTTGAATAGAAACCACCGAACACCCATTGCAGCGGTCCATCGCTGTTCGAAGACAGGCGAAGTTCCTGGGTGAAGGTTTGCAGGTCGGTGGTGTCGCGAAGATTGGAGGGCAACACAACAGCGGCATCGGGATAGCCGAGGTCAACCGACACCGAACCGGTCAGCGCACTGGCATCGCGGCTGACCAATATGCTGCGATCGATGTACGAGGTGACCGAGGTCAAATCCACACCGCCCATGCCGATCTTGATTGTCGCATCGGCAATCAGCGTTTCGTCTTCAAAACCTTCGCGGAGCAACAGATATTGCTCCCGCTCGTCAAAGGTGACGGCTGGTCGCGTTGTGGTGAAGCGGTTGGCGAAGAGGTTGTAGATTTCCTGCCGGTTGAAGCCGTCGGCCGTCACCTTCTGGTAAACCACTCGCGGCGTTATGCTTACGCTGTCGGAAGGTTCAAAGGTTAGCGCCAGACGACCGCCATAGCGTTCGCCGCTGTTGACATCTTCGCCGCCAGCCGGACCGATGGCATTGATGAAGCCGCCATAGCGGGTGAAGTAGCCGACGGCGCGGAGCGCGGCATTGTCACCGAGCGGAATGTTGACCGCACCTTTCAAATGGCCGCCGATATCATCGCCATCGACAAGGTTAACATTGCCCTCGACCATGCCTTCGGTGGCTCCGATTCGGGGCTGGTTGGTGATGTAGCGGATCGTACCGCCGACCGAACCCGAGCCGAACAAGGTGCCTTGCGGGCCGCGCAGGGTTTCGACGCGGTTCAAATCGAACAGATCAAGGTCAGGCGTAAACAGCGACAACGAGACGACTGATTCATCGAGATAGACGCCAACTTGCTCTTTCACGCCGGGTTGGTCGCGCACGACTTGTCCTGCAGACACGCCGCGAACCGAAACCTGGCTTTGGCCGGGCCCGAGATTCTGGACGGCAAGGCCCGCGACATTGCGCGACAGATCTTCAAGGGTGACCGCGCCCGAGCGCTGGATGTCCGCTGCGGTCTGGGCGTTGATCGAAAAAGGAATGTCCTGCAGGTTGGCGTCACGCTTGGTTGCGGTGACGATGATGACATTGTCATCGGCTTCTTCTTCGGCATCCTGCGCCATCGCACCCTGCGCAATCAGGGCGGCGAGCGAAGTTCCGGCGACAAGTTGAATGAAATGGCGAGCCGTAGTGCGGCTTTTCAAGCTTTTCATGTCCTACTCCCGAATATATCCGCGGTTATCTAGGTCCGCAGTGGTCCTTTTATAGTCGGTATAGGGTAGGGTGCGGCACCCCCAATCGTGCTGCTCTGCAAATATGCTGCAAGATGTAACATTAATGTCACAAAAAATGCCCGGGCCATTTCGGACCCGGGCTTGGAAGTTGGACGTTCGCGGGAGGAACATCGGGAGGCAGCGGGATTTGGGAGAGGGAGGATTAAACCCCGCCGCCAAGCTCTTGAATTTGGTGGAAAGCGTCGCCTACCCAGCTCCGCCTTCCATAAAGTTTAGTAGTTGTAGGCGCGTTCGCCATGTTCGGAGAGGTCGAGCCCTTCGCGTTCGGCTTCTTCGCTCGGGCGCAGACCCAGAGTGAATTTGAGGCCGTAGAAGAGAACCGCAGAGACGATACCGGTCCAGACGACTGTCACGCCGACCGCCTTGATCTGCGTGATCACCTGGGCAGCCATGTCATAAGTGCCGGGGACTGCCGGGAACACCGTGTAGTCGAAGAAGCCCTGGCCACCGAGCGCCGGGTCAGCGACGATGCCGGTGCCGATGGCGCCAACGATGCCGCCGATACCGTGCACGCCGAAGACATCGAGCGTGTCGTCATATTTCAGCTTGTTCTTCACGATCGCCACGAAGAGGTAGCAGACCGCCGATGCCGCAAAACCGAGCAGGATAGACGTCATCGGTGCCGCGAAACCGCTGGCCGGAGTGATGGCTACAAGCCCCGCAACTGCGCCAGTAACCGCACCAAGCAGCGATGGCTTGCCATGGTGGAACTGTTCAATGATGCACCAGGCCACAGCGGCTGCAGCGGTGGCGACGAAGGTGTTGATGAAGGCGAGGGCAGCAAGGCCATTGGCTTCAAGGTTGGAACCGGCGTTGAAGCCGAACCAGCCCACCCACAGCA
>NZ_DAOLHN010000086.1:0-4419 GCF_035329025.1 Sphingorhabdus sp. | reverse complement strand
TGACCGGCAAGGAATATGCGATGCTCGAGCTGCTTTCGCTGCGCAAGGGCACCACACTGACCAAGGAAATGTTCCTGAACCACCTATATGGCGGCATGGACGAACCCGAACTCAAGATTATCGACGTGTTCATCTGCAAGCTGCGCAAGAAACTGGCGCTGGCCTGCGGTGGCGAGAATTACATCGAGACCGTGTGGGGCCGTGGCTATGTGCTACGCGACCTGGAAGACATGGATCAGCCGCTGGTCGCCTGAACCGATAGCCATATTACCCCGGCAGTAGTTTGAGAAAGGGCGGTGTTGAGAGTCACCGCCCTTTTTTCGTTGTTCAGCCTAACTGCCAGCCCGCGGACACCGTAGCCCTGAGCCTGTCGAAGGGCGGCTGCAGGTTTCAAATGCCATAGTTAGCGGAGGGGCGTGCTTCGACAGGCTCAGCACTACGGTATTCCATCGCTAGGTCTGCAAATACCAACGATCCGCGCCTTCGAGGCCTATCGCGGTCAGCTTGCCGCTGGCATAGGCGCCGGTATCGATCCCGATGCGCGAGCCGCGTTCGTCGATATCGTCATAGATGGTGTGGCCATAAACGATCACCTTTTCGAGATCGCCGCGCTGGCCGACAAATTCGTCACGGATCCAGCGCAGGTCGCTCTTGCGCTGCTCTGACAGGGAAACACCGGGACGGATGCCGGCATGGACGAAGGCGTAATCGCCCAGCACAATCATATCCTCAAAGCTTTCAAGAAAAGCCAGATGCGCCTCCGGAACCAGCGTCGCGAGTCGCTCAGCCAGTTGCTCGATATCAAGTTCGATATATTCGGCGCGGGTGATGGGGTAGCTTTGCAATGTGGCGTCGCCGCCAATCTTCAGGAAGAAGCGCAACGTCTTGGTGTCGCGCTCACGGCAGGCCTTTAGGAACACCTCTTCATGGTTGCCCATCAGGTAACGGACGGTACGCCCTTGCCCGCGCAGCGCCATCGCCGTGTCGATAACACCTGCACTGTCTGACCCGCGATCGACCAAGTCACCGAGGAAAACAATCTGCGTATCCGCTGCACCGCGCGCCTGATCATCGGCGTCGATCTTTGCCAGCAGTGCCTGCAACAGGTCGTTACGGCCATGAATGTCGCCAATCGCATACACGCGCATACCATCCGGCACCCGCGCGGTATCGAGCGGACGGGACGGTGCGGCTTTCTTGAACAGGCGACCCAGCATGGTGCGCGCCATATAGGGTCGGGATATGATTTTCGGAAGGGCTTTATCCCCCTCCCGTTAACGGGAGGGGTTAGGGGAGGGGCGAGCGAAGCGAGCTTGTGCTACCACAGGCCCTCCCCCGGCCCCTCCCGCAAGCGGGAGGGGTGATAACTTAGTTTTCAGCGGTAAAGGTCAGCCCGGCATGCGCCTGCAACCGCGCGACAAGCTTTGCGCCAAGCGCTGCACCGGGCGTAGTGACTCCGCCTTCACCGTCATTCTCGGCAAGGCCAAGCGCGGTTTCGGCGATCATCTTGGATGTCGATCCATAGCCCGGGTCCTTGTCGCCCTTCACCGAATAGAGCGCACGCTTGCCATCGGGATATTCGCCGACAAACAGTACGTCATAAAAGCCATTTTCGCGCTCTTCCTTGGTCGGGCCTTCACCGGGTTTCGGCCCCCCTTCGCCAAATGGTGCCTTGATGGCTTTGGCCAGCCCCTCGGCAGCCTGCTTGCCCATCTCGCCGGGGCTGGTCAGCACCATCTCGTCATAGCGCAGGTCCGCACCCCAGGGGTGGCCGAGCAGGAAGTTCGTCCGGTGGACATTCTTGGTGTTGATCGCCGCCATGATGAACGGCGCGGCCCAGCTTCCCAGATGGTCGTCATATTCGGGGATCATGCCGGTAGGCTGGTTGGGTCCATCAAAGCCCGGCGTCAGGCCGAACGGGCTGAGCATATAGGGTGTCAGTGTGGGGTGCTTGGCGAGCGTCTTCAGCGTTTCCTTCAAGCTTGCTGCCGTACCGCCGGAAAAGCCCCCCTGCATCGCGCGAACGCGGCCTTTAACGCGAGGCGCAGGTGCACCGAATTTCTCGGTCGCATGTTTTTGCAGCATGAGTACGCCCAGATCGAACGGGATCGAATCGAAGCCCGACGAGAAAGTGATGCGCGCGCCGCTCGCTTTGGCGGCATCGTGATATTTGTCGATCATCTGGCGCATCCAAACCGGTTCACCGCACAGGTCGGTATAGTCGGTGCCGGCATCGACACAGGCCTTTACCAGTGGCTCGCCATAAAGCTGATAGGGTCCAACGGTGGTCAGCACCACCTTGGTGCGCTTGGCCATAGCCGCCAGCGAAGCAGGATCGTCGGCATCGGCGACCACCAATGGCGTGTCCTTTGGTGCGCCTAAAAGATCGCGCACCTCCTCCAGCTTGGTCAGCGAACGTCCGGCCATCGCCCAGCGCCAAGGCCAGACATCAACGCCGCCTTCGGCCTGTTTAGCCAGATATTCGGCAACCAACCGGCCGGTATAGCCAGTCGCACCATAGACGATGACATCAAATTCGCATGCTTCCTTGGGCATAACTCTCTCCTGATTCTGCTTTGAAGAGAGTGATGCGCGGCCGCCACCCGAATGTCAAAAGCGGGTTTTGGCTGTGGCGGCGCGCTACGTCATTTTATCGGAGGCGCTGTCTCTTCCGCGCGGGTCTTGACCGTCGCCCTCGGAGCCGGTCCATCGATGATCGCAGGGTCGCCGTTGTAAAGGATCGTCACCGGCACCTTGCGTGCAACAAATCCAGCATAAGTCTTGCCTGCCAGCACCGAATTGGCCTTGGAATCCATCTTGCACCAAGCGACGAGGTTGACGGTAACATCCATGTCAAATGCCTGCGTTTCGCGCAGATATTCGGCGGCTGTGTTGCCCTTGGCGACATAGGCCTTGAGCTTCTGTTCATAATCTCGCGCTGGATTGAAGGTCAGATCAATCGCCGCACCGGTGTCGCGGCGCGAAACATTGAGCTGCACCTCCAACGATACATCAGCATCGCTTCGGCCAGCTACATTGGTCTGCTTGGCCGTTTTGCCCCAGCTGTTGACGACCATCATGTCGTTATTGTGCAGAAAGCCCTTGCCAATAATCGCCTGTACAGCCGTCAACCGCGCGCCCTGCTTGCAAAACACCTATCCGGTGACCGTGAAGCGCGGATTGTTGCCGGTCACTACAAGATCGCGCTTCGACGCAATCTTGGAGGATGACATATTCTTAAGCCCCAGCGAGCCGGGCGATATAGGCTTGGTGATCGAAACGCTGCCGACCGTAAAACCGAAATGGGTTTCATCGGCCGCGCTGTCGTCGATCGGCATTGCAAATATCATGAGTGCCAAAGTGGGGGTCAGTTTTCTGTTCATGGGGTCCCTCCTCCCGTTCAATAGGATTAGAGTGACACTCTAGAACTGAATACGCAATGAATGATTTTTTACATGTTCAGAAATTATATTGGCGGCTCGCCAGATCGAACATGATCTCTTCCGATCCGCCACCGATCGCCATCACACGCACCTCGCGGTAGATGCGCTCGACGCGGCAGCCGCGCATGAAGCTGGCACCGCCGAGGATCTGGCAAGCCTCGCGTGCGCAATACTCCATCGTGCGGGTCGCCTGAACTTTAAGCAGCGCAAAATCGCCGGGGAAGGCCTTGCCCTCGCGCACGCTCCACGCGCATTGGTCAATCCACGCTTGCGTCGTGTTGATCTGGCGCAGCATGTCGGCCAGCTTGTGGCGGATGGCCTGGTTGCGAATCAGCGGCTTGCCGAAAACTTCACGCTGCTGCGCCCAATCAAGGGCATCTTCGAAACAGACGCGCGCATAGGCCGCAGCCTGCTGCGCCATGCCCAATCGCTCTCCGTTGAAATTGCGCATGATGCCCATGAAGCCGCCATTTTCGGGGCCAATCAGATTTTCTGCGGGCACCTCTACATTGTCAAAATGCAGCGTCGCGGTGTCCGAAGCGTGCCATCCCATTTTGGCGAGCGCGGTGCGGCTGAATCCCGGTCGATCAGTTTCGATTAGGAGCAGCGACACGGCACCCATTCCCGGCCCGCCGGTGCGCACCGCCGTCGTCACATAGTCGGCACGCATGCCGCTGGTGATATAGGTCTTGCTGCCATTGACGATATAGGATGCGCCCTTGCGCTCGGCTTTGGTTTTCAGGTTCGCGACGTCCGAGCCGCCGGAAGGCTCGGTGATACCAAGCGAGATGATCTTTTCACCGGCAAGTACGGCGGGCGCGATACGTTGCTTCATTTCCTCGCTGCCCATGGCGAGGATCGGCGGCAGGCCGATGCCATGCGTCATCAGCGAGGCGGGAATACCGCCCGCACCGGGGCGGCACATTTCCTCGCTCTGCACCAGCGAGTGGAAGATATCGAAGCCGTTGCTGCCCGT
>NZ_DAOLHN010000085.1:0-4575 GCF_035329025.1 Sphingorhabdus sp. | reverse complement strand
CACCAAGCGCACGTCGGCACGACGTATAAGCGCGCCCTCCCATGATAAAATCCTGTTCGGGACTAGGTGGTTTCAGACTGTCCCAACGCCATTACTGCAAAGCGCAAAGCACAGCTTTATATTCGGCGCATCACCACTCGATGGAGACAATAGATGCGCAAACCCATAGACATCGATTCGGAACTGAAGGTGCTCGCCGACAAAGCGAAGCAACTGAAAGAGCGCCGCGTCCAACAGCTTGGCGAGCTGGTCATCGCCACCGGCGCGGATGCGCGGGACGCGGAAACGCTCGCGGGCGCGTTGCTTGAAATCAAGGAAACCAACGACGGCGCACGAAAGGAGAGCTGGCGCAAACGCGGCGCGGCTTTCTTTCAAGGCACAGCGCGCAAGCGTGGAACGCGAACTGAACGCTTGTCCGAAGGCGCTCAGGCGACTGACAGCGGCGCGGCATCGGCTTGAAGCGCGAAAGGCCCGCACCGACATGCGCGAATGGCAGGTCAAACGGCGCGAGCGGACGCGGCAGTTGATCGAACTGGGCGGCCTTGTCGTGAAGGCCGATCTGGTCGAACTCACCAACGATGATCGCGCCACGCTCTACGGCGCGTTCCTCACCGTCGCCACCAAGCTGCGGGGCGATGAACGCGACCAGGCGCTGATGCTGTGGAAGCGCAAGGGCAAGCGGGCGTTTGAAGCTGACGCGGATGAAGTGAGCTAAGACGTAAGCGCGGTTCTAAGCAAGCGGGTCCAAAGTTCCCAACCATGCGACGAGCGCGATTATGGCCGCCGCCGTTGCCGCTTCGACAACGACGCTACGACGCATCGCCATAAGTTCGGCGCGGGGTTCGCCGGTTTGCCGGGCGTTTGCGAGTGCCGGGGTCAAGCGCCACCGGTTGAGCGCCGCCAGTGCGAGCATCGCGACGAACGCAGCCAGCTTGGCAAACAGAAGCTGGCCATATGGCCCCGCAAGGCTGTCGCCGATCCCATTCCAGCCGACGATCATCTGACCGTTGACGATTCCGGTGGCGATAATCAGCGCAACGCAAGCGGTTCCAATACGCCCGAACTGCGCAAGTGCGCGCGCCGCAATTGCCGGTCTGCCGGACGATGCTGCACCGTCCGATGACCGCAACAGCCACAGGAAGCACAGGATTGCTCCCAGCCAGATCGCGGCAGACAGCATATGGACGGTATCCGAAACGCGATGCACCGTTCCGGCCACGCCCTCCGTCGCAGCGGCATGGCCCGACCAGACAAGCGTTGAAAGCGACACTGCGCCAAGTACCGCGACGGCGCACAGCCGAAAACCTGTCCGGTCGGTGCGCCAGGCAAGCACCAACAGGGCCGTAACCAATGCCGCCAGCCGCCCAAGTGCGGCACGGCCTGCGTCGGTCTCGCTCACCATCGACAGGAGCATCGTTCCGTCGATCTCAGCCAGCGTCACGCCCATCATGTTGGCACTCATCACGATGAATCCGCCGACTGTGGCGCATAATGCGATGGCCGCAAGGATAGGTAGGAGCGCGCCCAATGCCAGGTTTACTGTTGCATCCGCCCGTTCGTTTGACCGCAAGGCATAAAGCGGAAAGGCAGCGATGCCGACAAGCAGCATCTGGCTCGCAAATTGTGCGAACCTGATGCAAATGCCGACCCATTCGGGCATAAGCGCTTACTTGACCTTGAAGCTGAACTCGCTGCCCATGCGGTGGCTGTCCGCGCCAGCTGCCGACCATTTGACGGTATAGCTTCCCGGCACCAGCGCCTTCTTGAGCAAAAGCGTCATCGACTTGCCATCCTTACCCATCTGCGACGTATGCGCCATCTTCATGGGCGGGTGATCTTTCATGCCGGGCATTCCGGTCATGATAACCTCGGTCTTGACCGTCGGTGCGATCAACCTTTCGCTGAGTTTGAGTTCAATGCGGCTTGGCTTTGCAACAGTCGCATTCGCAGCGGGCGTCGAAGCCGTCAGCTTGACATGAGCAAGCACCGCCGTCGGCAAGATTGCGAGTGACGCAGCGGCGACAGCGGGAATAAGGAACTTGAGCATTTGTATCTCCGTGGTGAGCTTTCAGAGGAAATACGCACGGGCAGCAATCGTCCCTCACGCAATGTCGCCTCGCCTGTTATGAGGGGTGAGATCATCCGATGCGTATGAGGATTTAGAACTTTGTCGAGAGTTGCGGTTATGAACGATCTTTTGCCCCATTTGCGCGATGCACCCGTGCCTGACGCATTAGGCGCGCTGGATGATGCGGTGTTGGCTGCACTCGCCACCCGCCGCCGCGAACAAGCGACCGGGCCGCGCCTGCTCGCGCTGGCGGCGCTGCTGTCGCTTGGCACCGGCGTCGCCGCTGGCAGCATATCGGGCAGTCCCGCAGTTGCTGCGCCCCCGCTATCCCCGTTCGCCAGCAACAGCGTGCTGGCACCTTCGACGCTGCTGGACCCGCGCTGAATGGTAGGCTGGAAGCGGATTACGCTGATTGCGGTCGTCGCTTTCGCGGCGGCGTTGGCGGGTGTTTTCATCGGCCGGGCAGTGTCCGATCAGCCGCGCCCTAGCGAAACCGAGCTCCATGCCCTGCTGCACAGCCGGTTGAAGCTCGATCCTGCGCAACATGCCAAGATCGAAGCCATTGAGGCGCGCTTCGCCGTCCGGCGCAAGGCGCTCGAACTGGAAATGCGCGCTGCGAACGCTAGGCTCGCGAGCGCCATTGAGGCCGAGCATGGTTATGGCCCGCAAGTGACAGCGGCGGTCGATCATAGCCACCATGTCATGGGCGAACTCCAGAAAGAGACGCTCGAGCATCTTTTTGCCATGCGCGCCGTCCTCAATCCCGAACAGGCGCGCATGTTCGATGCGACCGTGGTCAAGGCGCTAACCGCCGAAGCCCAGCCTTCACAGAGTAAGTGAGCCTCGATCTCTCCGAATGCAGCGATGCCGAGCTGAGGGCGCTTGCGCTCGGCGGAAACGAGGCTAGCTTCCGCGAATTTCTGGCGCGCTATAAATTGCCGGTCTATCGCCTGATCCGCAGCACCATCGGTGATGCCGATGAAGCGCTGGACCTGACGCAAGAGAGCTTCGTTTCCGCTTTCGCGGCACTCAAATCTTACGATCCGGGGCGATCCTTTCAGACATGGATTTCGCGCATTGCGCTCAACAAATGCCGCGATTGGGCGCGGCGGCGTGCGGTGCGCAGCTTCTTCACGCGGGCAGCCCCGATGGAGGACGGCCTCGCCGTGGCTGCCGAACAGCCCTTGCCCGATGCAGAAGCGTTCGACCGAGCCGAGCTGGCGCACGTCATGCAAGCAATGGCCCGCTTGCCGCACCGCTTGCGCGAGGTGCTGGTGCTGCGAACGGTCGAGGGACTTAGCCAGGCCGAAGCGGCGGAGGTTCTGGGGGTCAGCGAAAAGGCCGTCGAAACCCGGCTCTATCGTGCGCGGGGCCGGTTGGGCGAAATCTTGGGAGAAGATTGAGGGGTGGCGGCAAGGCGTGCGTAAAGAGGATATGGCAACCGACATATCGCTTCCGATGCAAAATCCCATGAATCGCCGCTCGCTGCTCAAGGGCGCGACAATGGCCGGGAGCGCAATGGCGCTTGGCGAGCTGTTCCCGGCTTGGGCGAAGAGCGGGTCACATGGGCTGCACGCTGTTGCCGGACAGCCGGGGACGCTCAACGGCCCTGAAATTGAGCTAAGCGTCGGCCAGTCGGCCTTCCGCCTCGGCAAGAAAACAGGCCATGCCTATACCGTCAATGGCACGCTGCCCGCGCCGCTGATCCGGCTTCGCGAGGGGCAGAATATCAAGCTGGTCGTGCGCAACACATTATCCGAAGACACGTCGGTACACTGGCACGGAATGCTGTTGCCTTTCCAGATGGACGGCGTGCCGGGGGTGAGCTTCCCCGGCATCGGTCCCGGCGAGAGCTTCACTTACGAATTTCCGATGCGGCAGCACGGCACCTATTGGTATCACAGCCACAGCCATATGCAGGAAGCAATGGGCATGTATGGCGCATTGATCGTCGATCCGGCGGGCGCAGACCCGATCAAATATGACCGCGAGCATGTGCTGGTGATTTCCGATTGGAGTTTCCAGCACGCCCACACCAACTTCAAGAAACAGAAGCAGAAGGCAGGCTATTTCAACAAGCGGAAGCAGACATTTGGGGGTTTGCTGAAGGGCAAGGATCAGCCGCTGTCCGAGCGAGTGATGTGGGGCCAGATGCTGATGGACCCGACTGATATCGCCGATGTGACCGGCGCTTACTACCATTACCTGATCAACGGCCATGACAGCATGGGCAACTGGACAGGTATTTTCCAACCCGGTGAGCGGGTGCGGCTGCGGATCATCAATGCGGCAGCGATGAGCAATTTCAACATTCGCATTCCCGGCCTGCCGATGTGGGTGGTGGCCTCGGACGGATTGCCACTGACACCCGTCGAGACTGATGAGTTCCAGATTGCCGTCGCCGAGACATGGGACGTGATTATCGAACCCAAGGAAGCGATCCCCTACGCCTTTATCGCAGAAAGCATCGACCGTTCGGGCCAATGCCGCGCGACACTTGCGCCGCA
>NZ_DAOLHN010000084.1:0-4699 GCF_035329025.1 Sphingorhabdus sp. | reverse complement strand
CTTCGCCATGCTGATGAACTTCCCGCGCTTCAACAAGATGAAGGGCATGGGGCAGATTGTCAGCTGGTCGGTGCGCGACGAAAGCCTGCACTGCGAAGGCATTACAAAGCTGTTCCACGCCTTCACCAAGGAACGCGACTGCCTGACCAAGGCGGTGAAGGAAGACATTATCGATTGCTGCCAGAAAGTCGTGCGGCTGGAAGACAGCTTCATCGATCTGGCGTTCGAAATGGGCCCTGTTCCGGGGATGACCGCGAAGGAAATCAAGCGCTATATCCGCTACATCGCCGACTGGCGCCTCGGCCAGCTGGGTCTTCCGCAAATCTATATGGTCGAAGACCACCCGCTGCCCTGGCTCGCGCCGCTGCTCAACGGCGTCGAACATGCCAACTTCTTCGAAACCCGCGCCACCGAATACAGCAAGGCGTCAACGCGCGGCAATTGGGGTGAGGTTTGGGACAGCTTTGACAAGCGCAAGAAAAAGCCCGCCAATGATGGCGTAGCCGAGGCTGCGAGCGACGAAGCCGATATGTTTGCGCAGGCGGGGGTTGCGGCGGAGTAGGAAACCTAGGGAGTTTGATTTGGAAATATATACTAAGCGAGCGCAACAAGCGGATGCTCGCATAGAACAGCTACGCACATCTCTTGCAGCGCAGTTGAAAGACCTGCCCGTCAGTTCAGATCATCCGTCCTTGTGCATATATGCGACAGGATCATTAGCACGTAGAGAAGCTACGGAGCACTCTGATCTTGATGCATTTTTCCTACTATCCGGCGATGAAAATGAAAAGCCACTGGGACGAATCAGAGACGTTCGAATTTTAAACGCCGTTCTCAACGCTCAAGAAGAAGCCGGTTTTCCAGATTTTTCTAACGATGGAGCTTATCTCAAATTTCTGTATATCGATGATGTCGTAAAATGCATTGGACATCGCGATGATGATTACAAAAATGCGTTCACAGCTCGAATTTTACTTCTAACTGAAAGCTGTTATTTATTTAATAATCAAAACTTTGAATGCTTTAAAGATAAAATCGTCGATATTTACTTTCAGGATTTTCACAATCACTCTAACGATTTTCGTCCTATATTTCTATTGAATGACATACTCCGGTTTTGGAGAACTCTTTGTCTAAATTATGAAAATGCGCGCCATTGGCGAGAAGATGAGGACGAGATCAAAAGAGCAAAAGGGCATCTCGATAATCTGAAACTAAAGTTCAGTCGACTAAACATATGCTATTCATACATATGTCATTTGATGAGCCAAGGACCGGCATTAACTCGAGATAATGCTCTAATTACTTCTAATCTTACGCCGTTCGAAAGACTTAATGATATTGAATACAGGTATGAAAATCTAGCGCCGATCATTGGAACCATGAAAAATGAATATGCTTGGTTTTTGGAGACAACTGACAAGCCAAAGCTTGAGATGTTAGACTGGATATCTAAGCAAGAAAACCGTGACGAAGCATTCCGACACGCTGGAATATTCGTTAACAACATGGGCGAACTCGTAAAAAGTGTAGCAGAGCAAAACGGATATCTCCGGTACTTAATTGTATGAATAAAAGTTCGAGATATTTTGTTTTTATATATCCGAGCAAGAGCGACATTCGCGATTACCTTAATCTTGCAGTCTATGCGCTTTCACCTAACGAAAAATGGCCTGCCCATATAACTGTAGCTGGTCCGTTTGCTAAGTTACCTCGCGCACGAGCGGAAGCGAAATTTGATGCCACGATTTTTTCTTTCGGAGTTTGGAATTTTTTTAGTCAAGGAATAAATACCGTCTATTTGAAGGTTGGAGTACCAGATATTAGACGATATTGGCTAAAACCATCATTTGCTACAAATCCTGTACCGCATATAACACTATACAATGGTGATGATGCAGAATACGCTCGACTTGTATTTGAACGACTTTCGAAACTTAAGCTAGAATTCTCTTTTCGAGCGCAAGGTATTAGTGTTGTTAATTCGAGCGCGCAGCGCCCAATGGACTTACGCGAACAAGTAAATGTCTCTTGCCTGCCCCGAACTAGGGATCTCAATGTAGATGACTTGCGTAAACTGACACCGGAAGAGAGGCTTGAAATCGCTGTTGACGCCTTATCAGCTTGTTTAACTTCTTCAAAAAATAGCGGAAGCTTTAAGACCGGAATATTTAGCAATGTTAACGGCTTAAAGAAAGATTAGGATCGAGCGGACTGTCGGAGACACTATATCGAATGAGACCTGCATCTGGCAGGCAAGGCGCAAAGGCGTGAAGATTTTATAGTGTCCAAAGATGCCGTTCCCAACTCTACACCTTTGTGCCTTCGTGTCTTGCTTGCCGCAGGCAAGCGCCAAATCCTCCTCTCTCTCCTTTAGGGGAGAGGTGCGAGACTTGGCAGCTTGCTGCCTAGTCGCAGCGGAGAGGGGCTGGAGGAGGGAGGTATTGCGCTACTTCCCCCTCTCAACTGCGCCTAGGCGCCTTCGGCGCTAAGGCTTCGTATCTCTCCCCTGAAGCGGAGAGATTGGGCTTGCGATCCCACCCCTCACCCCACCGTCATCAACTGGCTCGGGAAAGGCTGCACCAGCTTTCGGGCCTCCTCCCAATCGGCGGTAAGCCACGTAGAATAGTCCTCCGGATGCAGGATCACCGGCATCGCCTTTGGGTGCAGCGGGGCGATCAGCGGGTTGGGTTCGCAGGTGAGGAAGGCGAAGACCTTTTGCGGCGCGGGGGCATCTCCGCCCAAATCAAGGCCCGCCTTTGCGGGCGCCTCTGCCCATCGCCACACCCCTGCAAAGGCGGCCAATGGCTGACCGGGGATGCTGAACCAATGTTCGTCGCGCCCCGCGCCTGCCTTTGGCTCGGCAAAGCGGGTGAAGGGGACGAGGCAGCGCCCGTCGGGCTTGGCCAGCATCCCGCGCCAAAAGGGGCTATCGAGATTGCGGACATTGGTGACATGCTTGGTCACCACAGACCCCGCGCGCTTGCCCGGCAGGCTGAGCGGCACGCCCCAGCGCATGATATCCGCCACCGCACCGCCATCCGCCACGCTATCCCGCACGACGGCCGCCTCGCGCTTTGGCCAGACATCCTCGTCCAGCCCCGCCAGCTCGGGGGACAGCGGCGCCTTCAGGCTCCACCCGATAAATTCGCGCCAGGTCGAAAGCTCTTTCTGGATTTCCGGATGATTGGCGTAGTGGTTGCACATAGGCCTCGGTGCTATTTCACCTACGCTTCAAAAACCATCGTCAAGATCGAAATTTTCGGGCGCGTCAGGATGTGGTTCACACGCCACGCCATCGCCGTCGCCATCCATATGTTCGCCATAACCTGGCTCACCTCGCCGTAAGGGGGCAAGACCTCGCGCACGGACTTCGTTGCAGCCAGCAAAACTGATGTCGGCGGGCAGTGCTGCAAAGGCCTGTTGGCGCGCTTCATAGCGCTCATATTCCCAGATTCCCAATTGGGTCGCCGCAGCTGCCCCGGCGAGAACTATCGCAGCCAAACCCCATTGGACCGGCGCCGGCTGGTTCCACGGCAGGCGGGAATGGATGCGTTCCAACTCATCGTCGCTGCGCCAATGCGTGCGACGGGATTTGTCGAAATCATGGATATCAGACATCGGTCGCCCCGCTCCTTTAATGCGAGTTAAAACGGCGACCATGTTGTTGTTATTGGCAATTGTTTAAGGCGACCTGCTTCAGAGGTCAATTGCGCCATTCCCCCTATCCCTCACCACCATAACCGGCTAGGCGCAGCCCATGGCTGATCTCTATCTCAAAGCACTCGAATCCGAACGCCGCAGCCTGTGGGCAACCGCGCGGTTAAAGGGGCTGCCCAAGGATTCGCCCGAACGGATGCGGATCGCGCAGATCGATGCCGATATCGCCGC
Source organism: Sphingorhabdus sp. (assembly GCF_035329025.1). Lineage (GTDB taxonomy): Bacteria > Pseudomonadota > Alphaproteobacteria > Sphingomonadales > Sphingomonadaceae > Sphingorhabdus_B. Next base: position 808 of record NZ_DAOLHN010000084.1, on the reverse strand, counting down.
GCACAAGGCGAAGGGCAAATCGCCCAAGCCATGACCGACCACCCCGCCACCGCCTACAAAATCCTCACCGCCGACCAATGGGCGCAGTTTCAGGCCGATGGGGTGTTCCACGGCGCGCCGGTGGATCTGGCCGATGGCTATATCCACCTCTCCGCCGCCGACCAGCTGCAGGGCACGTTCGACAAGCATTTCGCCGGGCAAAGCGGGCTGGTGATTGCCGAGGTGGACCTGGCGCAACTGGGCGGGACGGTGAAGTGGGAGGTTTCCCGGGGCAACGCCCTGTTCCCCCACATATACGGCCCGCTGCCGATGGCGGCAGTGCTGGGCGTACGGCAGGCGTAGCAGCGCCCCCTCACCCAGCTACGTCTAATCGCCAAAGGCGGCAAGCATGCGCAACCCTCTCCCAATGGGAGAGGGATATTTGACGCTGTCCTACACGCACTTCCCAAGTTTATGCCCTGTGCCTTTTCGTAAAAGGACTGTGCCATGAACCACCCCTCCCCCCTCCACCACGATACCGACGCCAAACTGCCCGCCGCCGCTTACCTCCGCTACGAAAGCCGTGCCGATGGCTGGAGCGCGGGGCGGCAGGCCGCATTTTTGTCGCATCTCGCCGACAATGGCCTGGTCGAGGATGCGGCGCGCAGCGTAGGAATGAGCGTCGGTGGCGGCTATTCGCTGCGTCGCACCGCGCGCGGCTATGCCTTCAATCTGGGGTGGGAGGCCGCGCTCATCATCGCGCGGCGGGTGATTTCCGACCGGCTGATGACCGCCGCGATCAAGGGTGAGGAAGCGCGCTGGGTGCGTG
>NZ_DAOLHN010000083.1:0-5010 GCF_035329025.1 Sphingorhabdus sp. | reverse complement strand
CGCTTGAACTGCTTTTCGGTGATGTCGCCATAATAGCCCTTCAGCTTCTGCTTGGCGCGGAGCTGGAGACCATAGTCGGAGATTTTGCCCTTGCGGCGCTGACCGTGCTGGCCGGGGCCATATTCACGACGATTGACGGGTGATTTGGGACGACCCCAGATATTTTCGCCAAGACGACGGTCAATTTTATACTTCGAATTCTGACGCTTCGACATGAGTCAAAGTCCTTTCAATTTGCTAACATCAATGTTGTTTACCTTCCTGAATCCGAAAACCGGTTCCCACTTTTCGGGGAAGGTAAATAGTCCCGGATCGCACCGCCCAACCAATTTGCTGGACGCGGCCGCCACTTCACCGGGGTGTGGGGCCAATTGCGAAGGCGCGCCTATGGCGGGGAGTGTGGATAAAGTCAAGTATCGGCTCGACAGAAAGCCGACTGAACCCTAATGGCGCGGGCCATGACAATAGAAACTTCTCCCCAAGGTGTAAAAGATCCGGCGGATTGCGCCGATATGGCCGAAGTTCGCGCCGGTGTCGACGATGTCGATGCGCAACTGGTCGAGCTTCTTGCCCGCCGGTTTGGGTATATGGACGCCGCCGCGCGCATCAAACAGGATCGTGTGACGGTGCGCGACGAGGTTCGCAAGGCACAGGTGATTGCCAACGCCCGGAAAGCGGCGCTCGATTTGCGTATCCCGCAGGATGTCATCGCAGAAATGTGGGAAACACTCGTCGAAGGCTCGATTGCCTATGAATTTGGCCGCTGGGATGCTCTACGCGGCTGACTAGCGCTTGCGATCCTTGAAGGCGCTAAGCACCCCGCGCAAGGTGCGGATTTCGAGACTGTTCCAGCCCGGCTTGGTCAGCAGATTGCGCAAGGTTTGTTGCGTCACGCTGGTGCGTTCGGGCGGGAAGAAATAGTCGCGCTGTTCGAGCATATCAAAAAGCTGCAGGATCATCCCGTCTAGTTCCACCTGCGGGGCAGGCGGATCAAGCTCGACCTTTGGCGGGCTTTCCAACGTCTGGTGCTTGGACCATTCATAGGCACATAGAATCACGGCTTGGGCGAGATTGAGCGAACCGAATTCGGGGTTGATCGGCACCGTAATGATGCTGCGTGCAATGGCGACTTCGTCGGTTTCCAGACCCGACCGTTCGGCGCCGAACAGAATGGCACTTCGCCCTTGTGCGGTAACGATTTCGCCTGCAGCTTCCTCCGGTGTGAGCACCGGCTTGGTAACGCCGCGTTTGCGCACGGTGGTTGCGTAGATATGGCTAATGTCTGCGGTGGCTTCAGTCAGAGTATCGAAGACTTGCGCCTGTTCCAGCACAATATCCGCACCCGACGCAGCAGGACCGGCGGAAGGATTGGGCCAGCCATCGCGCGGGTTGACGATTCGCATTTCGCTCAACCCGAAATTCAGCATGGCGCGAGCGGCCTTGCCAATGTTCTCGCCAAGTTGCGGTCGGACTAGGATGACTATTGGGGGCATAATCTGCGCCCCCTAGGTCAAATCTGTCGCGTTGAAAAGCTTACTGACCGGTGCCTTCAAAACGCGGCTTCACATCAATCATGCTCTTTTCAAGGGTCTTCTGGTTCTCAAATTCGTCGCGAACCATGTCGCTTTTGCGCATGCACACTCTTTTGCGACCAAGACGGGTGCCGGTTGTTTCATAGGTCCGGCAAATGATGGGATCGTGATCTACAGCCTTGACGGCCACGGGCTTTTGGCTTCCGGTGTCACCCGAAGCTAACAACATTAAAAAGAGCGGCGTCAGCATTATCAACCTCCAAGCACTAAGGTAGATAAGCCTAGATTTGAGTTACCGCAGCGCAACTTCGAAAATGTACCGGTTCGTTTTTGCGAATTACTTTTTTGCGGCTTCAGCAACGTTGCCCGCAAACTCTTCGAAATCTTTAGCTTCGGCAAATTCCTTATAAACGCTGGCAAAGCGGATATAGGCCACAGTATCCAGACCCTTGAGACCTTCCATCACGAACTGGCCGATGCGCGCGGATTCAATTTCGGTTTCTCCGAGTGTTTCCAGCTGGCGTTGAATACCTGATACAAGCTTCTCGATTTGCGCTTGCTCTATCGGGCGCTTTCGGCATGCAACAGCAACCGATCGCTCCAGTTTTTCGCGCTCAAACGGTTCGCGGCGTCCTTCGGTTTTCAGGACGGTCAGTTCGCGCAACTGGATGCGTTCAAAGGTCGTGAAACGTGCACCACAGCCTTCGCACTGACGCCTTCTGCGTATGGCCGCACCATCCTCGGTCGGGCGACTGTCCTTTACCTGGCTGTCATCATGTCCGCAAAAGGGGCAACGCATTATTTGTCTTTTTCTTGGGCTTTTTTCTTGTTCACATGCCGGTAGGCAACAATGCCTGCACCAATCACGGCTCCGGTTGCAAGGCCGATGGGTGCCAATATGCTGGCCGCGGCACCGATAGCTGCACCGCCGGCTACCTTCTTGACAGTGTCCTGATCGGCGAGGTGCTTTCCAGTGTGGAACGCGTCTTTGGTGGCACCCCAAAGCTCGTCAGCAGCTTCGCCGACATAATGCTTTGCCTGGTTCGGAATGCTCTCCTCAGACAGTTTTTCAGGGGTTTTCGCGCCACAACTCGGGCAGAATTTCATGCCTTCGCTGATTTCGGTCGCACATTCATTGCACATCTGGGACATTATCCGTCTCCCTTCATCTCTGTATTAGATGAGTAAGTCACTTTCCCATTTCAAGTGCGAATATAGCTCAGGACGGATAAATCGGGAAGCGCGCGCACAAGGCTTCGGCTTCTTCCTTCACCCGCGCTTCGATCTGGCCGTCGCCAGCCTCGCCATTTTTACGCAATCCTTCGACAACATCGGCGATCATACGGCCAATTTCGCGGAACTCTGCCGGGCCGAAGCCGCGCGTCGTGCCCGCCGGGGTGCCCAGTCGCAAGCCCGAGGTAACGAACGGCTTTTCCGGGTCGTAAGGGATCGCGTTCTTGTTGCAGGTGATCGACGCGCGATCCAGTGCATGCTCGGCATGCTTGCCCTTTGCCTGCTTCGGGCGCAAGTCAACCAGCATTGAGTGGTTGTCGGTGCCGCCGGACACGATATCGAGGCCCTGTTCCTGCAGGCTGGCGGCCAGCGCCTTGGCATTTTCGACGACACTTGCTGCATAGGTCTTGAATTCGGGGCGCATCGCTTCGGCGAAACAGACTGCCTTGGCCGCAACGACGTGCATCAATGGGCCGCCCTGAAGGCCGGGAAAGATTGCCGAGTTCATCTTTTTCGCAATGGCTTCGTCGTTAGACAGGATGACGCCCGAACGTGGGCCGCGCAGCGACTTGTGCGTCGTGGTTGTGACGACATGTGCGTGCGGGATCGGCGAGGGATGTGCGCCACCGGCAACAAGGCCCGAAATGTGCGACATGTCGACCAGCAAGAGAGCGCCAACTTCATCGGCAATCGCACGGAAGGCGGCCCAATCCCAGATGCGGGAATAGGCGGTGCCGCCTGCGATAATCAGCTTGGGCCTGTTCTCTCGCGCGATGCGGGCGACTTCGTCCAGATCGATGCGATGGTTTTCACGATCAACGCCATAGGAAACCGGATTGAACCATTTGCCCGACATGTTGACCGGGCTGCCATGGGTCAAGTGTCCGCCAGCGGCGAGGTCGAGTCCCATGAAAGTGTCGCCGGGTTGCAGCAGAGCAAGGAACACTGCCTGGTTCATCTGGCTGCCTGAATTGGGCTGCACATTGGCGAATCCGCAACCGAACAGCTTCTTTGCGCGCTCGATCGCGATCGTTTCGATCTCGTCGACATATTCGCATCCGCCATAATAGCGCTTGCCCGGATAGCCCTCGGCATATTTGTTGGTTAGTACCGAACCGGTAGCTTCAAGCACCGCGCGCGAGGTGATGTTTTCCGACGCGATCAGCTCAATCTTTTCCTGCTGGCGCTTCAGTTCCTGCGCAATCCAGCCTGCAATCTCGGGGTCGCGTTCAGCAAGGCTCTGGGTGAAGAAACCGTCCGGCTGGACGTCATTGGCGGCAGAGGCGGTCATAGGGGATCCTTTGCGAAGTCGGGATTAGATAGCTTGCCCACGCGGCGGACATGGCGGTCCCCGGCGAAAGGCGTGGAAAGGAATGTATCGAGGCAGGCCTTGGCCATATCAATGCCAGTTAACCGAGCGCCCATGGCGATGACATTGGCGTCGTTATGTTCGCGGGCAAGCTTAGCTGACAGGGGTTCGGAAACTAGAGCAGCACGGCAGGCAGGGTGGCGGTTCACCGCAATCGAAATGCCAATGCCCGATCCGCAAAGCGCAACACCAAAGTCGGCTTCGCCAGCCGCCATGCTTGCAGCCAGCTTATAGCCATAATCAGGATAATCGACGGAGGTTTCGTCAAACGGTCCAAGATCGGCGACAACGTGCCCGCCAGCCTCCAGATGCGCTTTCAGCGCCGATTTCATCGCAAGCGCGGCATGGTCTGAGGCAATGGCAATACGCATGGCGGCGGCCTTTTCACTCGGGCGAGTCGGGATTGCGCGCTCTCTAGGATAGGGGCTGGAAAAAGACCATGCCATATTTGGCTGGTATCGCGGCTTGACCAGCGCCTTCCACAGCTTTTAACGAAAGCGAATGACTGCTGCTATCTTGTCGATTGCCATGCTGGGTGGCTTTGCGCTGCTCTGGGGCGCTTGGAAGCTTTGGAAGCGAGACGGGCTGGGCCAGAAAGTCTGGTTGATGATCGCCACCGCGCTGGTGCTGTTCGCCAATGTTGCGATTTGGACAGTGCCCGACGATCAGGGCCGGTCGCTCGTGGAATCGAGCGACCAGCCCCAATAAATCACTTGATCGGGCAGGCCGGATCAAGCCGCATGTCGAGATAATTCTCGACTGACGCCAGCAGCAATTCCATTTCATTTTCATAGAAATGGTTCGCCCGCGGGATTTCATCATGGTGGATGGTGATGTGCTTCTGCGTGCGCAGCTTGTCGACCAGCTTCTGCACCG
>NZ_DAOLHN010000082.1:0-5293 GCF_035329025.1 Sphingorhabdus sp. | reverse complement strand
GGCGCCCCAGAGAAATGTGGCGTCCGCGGCGGGGTTTAAGCGCCAGCGCGAGTAAAGTTTCCGCACCCGCCATTCCCGGTGCTGCATCCGCGAAGGGCAGGCGCTTGTCCTCTGGCCCGCGCGGGTCGTGGCTGGAGGAAATGACATCTATTGTCCCGTCGGCAACTGCGGTGATGCAAGCCAGACGGTCCTCTTCGCTGCGTAAAGGTGGGGAGAGGCGGGCGAAAGTCCGGAAACCGGTCAACGCCGTGTCCGAGAGGAACAGGTGGGCAGGCGTGATCCCGCAAGTGATTTTCACACCCTTGTCCTTGGCTGTGCGTATCAGGTCCAGTCCGGCAGCGGTGGTGACCTGTCGGAAATGCAACTGCACGCCGCTTTCGGCAGCCAAGGCCAGATCGCGCTGGATCGCCAAGGTTTCAACTGTGGGCGATGCGCTGGGTAGGCCCAACAGCGTCGCATTGAGGCCGGTGGTCGCAACCGCATTGCCAGCGAGGCCGGCATCTTCGCTATGCACAAACAGCGGCATGTCGAGCATCGCGCAATAGCGCATCAGCCGCAGCATCACCCCCGAATCGGCAATCCAGCGCCGCCCGGTCGCAACACCCAGTGCTCCAGCATCCTTCATGAGTGCAATCTCGGCCATATGCTGGCCATCGAGATCCTTGGTTGCCGCGGCGAGGGGGTGGACCCAGAAATCGGGCTTGCCCTTGCGACCCGCAAAACGGATCGTGGCCGGGTCATCATGGACCGGCGATTGGTCGGGCATCAAGGCGGCGCGGGTGATCCCGCCAAAGCGGAAAGCGGGTTTGTCGGTCGCGAACACACCAAGATCGATGATACCGGGTGCGACAATCAAACCTTCTGCGTCGATCCGTTCGCCAAGCGGATCGGCTTTGCCAACCTGTTCGATGCGCTCACCCGAGACATGGAGGTGCGCGGTTTCAGGCGCTGTCTTGCCTGGGAGGATGACCTGACCGCCGAGGATATTGGTACCGCTCATGACCAGCCCTCCACGCCGCGCGCCCTTCGCGTCAATATGTCGAGGCAGGCCATGCGCACGGCGACCCCCATTTCGACCTGTTCGGTGATGGCGGAGCGCTCTATGTCGTCGGCGATGTGGCTGGCGATTTCCACGCCGCGGTTCATCGGGCCGGGGTGCATGACCAGCGCATCGGGCTTGGCCAGCGCCAGCCGCCGCGAGTCGAGGCCGTAGAGATGGAAAAATTCGCGCGGGGAGGGGATGAAATCACCCTGCATCCGCTCATTCTGCAGCCGCAGCATCATCACGACATCGCTGCCGGGTAGAGCGGCATCGAAACTATTGAAGGCTTCAACGCCGAAGCTGGCGATGCCTTCGGGCATCAGGGCCGGGGGCGCAACAACGCGTACTTGTGCACCTAAGGTCGTCAGGCTGATCATGTTGGAACGGGCTACGCGGCTGTGCAGGATGTCGCCGCAGATGGTGACCACAAGACCGTCAATACGCCCCTTCCGACGGCGTATGGTCAAAGCGTCTAGCAAGGCCTGCGTCGGATGCTCGTGCGTGCCGTCGCCCGCATTGAGCACAGGGCAATCGACCTTTTGCGAGATCAGGTCGACCGCGCCTGAACTGGCATGGCGGATGACGATGGCGTCGGCACGCATCGCGTTCAACGTCATCGCAGTATCGATCAGCGTCTCGCCCTTTTTGGTGCTCGATTGTGCGACATGCATGTTGACGACATCCGCGCCCAAGCGCTTGCCCGCAATTTCGAACGACAGCAGCGTGCGGGTGCTGTTCTCGAAAAAGGCGTTGATTATGGTCAATCCGCGCAACCGGTCATCGCGTTTCGTGGCGCCGGAGCGGTTGAGCGCAACCCATTGTTCGGCTTCCGCCAGGATGAACTCGATTTCCCAGGGTTGTAGCCCTGCGATGCCCAGCAAATGCCGGTGTGGGAAGGCGGCGGAACCTGCTGGAAAGCGGCCCGGTGAAGCTGTTGATGGCGATGTCATTAAAGCCAGTGCCTTAGGCGGGTTGGCTTCGTTACTCAAGATGCTTTGAATAACCTGATCATCTGAGTGACGGAGCTGCTCTGGTGTGGAAGGTTATTTGGATCTTGGAGGTTTCTCACAACATGCTGAAGATCCCAGAGTTTGAGCGAGTTGCCACCCATACGCTTTTTGAATGTTTCGTTTTCACGCCATTTTGTATGGTCGCCGATGATTTTTGTAACCGCCGTTACATGTTGAACATCGCTACGACCTGAGAGGGCTCGAACCCGATGTTTCAGAGCAGTCGCCCATTCTTCCACCGCCAGCTCTCGAAAATGTTTCCATGCTGCTTTATTCCAGAGCAAGCCGTCACTTAGTATAGCATCCGCTGCAGCACCTGCATCAAGTTCGCGGCCTTTGCAGCTGACCACTAAGACTGGTTCATTGGGTGAGCGGGGTTTAACGGCAACCAAATCAATATCGGAGGCGCCAGTTCTATATCGTTCGTCGATTTTTATCTTCTCAGGAAGTGCGAACGATACGTTTTCCATAACAAAATAGCCTTGCGCTTGAAGGCTAGTTTTGACGATATCTTCAAAAATATTGACTGCCATAAGAACTACATGGCTATCATTTCTTCCTAAATCGTCAACGCATCAATCGCACCCTGCAAGATATGCGCCGCGGCGGCACTGTCGATCCGTTCGGCGCGTTTGGCGCGGCTCAGGTCGGCTTCTATCATGAAACGTTCGGCCGCAGCGGTCGACCATCGCTCGTCCCAGAGCAGGATGGGCAGGCCAAGGTCGAGCAGGTTGCGCGCGAAGGACCGGCTCGACTGGCTGCGCGGAGATTCGCTGCCGTCCATGTTGATCGGCAGGCCGATGACGATGCCTGCGGTCGGGCGGGTGGCGATCGCTGCCTGCAACAACGCTTTGTCTTTGGCGAATTTGCTCCGCGTGATAAGATCGGCGGGGGAGGCGAAGCTCCAGCCTGCGTCGCAAAAGGCGGTGCCGATGGTCTTGCTGCCGACATCAAGCCCGATCAGCACCCCGCCTTCAGGCAACGCGTCGCGAAATTCCAGAGCGGAGGTTGTGATGACGGACATCACTTGTCACTAATACAATTCGTCATTCCCGCGAAAGCGGGAATCGATCACCCGCCGTTGAAATTTCATCCGACGGTGGTGGACCCCCGCGTTCGCGGGGGTGACGAAGTTTTGGTATGACGGGTTGAGTGAAGCTCACCGCGCCAGAAATTTCTGCACCCTCCACAAGGCATCCGCCCGGACATTCGCCCAGAACAGCGGATAATCGTAAACATGATAGTTGTTGCCCGGCAGCACATAGGGGCCGATTTCAGGCGGGTCGCCGATCAACAGGAAGCCGCGCTGGTCGCAGCGGGCAGGGACTGCAGCTTTGATCAACTCGCCCGTCTTCATGTCGTCCGATGGCTTGAGCGAACCGAGATTGGCCTCAACGCCAGCCTCTGCCGCTGCCCCGCCGGTCAGCGGGTTGGTGCACAACATGGCGGTGTTGGCGCGGGACTGGCCATTAAAGCCCTTGGTGGCGTCGTAGACTTTCAGGATACGCTCATATTCAGCCGGTTCGGCAAAGCTCTGCCATCCTAATATGCATCCGGTCTGGTCGGGTGAGGTGCATGCGGACAAACCCATTTCGGGCAGGTCGGTTTCGATCGAGACCGGCCAGCCTACCGCATAAGCCGCAACAATACGTTTGGCGATCGGCTTGCCCGCGACACGGTCTTTTAAAAGATGCGTCAGGTGCAGAGCGCCTTGGCTATGCCCGGCGAGGATGATCGGGCGGTCTTTCTGAACCTTGGCCACGAAATCGTCGAACGCCAACAAGACGTCCTTGTAAGCGGCATCGAGCGCCTTTTGCCCCTCAGGTCTATCGGTCAGGAAGGCACCAATGGCGGCTTGGCGATAGCGCGGCGCCCAGATTTCGCCAGAAGCGGCAAAAGGCGAGGCGAGCCCTTGCAGGAATAGCTTTGCCCGTTCCTGTGACAGCTTATCGTCCAGTGGCGCATTCCAGTGCGACTTTTCCATATAGGAGGTCGGGTGAATGAAGAAGATCGCGGCGGGTCCCGGAACTTCTATCTTCTCTGCGCCAACCGGTTGCCAGCTCGTTACGCTCTCCGCCCCATTCCGACCACGGGCGAACCACATGGCGGGATCGTCATATTTATTGGTGGCAAACGCCTTTTGTTCTTCAAATTTGGTCGTCGGCACGAAAGCGAACTCGGTGAGTTCCTTTTCATAAATGCGGACAACGAAGCCGCCCGCGATCACCAGCGTGATGATGGCGGCGACAAGGTAAAGGAATTTGCGGGCCACGTTTTGGGATATCCGTTTGTTTCAGTCTTTGGGCGGCATTTAGCGAATTGGTATAAAATAGCACCGGATATTTGAACGCAGGCTGAAAAGCGCAGCTTTGGCGGTTGATGCTGCGACTGCACAATGCTAGCGGCTGCCACATGTCAGTCGATAAAGATACCGTGAACAAGATCGCGCGGCTCTCCCGCATTGCGATCAGTGACGAAGAAGCCGACAAGATGGTCGGGGAGCTGAACGGCATCCTCGCCTGGGTCGAACAATTGGGTGAGGTGGACGTGACCGGCGTCGAACCGATGACCGCCGTGATCCCCAATCATTTGCGTCTGCGCGACGATGTCGTCACTGACGGCGATGTCCGCGAAAAGGTGCTCGCCAATGCGCCCGCCCGCGAAGGCTGCTTCTTTGGCGTGCCGAAGGTAATTGAGTGATGGACAGCGACCGTTCAACCATTACCGTAGCCCTGAGCAGCAGCCGCATCGCGGCTGCGTCCGTCGAAGGGCGCTTCAAGGCATGGCGCAATACTGAGACGCGGGCTTCGACAGGCTCAGCCCTGCGGTGGATTTGATATGACAGATTTAACAAAACTCGGCGTAGCTACCATCCGCTCTGGCGTTGCTAATGGCGAATTCACCGCTGTTGAAGTGGCCGAAGCCTTCAACGCTAATGTCGCGGCGGCAAAAGTCCTCAACGCCTTCATCGTCGAAACGCCCGAAAAGGCCATCGAAGCGGCAAAGGCCGTCGACGCTGACCGTGCTGCTGGCAAGCCGCTGGGCAAGATGGCCGGCGTTCCCATCGGCATGAAGGATTTGTTCGCCACCGAAGGCGTGCAGACCACCGCCGCGAGCCACATTCTCGAAGGCTTTGTTCCTACCTACGAATCGACCGTTTCGGCCAATTTGTGGAAGGCCGGGGCAGGGATGCTGGGCAAGCTCAACCTTGACCAGTTCGCCATGGGTTCGTCGAACGAGA
>NZ_DAOLHN010000081.1:0-5385 GCF_035329025.1 Sphingorhabdus sp. | reverse complement strand
GCCAATGGCAGCATAATTTAAGCTGAATGGCCTCCGGCAATCCCGGGGCGGTTCATTGCCCCCCGTAAGGAAAGCCTGCCCCGTTGCTCCACCCCTGCCAAATATCTCGCGAAAAGGGGCTGATGCCGTTGGTATCCTGATAATCCGACCCCCGATAGGAAATCACCGTTCCCGAGAGGCCGTCTATCTCCGCATCGGAAACATCATAAGCGATCGCGTAAAAGCCGGTTGCTTGCCAGCTTGCATATTGATCAGCAGTTATACCTAGTCCGTCGCGAGACCGAATCCGCGCGTTGCCAATTTGGGTACCATCCACTTTGACACCGAAGCCGTAATCGCGATTGTACGCATCCATAGCAAGGATCGAGAGGAATAAATCACGACTCAATGTCATTTAAACAACTCCGTTGAAAAACTATTCGGTCCGACTAACTGAATAGGATCAGTGACTTCATCCAGGTACTTTGGCGGATTAGACTTAAGAGTTCCGCGTTCCAGCCCGATGCTCTTTAGCCACCCCAACCGCTTCTCAATCCCTGTCGTCACCTCTTCATCGGTGACCTGCACGGTGATGACCTTCAGCCGATAGCCCTTGCCAAAACTGGCTTCGAGATTGTCGGGATCAACCCGCTCCACGCTTGTCGGGTCCTTGATATCCTTGAAGGTAACGAGGAGAGGGTATGCGCTAATGCTGCAATTCAAGGCATCGGCGCAGCCTGTTTCCATTTTCGGCGGCAATATTCTGACGTCGCGCCCGCGCCCCATCCGTTCCAGCATCGCTCGGGCGTCGCCATAGTCAGCCATGTCGACAGCTTGGGCCACCCGCAGGAATGTGAAAGGGGTGACGTCATTGGTCTCCCCACGTAGCAAAGCAAAAAGCGTTTTTCCTTTGCCAAGATCTACAGCAACTGCCTCGCCCTTGAAAGATATCCCTCCAGTACGCCCAGACGATTGCCGCATCCATTCGGGGTTACTGACTGCTCGCAATTGGATGACGCTCGATCCGGAATTGATTCCTTGGGGCGTTTCAACTTCTACAGTCAGGCGATAGCGCGCCTCCGTCGAAGGGCGGACAAGCGCGTCGCACCCCGAAACCACCAAGGCCATCCCGCCCAGCAACAGCCCGCCAAAAATCCTGCGCGTGATCATGCGTTCATCCTTTCACAGAAAATTTCGCGATTGGTTGCAGCAATGTACTGCGACTGAGAATATCGATTACTGACTACGGAATGATAATTCCAATCAAGTACGGACAAAAAGGCCGTATTTTCGAACTTCGTGACCCAAAAGTGACGTTTTTCATCAGGAACTACGCAAAATATAGAAAAACTCATTGCGCCTCCAAAAAGCAGAATCCAATCCGCCACCATCTGTGCTCAAAGCTAGCGAGCGATACTTGCTCGTCAAGTATAATTTACAGTGAATATTTAGTTTCAATCTATTTTCAGCGTTCACGTCCCGCTTCATCAAAAGTTTGCACCATTGGTGATAGCAAATAGTCAATAATGCGTCGTTCACCGGTCTTTATTTCCGCCTGAACGGCAAGTCCCGGACCGATGAGCTGGTCTTGCCCGCGTACGCGGATACTGGGCTGGAGGAGGCGGATGCGGGTGGCATAGACCAGTCCCTGCTGGATCGGGCGCCCATTGGGATCCTTGGCCATTTGCTGTCCGGGCTGGCTCAAATCGATGGCATCGCGACTGATGCTTTCAACCACACCAGGAATGATACCATAATCGGTAAAATTGTACGCCTCCAGCTTGATCCGCACAGGCTGGCCTTCGTGGACGAACCCGATATCCTTGTTGAGGATATTGGCCTCAACGACTGCGGTTGCACTGTCAGGCACGATAATCATCAGTGCCTGCGCAGGCTGCACCACGCCTCCGATAGTAGAGATCGCCAATTGTTGAACGGTGCCGGAGACTGGAGCGCGCAGCTCATAAAACGCCTTGCGCCTTTGTGATTTGGTGACCTCTTGACGCGACAGTCCCGACTTCTCCAGCGCTTCCGCCATCTCGGTGACTGCCCCTTTACCGAAGTTGCCTTTGAGACGAGCCAGCTGCCCATCGATATTGCCGATCGCTGCGCGGGCTTCCGCCGCTTTGGCGCGTTGCACTTCGATATTCTGGATATGCTCAAGACGGAGCTGTTCATATTCGAGCAGGCGGATTTTGGAGAAGTAGCCCTTGTCAGCCAGTTCCTTTCGAGCCTCGAGCTGCTTCTCGACCAAAGGAAGGGTCTGGGTGAGTTTGGATATCTCCGCTTCGGCACCGGCAAGCTGTGCCTGTTGCTGCGCACGTTGCTGCTGAAGGCTTACCTTCTCGCCCTCATATTCGGCAATCGCCGTACGCACATAGTTCGCCTGCGTCTCGGCGATTTCTGCAGGCGTTCCTGCTGGTGCCACAAAGCGCGCGGGGCGCCCTTGCAGATGCGTGAGCAGTGCAGCGTTGCGTGCAGCGATCACCTCTGCCGATAGCAGGCTTTGTTCTGCCTGCTCCGCTTCCGCGCCCGCCAAAGTCGGATCAAGCTCAACCAACAGCTGTCCCGTCTCAACGCGCTGCCCATTCTTCACATGGATCGCGCGGACATAGCCGATCTCGATTGGCTGAATCACCTTCACATTGCCGCTGGGGATCACCTTGCCACTGGCCGTTGCCACCACATCGACCTTGCCGACAAAAGACCAGATCAGCGTGATGGCAAATAGCGCACACAGGGCGAGCATCAGATATCGCAAACCGGGGCTTGGCGGTTTCTCCATGATCTCCAGCGCTGCGGGCAAAAACTCATGGTCACTGCGCGGTTTGGCAATGGCCTCGCGCTCGTCCTGCTGTTTCCAGCTGGTCTTAAGGACCGCCCAATGATGCGCCAAAGCAGGAAAACGGTCAGCAAAGCTCATAGCTTAGTTCCCATCTGCTTGGCATAAAGCTGCGCATAACGGCCACCGGCCTTGATAAGCTCTTCATGGCTCCCCATCTCAGTCACCTCTCCGCCTTCAACCGTAATGATGCGGTTACATTGGCGGACTGCGGACAAACGGTGCGCGATGATTATGACTGTGCGGCCCTGCGCAATGCTCGCAAGGTTGTTCTGGATGATTTCCTCGCTCTCGGCATCGAGCGCACTGGTGGCTTCATCAAGGATCAGGATGCGCGGATCGTTGATGAGTGCGCGGGCAATCGCCATGCGTTGGCGCTGTCCGCCCGAAAGATTGCCTCCGCGCTCGTCAATCACCGTGTCATAGCCATGCGTCAGCTGCAGGATGAACTCATGCGCGCCTGCCAATTGCGCAGCCGCGATCACCGCTTCCATCGGTCGTGTTGGATCGCCGAGCGCGATATTCTCGCGCACCGTGCGGTTGAACAATATATTTTCCTGCAAGACCACGCCGATCTGTCTACGCAGCCAAGCCGGATCAACGAGCGACAGGTCGACACCATCAACCAGCACACGGCCCTGCTCGGGAACATAGAGCCGCTGGACCAGTTTGGTCAGTGTGGATTTGCCTGAACCCGATGGCCCGACAATGCCGAGCATCTCGCCGCCTTCGATCTGCAGGGATATTCCGCGCAGTGCCTCGGGGGCATCGGGGCGATAGCGAAAGCGGACCTTGTCAAACTCCACCGCGCCTGCAATCGGCGGCAGGCTTGCACGACTTGGATTGTATTCAGGCTCGGCAGGCGCGTTAAGTACGTCGCCCAAACGGTCCACTGATATCCGCACCTGCTGAAAATCCTGCCACAGTTGCGACAGGCGCAGGATCGGTGCCGACACGCGGCCCGCGAGCATGTTGAAGGCAACTAGGCTGCCCACGCTGAGGTCACCTGCAATCACCGATTTTGCACCAAAGTAGAGGATGGCAACCGTGGTCAGCTTTGAGACCAGCTGGATGAGATGGCTGCCGGTATTGGCAAGCTTGGCTACATCGAAGCCGATATTGGTATAGCCGGAAAACAGCTTCTCCCACCGGTCGCGCATCTGTGGCTCGACCGCCATCGCTTTCAAGGTGCCGATTCCGGTGACGCTTTCAACCAGGAAGGACTGGTTCTCCGCCCCCCGGCGGAACTTCTCTTCGAGCATGTCGCGCAAGGGCGGTGAGATGAACAGCGAGATTGCCACATAAAGCGGGATCGAGAGCAGCACGACCAGCGTCAACAACGGCGAATACATGAACATTACCGCAAAGAACACGATGGTGAAAAACAGATCGATCACGACAGTCACCGCATTGGAAGTCAGGAACTCTCGTATTCTCTCCAGCTCACGCACCCTGGCCACGCTGTCGCCTACACGGCGGGCTTCGAAATAGCTGAGCGGTAGGTTCAGCAAGTGTCGGAACATCCGGCTACTAAGTTCACTGTCGACCCGGTTGGTAGTGTGGGCAAACAACCAGTTCCTCAAACCCGACATGGCTGTTTCAAATATTAGCACCACTGCTAGGCCGAAGGCCAATACGTCCAATGTGGTAAGCGACTGGTGCACCAGTACCTTGTCGATCACCAGTTGGAAGAAGATCGGGGAAACCAAACCCATTAGTTGCAGGAAGAAAGACGCGATCAGAACATCGCGTAAGGGTTTGCGATATTTAACCAGCGCCGGAATGAACCAGCTGATGTCAAAGGGTCGCTTCTCGCCTGCCATCGCTTCGCGACTGGTGAGCAGCAGCAGGCGGCGAGCAAAACGCTCCTCCAGCTGCGCAGCGCTCCACACCTCGGGCCGCTCGGCATCGCCGCGCTGGATGAGATAGCGCGGATTGATGCTGTCTTCCTCGATCTTGAGCAGGATGGCCGCATTGCCGTCAGTGCTATCCATCAGCGCAGGCAGCGGGACCTTGCGCAGTTCTTCAACATTGGCATTTCTGAGCCTCGCTATCAGTCCCAGTTTCCTGGCAATCCGCGACAGGTCTTCAAGACTATAGGGATCATCTCCCCGCCCGCGATCATGCGCAATCTGCTCAGGATCAGCAGGTGTTCCCAAAAACTTGGCCAACAGTATGAAACAGGCAAGTGACGGATGTAAAAAAGCTTGCGTAGAGGCAATACTCCCCTGCGCAGGACTTGCAGGTCCTGTGTCTTCATTTTCCAACCGCACGGATGTTCGACCCCGAATCTCTTCTTGAGGTGTCGCATCTAGCAGAAAAGTATAGGAAACAAAATAGCTATACGACGAGTTGCAACTGTTTCAGAAGTTCACGACTTGGATTTGTTCGAACAAAGTCATATGTTAAAAAAGCGATTTAACCAGCGAAACTAAAGCTTTATTTAGGTACCATGCGACGTCTATACAAGCGCCTTATGTTCACTTCAGAGTCGAAAGCAAAAAGGCTCCTAGGCGGCGTGGACAAATTGGTTGACGCGAGACTCGGTGGTTGATTCAAGGCTT
>NZ_DAOLHN010000080.1:0-5640 GCF_035329025.1 Sphingorhabdus sp. | reverse complement strand
TGGTGGATGGTGATGTGCTTCTGCGTGCGCAGCTTGTCGACCAGCTTCTGCACCGAGTTGGGCGATACCACCTCGTCCTGTGCGCCGTGGATGATGATGCCCGAAGAGGGGCAGGGCGCGAGGAAGCTGAAATCATACATGTTCGCAGGCGGCGAAACCGAGATGAATCCGCGCACTTCGGGGCGACGCATCAGCAACTGCATGCCAATCCAGGCGCCGAAGCTAAACCCTGCAATCCAGGTCGAGCTGGCTTCGGGATGGAAGGCCTGCACCCAATCGAGTGCTGCCGCTGCATCGGAAAGCTCGCCAATGCCGTTATCGAATTCGCCTTCGCTGCGACCGACGCCGCGGAAGTTGAAGCGCAGAACGGCAAAGCCGCGCGCGACGAAAATCTTGTACATCGCCTGCGTTATGCGGTCGTTCATCGTCCCGCCTGCTTGTGGATGCGGGTGCAGGATCATCGCAACCGGCGCGCGCGGACGAGGCGGCGGAGAGAAACGGGCTTCGATACGGCCTTCAGGACCGGGAATGGCAATTGCTGGCATAAGATGTTTCTAAACAGAGGAATAATCGGGCCGCGTCACCCTTCGGGCTAGGCAGCGGTCGACCGGCTATATAGAAGCGATTGCGATTTTCGCAACCTTAACGGATGTCAGCTTCCTTATATGACACAGGACCGCATCTATCTTGATCATGCCGCGACAACGCCCGTATTGCCGGTCGTGCAAGCCGCGATGGCGGACGCGCTGGTGCGTTGGGCCAACCCGTCAAGCCCTCATGGCGAGGGACGGGCGGCGCGCGCTGCACTAGAGGATGCCCGCAAACGCATTGGCAAAGCCTTGGGTTGGGATGGCGAAATCCTTTTCACCAGCGGGGCCAGCGAAGCCATCACACTGTCCTTGAGAGGATTTGATGCGGTTGCCACCGCAGTGGAGCATGATGCCGTGCTCTCTGCCGTCGGCGACGAGGCGCGCATAGCTGTTGATGCAAATGGCATCGCGCAACTGGGATCGATAGCGAAGGGCAGGCGCTACGCCATCCAGCAGGTCAACAACGAAACCGGTATAATCCAGCCGCTTGAAGAGCTTGGGCGGGTCATTCGCGAAGGTGACGGGCTGTTGGTCGCCGATTGCTCACAGGGCGCCGGAAAATTGCCTTTGCCCGATGCGGACATCATCATCCTATCGGCGCATAAACTGGGCGGCCCACCCGGGTTAGGAGCTTTGCTGACAAAAGATCTGGGGCTGCTCAAACCGACTGGTGGACAGGAAAAAGGTTATCGTCGCGGCACTGAGAACCTCCCTGCAGTGCTCGGCCTAGCCGCTGCGCTGGAAGCAGGCATTGATTGGCTGGAGCAGGCGAACAAGCTTCGTGCAAAACTTGATGCCGCGATTGAGGAAACAGGTGGTGAGGTTGTCGGAAAGGCGTCTCCGCGCCTTGCGACGATTGGCAGCTACCGAATGCCGGGCGTTTCTGCATCGAGTCAGCTGATTTCCTTCGATCTCGCTGGAATTGCGGTTTCCGCCGGCAGTGCGTGCTCGTCCGGAACTTTGAAAGCCAGCCATGTGCTGACCGCTATGGGCTGGGATGCCAAAACCGCCGGGGAGGTGGTTCGAGTCAGTTTCGGTCCGCAGACCTGCGAAACGGATATCGACCGCTTTGTCGCGACGTGGAAAGCCATTCGGGAGCGCGCGGCAGGAGCTGCCCTATGAGCCTCACCGACGCGATCTATCTGGATTTTCAGGCGACCACCCGGCTTGCCAACGAAGCTTTTGACGCAATGCTGCCCTATCTCAACGCCCATTTCTGGAACCCGCACAGTGCGCACCGGTTGGGCAGGGCAATGAAGGCGGTCGTCGAAAACGCACGCGACAATGTGGAAACGCTGCTTCCTTCGGGCGGCCAAACAATCTTCACCAGCGGCGCGACCGAGGCGATCAATCTGGCCATAAAGGGCAGCATGACATCGCAATCGGTGATTGCGGTCTCGGCAATCGAACATGCGGCGGTGCTGGATACGGCCGAGTGGCTGGCGGGGCAGGGAGCGACGCTGATTGTCTTGCCTGTGACGGCTGATGGCTTGGTCGATGTCGCAGAAGCCGAACGGCTGCTTCCCGAACGGATCGATTTGATTGCGGTGATGCAGGTGAACAATGAAATCGGCACTATCCAACCCGTCGAGGCACTGGCCGATCTTGCCCATGCGCGCGGTGGATTGTTGCTGTGCGATGCGGTGCAGGGCTATGGACGCCTGCCGGCGCCTGCCAATGCTGATCTGATTGCTGTGTCTGCGCACAAGATCTACGGCCCAAAGGGCATTGGAGCGCTTTGGGTGCGCGACGGCGTGAAGCTATCGCCGCTAATCCATGGCGGTGGTCAGGAACAGGGGCTGCGTTCGGGAACGCTTTCACCTGCCTTATGTGCAGGCTTCGGGGCAGCGGCGAAAGTGGCGCGAACGCGGATGGAGGCAGACGCCGCGCAGATCGCCGCGCTGTGGCAACTGTCACGGACTCATTTTGCAGGCTGGACCATCAATGGCTCGGTTGATGCGCGCTATCATGGCAATTTGAACATTCGCCGCGATGGCGTCGATGTCGCAAGGTTGATGTCTGACTTACGCGAGGTCGCCTTTTCTGCGGGCTCCGCCTGTGCCAGCGGTTCGGGTCGACCCAGCCATGTCCTGCGCGCTATCGGTTTGAGCGACGCGCAGGCGAAATCTTCTATCCGCCTCGGCTGGGGGCGTTATAGTACCGAAGAAGACATTATCGTTGCTGCGCGACTTATCAACGGGGCCGCTGAGGAAATATTGTGATTAGGATCA
This sequence comes from Sphingorhabdus sp., assembly GCF_035329025.1. GTDB lineage: Bacteria > Pseudomonadota > Alphaproteobacteria > Sphingomonadales > Sphingomonadaceae > Sphingorhabdus_B. The sequence goes on along the minus strand of NZ_DAOLHN010000080.1, from coordinate 2,819 downwards.
ACTTCATCAGCCCCGATGGCGAAACCACGCAGACGGTGGAGGCGAAAGAAGGCGACAGCCTGCTTGAAGTGGCGCAAAATGCAGGCCAGCCGTTGGAAGGCACCTGTGAAGGGCAGATGGCCTGTTCAACGTGCCATGTCATCATCGCGAAAGAGTGGTTCGATAAGTTGAACCCTGCGGTTGAGGACGAGGAAGACATGCTCGATCTTGCCAGCGGTGCGCGGCGGACGAGCAGGCTGTCCTGCCAGATTGATCTGACAGCCGAAATGGACGGACTGGTGGTGCATATCCCGGCGGAAAGCCGCAACATGCAGGGAATTTGAAGCCCTTCACTTCCCATTCACCCAAAATCGCCTATATAGGGAGCGTCCGGTTCGCCGGACTATGGCGATAAATTGCGATGTGCAATAGATGCAGCGGACCCGGGGGCGGTACCCGGCAGCTCCACCATTTTCCCCGCAAAACGGGGCAATTGACGGGGCTGAACTAGGATCGACGTGCGTTGAAAAGCATTGTTTTTGCCCGGCATGAATAAGCCGTGAAATGGTTCAAAACTCATAAGTGCCAACGATAACGAAGCACTTGCTCTCGCAGCATAATTCCGGGCCTCACGGTCTAGAATTATTCTAAAAGAACGCGGCCGAACCGGCCGGGCAACAGAAAGGTTACAGCGGCCGGGGGGTGCCGGGCAACAGAAACCCCCCACCACCCCAAGTATTTTCAGAAAAAGTGGGAACCGGTTTTTCGGTTCGAAAATACGTAAACAAAGAATCTGCCGAGCAACAGAATCCGGGGACCTAATCGCTGCCGAACATCTGCTGCAATTCAACAGCCTCCAGCATCTTTGCCGCAGCCACCACGACGGCACCCAGGCAGCAGAGGAAAAGCAGTTTGCCTCCAAAACCGGGATATTGCGTCAGATAGACCTCCCCGCGTTTCACCGCCCCCAGCCCGAGCGCATAGGTGATCAGAAAGACTTCGGTCTTGGTCTTGATCTGGAACAGGCGCGCGAATTTTTTCATAGGTTAACACGCGTATAGGCAAACCGCGTGCCAGTTCAGTATTTTGGCCAATCTTGATGGTTAACGGCGATGCGGTTTGTAAAGCCTATCGACAGTCAGGCCAGTGCAGCCAGATCGCAGGCATTGAGCAGTGCAAGGCGTGCCTGTTGCACCTGCTCGATAAGCGCCGCGTCGCCAAGCTGGCCTGGTGCTATGCTGTCCGGCCAATGTTCAGCGATAACTCCAGCAATCCGGTCAAGTTTTGCCTCATCAGCGATGAACCGCTGATCTACCGTGGTTGGGTCGGCCACCACACGCAGACGCAGGCAAGCCGGGCCGCCGCCATTGGCCATCGATTGGCGCACGTCGACTGGAACAAGGCGGCGAATGGGACCATTGCCTGCCACATGTTCCTCTAGCCAACTCCACACCCTGCCATTGGCCTGTGCTTCGGTCGGCAGGATCAAGGCCCTTTCGCCGGATGGCAGAGTCACCAATTGCGCGTTGAACAGATAGCTTTGCACGGCGTCGGCAAGACTGACCCGATCGGCCGGGACGATGACGATTTCCGCCTCCGGCATTTTCGTACGGATCGCAGCATAGGCCGCTTCGGGTTCTTCAAAAGCCTGTTCGTGGGTGAACAAGACCCGTTCGTTGGCGACAGCGACTACATCATTGTGGAATGCACCCGCGGCTATAGCGATGTCCGACTGCTGGATGAACAAAGTGCGTTCGGGATCGAGCCGGTGCGCACGCGCGATTGCTTTTGACGATTCGATATGCTGGCGTGCAGGGAAGGGGCCTCCAGATTTGCCATAGACAAAGATTTCCAGACCTGCCTCGTCATGCGAAGGGCATAGTCGCATGAAATTGGCAGCGCCTTCATCGCCGTAAGGCGGCGGTACTGGTTCGTGTACAGCGAAATGCTGCTCATCAGCAAAGGCCAGTTTCAACTGGGCGAGCGTTCCGGTCCATTCATGGCTTCGATGCGCCATGGTGAGCAGATTGGCCGCCGAGAGATGGCATTTTCCATCCGCCGTATCAGGAGCGGGAGAAACCGTCGCAGCATTGGCGGCCCACATTGCCGAGGCCGAAAAAGCCGCCGCACGGATATGGGGCTCTGCGCTGGCCATGTCGGTTGCCATGCCTTCCAGCCAAGCCTTGTTCGGCCGGTCGAGCGGTAGAAAGAAACCCTGTGCCAGCCCGAGACGCAAATTGGCGCGCATCTTTTCGACGCCCTGCAATGCTGCAGCTCGGGGTTGCGAAACCGCACCTGCATTGTTTGCCGAGGCAATATTGCCGGGGCTTAGCCCTGCATAATTGTGACTGGGCCCGATGATCCCATCGAAATTGATTTCAACCAATGCCATGGCTCACCACCTCGGTACGAAAGTGATGGTGTCACCGGTGATGACGCCCAGATTTTCGGCGCATTGACCATCTAGAATGACACCGTTCTCAGATGTCTCGACCCAACCATAAGAAGCGCGGAAATCCTCAAGCAAACCATGTGTGACAAGCATTTTGGTGCCGCCAGCCTTGCCCTCATGCGGATCACCCAAGGCGTTGCTGATTTCGACGATTTGGGCGTCTTTAGCTTCGCGCACGCTGCGGATCTGGTCGGTGCGCGCCGTCATTGTCGGGCCACCGTCGAATATGTCGATGTAATTCTCCCAGGCGAAACCTTCTTCTTCCAGCATGCGCATGGCAGCGCGGCCGGTGGGGTGGGGAACGCCAATCACATGGCGCGCTGCTTCCGATAGCATGGCGATATAGACCGGATGCTTGGGCATCAGATCGGCAATGAACTGGTTGCCG
>NZ_DAOLHN010000079.1:0-5773 GCF_035329025.1 Sphingorhabdus sp. | reverse complement strand
GCGATGCGCGCCTCGCGCTCGCCCTTCTGCACCATGTTGACGATGCGGCGGAATTCGTTGAGGCTCATGCCCGTATTTGCCGCGATATCGGAGATTTCTCCGCGGATGCGTTCAACGGCATCGACTTCATTTTCGGCGAACTTGGCCCATTTCTTGTCGAGCGCCGAAACGCTTTCAAGCCAACTCTCGTCAAGCTCGTGGCCCATATAACGGTCGAGGAAATCCTTGCGCGGAACTTTATGGCGTTCGGCGAGGCGCAGCATCTGGCCGCCCAATGCGGTAAGGCGGCGGTTGAACGAATAAAGCTGGTCGACCAGATATTCGATCTTGTTCGCATGGAACTGCACGCTCTCGACTTCAGCGGTCAGGTCTTCGCGCAGCTTCTGATATTTGTTCTCCGAAGCCTTAGGAAATTCGCCGCTAGAGGCCATAGCGACCATACGGTCGTTCTGGATCTTCGAGAACTGCTTGAACAGGCTGGTGATGGTCGCAAAGCGTTCGAGCGCAGCAGGCTTCAACGCCTCTTCCATCTGCGCGAGGCTGAGGGTGTTGTCTTCCTCTTCCTCTTCGACCGGGCGCGCGCGGCGCTCGGTCATATCGTCTTCGTCCTCGTCGGCGCTCTGTTCTTCCTCGATATCTTCCTCTTCCTTATAGGAAGGGCCAGCCGTTGCTTCGCTGATCTCGCCGTCGTCTTCGTCTTCACCGTCTTCGGTAAGGCTTTCCGGCGCAGGCTCCTTTGAAAGCATCGCGTCGAGATCAAGAATCTCGCGCAACTGCATTTCGCCATTGTTGAGCGCATTCGACCATTCGATGATTGCGTGGAACGTAATCGGGCTTTCGCACAGTCCGAGAATCATCGTGTCCCGACCGGCCTCGATGCGCTTGGCAATCGCGATTTCACCTTCACGGCTGAGCAGTTCAACTGCGCCCATTTCGCGCAAATACATGCGCACAGGGTCGTCGGTGCGATCACCGGTACCGGTCTTTTTGACAGTAGAGGTCAGCGAGCGAGGGTCGTTCTCACCGATATGTTCGACGGTTTCGGAATCGTCATCATCGCGATCCTCACCATCTTCGCCAGCTTCGTCATTTTCGACGATCTGCACACCCATATCGTTGATCGCAGACATGATGTCTTCAATCTGTTCAGAGGTGAACTGGTCCTGCGGAACGGCTGCGTTGAGTTCGTCAATGGTCAGATAGCCGCGACGTTTCGCCTTCGCGAGAAGCTTTTTAACCTGCGCGTCGTTGAGATCGATCAGCGGAGCGTCGCCGCCTTCGCCTTCTTCCATTTCGGGTTGCGTAGCCAAGTTCCTGTTTCCCCGTCTTCTTACAAAACGTCTTCGCGCTGCAACAGCGCAGCCAGACGCATGTCAAATTCGTGTTTTTCCTGTCGCAGCCGCTGTTGTTCGGCGAAATTGGCTTCGTTGAGGTCAGTGCTCGCCAATTCGGTTGCCCTTTGCAGTGCTGCTTCCAACTCGGGCCGCTGCTTCATCAGCCGGATTGCTTCATCCAGCTGCCTGAAGGCCTGTGCCCCAGCCAGTTCCCCGGTGCCCGATTGACGGTTGAACCCGAAGGCCGTTCCACCACCCTGCAACAAGGCTTGAGCCATATTATACAGATCGTCCCCTAATATGGTAAGCAATGCCGCACTATCAAGTGTTTCTTTGCCTGAATCGGACAATGCCGAATCGAGCATTGCCGAGAGCAGTCGGGCGTGTGCCGGGTCGCGCGGGACGAAACCAGCCAAAGCCTCCTGATGCCGGATGATCTGCGAAGGCTCGCGCAATAATGCCGCGAGCACGCCGCGCAACAAAATGTCGGTTCCCTGACTACCAATGGCCTTGGCTTCGTGCGATGCGGGTGGCGGGGTATTTGGTTTCCAAGGTCCGCGCTTCTGCGCGATTGGACGAAACGGCTGTTCACGACGTGCAAACAGATTGTCGAAGCGCTCGCGAAACGCGTCGGCATAATGGCGGCGAATTTCCGCATCGGCGATGTTGGCGACATGAACGCCGAGGCGTTGTTTGAAACCGGCACGATCTTCGGGCGTGTCGACGGGTTCTGCGGCCAGTTCGGTTTTCCAAAGGCGTTCGACCAGCGGTTCCGAAGCTTCCAGCAGCTCGGCAAAGGCGCGAGGACCAGCACTGCGCACCAGATCGTCCGGATCCTGACCTTCGGGCAAGGTCACAAATTCAAGACTGTGGCCAGGCTTCAGTCCTCCCAAAGCGCGCTGGGCCGCGCGGAAGGCGGCTTTTTGCCCGGCAGCGTCGCCATCGAAGCAGAGAAGCGGCTTGGGCACCATTCGCCACAGCATGGTTATCTGTTGCTCGGTCAACGCGGTTCCCAATGGCGCTACAGCCTCGCCGAAACCTGCCTGTGCCAATGCTATCGCATCCATATAGCCTTCGACGACAATAACCCGGCCCGAGGCACGTGAGGCAGCGGATGCCTTGTCGAGATTGTAGAGCGTGCGTCCCTTGTCGAACAAAGGCGTGTCGGGCGAATTGAGATATTTGGGTTCGCCCGCACCTAATATCCGCCCGCCAAAGGCAATCACCCGGCCACGTGGATCGCGGATCGGGATCATCAGGCGACCACGGAACCGGTCATAAGGTTCCTTGTCTTCAACCGATATCAACAGGCCTGCCTCGACCAGCTTGTCATCGCCAAAATGCTTGATCGCTTCTTTCAGCTTGCCCCGACTGTCCGGTGCAAAGCCTATGCCGAATGTCTTGATCGTTTCCGGCTTCAATCCGCGCCGTTCACAATAGGCCCGGGCTTCTGCGCCCTCCAGCCCCTGAAATTGCGCGACAAACCACTCCTGCGCTGCCTTCATGACGTCATATAGCGTATTGGCGCGTTCGGCCTTGGCTGCGGCTTTCGGGTCGGCTGCAGGAACCTGCATCCCTGCGGCATCGGCCAATTCCTTTACCGCGTCCATGAAGCTCAGCCCGCGCTGGTCGGTCATCCAGCGGATGGCATCCCCATGCGCCCCGCAGCCAAAGCAGTGGTAGAAACCCTTTTCATCGTTGATCGTGAAACTGGGCGTCTTCTCGTTATGGAAGGGGCAGCAGGCCTTATACTCGCGCCCCGCTTTGGTCACCTTGATGCTGCGACCAATCAACGCGGAAAGCGAGGTCCGCGCGCGCAGTTCATCCAGCCATTGCGGGGTGAGCGACACTTCAGGTCAAAGCCGCCTTCACCAGCGCGCTTGCCTTGCTCATATCAAGCTGGGGGCCATGGCGTTCCTTCAAGGTCGCCATCACGCGGCCCATATCCTTGACGCTGCTGGCACCCAGTTCGGCCTTGATGGCTTCGATGGCCGCAGTTGTTTCGGCTTCGTCCATCTGCGCGGGAAGGAAGGTTTCGATAACCGCCAGCTCGGCCTTTTCGACATCGGCCAGTTCCTGACGGCCGCCCTGTTCGTAGAGCGCGATCGATTCGCGGCGCTGCTTGACCATTTTCTGCAGCACATCGACGACCACGGCATCATCATCCGCAGGGGCGGATTGGGTGCGCAGTTCGATGTCGCGGTCTTTCAGCTTGGCCAAAATCAGGCGGACAGCCGCCAGACGGTCTTTCTCGCCAGCCTTCATTGCGGCGATCTGGGCCGCCTTTATATCATCTCGAATCATGTTCCGATTTCTTTGAAAAAGAGGAAGCCGTCACCTTAGCCACAACTTTTCGTTTTTAATAGATTGACCTTCGCGGCCCCCATGTCTAGGCGCGGTGCCTTAGCGACATCGCCAGAAACTCTATTGAAAAAGGACCGCCACCATGGCTGACCCTACCACTACGCGCGCGCCCACCGGAGCGACAGGCGTATTGGTTTTGGCCAGTGGAGAGGTTATCTGGGGCAGGGGCTTTGGCGCGGAAGGCAGCGCCGTTGGCGAAGTCTGCTTCAACACCGCGATGACAGGCTATCAGGAAGTGATGACCGACCCCAGCTATGCCGGGCAGATCATCAACTTCACCTTTCCGCATATCGGCAATGTCGGCACGAACCCTGAAGATATAGAGGCGACCAACCCGCATGCGCTGGGCGCCATCGTGCGGCAGGATGTCTCCAACCCATCCAATTTCCGCGCAACCCAGCATTTCCGCGACTGGATGGCGGTCAATGGCCGGATCGGGCTTTCGGGCATCGATACCCGCGCGCTGACCCGCCTGATCCGCCTGAAAGGCGCGCCCAATGCGGTGATTGCGCATAGCGCGAATGGGATATTCGATATTCCCGCCTTGTTGGCGCAGGCAAAGGCCTGGCCGGGGTTGGAGGGAATGGACCTCGCCAAGGATGTGACGACGCTGCAAAGCTATGGCTGGGATGACGGGCTTTGGACGCTGGGGCAGGGCTATGCCGCCAAAGCTGATAAAATTGACACCAATGCAGCCAAGCGGCCAAAAGTCGTCGCAATTGATTATGGTATAAAACGCAATATATTGCGGAACTTGGTTGATACTGGTTGTGAAGTAACCGTCGTTCCGGCCACGGCGAGCTTTGAAGAGATCATGGCGCACCGGCCCGATGGTCTGTTCCTGTCGAACGGCCCCGGCGATCCGGCGGCGACGGGGGTGTATTCGGTGCCGGTGATCAAGGCGTGGCTCGAAACAAAGAAGCCGCTGTTCGGCATCTGCCTTGGCCACCAGATGCTCGCGCTGGCGGTGGGCGCAAAGACCGAGAAGATGCATCAAGGCCATCGCGGCGCGAACCATCCGGTGAAGCGGCTTTCCGACGGCGCGGTCGAGATTACCAGCATGAACCACGGCTTTGCGGTCGATGCCGACACGCTGCCCGCCAACGCCCGCGCAACGCACACCAGCCTGTTCGACGGCAGCAATTGCGGTTTTGAACTCACCGACCAGCCCGCCTTCAGCGTGCAATACCACCCCGAAGCGAGCCCCGGCCCGCAGGACAGCCACTATCTCTTCGAGAAGTTTGCGGGGATGATGGGATGAAAATACCAGGCTTCGAAAGCGCCGCAGGCATGACAAAGTCAGTGGCCACCAGTAGCGCATTAAATCCAATTCTCACTCTGTCGGCAATTTGTTCACCCATAGCTTTAGCTATCGCTGCCTTTTCTGGTCAGTGGAATAACCTGCTATTGGTTGGACTAGCCGCAGTCCCCCCTGCAGTAGCTATATTTCAGATTCTGCTTTTCACTTTTTTTGATCGTGACCGTCTGCAAAGCGAGCGTCATGTTGAGACCAAAATGGTTTTGAATCAAATGAATAATCAAATTGGTGATAAAAGCGGCACAGTGACCATTGTTGACCAGAAGTCGATTAATAATCCCTCTCTGGAAGGTATTGGTGATGTATAATACCTATATCTTGAGCTACAGTCCCTTTTCGGAAAAATACACGGTTCCCCAACTAGTTGCATTTATTAAGGCGCACACAGCCACCTATCAGTTTTATATAGCAACTGCTGGGACGATGCTTGTCAAAACAGACTGGAAATTGCTTCCCTTGATAGAAAGCTATCATGATTTTTTTGCTGGTGATTCATACGTTATCTCGCAAGTTTTTCCAAATTTGATGGGTGGAGGTTTGCCCCAGTATGCGTGGGATTGGATAAACGCACCAAACCCTCCCCCACTCTTAGAACAGCTAGAACAGCAAAAATAATGCCCAAACGCACTGACATCCAATCCATCCTCATCATCGGCGCTGGCCCGATCATTATCGGTCAGGCGTGCGAATTTGACTATTCGGGGACGCAGGCGTGCAAGGCGCTGCGCGAGGAGGGCTATCGCATCATCCTCGTCAA
>NZ_DAOLHN010000078.1:0-5982 GCF_035329025.1 Sphingorhabdus sp. | reverse complement strand
CGATCCGGAACGCGCGCGGCGGCGATCATCCCGATCCGGTGCGCGCGGCGGAGATTGTCGCACAGGTCGGCGGTGACGGCATTACGGCGCATCTGCGCGAAGATCGCAGGCATATCCGCGACAGCGACCTTGCGCGCATCCAGGCCGCGACCAACCTGCCTTTGAACCTCGAAATGGCGGCGACCGAGGAGATGCTGGAGATTGCGCTACGCCACAGGCCGCATGCAGCATGCATCGTTCCTGAGAGGCGCGAGGAGCGCACCACCGAAGGCGGGCTCGACGCGGCGGGGCTGCACAACCAGCTGGCACCGATTGTATCGCAGCTTGCCGATGCCGACATTCGCGCCAGCCTTTTCATCGAACCTGACCCGCGCCAGATCGAGGCCGCCATGCAGCTGCGCGCTCCCGTGGTCGAACTCCACACCGGCCGCTATGCGCATCTCTGGCTCGATGGCGATACGGCGGGGATCGAAGCCGAACTCAAGCGCATCGCCGACGCCGCCGCGCTCGCCGCGAAAAACGGCATCGAACCCCATGCCGGCCACGGCCTGACCTATGACAATGTCCAGCCCATCGCCGCCATCCCGCAATTGGCCGAGCTCAACATCGGCCATTATCTGATCGGCGAGGCGATTTTCGACGGGCTGGAAAACGCCGTGCGCAAGATGCGCGAATTGATGGACGCAGCGCGGTGATTATCGGCCTTGGTTCCGACCTATGTAATATAAAGCGCATCCAGAACTCGCTTGACCGTTTTGGTGAGCGTTTTGAAAATCGCGTTTTCACCGAGGTCGAACGCGCCAAGGCCGCAAAGCGCCCGTTCACCAAAGCGGGCACTTACGCAAAGCGCTTTGCCGCGAAGGAAGCATTCAGCAAAGCGGTCGGCACCGGTTTCAAGCGTGGTGTATTCATGAAGGACATCGGCGTAGTCAACGCGCCATCAGGAGCCCCGACTTTGGCACTCACAGGCGGCGCGAAAGCACGGCTCGACGCGATGGTGCCAAATGGCTATGAGGCGCACATTCATCTGACGCTGACCGACGATCACCCTTGGGCGCAGGCCTTTGTGATCATCGAAGCGCTCCCGATTTCGAAGGCATGACTGTTTTGAATAGCGAACCTGTTACCACCGAAACCGAAGCCACCACCGCGCCTGCCACGAAGCAAGGCTGGCTGCATACGCTGTGGGCAGAAATCAAAGGCCTGTTCTGGCTGCTGCTCGCGGTTCTGGCATTCCACAGCTTCATCGCCAAGCCCTTCTACATCCCGTCGATCTCGATGATGCCGACGCTGCTCGTGGGTGACCGGCTGTTTGTTTCCAAATTTGCCTATGGCTGGAGTTTCGTTTCGCCGACCATCCCCAATCCTGTAGCACTGTTCCAGTGGCTGGTTTTGCGCGAGGAAGTCGATTCGCTCGCCTTCACTTTGCCGGAAAGCAAGGGCCGGGTCTGGGGCTCGACACCCGCGCGCGGCGATGTCGTGATCCTGACTCCCGAAGGCAAGAATCAGGATTATATCAAGCGCGTTATCGGAATGCCCGGCGACCTGTTCGAAATGCGCGGCGGGCAGGTGTACCTCAACGGCAAGCCGATCAAGCAGGAAGCGCAACCAGTCAAGGATCTGCCGGTCGACGCCAACAATCCCTGCACCGAACTCGATTTCCCCGGCGCACTGGTGCAGGAAGCCGATGGCAGTCTGCACTGCTATGTCACCATCGTCCGCGAAACGCTGCCCAATGGCGTCAGCTATGACACCATTGATGCCCGCCGCGGATCGACCGACGATGTTGCACCCATCCGTATCCCCGAAGGCCATTATTATCTGCTTGGCGATAATCGCGACAATAGCGCGGACAGCCGTGTCGATGCGCCCATCGGCCTTGGCGGGCCGGTGGCATGGGAACGGATCGGCGGCCGCGCTGAGATCATCACCTTCTCGCTCGACGGATCGACCGGGCTCAATCCGGCAAGCTGGTTATCCTCCTTCCGTAGCGGACGGGCGGGCACGAGCCTGCGTCCTGATAAAGCCGAACCATCGGCTGCAAAATAAGCATGGCTGGCGACAGATGTACCTGATCGTCGCCTTCCTGCTCGGCATCGCCAATTTTGCGATGCACAAGGCGGTGGTTGAATCGGGCCACCCCTTTGTCGAGGACACCAAGCTCTATTTCGGCAAGCATTTCGGGCGTAATGGCAGCTATTTTCTGGAGTTCGGCATCCTGCTCGGTGCGATGCTCTTTGCCTATTCCGATTCAGGGATAATCGTTGGCCTTTATGCAGCCTACACCGCCTTCAATGCGATCGCCGCCTGGCTACTTCTTTCGCGCCGCTTTTGAGTTTCGATGTAGTTTGTCCCAAATTATCAGTCGCTAATCGAACGTGGCTGTTTCGAAAACAAATGTAAACCTAACCGTCCTGCGCAGGGAGCACAAAAGGGCCGCAGAGCCCGGCAGGAGTGGTTGAATGAATTTGTGCACCCGTCGCATCCTTGCGACATCCGGAAGTGTGCTTGCCTTGGCAGCGGCACATCCAGCTTTGGCTAACTCCAGTTCAGCCGCGCCGCAGTTTGAGGAAACCAGGACCGATCTGGAGCCGCGAGCCGAAAACGGTCGGCAGATTTACGAGGCATCGCAATTCAGCCGCTTCGCGCCGCAGACCGCGCTCGATATGGTCGGGCAAATTCCCGGCTTCATTATCAGCCAGGTTAGCACCGACCGTGGATTGGGTGAAGCAAGCCAGAATGTGCTGATCAATGGGCAGCGGATCACCGGCAAAAGCAATGATGCGCAAACCGCATTGTCGCGTATTGCGGCCTCGTCGGTCATCCAGCTCGAGATTGCCGACGGCGCGACGCTCAACGTCTCTGGCCTCAATGGTCAGGTGCTGAATGTCGTCACCAAGTCGGACAGCCTGCAGGGCAATTTTGCATGGAGGCCGCAATGGCGGCGGCGGGTCGACGATTTCTGGCTCAACGGCGAGGTCAACCTTTCAGGTAAGCTCGGCAAGGGCGATTTCACACTGGGCCTCTCCAATAAGGATGGCTTTCGCGGCGGTGGCTGGGGATATGAAGATGTGCGGGACGCCAATGGCGATCGCCTGTTCTACCGCGACGTACGCGTCCGGTCGCAGGGAGATCGCCCGCGCCTTGCAGGCACCTATTCGCTGAAAAGCGACAATGGCAACATCCTCAACGCCAACGGCGCACTGGAGTTTTTCGAGTTTCGCGGCACGCGTACATTTTTGCGCAAGCAACCCGGCGTCGCCGACATTCTTGAGGCGGGGCGTGATCGTGAGGATGAATGGAATATGGAATTGGGGGCCGACTATGAGTTCGGTCTTGGCGGCGGTCGACTGAAGGTCATCGGCTTCCACCGTTTTGAACACAGCCCTTTCGTCAACCAGTTCCGTATCACCCCGACCGATGGCTCGCCCGAAAGCGGGCAGAATTTCAACCAGTCGATTGACGAAGGCGAGAGCGTTTTGCGCGCCGAATATCGCTGGAAGGCAGGCAAAACCGACTGGCAGATATCGGCCGAAGGCGCGTTCAACTATCTCGACGCCGAATCCGAATTTTTCCAGCTCGATAGTGGCGGGGTGTTCCAACCGGTCCCTCTCCCCAATGCGACCGCGCGGGTCGAGGAAAAGCGCGGGCAGGTCATCCTGTCTTATGGCCGCCCGATTGCAAAGGATCTGACGCTGCAGGCGACGGTGGGCGGCGAATATAGCGAACTCGGCGTGACCGGCCCGAATGGCAATGCGCGCCAATATATCCGGCCTAAAGGCTCGGTCGCATTGGCGTGGAAGGCCTCGCCCACGCTCGACATCAGCGCCAAATTCCAGCGCAAGGTGCTGCAACTCAACTTTGGTGATTTCCTGGCCTCGGTCGATGTCCGCAATAACAACAACAATGCCGGTAATTTCGACCTCGTCCCACCGCAAAGCTGGCTGCTGAATTTCGAGGCAAACCGCTCACTCGGCAAGGCGGGGTCGTTGAAGCTGAAGGTCGATCTTGAATCGATCAGCGATCTTGTCGACCGAATCCCGATCACCGCGACGAGCGAAGCGCCGGGCAATATTGATGGCACCGCCAAGCGGCTGCGTACCGAAATCAATGCCAGTCTTCTCCTCGATACCATCGGCATCAAAGGTGCGAAGCTCGACCTGATCGGTGCCTGGCAAACCGCTTCGCTGCGCGACCCATTGACCGGAGAGAAGCGCCCGCTCAGCAACCGTGGGCGGACCTACTGGAATGCCGATTTCCGTCACGACATTCCCAATTCGCCATGGGCCTATGGCGCCTTTGCCGAGGATAGCAGCGACTATGGCTTTTACCGGCTCGACTATTTCGGTCGCGATTATCGTACCGGTCCGATGGTCGGCGCTTTCATCGAGCACAAGAATGTGCTTGGGCTAAAGGTTCGTGGGCAGGTGTTCAATCTGGCCGGCCAGACCGAAGGCTATGACGAGGTGTTTTATGTCGACCGCCGCGATGGCCCCATCGATTTCACCCACACCGGGCGCAACAAATATGGCCTGATTTACCGCGCCACCGTCAGCGGGACTTTCTAAAGCCGGATACTTCCCTATATCGGCCTGATGCAAGGAATGGCGGCGCAGCCGGAAAACGGGAAAGAAAAGGAACCGGCGAAGGCGGAGGCGAGTTTCGCCACGCTCAAACGCTTCCTGCCTTATTTGTGGCCGAAGGATATGCCCGCGCTGCGCATCCGTATCGTCATCGCGATGCTGCTGGTGCTGGTTTCCAAGGGCGTCCAGCTGTCGATGGGCTTTGTCTATGGTGCGGCCATTGACCGGATGCAACCGGGGCTGGAGGCGGGCGTCTGGATAGCGATCGGACTGGTCGTTGCCTATACCGGCGCCCGCTTTGGCGGGGTGCTGTTCGATAATCTCAGGAACACCGTGTTCGAACGCGTCGGGCAGGATGCGACGCGGCGCTTGGCGGAAAACACTTTCGCGCATCTCCACCGACTATCAATGCGTTTCCACATGAACCGCCGCACGGGCGCGGTTACCAAAGTGATCGAGCGCGGGACAAAGAGCATCGACGTGATGCTCTATTTCATGCTGTTCAACATCGCGCCGACTGCCATCGAACTCATCGCGGTGCTGGTGATCTTTTGGTTCAAATTCGGGTTGGCGCTGGTGGTCGCAACCATCGTCATGGTCGTGACCTACATCCTCTTCACCCAGCGCGTCACAGACTGGCGCAACAAGCTGCGCGAGGAGATGAACGAACTTGATACCGCGACGGTTGCGCGTTCGGTCGACAGCCTGCTCAACTATGAAACGGTCAAATATTTCAACGCCGAAGATCGCGAGACGAACTATTATGCCACGGTCGCGCGGCGCTATGCCGACGCCGCAGTCAAATCGGAAAACTCGCTGGCCTGGCTCAATATCGGCCAGTCGTTCATCACCAATTTGATGATGGCAGGCGCAATGGGTTTCAGCGTCTGGGGCTGGGCGCAAGGGCGTTTCAGCACCGGCGATGTCGTGCTGGTGAATACTCTGCTGATGCAATTGTTCCGGCCGCTCGACATGCTCGGCATGGTTTATCGAACGATCCGGCAAGGTCTGATCGACATGGCCGCGATGTTCGATCTGGTCGATACCCCGCCCGAAATTGTCGACAAGCCCGGAGCAACCGCGCTCCGCGTATCTGGCGGCGAACTCGCCTTTGAGGATGTAACCTTCGGCTATGATCCCGAACGGCAGATATTAAACGGCCTCTCCTTGCGCATCCCGCCGGGCAAGACGCTCGCGGTGGTCGGGCCTTCAGGCGCGGGCAAGTCGACGATCGCGCGGCTGCTCTATCGCTTTTATGATGTCACCGGCGGACGGATCACCATCGACGGGCAGGATCTGCGCGACGTGACCCAATCGAGCCTGCGTGCCCATATCGGCATCGTCCCGCAGGATACGGTGCTGTTCAACGACAGCATCGGTTACAATATCGGCTATGGCC
>NZ_DAOLHN010000077.1:0-6173 GCF_035329025.1 Sphingorhabdus sp. | reverse complement strand
CATGGCCGATCCGCCGGAAGACGTCGATTTCGACGCGCTGATGGAGGAAATGGGCACGCTGCAGGAAAAGATCGACGCCGTCGATGCCTGGACGCTCGACAACCAACTCGAAATCGCGATGGATGCGCTACGCTGCCCGCCCGGTGACTGGTCGGTGGAGAACCTGTCGGGCGGTGAAAAGCGCCGCGTTGCGCTCACCCGCCTGCTGCTCGAAAAGCCCGATATTCTGCTGCTCGACGAACCGACCAACCACCTAGATGCGGAGTCGGTGGCTTGGCTCGAAAAACATCTGGTCGACTATAAGGGCAACGTGATCCTCGTCACCCACGATCGCTACTTCCTCGACAATGTCGTGAACTGGATCCTCGAACTCGATCGTGGCCGTTATTTCCCCTATGAGGGCAATTATTCGACCTACCTTGAAAAGAAGGCCAAGCGCCTCGAGCAGGAAGCGCGCGAAGATGCCGGTCGCCAAAAAGCGATCAAGGACGAGCTGGAGTGGATCCGGCAATCACCCAAGGCCCGCCAGACCAAATCGAAGGCGCGTATCAAGAGCTTCGAGCAGTTGGTCGAGGCAGCCGAAAACCGCACAATCGGTAAGGCCCAGATCGTCATCCAGAACCCCGAACGCCTTGGCAGCAAGGTCATCGAGGTCAACAATGTCACCAAAGCCTATGGCGACAAGTTGCTGTTCGAAAACCTGTCCTTCACTATCCCGCCCGGAGGCATTGTCGGCGTGATCGGCCCGAATGGTGCAGGTAAATCGACACTGTTCCGACTCATCACCGGTCAGGAAGAGCCCGATAGCGGCAATATCGTTATCGGTGAGACGGTGCATTTGGGCTATGTCGACCAGAGCCGCGATGCGCTCGATCCCAACAAAAATGTCTGGGAAGAAATTTCGGGCGGTGCTGACTTTATGAAGGTCGGCAAACATGAAACCCCGACCCGCGCCTATGTCGGCGCGTTCAACTTCAAGGGCACTGACCAGCAGAAAAAGGTCGGCCAGCTTTCAGGCGGTGAACGCAACCGCGTGCATATGGCGAAGATGTTGAAGGAGGGTGGCAACGTCCTCCTGCTCGACGAACCGACCAACGATCTCGACACTGAAACGCTCGCGGCGCTTGAAGAAGCTCTGGAAAGCTTCGCCGGTTGCGCCGTGGTCATCTCGCACGACCGTTTCTTCCTCGACCGTCTGGCGACGCACATCCTTGCGTTCGAAGGGGACAGCCATGTCGAATGGTTCGAAGGAAACTTCGAATCTTACGAAGAAGACAAGATCCGTCGTCTGGGCGAAGAAGCCACCCGTCCGCACCGGACCAGCTACAAGAAGATGACGCGATAGTTCGTATACCGTAACCCTGAGCCTGTCGAAGGGCGTCTAGAGGTTTGCTCCTCTTCTGAGACGCGCGTTGTTGCTACGCAACGCCTTCGGCACCGACAGGCTCAGGGCTAAGGTTTCTTATTACTTGGACTTGGTCACCAAGCTCACCAATATGATCGTTGCAAAACTGGCCAGAAAGCCGGGTACGATTTCATACATCGCGCTGCTCCTCCCCAGCGCTATCCAGCCGATCACCACCAGCGCGCCGGTCACCATACCGGCGAATGCGCCAGCCAGCGTCATGCGCTGCCATGTGAGCGCGAGGATGATGACGGGGCCGAAAGCTGCGCCAAAGCCTGCCCATGCGTTGCTGACGAGGCTCAGCACGCTGCTGTCCGGATCTTGGGCGAGCACCATCGCGATCGCCGCAACAGCAACAACCGACAGGCGCCCGACGGTGACAACTTCCTTTTCGCTGGCGTCGCGGCGGATGAACAGGCGGTAGACGTCTTCGGTCAGCGACGATCCGGTTACCAGCAACTGCGCCGAAATCGTGCTCATGATCGCGGCGAGGATGGCGGCGAGCAGGAAGCCAACTGCGAACGGCGCAAATAATTCGCCTGCTAACAGAACGAAGATGGTTTCGGGGTCGGCAACAGTCAGTCCTTTGCTTTCCGCGTAAACCCGCCCGATCAGCCCCACTAGCAAAGCCCCGCCAAGTGTGATTGCCATCCACACCATACAGATATTGCGCGCAATCGGCATTTCCTTGACCGAGCGGATTGCCATGAAGCGCACGATGATATGCGGCTGCCCGAAATAGCCAAGGCCCCAGGCAGCGGTCGAGATGATGCCCAAAGCGGTGGTGCCCGCGAACAGGCTGGTCATTTTGGGATCAATGCTGTTGAGCGCTGACATTACCGACACGCCTTCGGGCAAGCCCTGCCACGCCATATAAGGCACCACAACCAGCGCGATGGCCATGATCGTACCCTGCACAAAGTCGGTAAGGCTGACCGCGAGGAAACCCCCGAGCACGACATAAGCGACCACGACTGATGCAGTGATCCAGAGGCCTGTCTGGTAATCGGCGCTGAATGCGCTTTGGAAGAGCTTGCCGCCCGCGACGAGGCCCGAGGCCGAATAGAGCGCGAAAAAGACGATGATCACAATGCTGGCGGTGAGGCGGAGAAGGTGCTTCTCATCATTGAAACGATTGCCGAGAAATTCAGGGATGGTGAGCGCATTGCCATAGCGTTCGGTCTGCTCGCGAAGGCGCGGGGCGACAATGATCCAGTTGAGCAATGCACCGACAAACAGGCCGATGGCGATCCATGCCTCTGCCAGACCCGAAGCATAAAGCGCGCCGGGAAGTCCGAGCATCAGCCAGCCGGACATATCCGAAGCGCCAGCGGCTAGCGCGGTGACGGCAGGGCCCAATTGGCGTCCGCTCAACAAATATTCGCTGCTGTTGGCAGTCGATTTGCGCCAGGCATAAACACCAATGCCTAGCATCAGCGCGAAATAGACCGAAAGGCTGGCGATCACGCCCGGTTGCATCATGACTTTCCCCCTCCTGTTCGATAGCGCCGCGCTTCGGGGCTGTTATCTCATCGGCAATGCTATAAGCAGTCGGCATGCGTATTGCACCCTATCTCTTTGCATTGGCACTCAGTTGTTTTTCGCCAACCGCACAGGCGATGGAGTGGCGGTCAGTGGACAAGGCGATGCTGGCCGTGCTGCAAGACGATGATATCAACCGGTACAGAGACGAACCCGCATTTCTGGAGGGTATCAGCGTCAGCGAAATCCGCTTTTCGGAAAACGGTTTCGACTGGCACCTGATCCGTTTCGCCAGCGATGCTAATATCGAGGGGCCCTTGTGGGTCGTACCCCATGATGACGAAAATGCCGCATTCGAGGCGATGATCGCGGCGCTCCACAAATATGGAGGCGTCGGCATTACCGTGAATACGGGGCCTGCCAGCACGCGGCGACAGGCTGGCTATGGTCTGTGCGGCGTACGTTCGGCGATGGTTTCGGCCTGTGATCCCAATCGCAACTTCGATGAGCGCACACCCGTTTTTACACAAGCTATCCTTGGCGCTTGGAAACCGGGGCGCCCCCTGATCGCGTTGCACACCAATAGCCATGGCTTTGGCGGCGATGGTGCAGGTGGGCGAGGGGATATTACAATGCTGGACGCGATGGCTTATTCGCGCGGCGAAATCGTTGCGCGTGCCGATGGCTATTTCGGCAACCGCACTATCGCCATGTTGGACAATCCGGATGTTTACGCGATCCTGCCCTATGTCGCGACCAAGGCCATCAGCGATGGCGAAACCCTGTGTCGCAATGCGATGAACCTGGCAGGTATCAATGTGTGGCATGAGCGGGTAGGGAAGAGTGACGGGTCGCTATCCAACTATGTGGCGTTGCAACGCCCGGACATTGCCTATGTGAATTTTGAGGCGAAGCGTGAGGATGACCTTTCGACCGCCGCCAAAGCACAGGGGCTGATGATCGATGCCTATCTGGAAAAATGCGCAAGTCTATGGGGCCAGCCAAAACCCGTGCCAGTTAGCAACCGCTGAGTCCCATTGCCAGCGTGCGCGGCGATGGCCGCTATTGGCCAAGTAGAGCCATTCCAGACTGTCGAACGTGAATAACAGGATTGCGAAATTGTCGCGGGCCGGGGCAATTTCTGCATCGTCAGGCTGCCGCCCCTCTACCCATTCAGGCAAGCCGGAGGTAGGCTGTTCAACGACCATGCCGGGTGCATGTTCGGCCAGATAACAGCGGCGCGCAAAATTGGTCGATTGACGCCATGCCGCGTCGGCCGCTGCGCCTTCCCAATGCACGATAGCGCTTCCGGACAATCGCAACTGGATTTTGGGTTCGGGGTCGTAGATTAAGACCGATGCAGCGCTTTTGTTCGCCAGATCGTCTATTTTGGTCGAACGGGAATCGGTGTGGAATCGCAATCTGCGTTCTGCCCAATCGACATGCCGCAAGATCATCACGCGCTGGCTAGGGATGCCATCTGCACCGATTGTCGCAACGACGGGATGATGCGCAGCGGCGTGCCTGCTTTCGGCGCCGGCTTCGATTAAGCGCCTTGCCTCCGCAAAGCTGAGATTCAGATTGTTGTAAAACGCTGCTTCACCCGTCATCGGCAAATGCTCACATCAATGAGCCGTCGAAAATCAGCCCTACTTGCATGCCAGACCGGTCAAGTGCCGAAAGGGCGGTGAGATCGATGTAACATTCAAAGCCGCATTCATTGCCTGCGGTATCAAGCAAGGCAGTCACCAGATAGCGGTCGGTGGCCTGACGGCAACCTTGCTGGGCTGCGGATGCTGCCAGTTTCTTGCTGAACAGGCTCTCCTTTGCCTGCTCCATGCCTTTCAAGCTTGAAACCACGGCCTTTGCCTTGTCCGGGGTGCTGCAGCGATAGAAAACGGAGCCGGATTGTTCACCACGTGCATCGAGCCAGCCATCACTGCTGCGCACCGACAACCATTGGGCCAATTCGGTACGGGGAAAGCTGTTATTGCCGTCTTCGCTGACGATCCCCACCAAGACTTTGCCCGCCTCGTCACGGCCTTCATAACGCAGCATCCGCTCGCTGCCGCCTGCCAGTTCGACTGTCGCGCGCGATTTTGCAGCGAGGATGGTGACCACGCCCTTCCGTTCCGCATCTTGCGAACATCCCGTGGCGCGTAGCCCTGCAAAGAAATGCTCAATATCGATGGTGTGATTATCGGGTGCGGGTTTGACGCGATAATATTGATCGAGCATCGTTTGCGCCGCAACCTGGGTAGGGCAGATCACTGTCGAATGCTCGTTCGGGATGTCGATATGTTCGGGCAGCGGCTCGGGCGTCGTGGCGAGCAAAAGAAATGCGAGCAGCGCTTTCATTGAATGTCCTTAAACTGCAGAAAATTCGCCCGATGTTTCGTCGAGAACCCGCAACAAACCGTCCGAAATCGCGAACACCGCCCCGTGCAAAGTCAGTTCGCCCGACTTTTCCTTTTGCCGGACGCAGGGGAAGGTCCGCAAATTGGCGAGGCTGACCTTGACGGCTTCCATCTCCATCGCGCGCTCTGCAGCATCTCCTTTGGTGCCGTGCGTGTGTGCAACCTTTGCCTGTGCATCGTCGAGCAGGCTGATCCAGTTTGCGATGAAACCGCCTTCGCCGGGCTCCATTCCGTCCATCGCGCGACTAAGCGCAGCCTGGCATCCGCCGCAATAGCCATGGCCCATCACGAGGATCTCTTCGACCTTCAGAAACTGCACGGCGAATTCTAGCGCCGCCGAAACACCGTGGCGACCGGGTGTGGTCTCAAAGGGCGGGACAAGAGCGGCCACATTGCGCACGACGAAAATCTCACCGGGGCGCGTGTCGAAAATTTGCGTGGGATCAACACGGCTATCGGAACAGGCGATGACCATCACCTTGGGGCTCTGGCCTTCGCCAAGTTTTTCCCACTGTTCGCGTTCGGAAACCCATTCATTGGCGCGGAAACGGGCATAGCCTTCGAGCATGTCTGAAAAGTGTGTCATGGCGCTTCCATAGCAAGCAAAATGGGGGTGGCAAGATACGGGCTTCCGTCCTAAGGGCGGCGCATGAACAATCCCACCCCTGTTCGCACCGCGCCGCGTGAGCGCAAGCCTGACTGGATCCGGGTCAAAGCCCCTACCAGCGCCGGTTTTAACGAGACGCGCAAGCTGATGCGTGACCTGAAACTCAACACCGTGTGCGAGGAAGCGGCTTGCCCGAATATCGGTGAGTGCTGGACCAAGAAGCACGCCACGGTGATGATCCTCGGCGACGTCTGCACCCGCG
>NZ_DAOLHN010000076.1:0-6590 GCF_035329025.1 Sphingorhabdus sp. | reverse complement strand
GCAAGCTGATAGCCCTAGCCTGATTGAAGATGCGATGCTGGTGGCCGAAGCGCTCATCACGAACAAGAGCGAGAAAGACCCGTTCTGGGATGATCAGGCCAAGGGCGCGGTGTTTGGCATTGCTCTCCATGTTGCCACAGCGCCAGAAGAGGCAGGCCGTCGCCACCTTGGGCGCGTGCGCGATATTTTGTGCTGCACACCGGAAGAGTTTTTCGATCTAGGCGAGGCGATGGCCCGTTCAACCATCCCGGCGGTGGTCAACACAGCAAGCCGCCTTGCGAGCCTTTCCGAGGAAGTGCGGGCAGGCGTTTTTTCAACCGCGCAGGCGAACACACTGTTCCTCGAAAGCCCGCTGCTGCGCGAGCATCTAGGGCAAAGCGACTTCCGCTTTGCCGACCTCAAGGGCGATGATCCCCTGACCGTGTTTCTGGTGCTGCCCGTCGATTACCTGCCGATTCATCATCGGTGGCTGCGTCTGGTGATCGCCTTGGGCATTGCCGACATCGTGGCCCCAGTGCATTATTGGGACACAGATTCACGGTAGTACTCGCCCGCCAGGTCATCGCTGGCGGATTTTGAGCGGAAGGAAGCCATCGGCGTCAAATTCTGCCGGGTCCGACCAGACATAATCGCCGGTCAGATTGATGTGATCCCAACCAAGCGGTGAAAGCTGCCCAAGTGCTTCGTCATTACTGCCGGCTCCGCGTATGTTGAGCGCGCTGACTGCGCGATCTAGTGATCGGCAGTTGAACAGAATGATGGCGGCTGTAACGAGATTGAGCGCGGCGGCACGGGTCTGCTGATTTTCGTGGCCGCGATCACGAAAACGGCCAAGCCGGTGGAATGCCACGGCCCGCGCCAGTGTGTTACGGGCTTCGCCCTTGTTGAGTTCGGCAGTGACCTGCTTGCGCAGTGCTGGATCCTCGAACCAGCGGAGCGTGAACAGGGTGCGCTCGACACGGCCTATTTCGCGCAGTGCTGCCGCCAGTGAGTTTTGCTGGCGGAAAGCCGAGAGCTTCTTGAAGATCAGCGACGGCGTCACGACCTTGTTACGCATCGCGTCAATCAGAGGGTTGATGTCATCCCAGTGCGCGCGGATTAGATTTGCATCGAGCCGATAACCAAACAGCGGTGCCAACCTTCCATAACGCGCCTTCGGCTCGAAGGCGTAAAGTCGCCGGTCGGACAGGCGCGGGATGCGGGGTTCAAAATTCAGGCCGAGCAGATGCATGACAGAAAACACAATATCCGACACACCGCCGCCGTCAGTATGCAGCGATGAGATGGCTACCCCGCTTTCGTGCCCGAGTATGCCATCAAGCGCATGGATGGCCTCGCCTGCCGTTCCGGCGATAACAGTCTGGTGCAGCGGCGCGTAGCGATCCGTGATCGTCGTGTAGATTTTCACGATGGGATCACGGCCATAGTGCGCATTGACCGTCCCACCGCCTTCGCCTGGGCCTCCGAGGTAGAAATGCTGGCCATCGGCAGAGGCGCGCCAGCCTTCACCGAACCACTTGGCCATCGGCTCGGCATGAATGGCATCGGTCAAAGATCCAAGCGCGGCGCGGAATGTGTCCTCACGCATGTGCCAGGTCTGCATCCGCAGTAGCGCCCGCCGGGACGCTACACCGCAAATATCGGCCATTCGCGTCAAGCCCAGGTTGGTTGCCTCAGCTATCAACGCGGCGAGAAATGCCCGTTCGTCGCTCGGCGGCAGGCCTGACGATACATGCCCAAAATGATCAACGAAGCCAGTCCACCGGGCGACCTGCGACAGCACATCTGTAATCCGGATCGTCGGCAGCGCGCCATAGGTGCGCGAGGCAAGCAGCTTGGCGGGATCATTTTCAAGCTCTTCGGCCTTGGGCCCTTTGGGGAATCTGAGCTTGTCACCGGTGAACAGTAGCTGTTCTTTGCCAGACAGCCCATTGGCCGTTTCGAGCAGGGCAGCGTCCAGCTGAGCTGCTTTCTGGCTGAGCCATTCGTCGGCGCTCAGCCTTGGTAACTTCGGCAAAAGCACAGTAACATTCGCGGTCGCTGGTATTCGCGGCGTCAGCAAATCTTCAAGCGAGCGATGGATGCGCGATGTGGGAACCCAGAGATCACCGGACGTCAGTGCGGCCGAAACTCCAAAGTAGGTAGCCAGTTCCCAAAAGGTGCGGTCGATTTTCCCACCACTCACGACATGGCGATGCCAGCGCAGGTCGATATGCCCGAGCGGAATGTCAGCAGGCAGCGCTTTACGCCAGTCTCCAGCGAGTTGAATCAACACCCCCATCGCGGTGCGCAGCGGTGCTGTTGCCGTTCGGCCTTCGAATGCGAAAGACGCAAGAAATCGGCCGCCAACCTGCTTGAAGACCCGGTATTCTGACACGAGCTCACCCAGGACATCGGGCCGCCCCGGCTTGATCGTTCGCCTGATCAGCGCGGCATCGGCTTCAATGATGTCGAGCTCGGCGATTGCCGTGACGGCAACAGCAATATCGCTGCCGCTACGAGCAGCCTTGGCCAATGCTTCGAGTACTGCCGCAATGCGCGTCAGCCGTGCACGCCCCTGTTCATCGGCAACGGCAATCGTCTCCTCAAGCCGTTTGCGCGCATTGAGATTGGCGCGACCGACCAATGCCGAGAACATCGAAATTGCTGCATCGCTCAATGTTGCTTCCAGCTCCCGCAGTGTTGCTACCAATGTTGTCAGGCGGCGTGCCGGTCCCATCTGCTGAAGTGCCTGCGCGGTGTGCCGTGCACCCTCGCGCGCCATCAATGCGAGCCGTGGCAAATATTCGTCGGGAACAGTGACCTCGGCGTATTTTGTTGAACGAACCAAATCGATCCTGTCGAGGATTTCGAGGAGGCTTCGACCTCCTACCCGTGACGCCGGTTCGCGCAGCCAGCTGAGGCGGCTTTGCTGTGCATGGGTTTTTTCAATCAGCAGGGCTTCAAGCGCGCTGCGCTGTTCGTCGTCGATCAGAGCATGGACATCGCTTGTGACGCAGGCATCAGCAGCGTGCATCGCCTCACCGGCCATGCGCTCGATCACCGAGACGCCCGGGATGATGATGCGCTGCTCGCGCATTCTGGTGATCAGTCGTTCGATCAGAACCTTGCCGTCAGTCAGGCCAAGCGCCTCAATGGCAAGCCATTTGGCAAGTTCTGCCCGCCGGGGGTGGGTGAGATCGTGAAAACCATACCGCCGCTTGATGGCAGCGAGCTGCTCGTAGCGGGTTTGCATCCGGCGAGCGAACTGGGCGATAACATCGACATCGACGCCAATCTGCTCGGCAATATGGTCGAGCATGATAGCCGGGAGCAATTCGCCTTTTTGCAGGTGCCTTCCGGGAAAGCGAAGGCAGCCAAGCTGGAGCGCATAGCCGAGCCGGGTTTCCGGAGTGCGAGCTTCCGCGATGGCCGCAAGGTCATTTTCATCGAAACTGTGATAGCGGACGACCGCTTCTTCGGTGTCTGGCAGCGCCAGCAGTGCCGCCCGCTGCTTTTCTGTCATCGGGATACGGGCGGGCACTACAAATTCCCTTCAAAAACCTCTTGCCATTTGCCATCGTTTTGAAAGAGGATATTGCAAGACGCAATGTCGCCAATTTCCGTTCGGCTCAAATTGGCGACACAAACGTTCGTTTGTGAAAGGGACAACAGGTGCTGATCGGCTACGCCCGTGTCTCGAAAGGCGACGATCAAAGCACGGCGCTCCAGCGTCGCGCGCTCAAAGGAGCTGGGTGCGAACGCATATTCGAGGAAGCGGCCAGTGGCGGACGCTGGGATCGTCCCGAGCTGCACCGGATGATTGACCAGCTCCGCACCGGCGATGTCGTGACCGTCTGGAAGCTCGACCGGCTTTCGCGCTCGCTCAAGGACCTGCTTCACATCCTCGACCGCATCGAAGCCGCAGGCGGTGGGTTTCGTTCGCTCACCGAAAACATCGACACGACTTCCCCTGCAGGACGGATGATGATGCAAATGGTGGGCAGCTTCGCGGAGTTCGAGCGCGCGATGATCCGCGAGCGCACCTCCGCTGGCCTTGCTCAAGCCCGCGCTGAGGGCCGTGTAGGTGGGCGTCGCCCGAAACTCACACCCTCGCAGCGCGGCGATGTCGTGGAAAACGTGATAACCGGTCGAAAGACCGCCGCGCAGATGGCCAAGCTTTATGGCGTCAGCGAACCAACGATCAGCAGGGTCCTCGCTGCTGCACGGCAGGAGGCCGCTTTGTGAGGAGAATGACCGCATGAAACCCAGTAATGATTTGAGCGGACTCATCAAATATCTGTCGCGTGCCGAGTGGCACGACCGACTTGAAGAGGTCATGGGCGACCATTTTGCGCCAATAATGACCGCGCTTGACATCGAATATGAAGAGATTGGTGAAATTCTGGGGGAACACTGGGATCGCACGCTTTGGGGCTGCGCGTTCGAGGATTTTCTGACACAGGGCTTCGATCCTGACGGCGTCAACATTGTCGATGATTATATCAAACGGCGGGGCTGGAACGAAAAAGTACAGAGCAAAACCTATATGAAGGCGCTACGCACATCGGTGATGAGCCTTTATGAAGCCAGCGAAATTGTACCGGGCCAATCGATGACGCTCCGCGACATGGTGCGCGGCGGTGAGCCGCTGCTCGTGCATGAACATTCGGCGACGCAATCGCTCAAAACATGGGACAGGATCGCGGCACGCGTTGTGCCAATGAACGGCAAGTACATTCTGGCTGGTGGTGTGTTGCCTTTTACCCTGGAAGGCACAACGCTGTTTCAGAAGGGGTTTGATGACCTTTGCCGGCAAAGTCGGGATGAAGGCATTCATGCCGATCGTGATGCGCTGCTCGCCGACGCAGCGTCGCTGTTCACCAATGCCTGGCTGTTCGACACCTTGCCCAAGGCCATGGGTCTCATTGCGCCGATGGTTTACAACAGCGATGGCGACGAACTGGTCTTCCATAGTGTGCGTTTCCCAATCGCTGCGGGCGTGACCCAAACGGCCATTGGCACACAGCTTGATACCGTCAAAACACTGCATCGCGAAAGCGCGACGTTCTGGAATTGGTTGGGCACCAAGCCAACCAAACGGAAAGACAAGAAAGATGGCGGTGTGGAGTTCAACAGCACGATGGAAGACGGCACCCCAATACTGGGCAATATTGAGATGAAAGGACGGTTCGTCACCCTGACAGTGAATTCGGCAGAACGTGCGAAAGCAGGCACGCCGTTATTTGCTAAAGCTCTTGGAAATCTGGTGCGCGCGCCGCTAACCGAGATTCAAACCATCGATCAAATGCGTGCGGATCATGAAGGAAATGAGGCGCCCCAATCGGTCGTCCCGCCAGAGATTGCGACCAAGCTTGTTCATGAGATGCTCGACAAATCATATCGAGAAACACTCGATCAGCCAGTCGGCATGCTTGGGGACATCACCCCGCGCGCAGCCTCAAAGTCGGCGAACGGGCGAGTCAAACTTGTGGAGTGGCTGAAATATATCGAAAATCGAAGTGCCCAACAGCCCGACGATACAGACCCGATGGCAACGTATGATTATTCTTGGCTATGGCGTGAGCTCGGCGTGGAAAACGAACGGAGATAAGGCTGGCCAAAATGTGCAGGACAGAGGCATTTAAGGCCCTACCGTGAATCTGTGTCCCAATAATGCACTGGGGCCCTATAGCCTGATGGCGGGCCTTGGCATTCAGATCCACGCGATCATACAAGATCTCGCGCAACTTGAGGGCCTGTATGACAAGAGCTGGTCCACCTTCATCGCCAATTCCGGCGTGATCCAGGTCTTCAACACGCGCGACTGGAAAACGGCGGAGTATGTCTCGAAGATGCTGGGCAGCACGACGCAAACGCTCCGCTCGACGTCATACAGCAACTCTCACGGCCCCGGCGGTGGGTCTAGCTCCAGCTCGGTCAATTTTGGCCTGACAGCAAGGCCTTTAGTCTTCCCTGATGAGCTGATGCGCATGGATCGTGACGCGCAAATCTTGTTCATCGAAAATGCCAATCCGGTTTTGGCCGACAAGCTGCGGTGGTATAATGACCCAGAGTTGAAAACATTGGGCCGGAATCTGCGTGAAGAGCCTCCCGTGCTTGCCGCACCAGTTCCGCAACAATCACCAAAATCTCAACCGACACCATGGGCCTTTGCCGCGCCCACTCTGAATTACGCCCCGAAGAAGAAAGACGACGCACCAAAAACGGACGATTTTGGTGCATAAGGGCTAACCCAGCAAAAACAGGGTGTTGCTTGCACCAAAAATCAGCACCAAAATTACCCCATGAAATTGGTTGGCTATGCGCGGGTGTCGACCCGCGATCAAACTGTTGATCCGCAACGCGCCGCCCTGCTTGCGGCGGGCTGCGATTTGATCTTTGATGACACGATATCAGGTGCGACGAAAAGCCGCTCCGGCCTCGATAAAGCTTTTGCCGCACTCACTCCCGGTGATGTGCTGGTGGTGTGGAAGCTCGACCGTCTGGGCCGCTCGATGCAGCATGTCGTCAACACGGTGCTCGATCTCGACCGGCGCGGAATCGGGTTTCGTTCCCTGACCGAAGCCATCGATCTCACCAGTTCGACG
>NZ_DAOLHN010000075.1:0-6789 GCF_035329025.1 Sphingorhabdus sp. | reverse complement strand
ATAATAGCGCGTTTCTTCGGTCGAGATCGCAAAGCGCGTCTTGTCGATAATCTGGATCAGCGACGGTGCGGGCAGTTCAAAACTGGTCGGCAGTTCACCTTCAGCAATCATCGGAAAATCGTCGCGCGGCAGCGTCGCGAGGCTGAAGCGCGCACGGCCTGCATTGACCGCCATACGGCCATCAGCGGCGTTCAGCTGCACCTGGCTGCCGTCGGGCATTTTGCGCGCGATTTCGAAGAGCGTGTGCGCCGAAACCGTGGTCGCGCCGGGGATTTCAACATCACCTGCAATGGTTTCGACGATTTGAAGGTCAAGGTCGGTCGCGGTCAGGCGGATCGCGCCATTTTCGCTCGCCTCAATCAGCACATTCGACAGAATGGGGATGGTGTTACGCCGTTCCACCACCGATTGCACATGGCCAAGGCTCTTCAGCAGTGTGGCGCGCTCGATCGTCGCTTTCATCGTCCGGTCATTCCCCTTTGGCCGCCCCGAAGTGGAAACGGCAATTCTTCCCAATATGCCAAAGGGTCAAAACCCCCAATTTCGGCGAATCTTCCTTAACAAGTTGGAGACCTAGGGCAAGCCGATTGCCTTTACAGCGCCGATTAATCTGTGGAAGAAGGCTGGTGAAGCAAAAGGGGTTAGGATTTTGAGCACAAACGGAAAAAGACTGTTCATCGCGCGGCACGGCGAAACCGTATTCAATGCGGTCGCGCGGATGCAGGGGCAGCAGGCGGTACACACCCCGTTGACCCGCGCGGGATTTTTGCAAGCTGACGCGATGGGCCGGGCATTGGCACCCTGGTTTGATGGAAAACCGACGCCGATTTTGTGGTCTTCCACGGCTGGTCGGGCGTTGCAGACGCTGGCAATTGTCGCCGAACATGTCGGCGCAGACTGGCACCAGACCAAGGCGGATGACCGGCTGCAGGAAATAGACGTGGGCGACTGGTCCGAACGGACCTATGCCGATATCCATGCCGAAATCGGCCCGTTCGTTGATCATGATGAAGGCCTGTTTACCGTGCAGCCTCCCAATGGCGAGTGGTATGATGATGTCGCCCGCCGTCTGAGCGACTGGATCGCCGATGCCACCGCCGAACCGGGCGACGCGATTGTCCTGATGCACGGCATGTCTGCCCGCGTATTGCGCGGTCTATTGCTCGGTATCGAACCGCACCCTTTGTGCGATGTTCCTATCGCCGACAGCCTGCCGCAGGGCAGTATGGTGATGATACAGGATGGCGTGGAACAGATCGTCACCTTGGGTGAAGGGCAGCTGGAGCGCGCTTGAAACGGCTGTTTTTCCTCGCGACGGCGCTAATCGCCACCCCTGCCCTCGCCAAGGAACGCTTGGGCGCGTGGCAAAGCTGGGCGGCGTTCCGCGATGCCGAGACACCGCGATGCTATGCTATCGGCGCTCCCGAGACGTCTAGCGGAGAGCGGGGCTATGTGTCGGTCGGCTTCTGGCCCAAGCGGGGATTGGGGCATCAGATCTATGTCCACCTGTCGCGAGCGCGCTCAGAAAACAGCGGTATTACACTCAGCGCAGGCGGACGCCGCTTTCGCCTGATCGCCAAGGGCGATTATGGCTGGGCGAAGGACCGCCAGACCGACATGGCCATCATCGCTGCCATCCGCTCCTCGCAGTCTTTGAGCGTCACAAGCATTGCCCGTGATGGACGCAGCATTGTCGATGCCTATGCGACGCGTGGCGCCGCAAGCGCCATTGATGCAGCAGCTTTGGGGTGTGCGGCACGATAGCCAGCCAAGACTCGCTTTTCGCAGCCGACATCCCTATATCGCCGCGCATCATGCAGATACCCGGCCATATCGATCCCGTAGTCACTCCGCGTGCCATCACGCCGCGTTCCGATGGTCGCATCGACCTGATGGGGCTGTCGCATCTGCAGATCAAACAACTGTTCCTGGAAAGCCAGCTCGACGAGAAAGCGGCCAAGCTGCGCTCGAAGCAGGTGTTCCACTGGATCTACCATCGCGGTGTCACCGACTTTGAAATGATGACCGACATCGCCAAGACGATGCGCCCCTGGCTGGCGCAGCGTTTTGTCATCGGCCGCCCCGAAGTGATCGAGGCGCAGGTCAGCAGTGACGGGACACGCAAATGGCTGCTGCGCACCGACGACGCGCAGGACTATGAAATGGTCTTCATCCCCGATGCCGATCGCGGCACGTTGTGCATTTCCTCGCAAGTCGGTTGCACGCTCAACTGCCGTTTCTGCCACACCGGCACGATGCGGCTGGTGCGCAACCTGACGCCGGGCGAGATAGTCGGTCAGGTCATGCTGGCGCGCGACGCGTTGGGCGAATGGCCCAAGGGCAATATGGCTGGCGGCACGGAAGATGAAGATGACGAGAGCGGTCACTACACTTCCGATGGCCGAATGCTGACCAACATCGTGCTGATGGGCATGGGAGAGCCGCTATACAATTTTGACAATGTCCGCGATGCCTTGAAGGTAGTGATGCACGGCGATGGCCTGGCGCTCTCAAAACGCCGCATTACGCTGTCAACCAGCGGCGTAGTGCCGATGATGGCGAAGGCCGGCGAAGAAATCGGGGTGAACCTGGCTGTGTCGCTCCACGCCATCAGCAAGGAAATCCGAGACGAGATCGTCCCATTGAACCGCAAATATGGCATCGAAGAGCTGCTTCAGGCCTGCGCCGATTATCCCGGTGCCAATAATGCCCGGCGCATCACCTTTGAATATGTGATGCTGAAGGACAAGAATGACAGCGACGCCGATGCGCGCGAACTGGTGCGCCTGATCAAGCAGTATAAATTGCCCGCCAAGGTCAATTTGATCCCGTTCAACCCTTGGCCGGGCGCGCCCTATGAGTGTTCAACTCCCGAGCGCATCCGCGCCTTCAGCAACCTGATTTTCGAAGCCGGCATCAGCGCGCCGGTGCGCACCCCCCGCGGGCGCGACATCATGGCAGCGTGCGGCCAGCTGAAATCAGCAGCCGAGAAGAAGAGCCGGGCCGAACTGGATAGGCTGGCAGAGGAAAAACAGGCGGCTTTGGGTTAGACGAAAAGTGCCACCGACTGCATCCCAGTCATCATCGGTTCGCCCTTGCTGTTCCAGACCGTCATATATTGGCTGCTCGCACCATGAACCGCATGGTGGGTTTCACTTTCAAGGAACCACCAGCCATTTTCGGTTTCGGGTGCATCGGTGAGCAGATTGATCTGCCAGTTGATCGAACTGATCATCCCCTCTTTTTTCATCAGCCCCATCGTCGATGGCGGCAAGGCATCGCCCATGCAGATCAGGTTGGCCACGGGATCAAGGCCCTCACGCTCTTTCAAGCGGTGCCAGTTGGCAAGACGAGGCTTATCCATGCCAAGGATCAGCCGCTTTTCGGGATAATCCATATTGTGGGTGAAGAACTCGGGCGGGCCGCTGCGCGTTTTGCCATCTTCAGGGATGGGCGGGAATTCCGGTCGGGGCAGACCTTCGAAATCGATGTGGCTTTCGCGGCGCGCCATGAAGACGAAGACGCAGCTCAAGCCAACCTCTTCGCCCACCGTGATTTCACTTTTTATGAAGGCACTATTGCGCCCACGGCGCAGGACCTTGCTGTGGATCTCTACCTCGCCGGACAATGGACCCGAAAAGGCGATCTGCGCGGTCAACAGCGGCGGCAGATCCGGCGCGGCCAGTTTTGCCGACTGATAGGCCAATGCCGAACTCAAACCGCCATAGGCAGTTCGCCCCTGATGCCAGGTCGAGGGAATGTTGATTTTCTGGTCGGTCGTGTCAGCGCGGAGCTGCGCGAGGATGTCTGCAAGGTTCATTTCGTTGGCTTATCGCGCGCGAACTATTGTCGCAAGCAATCAAGACATTGGGCTTGCATAGCGTGGCTTGCAGTGGTTGAGTCGCTTTTATGGAAGGGAGCAATCAGTTCGGCTGGGTCGAAAAGCTGGTGGGCGGAGGCGTTCTTATTCCACCAAACACGGCATCAGCCAATCTGATCGGCCGGGCAATTGCAGCCGCGGTAGGGCTAGGCGCTCAGCGACCGGCTTTGCTGGATGCGGTCGGAATAAGCGAAGCAACCATTCGAAACCAGTTGAGCTGGGTGCCGGGCGTCGTGCTCAACCGTTTATTGCTGGCGATCGAAACGCAACTGAACAAGCCCGCTGCAGTTCTGGAAATCGGGCGCGATTCAAAACCGCGCTGCTTTTCCGATATCGGTTATGCAACACGTCTGTTGCCGACACTATATGATGTGATCGAGGCGAATGTTCAGATGCAGGAGCTGCGCCAGAATATCTACCGAACATCATTGGCCGAACATGGTGAATTCACCATTCTCAAATGGAATGCCTTAGGCAACGACCCGCAGGACATTGCAGCAGCAGTCGAGTTCTCAATGGTGACATATGTCCGCCTCGCGCGCGAAATATGGGGCGAGCGGTTGATCATATCGGGCGTTTCGATGCAGCACAGGCCCAGATTCGATGTCGCTCTCTATGAACAATATATCGGCGCTCCAATCGTCTTCGGCACAAAAGAGACGATGGTAGAATTTTTGACTGAGCAGTGCCGCGCGCCGTCGCCATTCGCAAACCCGACTTTGCTGGCCGCTGCCACCAAATGCCATTGGCAGCCGGTCCAATGGTTTGACGCGGGACTTCAGCTTTCTGCTTTTACATATTTCTATCTATGGACCGAACTCAATAAATCTCCGGTCACGCTTGACCGTGTGGCAAGATCGTTCGGCATGGCCGAGCGCACTTTAAGACGGAACCTGGTTGAGCAGGGGAATCCGTTCAGATCGATGCTGGACGATATCCGCAAAAGCATGTGTGATCTCTACAAATTGGAGAACAAGCGGTCGCTTGCCGAGGTGGCCGAACTGCTTGGCTATGGTGAGTTGAGTGCTTTCACGCGCGCCTATCGGCGCTGGTATGGCGAGCCGCCGAGCAAGGGATGGCAGGCTGTGGCTCGCAAAGCCGCCTAAGTGGAGCATGCGCTACCGAGGTTTGCGGGGCGTGTAGCGAATATTTGCCTTGCCGGTCACATCGACGGGGAGAAAAAGCCCCTGCCCGGTCGCGATAACCGTACCGTGGCTGACCTCGTCCACTTCGGCAGACAGCGTAAAATCCCCTTCTTGTCGCATCGCGATCGCCTTTTTCGCCGCGACCAGGACTTTCTGATAATCCTTGTTGAAATCGGTCACCAATGCCCTGCTGATTTCAGCGAGAACTTCGGGATCCGCAAACAGGGCAAAGAGCAAGTTGACCGCCTCGCGATCCGTCGTCCCTGCGATCCGCAAGTCGCGTATTTTGACCACTTGTGAATTCGCTTCGTTATATGGGATCGCTGATAACCAGATAACGCCATTGGTGCCTTTGAGCGGGCTGCGGATAATATCGGCATTGGCTTCGACCCCAACGGCTATCCTGCCCCCTTCGGTCGCATAGACCGTGACCTTTTTGAAATCGACTTTCACCGGGCCAATCTGGTCGAGTTCGATACCCTTGGCTGCCAATTTGCGCAGCGCACGCAGGATCACCGGTTCCAGTTCACGATAATCTGCGAGCACCGGGATGTGGAATCGCAAGCCATGATCACCGGACATTTTCGCAGGGGACGGAAGGGGGGTGATTTCCGGCTTTTCGGGCCGATCGCCAATAAAGGTCTCGGTCACGGCTTCCGCAGACAAGGTCAACAATAGTTGCCGTCCACGGACCTGATACCCCCCAAATCCAAGCTTTTGCGGCGTCACGCGCATCCACGCCGGGGGGCGTTCGCGATTCAGCATGATGGTCGCAAACCCCTCGCCCCAAGCGCCCTCAACAAGTTTGCGCGTTTGGACCTGGGCGATCTCACGCGAAAGGTCTCGCTCCAAACCGGCTATCACCCGTGCCAGTTCGGCATCTGCCTTGCGCACGAAATGGATACGTTTGCCCAGAAAGTTGATCCCGGGCGGTTCGCGCCAGTCATAGGCGATGTCGACCTTTGCCCTCGGTGACCAGCTGTTATCAATCGAGATGCGAACTTGCGCGCGTACATCGGCCGAAGCATTGGCCGTTTCACGCTTGATGACGCCGCCAACATCGCGCGCGCTCACGACAGCGTTCACCGGCATTGAAACGGTCAGTAGATCGCCACGCCCGGACAGGCGGATACGTCCTCTGCTCACATGCCCGACAATAGTGCAGGCGACATCAGGGGTCACCTTGGTGCGCTTGAATCCGATCTTGCAGTCAACATTTTTGCACGCCTCACCCTTGCACTTTTTCTTGTGCACCGGACAGATCGTCACACGCTGTGCAGGAATGCATTTGGGTTCATATTGGTTGATGGCCCACAGCCGGGTTGGCGCCGATTGATTGAGCTTTGCCTCCAGGCCTCCAATATCGATGCTGAGCGGGACGATGATCGTCGAGGTCTGCTTGGGCAGTTCAGCTGCCGTATCGATACGCGGGGGTGCCGGATTACCGACCTGCTTCTCACAGCCGCCGAGAAAAGTTGAAAACAATATCAACCAAAAGAAGACAGCATTGCCTGCAGTGCGCATAATGCCCCTCGCATCCGCATTTGCGAAATCAATGTTTGTACATGACCTAATGTAAACTTATCGATGCGACCGGATTATTGCATGTATGCTCGCATTTTGCGCCGCAAGTCGCAACATGCAAATCATTCACACGCCTGAATTGGCCCTGCGGCTGCTGACAAAAAGGGGAAAATGGTGGGCGTAGCAAGGATTGAACTTGCGACCCCTGCGATGTCAACACAGTGCTCTACCACTGAGCTA
>NZ_DAOLHN010000074.1:0-6861 GCF_035329025.1 Sphingorhabdus sp. | reverse complement strand
AGCACCTGATTTGTAATCAGGGGGCCACGGGTTCGAATCCTGTAGCCGGCACCATTTTCTGATCCCCCGCAATCCGCACCATAAACGTCACACCCGCGGCGAGTCTTTGTTTGTCGGCATCCGCCGACGGGCGGGTTCGAATCCTGTAGCCGGCACCACAGACGTCCCTCTTCGTTAGATAATTTTGCCCCATAGGGGCTTCACGAATCCCTTCCGCTCGGCCAAGGCTTAACTGACCGCTTAAATTGCAGGCAGGAGAGAAGCGATGGGTATGCTGGAAGGCAAGGTTGTGGCCGTGACTGGCGCAGGGCGCGGGGTTGGCCGGGAAATTGCCCTGCTGTGCGCGAAACATGGCGCAGCGGTGGTCATCAATGATCCCGGCGTGGGCGGTGGCGGCGAAGGCGGGGATGCCGGCCCGGCGCAGGAAACCGCGAATGACATTATCGCTGCCGGTGGCAAGGCGGTCGCCAATCTGGCCAGCGTTGCTGATCCGGCAGGTGCAGCCTCGATCATCGAAGATGCGGTGAAGGCATTTGGCCGCATCGATGCTGTTGTGAACAATGCCGGCATCCTGCGCGACACCATCTGGCACAAGATGAGCCATGAAGATTGGCGCGCGGTTATCGACGTGCACCTCAACGGCAGCTTCAACGTCTCCAAAGCGGCGACGCCCTATTTCCGCGAACAGCAATCAGGAAGCTTCATCCATTTCACTTCGACCAGCGGGCTGATCGGCAATATCGGTCAGGCCAATTATTCAGCCGCGAAGCTGGGCATTGTCGGCCTGTCACAGTCGATCGCGCTCGACATGGCACGCGTCGGCGTCCGCTCCAACTGCATCGCGCCCTTCGCCTGGAGCCGCATGACCGCCTCGATCCCTGCCGAAACGCCCGAGCAAAAGGAACGCGTCGAGCGCCTCAAAACCATGAGCGCTGACAAAATTGCCCCGTTGGTGGTCTATCTTGCCTCTGACGCGTCAAAGGATGTGTCGAACCAGATATTCTCTGTGCGCAAGAATGAGATCGTGCTGTACAACAAGCCACGCCCAATCCGTTCGATGACCAAGGTAGAAGGCTGGACGCCGGAGAGCATCGCCGATGAACTGATCCCCGCATTCAAACCCAGTTTCGCACGCGCCGATGAAGTTTCGGCGCATGTTTTCCCCTATGACCCCATCTGAGGAGCAAGAAATGAGCAATCCCGGTATGGACTCCGAAACATTCGACGCCTTTATCGAGCAACTCCGCCGTTATGTGCGCGAACGCCTGATCCCTGCTGAAGAGGAAGTGATCGCAAACGACGCGATCCCTGACGATATCCTCGCCGAAATGCGCGAAATGGGGCTCTTCGGTATCACCATTCCCGAAGAATTTGGCGGCGCGGGAATGAACATCAGCCAATATATCGAGACGGTCAAACAACTGGCCTACGCGGCCCCTGCCTATCGCTCGACAATGTCGATCAACGTCGGGATGACGGGCAGCGCGCTCAAGAATTTCGGCACGCCGGAGCAGAAGGCTTATTGGTTGCCGCGCATCGCGAGCGGTGAAATCGCCTGTTTCGGCCTCACCGAACCGGGCAGCGGTTCGGACAGCGCCGCGATGCAGACAATGGCGGTCCGTGATGGCAATGGCTATAAATTGACCGGCACCAAGCGCTATATCACCAACAGCCCGCACGCAAAAATTGGCCTGATCATGGCGCGCACCTCCAAAGAGGCGCTTCCGAAGAATGCCCATGTGTCTGCCTTCATTGTCGACATGACATCGCCGGGCATCAGCATCGGCAAACCCGACAAAAAAATGGGCCAGTCAGGTGCGCATATCGCCGACATCATCATGGAAGATGTCAAAATTCCCGGTGACGCATTGGTCGGCGGCGAAGAAGGTCGCGGCTTCCAGATTGCGATGCAAAGCCTTGATAATGGGCGACTTTCAGTGGCAGGCATGGGCGTCGGGATGGGGCGCCGCGCGCTCGATACCGCGATCCGCTACGCCACCGAGCGCAAGGCCTTTGGCGAGCCGATCGCGAACTTCCAGCTCATCCAGGCGATGCTGGCCGACAGTGAGGCGGACCTTTACGCCGCCGAGTGCATGATAGCGGATGCCTGCGCGCGGGCCGACCGTGGCGAAAATATCCTGAGGAAGGCGGCAGCGGCCAAGCTGTTCTCGTCCGAAGCCTGCGGGCGCGTTGTCGACCGCTGCGTTCAGGTTTACGGCGGGGCGGGTTATCTCGCCGAATATCCTGCCGAGCGTTTCTTCCGCGATGCCCGCATCCTACGCATTTACGAAGGCACCAGCCAGATCATGCAATTGCAGATCGCCAAGCATCTGCTGCGCGAATTCGAACGCGAAGGGGCTGTGTGGTAATCGCGCCCGATGTATAACCTTCTCAATGACCTGTCGGTAATCGAAGCATCGAGCTTCGTCGCATCCCCCACTGCCGGTTTATATCTGGCGCAAATGGGGGCGGAGGTCATTCGCGTCGATCAGATCGGTGGCGGACCAGACTTCCGGCGCTGGCCGGTGACCGAAGCCAATGACTCGCTCTATTGGGAAAATCTCAACCGCGCCAAGAAATCGGTTGCACTCGACCTTGGTGCGCCGCAGGGGCGCGAGTTGCTGCAGGAATTGGTGCGCAAGACTGGACAATTCGTAACGAACTTTCCGGTCGAAGGCTTCTTGTCACACGCCAAGCTGGCGGAAGGTCGCGCTGACCTGGTAACCGTACGCGTGATGGGCTGGGCCGATGGCTCTCCTGCGCTTGATTATACCGTCAACAATGCGGTCGGCTATCCGATGATGACGGGACCGGGCCCAGATCCGGTCAACCATGTGCTGCCCGCTTGGGACTTGCTGTCTGGTGCCTATGCCGCTTTTGCCATGCTCGCCGCAATCCGGAAGCGCGAAGCAAGTGGCGAAGGCAGCGAAGTGCGTATCCCGCTTTCTGACGTTGCGATTGGCACCGTCGCCAATCTCGGTGGCATTGCAGAAGTGCTTTATACTGGCGCCAACCGACCGCGCCTTGGCAACGCCGTATACGGACTTTTCGGCCGCGATTTCGAGACCGCCGATGGCGTGCGCACAATGATCGTTGTCGTCACCCCCCGCCAATGGGCCAATCTCGTCGCAGCCCTTCACCTCGAAAGCGCAATTGCGGCGATAGAGGCCGAACGCGGTGTCAGCTTTGCCAAGGATGACGGGCTACGCTTCAATCATCGTGATGCGCTATACCCGCTGTTTGAAGCTGCCATCGGCGCGCGGACGCATGCCGACCTTGCTGGCGCGTTCGACGCAGGCGGCATTGTCCATTCGGCCTATCGCACGATGCTCGACGCCGCGAACGACCCAGCGCTGGTTGCCAATAACCCGGTCTTTGGCTCTGCGGCCAATCCCTCCGGTTTCGATTATCCGGCAGCGGGCAGCTTTGCCAGCGTACCGCAACTGGATCGCCAAGCGCCGCAACCGGCCCCGCGCAACGGTGCGAATAGCGAGGAAGTGCTTGCCGAGCGGCTCGGTCTTTCATCGGGTGCAATTGCCGCACTGATTGATGCCGGAACGGTGAAACAGGGATGAACGCAGCCCTTGCCACCGCCGAAAGCTATGCCTCAGCCGCAAGGGTGGTCGTGCAGGCACGGGTTGCGACCACCTCGCTGGATGCCGAACAACATATCGCGCATGGCTATGCCTGGATTGAAACCAGCGTAGAGGCTTTGCGTGCCTTGCACGCATGGGGTTCGCGGCAATGCGGTGAAGCCGAAGCATTGGTCATTGCCATCGGCACGGGCGAGACGCTGGCCCAACTCGCGGGCGGCTTGCCCATGGGGCAGAATGAATTCATCCGCCCCGCCGATTTCGGGTTGGACGACCATATCCCAGCCCTGCTCGCGCAAGCCAAAGGCAATGATGCAGCCAACCGTGCGCGTTTGGTCGAATTGCTGGCTAGCGGCGCGACGATTTCCGACCGGTTCGACGATGAACTGCTCGACACGGTGCGCGACCAATATCGACGTTTCACGGACGACCGGATATTGCCACAGGCGCATGGCTGGCACCTGGCCAACGCCTTGATACCCGACGACATCATCACGGAAATGGCCGCACTCGGCACTTTTGGTGTGTGCATTGCAGAGGAGTTTGGCGGGCTGGGCCTAGGCAAGCTGGTGATGTGCGTCGTCACCGAGGAATTGTCGCGCGGCTGGATCGGCACGGGTTCACTCGGCACACGTAGCGAGATTGCGGGCGAGCTCATCATGATGGGCGGAACCGAGGTGCAGAAACAGCATTGGTTGCCCCGCATCGCATCGGGCGAGGTTCTGCCCACGGCGGTTTTCACCGAACCTGACACCGGTTCCGACATGGCCAGCCTGCAAACCCGTGCGGTGCGGACCGATGCAGGATGGGAAATCAGCGGCGCGAAAAACTGGATCACCCACGCCGCGCGCACAGACCTGATGACCTTGATGGCGCGCACCCTGCCAGAAGTTAAGGGCTATGCCGGCCTGTCGATGCTGCTGGTCCCCAAACCGCGCGGCACCGAGGACAACCCCTTCCCCGCTGAAGGAATGAGCGGCAGCGAGATCGAGGTGCTCGGCTATCGCGGGATGCGCGAATATGCCTTGCAGTTCGACGGCATGAAGGCCCCTGCGGATGCGTTGCTTGGTGGAGAGGAGGGCCAGGGTTTCAAGCAATTGATGCGTACCTTCGAAGGCGCACGCATCCAGACCGCGGCCCGCGCGGTCGGTGTTGCCCGCCGCGCCATTGAATTGGCGTTGCAATATGCGCTTGATCGCAAGCAGTTCGGCCAGCCTATAATCCGTTTCCCCCGTGTCGCAGACAAGCTGGCGATGATGGTTACCGACATGGTGATGGCGCGCGAGCTGACCTATTTCGCCGCGCGCGCCAAGGATAGCGGAAAGCGTTGCGATATCGAGGCGGGCATGGCCAAGCTGCACGCAGCCCGGGTGGCCTGGGCCAATGCCGATGCCGGGCTGCAGATCCATGGCGGCAACGGCTATGCCATGGAATATGAAATCAGCCGGGTGCTGTGCGATGCCCGTATCCTCAACATTTTCGAAGGCGCAGCCGAAATCCAGGCGCAGGTCATTGCGCGCGGCAAGCTGCAAGACCGCAATTAGCAAAGGAAGAAAATCATGACCCGCCCCCAAAACGAGTTGCGCCGTGCCGCCATAGTTGCTCCCTTCCGTACCGCCGTTGGTAAGTTCGGAGGCTCGCTGTCTTCGATGACCGCAGGACAGTTGGGAGCTGTGATCCTCAAGGCCCTGATAGAGCGTACAAAAATCGATCCGTCGCGCGTTGACGATGTCATCTTCGCGCAAGGCTATGGCAATGGTGAAGCGCCGTGCATTTCGCACTGGTCTTGGCTACTCGCCGGACTGCCGGAAGAAGTGCCGGGATACCAACTCGATCGCCGCTGCGGTTCGGGCCTGCAGGCAATCGTCAACGCGGCGATGATGGTGCAGACGGGTGTTTCCGATGTCGTGGTGGCTGGCGGCTGCGAGAGCATGTCCAATGTCGAGCATTATACCACCGACATCCGCAAGGGTGTGCGCGCAGGAAACCTGACGCTGCACGATCGCCTCACCCGTGGCCGCGTGATGAGCCAGCCGATCGAACGCTATGGCGTGATTTCCGGCATGATCGAAACCGCCGAAAACCTCGCCAAGGATTGGAACATCAGCCGCGAAGCTTGCGATGCCTATGCGGCGCGCAGCCACCAGCGTGCGGCGGCGGCTTGGGCCAACGGCCTGTTTGCCGACGAATTGGTTCCAGTCGAAATCCCGCAAAAGAAAGGCGATCCAATCGTCTTCGACCATGACGAGGGCTATCGCGCCGACGCCAGCGTGGAGACGCTGGGTGCCTTGCGCGCGTTGGAAGGTGGCGTCGTCACTGCGGGCAATGCGAGCCAGCAAAATGACGCGGCAGCCGCCTGTCTGGTCGTAGCCGAGGATAAGCTGGAGGAACTCGGTCTCGAACCCATCGCTTTCTTCCATAGCTGGGCTGCCGCCGGTTGCGACCCCAGCCGCATGGGCTATGGCCCCGTCCCCGCGACCGAACGCCTGTTCGCACGCAATGGCCTTTCATGGAACGACATCGGGCTGATAGAACTCAATGAAGCTTTCGCGCCGCAAGTTCTCGCTTGTCTCAAGGGCTGGGGCTGGTCGGATGACGACAGCCGCCATGACATACTCAACGTCAACGGATCGGGCATATCGCTGGGCCATCCCATCGGCGCGACAGGCGGGCGCATCCTTGCCAATCTGACCCGCGAGATGCAGCGGCGCGACGTGCGCTATGGCCTTGAAACCATGTGCATCGGCGGTGGTCAGGGTATCGCGGCCGTGTTTGAAAAGGCATGAGCCCCATGCATTATTACACCGCCATCCGCGAAGAGGTCGCCAAGCTTTGCACGCAATATCCCGGCGAATATTGGCGTGCGAAGGACAAGGCGCGCGAATATCCGAGCGAATTCGTCGCAGCGCTAGGCGAGGCAGGCTATCTCGCCGCGCTGATCCCCGAAGAATATGGCGGTGCCGGACTTCCCCTGTCGGCAGCGGCGGCAATCCTTGAAGAGGTACAGCGCCAAGGTTGCAATGGCGGCGCGGTTCATGCGCAGATGTATATCATGGGCACGGTGCTGCGCCATGGCAGCGAAGAGCAGAAGCAGCGCTATCTGCCCAAGATCGCGACCGGCGAGCTGCGTCTGCAGGCATTCGGAGTGACCGAGCCGACCAGCGGCACCGATACGCTGAGCCTGAAGACTGTCGCCAAAAAGGATGGCGACCGTTACATCGTCAACGGCCAGAAAATCTGGACGAGCCGCGCCGAACATTCGGACCTG
>NZ_DAOLHN010000073.1:0-7468 GCF_035329025.1 Sphingorhabdus sp. | reverse complement strand
CCTCTCCCCTTGCGGGAGAGGAAAGACTTGGCTTGGCAACTTGTTGCCTAGCAAGTCTTGGAGAGGGGGCGACCGCCACAAGCCCTCTCCAATTGCGACTAGGCAACAAGTTGCCAAGTCTCCATATCCTCTCCCGTAAAGGGAGAGGACTATGACCTACAGCCTCTTCATCGACGGCGCAGTCGGCACCACCGGCCTTGAAATCGCTGACCGGCTTTCGGGCCGCAGCGAGTTTGCGCAGATCATCCTGCCTGAGGACAAGCGCAAGGATACAGCCGCGCGGCGCGAGGCGTTGAACGATGCCGATTTGGTCATCCTCTGCCTGCCCGATGATGCGGCGATTGAGGCGGTGGCGATGATTGCCAATGATCGCACCCGTGTAATCGACGCCTCCACCGCGCACCGTGTTGACCCCAATTGGGCCTATGGCTTTCCGGAGTTCAAAAAAGGCCAGCATGAACGGATCGCGGCGGCGCGCTTCGTTTCCAATCCGGGATGCTATCCCACCGGCTTTCTGGGCCTTGTCGCACCTTTGGTGGCGAACGGGCTGATCCCGTCAGACTGGCCCTATACGGTCAACGCAGTGTCGGGCTATTCGGGCGGCGGAAAGGCGTTGATCGAACGGTTCGAAGGCGAGGGTGCCGATATCGGTTTCCGCACCTATGGCCTTGACCTCAGCCACAAGCATGTGCCCGAAATGCAGCAGCATGCCGGCCTGTCGCTCGCCCCGATCTTCGCGCCCGCAGTAGTCAAGGCGTTTCGGGGCATGATGGTGGAGGTGCCGCTGCCGATCTCTGTGATGCCCGGCAGCGATAGCCCTGAAGAAATGCGTGCCTGCCTGATGGAGCATTATGCGGGCTCGCCGGTGGTGAAGGTGCATGCCGACATGGCCCCATCCGAACTGCTGATCCTCAATTCGCAGGAACCCAGCGACCGTCTTGACCTCTATGTCATGGGCTCGCCCAAGGGCGATCAGGTGCGGCTGATGGCGATGCTCGACAATCTGGGCAAGGGCGCCAGCGGCGCGGCGGTGCAGAATTTGAATATCATGGCCGGGCTGGATGAGGTGAGCGGGTTGCGACTTTAATTGGTCACGAAATACTTTATTAAATCATCAAAATTAGAAGCTGAGTTCTTAAATAGACTCGGCAATTCATGTTTATACACCATAAAAACATTGTAGCTCCAAATCGCGTGCCTGCTGATGCCTTGCGTCTTAAGGTTCTGCATGTCGGTGATGGTGATGGCTTCCGGACTAAGATCATGCATCGGCCCGGCATGGAGCTTGATGCCACAGTGCGCTTTGGATTTATCGACGCACCCGAACTTAAGCAGCGCGGTGGGCCTGAGGCCCGCGATTACCTAAAATCGCTAATCGATGGCAAAACACTTGACGTCGCGATTACCGACAAAACCGAAACGGGCAACTGCGTCGACAAATATGGCCGAATTGTTGGTGTTCCTTTCCTGACTGAAACCTCGACATTAACATCACTCCCTGCCGTTAATCCAGCGCGGAAGACATTCGGGTTGCGCCATACGCTTGTTCGAAACATTGAATTGGAAATGGTCTTGAACGGTTGGGCTTGGGTACTTGAGCGTTATGGCCCCGAGGGTGCCTATCTTGATGCCCAGTCCGATGCCCGTCGCCAGCGAAGAGGAATATGGGCCTTTGACAGTAATTTAAGCCCATGGGCATTCAAGAAGCAGGTGCATCGAGGGCGCTTGCCCGAAGACCGTTTTCTCGCCGGATTTAACCATCAAAAAGTTGAGGCTCATGGAACCGACTGCCCCCGACATGGCTGCGGCGGCCAGATGCGATTGAAACAGGGAAAGCAGGGCAAGTTCCTCGGGTGCAGCAATTTTCCCCAGTGCAAGGTTACCCGTTCTCAATAAGGCGGCTTGTTCAGCCCCTTGGGGCTCGCGGTAAAGATCTCGCAGCCATCGTCGGTAATGCCGATGCTATGTTCGAACTGAGCCGATAGCGACCGATCCCGCGTCACCGCTGTCCAGCCATCTTCCAGCACCTTGGCGTGCGGTTTGCCGATGTTGATCATCGGTTCGATGGTAAAGATCATGCCGGGTTTCAGTTCGGGCCCAGTGCCGGGGCGGCCGGCATGGACGACTTCGGGGGCGTCGTGGAACAAACGCCCCAGCCCATGCCCGCAAAATTCGCGGACCACGCCATAGCGGTGCGCCTCGGCATGCGTCTGGATCGCATGGGCGATATCGCCGATGCGATTGCCGGGCTTGGCCTGTTCGATGCCGAGCATCAGGCATTCATAGGTCACATCAACCAGCCGCTTCGCCTTGGTGGGCACATCGCCGACCAGATACATGCGGCTGGTATCGCCGTGCCAGCCATCGACGATCGGGGTGACATCGATATTGACGATATCGCCATCGCGCAGTTTCTTGTCCGACGGGATGCCGTGGCAGATGACATGGTTGATGCTGGTGCAGCAGCTGTGCGTATAGCCGCGGTAGCCGAGCGTCGCCGGGATGCCGCCGCCCTTCAGCGTCATTTCGCGCACCAGGTCGTCAATCTCGCCCGTGGTCACGCCGGGCACGACAAAGGTGGTGAGGGCGTCGAGGATTTCGGCAGCGAGGCGGCCCGCCTTACGCATGCCTTCAAAGGCTTCCGCCCCGTGCAGCTTGATCACCCCGTCACGCGGGATGGCGGCCTCTTCGGCGGTAACGGCAACATATTGGTTCATGGGGGCGCATATAGGCGCTTTATCCGTGCTTTGCGAGGGGAGTCTTTGCGGCTATGTCCGAGTCCATGACCTCAAACCGCATCTACACCGCCGCACTCGTCATCATTGGCGATGAAATCCTTTCCGGCCGCACGCAGGACAAGAATATCAGCCAGATCGCGCTCTGGCTCAACGTGCAGGGCATCCGCCTGCGCGAGGTGCGCGTGGTGCCCGATGTCAAGGAAGCGATTGTCGAGGCGGTCAACACGCTGCGCGCGCGCAACGATTATCTGTTCACCACTGGCGGAATC
The DNA here is from genome assembly GCF_035329025.1 of Sphingorhabdus sp. Classification (GTDB taxonomy): domain Bacteria; phylum Pseudomonadota; class Alphaproteobacteria; order Sphingomonadales; family Sphingomonadaceae; genus Sphingorhabdus_B. The sequence goes on along the minus strand of NZ_DAOLHN010000073.1, from coordinate 4,461 downwards.
GGCCCGACGCATGATGACATCACCGTCGACGCGATTGCGGCGGCGCTGGGCGTGCCAGTGGTGCTCCACCCGATCGCCAAGGAAATCCTTGAACGCTATTACGAAACGCGCGGAGGCGTAACCGAGCAGCGGTTGCGCATGGCACGCGTGCCGGAGGGGGCGGACCTTATCCCCAATAAGATGTCGGGCGCGCCGGGGATCAAGATCGGCAATATCTTCATCATGGCGGGCGTGCCGCATATCACCGCAAGGATGCTCGACGCTTTGACCGGTACGCTGGAGGGCGGCGCCCCCTTGCTGTCGCACCAGATCGGCTGCTGGGTCGCTGAAAGCGAGATTGCCAAGCTGCTCGGCGATACCGAAAAGGCGCATGAAGGCTGCCAGATCGGCAGCTATCCCTTCTTCCGCGAGGGGCGGGTGGGGGCGAATTTCGTGGTACGCTCGACCGACGCGCACCAGCTTGCGGCCTGTGTAGAGGCTTTGCGATCGGGGCTGGCGGGCTTTGGTTATGAAACTATCGATGGCGGGATTTGAAGCACTATTTCACGTCGCCCCAGCGAAGGCAGGGGCCGCAATTGGCTTTGTCCGTCAATTTAGCGTAAACTTGCAGCGGCCCAGGCCTGCGCCGGGGCGACGACTGTTCATCACGCGTCAATATGCCTTTACGCAGGAAGCCGGTCGATGAAATTGCTCCATGGTCTTCGCCTCGCGACCGCGTTCGCGCTATTGATCCCTGCACATATGGCTTCCGCCGAAACGGCGCCTGCCACCGCGACCAAGGCGGCGCAAACCCCTTGGCTTTACGAAAATAGCGACGTCCCGGTCGACGCAAGTTGGACCTTTGGCGTGCTCGATAACGGCTTGCGCTATGCCGTCAAAAAGAACGTCGTCCCGGCGGGACAAATCTCTATCCGCGTTCGCGTGGATGCGGGGGCGTTGCACGAAGAGGACAATGAGCTCGGCTTTGCGCACCTGATGGAGCATCTGGCGTTTCGCGGCTCTGAACATGTGCCCGATGGAGAGGCGAAGCGCATTTGGCAGCGTTTCGGGGTCACCTTTGGCAGCGACAGTAACGCCCAGACCACGCCAACGCAGACGGTGTACAAGCTCGATCTGCCGAACAGTTCGCCTGCCACGCTCGATGAATCTTTGAAAATCCTCGCCGGGATGGTGCGCGCGCCGAATATTTCGGAAAGCGCTTTGAATGCCGAACGCGCCATCGTGCAGGCCGAGCTGCGCGAGTCGGCTGGGGCCGGAATGGACCTGGGCGAAGCGATGCGGCGGCATGCTTTTCAGGGGCAAAGGCTGGCCGACCGTTCGACAATTGGTTCGATTGAGAGCCTCGATTCGGCGTCGGCGGCTGGGCTGAAAGAGTTTCACCGCCGCTGGTACCGCCCCGAAAAAATCGTGGTGTCGATTGCCGGAGACGCGGAGCCAGCCGAACTGGAACGGTTGGTTCGTCAGCATTTTGGCGGATGGACAGGTCAGGGGAAACCGGTCGCTGACCCCGATTTCGGAAAGCCCGACCCGAAGGGTATGGTCGCCAAAACGGTGGTTGCACCAACGCTGCCGCCCAATGTCGCGCTCATCTATGCCCGGCCTTGGGAAAAAGTTGCCGACACCATCGCCTATAACGAGCAGTTGCTGGTCGATGCTTTAGCCCAGCAAATTGTGAATCGCCGACTGGTGACTCAGGCGCGGGCCGGTTCCACGTTCAGCGTTGCCGAGGTGGGGCAGGAAGATATTTCGCGCAGCGCCGATACAACCACGGTCATCATCACGCCGATCGGTGACAATTGGCAGCAAGCGGTGCGTGACGTGCGCGCCATCATAGAAGATGCGATCTCCACGCCGCCTTCGCAGGCCGATATCGACCGCGAACTGGCGCTGTTCGGCAATGCGCTGCGCACGATGCGCGACAGCTATCCTTTCGAGGCAGCGGCCAAGCAGGCGGACGATATCGTCAAGGCTGTCGATATCCGGGAAACCATTGCCGCACCGGATACGGTCGTCGCTGTGTATGAAAATATGCGTGACAAGTTCACGCCCGAACGCTTGTTTGCGGCAACCAAGGCGCTGTTTGCGGCCGATGCGGTGCGCATATTGCGGACAACGCCCGTTGACGACGGCGCAGATGCCGATGTGCGGCTTGCCAAGGCATTGACCGATTCGGTCTCCGCAGCATCGTCGGTGCGGCTGGCGGGCAATGCGATTACTTTTGATGACCTTCCAAAGCTCGGCGAACCGGCAAAGGTCGTCGCACGCAATCCGTTACCGCGGTTTGAAATGGAATCGGTTGAGCTGTCGAATGGCGTGCGCGCCCTGCTGTTTCCCAACAAGTCGGAAAGCGGGCAGGTGCGTGTGCTGGTGCGTTTCGGCAGCGGATATCAGGCGGTCGATCCGGCAAAGGGTGCGCTATTCTGGTCCGGTCCCGGTATTATTAGCGAAAGCGGCATCGGCAAGTACAGCCGGACACAGATTGAACAATTGATCAACGGGCGCCGGATCGAACTGGGCTTCACGGTCGACAATGATGCCTTTGAATTTACCGCGGCCACCCGACCTGAGGATCTGGTTGACCAGCTGCGTCTGATTGTAGCGAAGATGGAAAACCCCAATTGGGACAGCGCCCCACTGGAACGCGAAAAAGCGCTTGCCATTGCGGGCTATCGCAGTTTCGACATGTCGGCGACTGCAGTGCTGCAACGCGAGTTGCAATATCGGCTGTCGGGCAATGATCTGCGCTGGAAAATCCCCACGCCCGATGAAGTGCGCAAAGTCGATGCCAAGGCGTTTCGCGCCTTTTGGGAGCCTTTGCTGGCCAGTGGCCCGGTGGAGGTGTTGCTGTTCGGCGACTTCGAAACCGAAAAAGCGGTCGACGCGCTTCAAAATACCGTGGGCGCTATGAAACCGCGCAGCACAGCCGCCATTTCGCAAAAGGCGTCGCAGGTTGTTTTCCCGGCCGCCAACGCAAAACCGCTGCGCTTTACGCATAAAGGCCCGAAGGACCAGATGGCTGCCGTCATCGGCTGGCCCACCGGGGCAGGGCTGGCGCAAATAAGTGAAGCACGCCAGTTGGAAGTGCTTGCGGCATTGTTCCGCGATCGGCTGTTCGAAAAGTTCCGGTCGGAACAGGCGGCGAGCTATAGCCCGGATGCAACCGCGACATGGCCGGATGAATTTGCATCGGGCGGCTTTCTGATGGCGTACAGCCAGATGCAGCCCAAGGACAGCGAGCGCTTTTTCACTTTTGCAAAATCGGTTGCAGCGGATCTTGCCGCAACGCCGGTGAGCAAGGATGAACTGCAACGCGCGTTGGAGCCGATTTTGCAATATGTCGAGCGCTCCACGACTGGCAATCTGTTCTGGATGAACGAACTGGAGGGCGCGACCTACAATGCCGCGCGCTATGAAGTTCTGGGGCGGCTGTACAGCGATTACAGTAAGGTCACGCCCGAGCAGTTGCAGGCACTGGCGCGCAAATATCTGGTTTCAGAGAAGGCCTGGACGATGGTGGTCGAGCCAGAGGCAGACGCAGTCGCCTCTCGATAGGTGAGTCCGAGTTCCGAATTTCACTGCAGCCCTGAGCTTGTCGAAGGGTGCTTGTCCGCCAGACGTGCTTCGACAGGCTCAGCACTACGGCTGAAGATCGAACTGTATCCAATCTAACCTGGAAAGCGCTCAAATGCCGGAAGGCTATGCGCGGTTTCCATCCAGCCGAGCCGTTCGGCGGTTTGGATATGCGCGCCGGGAGGGAGGGCATCGGGATCGTCGAGCGTGGCTGACTGGATATCGACAATGCCGGGCAGGAATTCCACATTACGATAATAGAGACCTGACCCGCATTTCGGGCAGAAACTACGCATCGCCGATCCCGACGAATTGAACGTTACCGGTTCACCCTCGACCAGTTTGAACTGATCTTCGGTAAAGGCCGCCCAGGCCACCATCGGTGCGCCTGACGATTTCCGGCAATCGCTGCAATGGCACAGCGCTACATGCTGCGGCTCGCCGCTCACCTCATAGCGCACTGCTCCGCAATGGCATCCACCTTGATGGGTCATGATCGCTCTCCTAACACTTTTTATACACCACTTCGTCATTCCCGCGAAGGCGGGAATCCATCACCCAAGGATGAAATTTAACTGGCGGGTGGTGGACCCCCGCCTTCGCGGGGGGGCGAAGAGTCTAAGGTTGGTTACAATACATATTTGGAAAGGTCAGCGTCCTTGGCAATACCCGAAAGCTGCTGTTCGACATAGGCAGCGTCGATCTTGATCGTCTCGCCCTTGCGGTCTTCGGCGTCAAAGCTGATGTCCTCCAGCAGGCGCTCCATCACGGTCTGAAGGCGGCGGGCACCGATATTCTCGACGCTTTCGTTCACTTGCGCGGCGATGCGTGCCAGCGCGGTAAGGGCGTCGTCGGTGAACTCAAGCGCCACATCTTCGGTGCCCAGAAGAG
>NZ_DAOLHN010000072.1:0-7728 GCF_035329025.1 Sphingorhabdus sp. | reverse complement strand
AACCAGCGACCTACTGATTAAAAGTCAGTTGCTCTACCGACTGAGCTAAGGGCCCATCGCGGTGCTGAAACAACAGCACGCTCAGGAGCGCTCCCCCTAATGCGGGCTTTGCGAACGGTCAAGCGGCTTGGGACGGTTTAAGCGATGAAAAAGTTGGCGAATGGTCAGGCCGGATACCGGGTCGCGCCAATCCGGCGCAATTTCAGTCGCCGGGCCGAGCACGAAGTTCCGTTCGCGCATTGCGACGTGCGGAATGGCAAGCGCAGGGCGTTCGCCAGACCAGATCCCGCCCGACCATAACAGGATGTCGAGGTCGAGCGTACGCCCACGCCAGCGTTGACCAATGCGTCGACGGCCGAAATGGGTTTCAATTGACTGCAGGCGGCGCAACAATGCTGGCGGATCAAGGTGGCTGGAGATCACGGCAACCGCATTGGCGTAGCGGCGCCTTGAGGCGCCTATCGCGGTACTTTCGATGATTGAAGATTGCGCGAAAACGTCAATATCCGGCATTTCGAGGGCTTCGATAGCCTGCTCGAGCATATTTCGTGGACTGCCTGCGAGTTCGTGACGCTGGTTTGAACCCAGCGCGATCAGATAGAGATGTTTGGTATTCCCGGCCATATCCCCGCCTAGCGCCGATACGGCGGGCGGGGAAGCGCAATCCGGGGTTGCCATTTCCCGTGGCAACCCCGGGAGCGTGACGATTAGAAGTGGAAGTTCAGCCCGACGCGGATCAGGTGCATGTCCAGATCCTGGCGCAGGGTTTCCGTATAGGCGGGGGTTACAAAGGTGCTGCCCGGCAGATATCCGGTGTCATAGCTGGTGCCACCCTGGTCGGTGTACGCATAATCGAGCCGAGCCGAGACCGTGTCGCTGAATTTGTGCTCAACGCCGCCACCGATAATAAAGCCGTCCAGCGTCTTCTTTGTTCCACCAGCCTTGTCGTATCCGCCGTTGGACGACATTGTTGCTGCGAATTCGGCTTTTGTCCATGCCCAGCCGCCCGATGCGTAGATAAGCGTCTTGTCCATCGCGACGCCGGCGCGAGCGCGCAACGAGAACATATGTTTCGCATCAATGCCATTGCCGAAACTATAGCTGAGCGAGGGGAATGGGGTTGTCGGAACCAATCCGGTCGACCGGCTGTCATCGGCATTCAGGATGGTGAAGTCAGCCTCGGCACCAAGGACGAAGTTTCCAGCGGTCTGGTAATTATAACCCAACTGGCCGCCGAAGTTGAAACCTTCCGGTTTGCGGCTGTCAGCAAAAGTTGATGTTACATAATCGCGCAGCCCCTGCGATTCAGACGTCCATGCGCCGCTAAGGGCGACATCGGAGTCGGATGATCCGGTGCCATATCCAGCCTGGACGCCGACATAAGGGCCAGTCCAATCGGCATCTTGCGCAATGGCGGGGGTTGCGATCATGGCAATGGCAGAAGCCGAGATGAGCGAGAGTTTCTTCATGGTAGATTCCTTCAATCTGTTCCGATGAATCATCGGATAAGTGTTGGTGCGACCCATGAATGTGATGCCGGACAAAGGGTGTCGCGAAATCACGACGCCCCGTTAACGCGTAGAACCTTTCTGGATATTGTATGGAATCGACCATGCCGACGATTTTGCGGCGGCTGTGGCAATAATGTAACAGAAGTTATAGCTGCCTAGCTGTCTTCGATCAGGCGGCCATAGAGTTGAGGTCTGCGGTCGCGGAAAAAGCCCATGCTGGCGCGGTGAAGGCGGGCCTGATTGAGATCAAAGCTCGCCAGAAGTATACCCGTTTCGCTATCGTCCAGATCGCAAACAACATCACCCCATTCATTGGCGATGAAGCTGGTTCCATAAAATTTCTGCGCTGCACCCCCATGGTCGGATTCAGCGCCAACGCGGTTGGCGGCGATCACGGGCATACAGTTTGAGACCGCATGGCCGACCATTGCACGTCGCCACATATGACGGGTGTCGAGTGTCGCGTCCTGCGGTTCTGCGCCAATCGCTGTCGGGTAAAACAACATCTCCGCCCCCATCAGGGCCATGGCTCGCGCGCATTCGGGATACCATTGGTCCCAGCAGATGCCGACGCCGATGCGCGTGCCGAATAGGTCCCACACTTTGAAACCGGTATTGCCCGGGCGGAAATAATATTTTTCTTGATAGCCGGGGCCATCGGGGATGTGACTTTTTCGATAGGTGCCAAGGATGTCGCCGGACGCATCAATCATCGCCATCGTATTGTAGAAATGCGATCCGTCGCGTTCGAAGAAACTGGTGGGGATCGCGACCTTCAGTTTTTTGGCCAGTTTCGCCATGGCTTGCACCGAGGGATGTTCAAGCGTCGGCCTTGCGAGGGCGAAATGCGCCTCTTCCTGCGTCTTGCAGAAATAGGGGCCTGAAAAGAGTTCGGGTGGCAATATGATTTGCGCACCATCGGATGCCGCTTTCTCAATCAGAGCCGAAACTGATTCAATATTCTCGCCTTCGCTGCCTTGCAGAGGCAGTTGGAGCGCGGCGACGGTGATGGAGCGTGTCATGTCTCGCCTATAGCCGCACGCCGAAACGCGCGGCAATCCCGATTGTCAGTAAGTACAGTATGAAGGTCAACGCGATGCCGGCTGACAGGGTCAGCCAAAACCCATGTCCGGACCGCAGCATCCATGGAATTAGCAGGAACATCGGAATAGAAGGCAGGAAATACCAAAATGCCGAATAGACATAGTCGGCAACCAGCTTTGGGTCACCGGTATCGCGCCACAGCCAGATCATGCCAAGCGTCGAGACGAGGGGGATGGAAGCAATCAATCCTCCAAGTCCCGGGCTTTTTCTGGCAATCAGGGAAATGGTAGCAACCAGTAAACCCGATAATATGGCGCGAATGGCAAGTTCCAAGCTTTAGGGCCGCTTCTTGAACAGCAAGGTCATGCGGTCGCTTTCGCCGATCGCTTCATATTTTGTCTTGTCGACCTCTTTGAGGCGCAGGGCAGGGGGAAGCGTCCACACGCCATCGGGCCAGTTGGCGCTGTCCTTAGGGTTTGCGTTGATTTCGCTCTTCGCAACCAGTTCAAAACCGTTCACTTCCATGAACTTGATGACATCGGCTTCACGCAGATAGCCTTTATTGCCGTCGGCATAGCTATAGGGTGCATCGGCTTTTGCACGGTGCTGCTCGATGCCGAGCAGGCCGTCGTCCTTAAGCAGGTCGCGCATCCGCTTGATTTCCTGATCGGCCATATTCCAGCGGAACAAATTGTGCATCATGCGCATGACAATGATCCGGTCGAACGTGCCCTTAGCGCCTTCGGGAATGGCGTCGAGTGTGAAGGCCGCGTAGTCGGTTGCCGGACGACCGGTGACTTTAGCAACATCGTCGGGGAATTTCGCTGCCCCCGCCTTTACGCCTTCGCGGGTCTTGTCATCGGCAAACACAGTGGTGCTGAAATAAAGGCCGTTAAACTTACCCGGATCCATATAGCGACCAAGGATGCGCGAAATCCATTCACCACCCGGTGCATATTCGCCGACCTTGTGGTCGGGATGGATGCGGAAAAATTCAAAAGTCTCGGCGGGATGACGATATTTGTCACGCTTGCTATCTTCTGCGCGCGAGGGGTCGGCGAGAATTTTTGCCATGCGCTCCTGATGCGCCTTGTGCATCGCTGCATGTGCCTTGTTGTGCTTGTGGCCGTGATTTTCCGCAATTGCGGGTGCGGAAAGGGCGGTGGCTGCCAAGGCAAGAAATAGTGTCATTTTCATGGGGGAGGTCCTCTCTTCTGAACTTGATGCTCTGATTATGCGTCAGCTTGCGCCGCAAGGGAATACAGTCAAAGCGGCACTTGCTGGCTGGAACAATGGAAGCTTCCGCCGCCGGTCAGCACAGCGTCGGCGCGCAGACCGATGATTTTTCTTTTGGGGAATAGTGGTTCAAGTGCGGACAGCGCGTCCTCATCATATTTGCTGCCATAAACCGGAACGACGACTGCACTGTTGCCGATATAAAAGTTCATATAGCTGGCTGGCACAGCCTCCCCATCTTGCTCAAAGCGGCCAACAGAGGGCAGCGGGGTGACTTTGCAGCCAAAGGCTTCAGCGCGGCGGCGGGCATCGGCGTAAACTGCAGCATTGGGGTCATCGGCATCGCGCGCTTCGGGCAGCACAAGTTGATTGGGGGCCACAAAGCGCGCCAGATTATCGATATGCCCGTCGGTATGGTCGTTCGCGAGGCCGTCACCGAGCCAGAGCAAGCGATCGATACCAAGATCGCGGGCCAGCCGCGCTTCGATGGCTGCTCGGTCAAGGGTCGGATTACGGTTCGGATTGAGCAGGCAATCGACCGTGGTGACAGCAAGACCTTTGCCATCGACATCGATCGAGCCGCCTTCGAGAATCCAGCCACAATCGGTCACGCGAAAGCCAGCCGCCTGAGCCAGCTCGCGCCCAATTGTCTGGTCGCCTTCATAATCGAAGCGGTTACCCCAACCGTTGAAGCCGAAATTGCGCGCGACACGGCCAGCGCCGCTTCCCGTGATGATGCAGCCGGTATCGCGCAACCAAACATCGCCGATCAATCGGTCTTCGACAATCACGCCTGCATCGCAAAGATCGCGGGCCCGCGCGGTCGCGTCCACTCCTTTGGCGATCAGGTGCACCGTCTCGCCTCTGCCGCCGTCGTGAACAGCATTGGCAAAGGCGGCTATCTGGCGTTGTGCCTCGGCCAGCGGCTCACCCCATGCGGCGGGATCGGACGGAAAGCCGATCCAGACACGTTCATGCGATGCCCATTCGGGCAGCATCCCTTGGTGCATGTGCGTTACTTCGCTTCCCGGCTTTTGTCGCGGATTGCGCGGAACTCATCGCCTTCGACCCAATTGGGCCATGCGCTGGTCATCGCGAGCATCCGTCCGACGCGGTAATAGAGACGCAGGTCGGCCATCACACCTGACCAATCCCAGCTTTCGTCAAATTCGTCACCGGGTGCATGGTAGCGATTTTCTTCATAGTCCTTCGCTGCTTTTTCGGCGGCTTCCTTGCCGCCATTGACCAGATCGTCTCCGCCTTCGAAATAGACCATCGGTACGCCCAGCTTGGCGAAGCTGAAATGGTCAGAACGGTAATAGAAACCCTTTTCCGGCGTCGGTTCGCGATCAGGCGTGCGGCCTTCGATTTTCGCGGCGGCGTTCAGATAGGTGTCCAGATCCGACTTGCCCATGCCGATAACGGTCAGGTTCTTGGCAGGACCCGACATAGAGAAAGCGTCCATGTTCACGCCGCCTACTGTTTTCGCCAGCGGGTAGATCGGGTTTTCGGCATAATATTTGGAACCCAGCAGTCCGGATTCCTCAGCGGTCACTGCAAGGAAGACGATGCTGCGGTCCGGTGCGCCTGTTTTCTTGTGCGCCTCTGCAAGCGCCACCAGCGCAGCGGTACCCGTGGCGTTATCAACGGCGCCATTGCAGATTTCATCACCGTCAACCGGCGTGCAGCGACCAAGATGGTCCCAATGCGCGGTGTAGAGCACATATTCATCAGGACGCTTGGCGCCCTTCAATACACCGACGATGTTGCGGCTGTTCTTCTTGGAGATTGCATTTTCAAAGCTAACCCCGGCTTTCAAACCTAGTGGGATGGCCTTGAAACCCTTGGTCTTTGCCGCGGCCATCGCCTTGGCCAAATCCTGCCCGCCAGCAGCCATGATTTTGGCGGCCACATCCTTTTGTACCCAGCCATTGGCCTTGGTCTGGTCCGCTCCGCCATTTTTCGATTGGGCCAGGAATTGCGGGCCGGTCCAGCTCGAATTGACCACATTCCAGCCATAGGCCGCTGGCACGGTATCGTGAACAATTAGCGCAGCGGCCGCGCCCTGACGTGCGGCTTCCTCGAATTTGTAGGTCCAGCGGCCATAATAGGTCATTGCCTTGCCGCCGAACGGCCCCTCGAGGCTGGGTGTTTCAAAGTCTGGATCGTTGACAAGGATAAGGACGGTCTTGCCCTTCACGTCGACGCCCGCATAATCGTTCCAGCCCTTTTCAGGAGCGTTGATCCCGTAACCGACGAAGACAACATCGCTGTCCTTGATGTTGATTTTCGCCTGTTCCTGATAGGTCCCCGCAACATATTCGGTGCCATAGGCAAAGCGCATCGCCTTGCCGTCTTTGCCGGTGACTGTGAGTGGTGAGAAATTCTTGGCTGCGATTTCGACCAGCGGCACATCCTGCGTCCAACCGCCATCCTTTTCGCTCGAAGGGTTCCCCGGTTCGAGACCTGCGGCTTTGAACTTTTCGATCATCAGCGCGACGGTTTTTTCTTCACCCGCGGTGCCGGGCGCTCGCCCTTCAAAGGCATCGGTCGAAAGCGTGCGGGTGATGTCCTTCATCGTCGCTTCCGACAAATCGGGGACTGCAACTTCAGGCAATTTACCCGAACCTACGTCATCAATCTTCTTGCACCCCGAAAGGGCAAGCGCGGAAACCAAGGCGAGCGTCAAAAGGCGCATGTCATTCTCCAGAAAACGAATTGCGCCGCTTCTGCCAGAGGCAGTGTGTGGGCTCAAACAAAAAAGGCGGCCCCATTGCTGGAGCCGCCACTCTAATTTGCAGGCTAAAAGCTTAGAACTTCACGCCAATGCCAACGCCAGCGGCGTTCAGATCGGTGCCGTTCAGGAAATAACGGCGATATTCGACCTTGCCGAACACCTTGTCATTGAAGCTGTGCTGATAGCCGACGCCCGCATTGATTTCTTCAATGTCGTTCACTTCATAGCCGGCGGCGATATACAGCTTGCCCTTTTCGCCAACCTTGGCGCCGAGGCGGCCGCCCAGATTGACCAGATCGGCACCGTCGAAATTGGTGTCGTAGGACACTTCGGGGCCCACAAATGCGGTCTCACCGAGGTCGATATCATATCCGGCAGCAACGCCAGCGAAGAAATCTTCGGAGCCACCGCCCCAGCCGATTGCTCCGCGGCCTTCGACGCGGCCTTCGCCTGCGGCCATGGCAGGGGTTGCGATCACAGCTGCAGCAGCCGAAGCGAGAATGAGGAGTTTTTTCATTTTTATATCCTTGATTTATTGGGAGATAAACCACGTCAGTGGCTAACCCCTATGTAGGAAGCCAATTCTTGCTGGCCAATGAATGTTACGCTAAAAAGTAAGATAACACCTAAAAAATGTTGTAATATTGCAACAGTTTTGATGTTGTTTTCGACGAACGGCTCTCGTTCAAGGACAAAAAAAGAGCGGCCGAAGCCGCTCTTTCGAACATTTGCGATGGACCGCTGATTAACGCGAATAGAATTCGACGACCAGATTGGGTTCCATCTTCACCGGATAGGGCACTTCGTCGAGCGTCGGAACGCGGGTGAACGTCACCTTGTCATTGCCATCGGGGCTGACATATTCGGGAATATCGCGTTCGGCGAGGCCCTGCGCTTCGATAACGAGCGCCATTTCCTTGGCCTTGTTGCCGAGGCTGATCACGCTGCCTACGTCAACCTGACGGCTGGCAATGTTGCACTTCACGCCATTGACGCGGATGTGACCGTGGCTGACGATCTGGCGAGCCGCGAAGATGGTCGGTGCGAACTTGGCGCGATATACAATCATGTCCAGACGACGCTCGAGCAAACCGATAAGGTTTTGCGAGGTATCGCCCTTCATGCGGTTCGCTTCCTGATAAGCGCGCTTGAACTGCTTTTCGGTGATGTCGCCATAATAGCCCTTCAGCTTCTGCTTGG
>NZ_DAOLHN010000071.1:0-8162 GCF_035329025.1 Sphingorhabdus sp. | reverse complement strand
TTACATCGTCAACGGCCAGAAAATCTGGACGAGCCGCGCCGAACATTCGGACCTGATGCTGCTGCTTGCCCGCACCACACCCAAGGAGGAAGCCGCGAGCCGTACCGAGGGGCTGTCGGTTTTTCTGGTCGACATGAAGGAAGCGCTGGCCGCGGGTTCGCTCACCATCAACCCCATAGACACGATGATGAACCATGCGACCACGGCGGTCTTCTTCGACAATATGGAAGTGCCCGCCGCAAACCTGATCGGCGAAGAGGGCAAGGGCTTCCGCTACATCCTTTCCGGCATGAATGCCGAGCGGCTGCTGATCGCGGCAGAGTGCATCGGCGATGCCAAATGGTTCATCGAGAAGGCGACCGCCTACGCCAAGGAAAGGGTGCTGTTCGGGCGGCCAATCGGGCAAAATCAGGGCGTGCAGTTCCCCATCGCGCGCGCCTATGCGCAGATGCGTGCCGCCGACCTTCTCGTTCAGGAAGGCATCCGCAAATATGAAGCGGGCGAGAATTGCGGCGAGGAAGCCAATATGGCGAAGATGCTCGCCGCTGAAGCCAGTTGGGCGGCGGGCGAAGCCTGTGTGCAGACGCATGGCGGTTTTGGCTTTGCCGCCGAATATGATGTCGAACGCAAGTTCCGCGAAACCCGGCTCTATCAGGTCGCGCCAATCAGCACGAACATGATCCTCTCCTTTGTCGCCGAGCATGTTCTCGGCCTGCCGAGGAGTTACTGATGGGCGCGTGGGATGCCTGGATTGGCCGCCAGATGGTGCAGCGCGACCGGCTGACCCCTGCCCTGTTGCAACGCTTTCGGGCAACGATCGACAGCGCGGAAAGCGGCGATACCGCGCCACAAGCCATTCATTGGGTGCTGTGCACGCCCGAAGCGACAACCGCGCAATTGGGACTGGACGGCCACCCGCAGCGCAGCGACAGCCCGGGCAGCTTTTTCCCGCCTGTCCCGCACCCCCGCCGGATGTGGGCATCGAGCAAAGTCGAATTTATCGCACCTATCACCGTGAATACCGAAATAGAGCGTGTTTCGACCATCGCTTCGATCAGCGAGAAATCGGGTAGCACGGGCAGTCTGGTGTTTGTCGATGTCGAGCATGAGACCAAGGCCGATGGCATACTGGCGATCAGCGAGCGGCAAACGCTCGTCTATCGCGAGGCAAACACGGCAAAGCCTGCGCCAGCGCCGGAGCCCGTCGAGATCGATTTTAGCGAATGGGACTTCCATCGGACGCTGGTTCCAAACGAAGCGCTTCTGTTCCGCTTTTCCGCCATAACCTTTAACACCCACCGCATCCATTATGATGCGCCTTATGCGATCAACGAAGAGGGCTATCGTGGGTTGGTTGTCCATGGGCCGCTGACATCATCGCTGTTGCTTGATCTGGCAGCACGGCAATTTGGTGCAAACAGCGTCAGGCAATTTGCATTTCGGGCGCAAAGCCCGGCCTTTGCAGGCGAACCGCTCCATCTGGTCGGACGACGCGAGGGCGATGCGCTCACATTGGCGGCACTCAATCCGGCGGGGCAAACCGTCGTCGCAGCGGAGGGAAGTCTATGAACGATCTTGTTACCCGCGAGGACCTTGACGGCATCGCGATCGTCTCGCTCAACCGGCCTGACAAGCGCAATGCGCTCAACATCGCGCTGTGGCTTGAATTGGAGGCGCATATTGCCGCCATACACAAAGCGGGCGACGCATTCGGCGCCGTTATCTTGCGCGCCAATGGACCGGTTTTTTGCGCGGGCAATGACCTCAAGGATCGCGGAAGCGAGCTGCCCCGTCCCAATTTCCAGGCCTCGATCGTCACCGCACTGGCTACCCTGCCCCAACCGGTGATCGTTGCCGTACAAGGTGGCTGCTATACCGGAGGGCTTGAACTGGCTTTGGCGGGTGACATCATTCTCGCCGCCGAAAATGCCGTCTTTGCCGACACGCACGGCAAATTTGCGCTGGTTCCGATCTGGGGAATGAGCCAGCGGCTGCCCCGCCGTGTAGGCCAGTGGAAAGCGCGCGAAATGAGCTTCACAGGCCTTCCCGTATCGGGCGCAGAGGCAGCGCAGATCGGCCTTGCCAACCATGTCGTGCCCGATGCCGAACTCGATGCAAAAGCGCTCGAACTGGCCAGCGCCATCGCCGCGCAAAGCCGCCACAGCGTCTTTGCCTATAAGCAGCTTTATCTGGATCAGGCCGACCTGCCGCTCAATGCCGGGCTAGCCCACGAAGTGTTCAACAGCGTGGGCGTAGGTCCGGATTTCCTCGAGCGCGTCAGCGGCCAGTTCGGCAAGTAATCCCGCTTACGGCCTGATCAGATATTTCTCGCCGGTTTTCTTGGCATTATAGGCCTGCATCGTCGCGACATCGACTGCCTGCTCCAGGCTGACTTCATGGCTGTAATGGCTCTTGAACGTCGTGGTCAGTTCTGCGGCGACGCGGGCGCGCATCCGGCCGACGATTTCCGGGCCAGCTTTCGCCATAAAGGGCGTGAGCAACCAGCCGCTCAAGCTCCAGGTCAGGCCGAAATTGCGGTTGAGGATCGTCGGGCCAACGTCCAGTGCGCCATAGATATAAACCTGCTTCATCTGGTCTGAACCATAGCGGCTATAGGCCGACATGCGGCGCACAGCGGCTGCCTCCATAGCACTCAATATCTGCCCGGCGAGTTTCCCGCCGCCAATCGGATCGAAGCCCAAAAATGCCTCGGTTTCAGCGATAGCTGCGGTCAATTTTTCAACGAAATCTTCGTCATTGGAGTTGAGGACAATTTCAGCCCCGATGCCCTTGAGCAGCGCAACCTGCTCTTCGCTGCGGACGATGTTCACCAGCGGAATTCCGTCTGCTTTGCAGATCTTCACGAGCATCTGACCGAGGTTGGAGGCGGCAGCGGCATGAACAATCGCCTTATAGCCTTCCAGCTTCATCGTTTCGACAAAGCCAAGCGAAGTCAGCGGGTTAACGAAACAGGATGCGCCATCTTCAGGCGCGGTTCCATCAGGCAACGGCATGCACATTTGCGCTGCTAGGCAGCGATATTCGGCATAGATTTCACCGCCGATGAGCGCGACGGTCTTGCCCATCAGCGCTTGTGCTTCCGGCGAAGCACCGGCCGCTACCACGACACCGCAGCCTTCGTTGCCAATCGGCAAGGCCTGCCCGATGCGGCCAGCCATGAAGCGCATTCCGGCTTCGGGCACATTCATCGCGATACCAGGCAAGCCTGCACGTTCGATTGCCCGGGCGCTGGTCACATCCGCAGCCCCAACCATCAGGCCCAAGTCTGACGGATTGATCGGCGTGGCCTGCACCTTCACCACGACCTCATGGTCTTTCGGCGTCGGCATCGGCAGATCGGCCAGATAAAGCTCGAGCACGCCTTCCGGCTTCACTTCGGTCAGCATGGTACGGTTGGTTGCAGGCAGGTCGGACATATCTCTCTCCTCTTGCGCGTCCGGATTCGGTTCGCGTTTGAAACTGGGTTAGCGGAACGCGCTATAGGCTTCAACGTTGCTCTTGGCGATCAACCGGCTTTTACGGCAAGTACCGCTGCTATCAGCGTAATCCCCATCGCAAGAACGCTCAAACCCGTCCACGGAACGAAACCGACCTGGTCAAGCCGCTCGCGCTTCTGCCGTTTTCTATCGGCTAGCACGAATGTGACAGCCGCCAGGGCCGACAGAACGGCGATGACCGCCCACATGTGAAAATTCCAGTTTTCTGTCAGCCAGTCCATCATCGGGGCCAGATGCGCATGATCCCCTGTCATTGCAAGAGGCTGGACGGATGCGGATATCTGCCTATGCAAACGGCGATGACGGCTGAAACGACAATAACCAAGGCTTCGGCGCAAACAGGCCGGCGCCCGCTGCTGGGCATAATGCTGCGGCTTGCCGCGATGGCAGTGCTGGGTGTGATGTTTGCCTTGGTCAAACTGGCAGGGCAGCACGGTGTCCATGTTGCCGAAAGCCTGTTCTATCGCCAACTCGCCGGGCTGCCCGTGGCGATAGCCTGGCTCTGGTGGACTGGCGCGCTGTCCTCCATACGCACCGCCCGGCCGTTGCAGCACGGCCTGCGTATGATACTCGGCGTATCTGCAATGACACTCAATTTTTCGGCGATGCTGCTGTTGCCGATGGCAGAGGCGACTACCTTTGGCTTTGCCGCACAGATTTTTGCGACGATCCTTGCCGCTTTGCTGCTGCGCGAGCCAACCGGGCGCTATCGCTGGGGCGCTGTCGTCTTGGGCTTTATTGGTGTGGTGATCGCTCTCCAGCCAGGTGGCCAGACGGTTGCCCCTACCAGCGCCGCCGTAGCTTTGGGAGGGGCATTGATGACGGCTTGTGTGATCATCCAGCTGCGGCGGATGGCGCAGAGCGAGCCAGCAGGTGCCATCGTCTTCTGGTTCAGCCTCACCTCGCTGCTGCCGCTGGGCATTGCCGTTTTAATATTCGGGAAGAACCATGATATTTTCAGCTGGTCGATAATTGCGGGGCTCAGCCTGTCTGGTGCGATCGCACAAATATTGCTGACAGCCTCGTTGCGCCATGCATCGGTCGCGGCGATCATGACCATGGACTATAGTGCCCTGCTATGGTCGGCACTGATGGGCTATGCGGTGTTCGGAAACATACCCGGACATTCCGTATGGCTTGGCGCGCCGCTGATCATCGGCGCAGGCATGATCATCGCCTGGCGCGAACAGCATCTGGCCAGAAGGCGCGCTATGGAAGCGGCGGAATATCCCGTCGGTTAAGGTGAACCGGAATTTGCGCGCGCACTTCATCGACGCGGGCGAGATTTATATCGGCAAACCCCAGCCCTTCGCCCTCACCCATATCGAGCAACACCTCTCCCCAGGGATCGACCACGAGCGAATGGCCATAAGTCTCGCGGCCATCCTCGTGCTTGCCCGATTGGGCCGCAGCGATAACGAAGGCTGCTGATTCAATAGCTCTTGCCCTTAGTAAAACGTGCCAGTGCGCTTTGCCTGTAGGGACGGTGAAGGCCGCCGGCACCGCAAACAACCTTGCTCCGCCCCGCGCCAGCCGACTGTAGAGATCGGGAAAGCGCATGTCGTAGCAAATCGTCAGCCCCATCGGACCAAGCGGGGTGTCGGCCAGCACCGGGCTTTCGCCCCCGACATATGCCGATGACTCCCTCCACGATTCGCCAGTGGCCAGATCGACGTCGAACAGGTGCATTTTGTCATATCGCGCGACGACTTGGCCGGAACTGTCAATAAGAAGCGTGCGGTTGGCCATCCGCTCTTCTGCACGTTCTGACAATACCGGCACCGATCCCAAATGAACCCAGATACCCAGCTCTCCTGCCATACTTGCCAGTAACCGCAGCGCCTTATTCTTGTCCTCCCACGTGATACTGGATCTTGCGCGCTGGCGGTTTCGGTCGAGCAACAAGGACATTTCGGGTGCGAAATAGAATGCGGCGCCACGCACCTTAGCTTCTTTCATAGCGGCGACCATTGCGGCGACGTTTCTCTCAACGTCAGTACAACTGTTCATTTGATGAACCGCAATTAGCATGGTTCTAATACCCCTCTACAAAGCAATTCATCCAGGCTGCCAAACAAATACTTTGAACAAAACCAGATGATGAAAACTTACAACTTTAGGCAATAGGCAGTTAACCTGCGTTTACATTAGGCTCCACTGTGTCGGCTGCGCAACAGTCCCCCAACCTATGAAGAGAAAATGAGATTTTGCAATTTCGACGTCGATTCACGGGTTGCGCCAAAGCGCGGTTTGTGCCAGTAAGACCATGGTGTGTTTAAAACCACATTCAAAAAAGGAGCCAAAAAATGCGTTTCGGTAAAGTTTCGCTCGCTGCAGTGGCTGCTGTTGCTCTCGCCGGTGCCCCGGTGATCGCACAGGCTGCTGCTCCTGCAAAGCCCGTCGCTGCCAAGGTGCAGCGCGCTGGTGCCGCTAAGGAAGAAAGCAAGCTCGGCGGCGGAAGCGGTGTCATCATCGCTGTTCTCGCAGCTGCAGCTGTAATCGCCGGTATCGTTATTGCCTCGGGCAACGACGACGACGCTCCGACCAGCCCCTGAGCTTGGTCTGAGACTAAAAGGAAAGGCGGCTTTTCGGCCGCCTTTTTTTTAACTTTCGCAGGCGCAAATCTGGTAAATTCGATCAGAGCAAAGTGATTTTGTTAACCAAAGCATCACTCTCATCGGCTATCTTCCGGCCATGACAAAACAACTCAAGGTTCTCGTTACCGGCGGTGCCGGCTATATCGGCAGCCACGCCGTTTTAGCTCTGAAAGATGCCGGACACAGCCCCGTCGTCATCGACAATCTGGTTACGGGCTTTCGCTGGGCGGTCCCCGAAGATGTGCCCTTTGTCGAAGGCAATATTGCCGACGAGGCTTTGGTCGCTGCCACGCTGCGCGATCACGGTATCGACGCCATCATGCATTTTGCCGGCTCCATCATCGTACCCGAATCAGTCGAGAACCCGCTTAAATATTATCGCAACAACACCGCCGCGAGTCGCAGCCTCATAGAATCGGCTGTGAACACTGGCGTGAAGCATTTCATCTTCTCCTCGACCGCCGCCACCTATGGCATCCCCGAATCGAGCCCGGTGCGCGAAGACATGCCCAAACTGCCGATCAACCCCTATGGCATGTCGAAGCTGATGACAGAGCATATGCTCCGCGATGTCGCTGCGGCACATGATTTCAATTACTGCGCGCTTCGTTATTTCAACGTCGCAGGTGCCGACCCACTAGGCCGCACCGGCCAATCGACCGCAGGTGCAACCCATCTGATCAAGGTCGCCGTCGAAGCTGCTTTGGGCAAACGCGATTCGGTCGCCGTTTTTGGCACCGATTATGCGACAGCAGATGGCACCGGTGTACGCGACTATATCCATGTCAGCGATCTGGCCGCCGCGCATGTGATTGCACTCGAAGCATTGGTTGCCGATCCGTCCACCAGCCACACGCTCAATTGCGGCTATGGCCATGGCTATTCGGTCATGCAGGTGCTCGATGCCGTCGACCGCGTCACCAATCTGAAGATAGAGCGCAAAATCGAAGGTCGCCGCGCAGGTGATCCCGATGAACTGATTTCGGACAACCGCGAAATCAAGGCCCGTTTTGGCTGGCAACCCAAATATGACGACCTTGACACCATCGTCACCCATGCCCTGCAATGGGAACGCAAGCTGGGCGAACGCGCCCAAGTCTAGTTGCCATACTTGCACTGTTAGACCATGCGCCCCATATCCGGCGCTATGGACAATCAAGCACATAACAACCCGTCGACCTGGTACGGCACGACAATCCTTTCGGTCCGCAAGGGCGGCAAGGTGGTGATCGCAGGCGATGGCCAGGTCTCGATGGGGCAGACGGTGATGAAGCCTAATGCCAAGAAGGTCCGCCGTCTGCATGATGGCAGCGTGATTGCAGGTTTTGCCGGGGCTACCGCTGACGCCTTCACGCTGTTCGAACGGCTCGAAAAGAAACTGGAGGCGCATCGCGGGCAATTGATGCGCGCTGCCGTCGAACTCGCCAAGGACTGGCGGACGGATAAATATCTGCGCAATCTGGAAGCGATGATGATCGTCGCCGACAAGGAAGTGACGTTAATTCTCACCGGCAATGGCGATGTGCTTGAACCGCTTGATGGCATTGCGGCGATCGGTTCAGGCGGCAATTATGCGCTTTCCGCAGCGCGAGCGCTGATGGACTATGAGGCCGATGCCGAAAAGCAGGCGCGCCATGCGATGAAAATCGCCGCCGATATTTGTGTGTACACCAACGACCAGTTGACGGTCGAAAGCATGGACAGCGTCAGCTGATCCCGGGAATCCTGATATTATGAGCCAGAATTTGACGCCGAAGGCGATTGTAGCCGCATTGGACGAGCATATCATCGGTCAGGCCGACGCCAAGCGCGCGGTCGCGGTAGCACTGCGTAACCGATGGCGCCGCCAACGCTTGCCTGCCGAATTGCGCGACGAAGTAACGCCCAAGAATATCCTGATGATCGGCCCCACCGGTTGCGGCAAGACCGAGATCAGCCGCAGACTTGCCAAGCTGGCCGATGCGCCCTTCATCAAGGTGGAGGCGACGAAGTTCACCGAGGTCGGCTATGTCGGCCGCGATGTCGAGCAGATTGCCCGCGATCTGGT
>NZ_DAOLHN010000070.1:0-8304 GCF_035329025.1 Sphingorhabdus sp. | reverse complement strand
AATCCCGGTTCGCCCATTTCCGCTCCGACGACCATCACCCGCACATCCTTGTCACCGTATGCGATCTGCATGGTGAGGTAAGTAACGCCCGCGGCTTGGGCGACACCGCGCATCGCCTGGATCGGGCGTTCGCTGTCTTCGGTCAGGCTGGAGGGTTCGGCATAGGGGCCAAGCGTGTCCTTCTGCACGACCCACAGGTCGGCCCGGCTGTTATCGAGCAGAGCCTGCGCATCATCGACCATGCCGCGATAGACGCCAGCCATCGACAAAGTCACGCCAATCAACAGGCCGAGACCCACGCCGGTAAGGACAAATTTGCCCCAGCCATGCAAGATGTCGCGCCCAGCAAGGCTGATCATGGCAGCGCTTCGACAATGCTGAACCTGCTGCTGGCCGACAGTGCCCGCGCGCTGTGAGTCACGATTGCCTCGCCCCGGGTGAGGCCGCCTAACACCTGCACCCAGCCATCCAGATCCTGTGCGCCTAGTTTGACGGGCGCAAAGACGAGGTCGCCATCGCGGATCACCCAAACGCCAACCTGTCCATCGATCCGGTAAACAGCTGCATTGGGAATGGCCAGCGATCGTGCCTGTACAGGCAGGGCCACGGTTACTTCCGCCAGCTCACCGATTGAGGGTAGTCCGCCGGTTGCAGTGAACCGCGCCTTGGCCAACACTTCTTCGGTCAACGCATCTGCCATCGGCTCAACGCGTTCGATGATGCCTGAAAGGGGTGCATCCGGCCTTGACCGCAAAGCAACCCGAACCGGCTGACCCGCCGCCAGACCAGCCGATTGGGTCTGATCGAAGCGCACGTTGATCCACAATTGTGTAGGATCGATAATCTCGATCACAGCCTGACCGGCCACCACGGTCGTGCCGGGCTCTACGGCTCTGCGCACCACGAGCCCGGCGTGCGGTGCGACTAGGCGCAGGTTGGCACGTTGCTCGACCAACGCCGATCGTTCCGCGCCCAGACGCCCGCGATCCATTGTAGCAGCTCTGCGATTGGCTTGTGCAGCGGCAAGCCCTGCCTGCGCAGCGGCCAGTTCCTGACGGCGTTGATCAACCATCGCATCGGTAACCCAGCCACCGCGTTTTAGTTCTTCCGTCCGTGCGGCCACGGACCGGGCGAGGACAACCCGCGCGTTCGCATCCGCGATCTGAGCGACGGCGGCCTGTTCAAGCGCGGCTGACCGCGCCGTCCCGCCAGCCGCTGCATCAATGCGCTGGTCAAGGTCGATGGGATCGATCTGCGCCAGCAACTGCCCTGCGACTACTGTGTCACCAACATCCACCGCGACCATTGTCACCCGGCCCGCAGCGGTTGGCCCGATCTTCTGCGTGTAGCGCGCCTCGACGGTGCCGATGCCGAACATTGCCGGGGAAATGCTGCGCTCTTCCACCTGGGTGACTGTCACGTTGATCGGTGCCAACGGGCCAGATCGAAAGGCGACCCATGCAAACAGCAACAGCAAGGGCACCAGCACCGCCAGCATCGTCCAGCCACGGCGGCTCATCGTGAACGGCAAGGTCATTTGGTTCCTCGCAGTCCATCCAGGAAGACTTCGAAAAGCCTCGTCGATAGCGCAGGCATAGTGGTGAAATCATCGGCCGCCATCGCCTGCATTACCAGCCCTTGCACCATGCCGAGGAACATCGTGGCGGCTGCGGTGCAGTCAGCCTTTTCGTCGATCTGGCCTTGTGTCTTGGCAAGTTCGAGCAGGCCAAGCACGCGGCTGCGATACCCGCTCATCAACGCTCGCACTCTCGCCTTGCTTGGGGCGTCCGCATCGCGCTGCAATTCCCCGAACAGGATACGGGGAACGCCGGTATGCTCGACAACAAACTCGACATGGGCTGCGAAGATGGCCTGCAACTTATCCGTGGGCGTTGCTCCATCAACTGCATCAATCCGCGCCAGCAGGGTGTCGCTCGTCCAACCCATCACGGCTAACCAGACAGCTTCCTTGTCGGAAAAATGACGAAACAGCGCCCCTTGGGTCACGCCCATATATGCCGCAATCTGTGTGGTGGTGATGTCGGCGGGATTGGTCGTAGCCGCCAGTGCGATCACCGCTTCAACGGTTGCGGCCCGGCGCACATCGGCAGGAAGCTTTTTGCGGGTCATAGACCACCATACCACAAAGATAGTAATTAGTTACTATCTTAATTTTTACCATCTTTGGGCTATTTGGTCCTTTCTCTGAGCACTTAGGCAGCACTTTTGACACAACGTCGTTGCCACTCGACAATCGCCGATCAGGACTTGTCGAGGAGAAAAACTGCCTCTCGAGCGTCGAATGAACGAATGGCCGCTTACCGCGATCACTCCCTCAAAAGGAGACTGTCGGCAGTGTCGAACTTAGCCGCCATTTTGCGCGCACTGCAACTCAATCAACAATCGCCATAAGTTGTGATGGAATTGGCTGTGCCAACTTGCGGGCATCAGCACCATCAAGCCAGTCTTGATGGTCCTCTGGTTGCAGTATGACCGGCATCGCCTTTGGATGAATGGCACCAACCAGCGGATTGGGTTCGCAGGTTAGGAATGCAAACACATCGCCTTGTGTATCGGGCTGCCATATCCCGGCAAAGGCAAATACGGGCTGGGATGGTAGGTGGAGCCAATAGGCTCGTTTCTTACCAGTTTGGGGATCGGGCTTTGCACTCCATTCCTGAAACTGCGTCACGGGAACAAGACAGCGATGTTCCGAATTGGCGAGTGTGGGTCGCCAAAACGGGCTGTCATAGTTGCGGACATTCACCACTGGACCTTTGATGTTCGGTGGTGGCGGGAATCCCCATTTCATAGCTGTCATGGTGCGTTGGCCATTGTGCATCCTCACGGTCCAGCCTTCGCGCCCCGGCGATGTGTAGTCCTTCTCAAGCTCCCGTCGCCACTCATCGGCTGAGCGGAAGTGGAACAGGTATTCGGCGCGGGATACTTTGTGGCCGTAGAGGTTACACATGAAGCTATCCAATCACGAACGCTGGCGGTTGACAATGCGCTTCCACGCATAGTGGTCTGGGCCTGGCAACAGTGGCCCGTCGACAGGATCACTGGTTTGCTCGACCTTTGCCGGACGGCGCTTGAAATAGGATCGCCCCCAGCAAGCCCGGCAATAGAGCCGGTCGACAAATGCCTTCAGATTATCATCCGTCGTGAGCTGCTCGCATCGCCACCAATGCCCTGGTGCATCAATGACAGTGCTGCGCCCACAGACGCCGCAGGTCACTCTGAGGTTGATCTTGTAGAGAGCGCAGTCGAACAAGGTGCGCACAGGCAAATAGCCTTCCTTGCCTGGCACCCATCCAAAAGCAGGTTCGCGCTCACGCACAGCCTGCAAGTTGCTGCTGGACGTTATCGTCACTGCACATCGCACTGCCATCTGCCAGCGATATATCGAAGCATTGCAGTCGGTGTGCGAGACGATCGGCTAGCCGGGAAACGGCACGAAGCCCCCGATATCGGTCGGGATGCTGCAAGGCATTCAATGTCTCGGGCGGCGCCATCATCAAGGCGGCTTCCAGGTGACGCGTCAGCGCGTCAGGGGTGATTCTGTTCATGGACTAAATGGAACATATAAGGAACAATGAGTCAATGACACTTGATGCCCATCTCTGTCTAACCTAGTCACTGCCAAACTAAACCGACCCAAATGTGCATATGAAACGACCTAGGCGACATTCTAACATCATTCCCATGAAGCGATCGAAGCGATCCAAGGCTTTTGGCGCCAAGGACATCGCTCTCCTCTTTGGCGGAGCCATTATCCTCGGCGGTGGCATTGGGGTTGGCATGCATTTCTGGCAAACGAATGGAAGTGCAGAGCGCGTGGGATTAACATCTGCGGCGACGTTCAGCTTTTCCTTGTGCGCAGGCGGCAGTGATACCAACTGCGTCGTCGATGGCGATACGATCCGGATGAATGGCGACAAGATCCGGCTCGTTGGCTTCAACACACCAGAGATATCCGAGCCCGCTTGCGCGGCTGAAGCCGCAAAAGGAGAGCAGGCAAAGCTGCGACTATTGGAGCTGCTGAACTCTGGTGAACTTGCTTTCGCAGCGACCGCAGACCGGGACCGCGATCGCTATGGTCGGCTGTTGCGCCAAGTGCGGGTTGATGGCAGCGATGTTGCAGATACGCTAATATCAGAAGGCTTGGCAGAACCCTATCAGGGCGGCCAGAAACGCGACTGGTGCTAGGCTAGCGGAATATGCCAGCTTAGCCCTGCTATTCGCAGGCTTTTCCATCGCCGTCACGATCAAGATGTCGCCCATAGCCTGGCTCTCCGGCTCTGATCGGCGCAGCACCTACTGCGCGCGCGGCTGCGCAGTTGGGATAGTAGACATCACGACCAAAAGCGCGTTGGACCTCTCGAACAGGTTGCGCGGCAGCGCGGTGACAATGCCGACCGCCATTACGCCGATCATTGTGACAGCCATCAGCTGCCAGGCCACCGGGATGCGCAGCAGCGGGTGCACATAGAATACCGGCAACGGACAAACTCAACACGATGAAAAGGCGCACTGCGAATCCCTCCTCGAAGGAGAGAATGTGCGTTCAAACTTTAAAAGAGTCTAATCTGCAGAAATACGAAAGCGCGATATGGCCCAAATGAGCGGGAGATTTTGGTGTCGCTCTCTGGCCTCTCAGGTTCGGCCAGGGTGCGGCGCTTTTGTCTGACCCGCTGACACTCTTGCCTCTCTCCTTGCTGGACGCCCGCAGGCGCACACGCCCGCGCGCAGGACGTCCAGCTTCGTCGCGCCGTTGCAAGGGTGTCGTTTTGGTGGCTCGCGCTGCGAGCCCTGGGCGCGATGATCGGTCGAAACAATCTGCGATTCCACGCCGCAAATTCACATAAAGGAGCATCAGTAAAGTCGTGCGTTCTAACGAATTTGCTGACTTCGCGGGTTCGTTCGGCTATGACCTAATCACACACTGCAGAGTTGAGGTGGCCCGCGAGCAGTCGGAAAGGAAGTGGCCCAATGGATAACAAACCCGAGAAATTTGAAGATCGCGAACCAAGCGATGCGGGCCGTCAATGGTCTGGTTTCGCAGAAATCGACCAGGCCATCGCTGAAGACCGTTTAACGGGATATCGACTCCAAAAATCATGGCGCGATCCGATCAGCAGAAAGTTGCTGATCTTTTGCGTCGTTGCGATAGCTGGCGTATTTGCCTACCTTGTTGCAACAAGCCTTCTTTAGAGCGGCTGGATTAGCGCCATTCCTTTACGTTGTCCGCTGACTCCTCGTCTGCGCCGCGGGCACCCTTCGTGGTTCCTTCTAGGTAATCGCGAATGGTGTCGATGCGTTTGCGGCCCGATTGTTGAGCGGCGTTTACCTCTTCGCGAACGGAGCCAGGAGCTGCGTTACCCACTGCCGACTGGCCGCTGCCAGCGCCAACCTTCGAGTTACCTCTTACATCTGCTGGAGAAGACACATTTGGCCTTGAGACCGGCTTTCCGGGTGCAAGGACCAATTGGTTTTCTATGCCGTCGCGCAAGGTATCTGCATAGCTGTCGACAAAGCGCGCCTGAAGTGCCTGGCCTTCCTCGCTCAACTGGAAGTCTATGTCGTCAAAGCGCGCATTGCCGTAAAAGTCGCGGTTGCGCTCCATCTCTCCCAGACCCCATTCGCGGTAGGTCTGCGACAGGTTCAGGCTGCCGGAGGCGCTGTTCCCTTCGAACATAGACGCTTGCTGCTCCAACCGGTTTGCGATCTCTTCAGAACGCCGGGCTTCTTGCGTAAAGCTTTGCGCTTCGGTCAGCGACGCGTTCATGCCATTCGCGCTCGTCGATATCGACGAACTGGTCGACGTGCTGACAGTCCTAACGAAGCTATCACGCGCGCTCGACCAGTTCCGGCTATCGGAGATCTGCTTGAGGCTGCCCATGATGCGCGAACGATCCTCGGACGCGATACCGATATCGCTGTCAGTCCAGCTTTGATTGCGCCCGCCTTTGACACCGACCCCGAGGTTGGCAGGGCCCAGCTTCCCGCCAATGCCAGCAGATCCCTCGCCATTGAGGAACCAGCTTGTGGTGATGTCATCGGATGCACGGCGGCTGAGGCCATATTGGCGTTGCAGCGCTTTCGAGGCCTGATCGACCTCGTTGAACGCTGTGTTGACGCTGTCGGAGTTGGTCTGGCCGGTTGCGGTTTCAAAGGAGCTGCCTCTGCTGACCTGGTTGCGCAATTCCCGGAAATGCGTGACCGCATTCGCGGTCGATTGCTGGGCGAGGTTCGAGAAGGTCTCGCTGTTCGATTTGGACTGGCTCGCCATCGTCGATAGTCGCGAGGTGAACTCCTGACCCAGTGTTGGGGTGAACGGGTAGCTTGAGTTCGGGAGCTGGTCATAGCTGCCTTCGGCAAAGCTCGTCGTCATCGTGCCACTCTCGCTGTAACCGCGCGTCTGCGCTGCACCATATGTGAAGGACGGGGCGACATTGCCTTGGGCAAACTGGCGGGTCAGCACGTTCGAGGTCTCGAAGCTGGTATTGCCGAGCGAGACATTGCCGGTGCTTGCCTCGCGCGCGGCTTCTTCAGCAGCATTCTGGCTCGGATTGAGGTAGGAGGTGGCATGGTGCGAGATCGCCATTGCCCCCTTGGCGACCCCGCCTGCCAAGAATGGCACCGAGGCGATGAGATAGCCAGCCAATATGCCGATGTCGCTGTTGACGTCCGCCATGCCGGTGAAACTCGCAAGCGTCATGCCGCCATTGCTGGCAGCCGTCATGTCAGCCGCCCCCTTGAACATCAGCATCATGTGGAGGATGACAAAGAGCGGTCCCCAAGCGGCCAAATAGAAGAAGCCGGTGACATAGCCTTTCAAGGCAAGCGGTCCGGTCTTGGGCATCAGAAACAGCGGGAAGAGGACAGGGAAGAGCGCGTAGAACAGGACCGTGAGCACAACATTCAGGAGCGGCACCCATTTCATGGCATTGCTCGCGATCGAACTGTAGGTGCGCTCGGTCTGAATATCGGCACGGGTCTGGGCATAGACATCGACATTGCCAGCCCCGCTGGCGCCGCCCATTGCGTGCATGGCCTGGCTCATCGCATTGATGGTGAGCGTCTGCTTGAAGATCGCGGTCGCATTGGAGGAAACCCCAGTCAGATATTGATAGGCGATGGGCAGGTCGGCAAAGAGCTTGGCCTTGGCGAGGGCTGCGCTCTGGTTTGGATAGAGCTGACGGCCAAAAACATTGCCCATGCCGTCAATGAGCTGCACCCATTGGCCGTTGAGGCTGGTATAAGCCTCCCTGCAGGTGATGATATTGGCGGTGACTTCGCCGGTTGACGTGTCGCGGGTCAGGAATCGCTGTGCGCGCGCTTGGCTGCCCGGCGCAATCGTCGCCCAGATGTCGGTGCTTTCAGCGAGCTGTTTCATCGAATAGCGGCCGAGCAGCACGTCATAGAAAACACATTGTCGGAAATGTTCGTCAAGATTGGCAGCAAATTCGGGATCGGAGATACGAAGCGACCGCGTTGCATCATAGAGGCGCGCGCCATAGATCATGCCGTTCTGCGAGTAATTGAGATCGCCTGGCAGCCCGAATACCACTTCAGCCGAGCCAGTCAGATAATCGCCAATCTGGCTGGTAAAGCTTGCCATCAAGGCAAGACCCAGCGGCACATTGGCGACCTGCGAGGGTGCGAGGCTTGGATTCAATCGGTCGGTGACCTGCACATCGAGCCGGGGGACCATCAGGCAGCTGTACATGAGGGTAGCACCCAGGAACCAGTTGATCCACGCGCGCCAGTCCTGGTTGAAGGCGAGCATCAGTGCGGAAAAGCCAAGCCCCATCACCATCACGACCTGGAGCAGACCCTTGTAACCGCCATTCCCCGTCCAGGCGGCGACCGCATTGAAGACATTGACCAGATAGTCGCCGCCACCGACCGTGAAGACCTCGACCATATTGGTGTTCCTTGTGCGTCAGTGGGCGAGGCTGCGGGTCTGGACCGCACGCGACCAGTCGAGCGATGCCGCCATTCCGGGCGACATCGAGGCGGCGAGCACATTTTCGAGGAAGGCGGTCTTCTCGATGATCTGCATGATCGCGTTGACGCGCAAATGTGTGTTGGCTTGCCGGTCAGCGAGGCTCTGGCGGACCGCGTTCACCTGACCTTGCCACATCGCGATCTTGGCTTCATCGGCCCCGATGAAACTCGACATAGACCGGCCCGCTTCGCCGGTGATCCGGTCGAGAATGGCAAAGAGCAGGTCTACACTTGCAATCTCGGCCAGGGTCTCGCGGTCGTCGGTCGGCATGCCGCGGCCATAGGCCGCCT
>NZ_DAOLHN010000069.1:0-8445 GCF_035329025.1 Sphingorhabdus sp. | reverse complement strand
GCGACGATGAACTTGCGCTTTTCGGTCGCGAAGAAGCGGTAGGCGACATCTATGGTGATGCCCTGTTCGCGTTCGGCGGCAAGGCCATCAACCAGCAGCGCAAAGTCGATTTCCTGCCCCTGCGTGCCGACGCGCTTGCTGTCGGCCTGCAAAGCATCGAGTTGATCCTCGAAGATCATCTTGCTGTCATAGAGCAATCGACCGATCAGCGTTGATTTGCCGTCATCGACCGAACCACAAGTGATGAACCGCAACAGGCTTTTATGCTGGTGCTGTTCCAGATAAGCGTCGATATCCTCGGCAATCAGCGCGTCGGTTTTGTAGACGGGGTCCATCAGAAATACCCCTCCTGCTTCTTTTTCTCCATCGACGCATCGCCGCCATCTTTGTCGATAATGCGCCCCTGCCTTTCACTGGTCGTGGTGAGCAGCATTTCCTGGATGACTTCGGGCAGTGTTCTGGCTTCGCTCTCGACTGCTCCCGTCAGAGGATAACAGCCAAGCGTGCGGAAGCGGATGGAGCGTTCAACCGGCACTTCGCCTTCCTGCAACGGGAAACGCTCGTCATCCACCATCAGCAGCAAACCGTCGCGCTCGACGGTCGGGCGTTTGGCGCTGAAATAAAGCGGTACAATGGGGATATCGTTCAAATGGATATACTGCCAGATATCGAGTTCGGTCCAGTTCGAGATCGGGAAGATGCGGATGCTCTCCCCTTTGGCCTTCTTGGCATTATAGAGGTTCCACAATTCGGGGCGTTGGTTCTTCGGATCCCAGCCATGGGTGGCAGTTCGGAAGGAGAATATACGTTCCTTTGCGCGGCTCTTTTCCTCGTCTCTCCGTGCACCGCCAAAGGCGGCGTCAAAGCCGTAAAGATCCAGCGCCTGCTTCAGCCCTTCGGTCTTCCACATATCGGTATGAAGAGGGCCATGGTCGAACGGGTTGATGCCGCGCTCCTTGGCTTCGGGGTTCTGATAGACCAGAAGCTCCATACCGCTTTCCTGCGCCATCCGGTCGCGCAGCTTGTACATTTCCTGGAATTTCCAGGTGGTATCGACGTGCAGCAGCGGGAAGGGCGGCGGCGAGGGGTAGAATGCCTTTCGCGCCAGATGCAGCATCACTGCGCTGTCTTTACCGACCGAGTAAAGCATCACCGGCTTTTCAGCTTCGGCTACCACTTCGCGCATGATGTGTATGCTTTCAGCTTCGAGCCGTTCGAGATGCGTTAAATTTCGGGTCATGGGGAAAAGGCATTCCTGAATTATATTTCGCGTTGCACTACACAGATTCTTCAGGCGCTCTAGGAAGAATCGGTTGTCGATTTGGTAGCTGGGGTTTTGCTAAGGATGCGGCAGCCGGCATTCGGGTGTGCTTTTCGCGGAACTTGATAAGCCGTAATGCTGGGTGTTAGGGGCCGATTTGAAGTTATAAGTCGGCAGGGGAAACAGACTGTGGCAAATTTGAAGATGCGTTCCTGGTTATTTGCCCCCGGCGACAGCGAACGGAAAATGGCAAAGGCGCTCGAAGGGCCTGCCGATATTATCCTGCTCGATCTTGAAGATGCAGTGGCGACCGAAAACAAGCCACTTGCCCGCCAGCAGGTGCATGATTTCCTGCTCGCTCATTCGATCTCACGGGAGCGCATCTGGGTGCGGGTCAACCCGCTAGATGGGCCACACACGCTGGACGATCTGGTGGCCATCATGCCGGCGCACCCCGGTGGGATCATGCTGCCCAAAGTCTATGGGCGGCAGGATGTTGAGCTGCTCGATCACTATCTGATGGCATTTGAGGCGGCGCAGGGCTTCGAGCGGGGGGCGACGCCGGTTATCGTGTTGGCGACCGAAACCGCTGAAGCCATGTTCCATACTGGTGACTATAAGAGTGCGCCACGCTTAGCTGCTCTTACCTGGGGAGCAGAGGATCTGGCGGATTCGGTTGGGGCGAATTCAAACCGCAATGCCGACGGCAGCTATTCCTTCACTTTCGAACTGGCGCGCAGCCTGACCTTGCTGGGCGCGGCGACCGCTGGGGTTCCGGCGATCGAGACGATCTGTGCCGATTTCAAGGATCTCGAAGCACTCCGCCTGCGTGCACAAAAGGTGCGGCGCGATGGCTATCGCGGCATGCTTGCGATCCATCCGGCTCAGGTCGAAGTCATCAATGCTGCCTTTACACCAAGTGCTGAAGAAATCGCCGAAGCGCGCGAAATTGTGGCGCTGTTTGCTGCCAACCCCGGTTTGGGAACGATCGGCTGGAAAGGTGGGATGCTCGACCGCCCATTCCTCTCGCGCGCGCAGCAATTGCTGGCGCAAGTTGATGAGTAGCGCCTTCCGCTTTTAGCGCTGGCTTTCGTGGCCAGTTTGTGGTTTCGGCGCAGCGAGAAGGGAGCCTTTCCATGGCAGGACTTTGGTTCGACGAACTGAGCGTCGGTCAGACTTTCGATCACCCGATCCGGCGGACGGTGACCGAGACCGATAATCTGCTTTTCAGCACGATGACGCACAACCCGGCGCAGCTTCACCTCGATGAGGAATATATGAAGGGCAGCGACTATGGCACGCGGATCGTCAACAGCTGCTTCACATTGGGGCTGATGGTAGGGATTTCCGTCGGTGATACCACATTGGGTACTGCAGTGGCCAATCTGGGATGGGATGAAGTGCGTTTTCCCAAACCGGTGTTCATCGGCGATACGCTGAACATCAAAACGACGGTCATCGAATTGCGGGAATCGCGTTCGCGGCCTGATGCTGGCATCGTCACTTTCTTGCATGAAGCGTTCAACCAGCGGGGCGAGACGGTCGCGACCTGCAAACGTTCGGGCTTGCAACGCAAGAAGCCGCAATAAGTCTGTTTTAGCGAGGGTGTAATGACGGGGCAGGGTGCAGGCGTAATCATAGTGGGTGGCGGCCATGGAGGCGCGCAGGCGGCGATTGCGCTGCGGCAGAATGGCTATGCCGGTCCGGTAACGATAATCGGGCGCGAGGAAGAACCGCCTTACGAACGCCCGCCGCTCTCAAAAGAATATATGGCGGGCGAGAAGGAATTTGAACGCATCTACATCCGTCCGCGCGCCTTTTGGCAGGAAAAGCAGGTCGATCTGTTGCTGGGCCGTTCGGTTGAGGCTGTCGATCCTGCCGCGAAGACTGTGAAGCTCGATGATGGAACCGAGCGTTCCTATGAATCGCTGATTTGGGCCGCAGGCGGCGACCCGCGCCGCTTGCCGCTGCTGGGTGGTGAGCTGAAGGGCGTACATTGCGTGCGCAACCGGGCCGATGCCGATGCGATCATGGCCGAACTGACCGGGGTCGAGCAGGTAGTCGTGATTGGCGGTGGCTATATCGGGCTTGAAGCAGCGGCGGTGCTCACCAAACTGGGCAAGAAGGTTGTGCTGCTTGAAGCTTTGCCGCGTGTGCTGGCGCGTGTTGCAGGGCCCGAACTTTCGGAATTTTATGAGACCGAACATCGCGCCCATGGCGTTGATCTTCGCACAGGTGTATCCATCGATGCGCTTGAGGGCGAAGACGGAAACGTAACCGGCGTGCGGCTAGCTGATGGCTCCGTCATACCGGCGCAGATGGTCATTGTCGGGATTGGCATCATTCCCTCGGTTGAACCGCTGCTGGCTGCGGGCGCTAAAGGTGGCAATGGCATAGAGGTGGACGAATATTGCCGCACCAGCCTTCCCGACATCTATGCCATCGGCGATTGCGCCGCGCATGCCAATAGTTTCGCAGGCGGGGCAATAATCCGGCTGGAATCGGTGCAGAATGCCAATGATCAGGCCACCGTCGCGGCGAAGACGATCTGCAGCGCAGACCCACAGCCTTACAAGGCGACGCCCTGGTTCTGGTCGAACCAATATGACCTGAAATTGCAGACTGTGGGCCTGTCTACCGGGCATGATGCCACCGTGCTACGCGGCGATCCGGCGACACGCAGCTTTTCGGTCATTTACCTGAAGGATGGCAAAGTCATCGCGCTCGATTGCGTCAATATGGTCAAGGATTATGTGCAAGGCCGCAAGCTGGTCGAAGCAGGGGCCACTATCGCAGCAGAGCGCTTGGCCGATAGCTCGGTCCCGCTCAAAGACCTGCTCGAAGCATAAACGACACTTCCCCTTTAGCCGCCAAGGCATTTGCACTAAGGCGGCACCATTGAGTCATATGAGAAGAGAGACGACATGCGTCAGATAGATCATTTCCTTGTGGGTGGTGCGCCTGCGGCTACGCGGTTCAGCGACATAATGGATCCCAATAATGGCGGTGTGCAGGGGCGGGTTGCCCTTGGTGACAAAGTTGTGCTGGACCGCGCTGTTGCCGCTGCACAGGCCGCACAACCGGCATGGGCAGCAATGAACCCGCAGCGCCGTGCGCGCGTGATGTTTGATTTCAAGGCGCTCGTTGAAAAGCATATGGATGAGCTGGCGCATATGCTCAGCGCCGAACATGGCAAGGTGATTGCCGACAGCAAGGGCGATATCCAGCGCGGGCTGGAGGTTGTCGAATTTTGCTGCGGCCTGCCGCATGTGCTGAAGGGTGAATATACGCAGGGCGCAGGCCCAGGCATTGACGTCTATTCGATGCGCCAACCGCTGGGCATCGGCGCGGGCATTACGCCGTTTAACTTCCCCGCGATGATCCCCTTGTGGATGGGCGCTGTTGCAACCAGCGTCGGCAATGCGTTCATCCTGAAGCCTTCGGAGCGTGATCCGAGCGTGCCCAATCGCTTGGCCGAACTGTTCCTTGAGGCAGGAATACCCGAGGGGATTTTCCAGGTCGTGCATGGCGACAAGGAAATGGTGGATGCAATCCTCGACCATCCGGCGATCAGCGCCGTCAGCTTTGTGGGTTCATCCGACATTGCGCACTATGTCTACAACCGTGGCGTGGCTGCCGGAAAGCGCGTGCAGGCAATGGGCGGGGCGAAGAACCACGGCATTGTGATGCCTGATGCTGATCTTGATCAGGTGGTGAACGACCTGACCGGCGCTGCCTTCGGTTCGGCGGGTGAACGCTGCATGGCGCTGCCCGTGGTCGTGCCGGTGGGTGATGACACCGCCGAAGCCTTGAAGGCGAAGCTGATCCCCGCGATCCACGCGCTCAAGATCGGTATCTCGACCGACAATGAGGCGCATTATGGCCCGGTTGTCACCGCGCAGCACAAGGCGAAGGTCGAAGGCTGGATCCAGAAATGCGCCGACGAAGGTGCAGAGCTTGTCATCGACGGGCGCGGCTTCAAGCTGCAGGGGCATGAAGAAGGCTATTTCATCGGCCCGACTCTGTTCGACCATGTCACCACTGACATGGAAAGCTATAAGGAAGAGATTTTCGGCCCCGTGCTGCAGATGGTGCGCGCCAAGGATTTCGACGAGGCATTGAGCCTTCCCAGCAAGCATCAATATGGCAATGGCGTCGCGATCTTCACGCGCAACGGCCACGCCGCCCGCGAATTTGCCAGTCGCGTCAATGTCGGCATGGTCGGTATCAATGTGCCAATCCCGGTGCCGGTCGCCTATCACAGCTTTGGCGGCTGGAAGCGCTCGGGCTTTGGCGACACCGACCAATATGGCATGGAAGGCATCAAATTCTGGACCAAGGTCAAGAAAGTCACCGCGCGCTGGCCCGATGGCGGCGGCGATGGAAGCAATGCCTTCATCATTCCGACAATGGGCTAAACGATGACCAACCAGTTTGACCTTACCGAAGACCAGCTTGCCATTCAGGATATGGCGCGCAAGTTCACCGCTGATCGCATCACACCCTTTGCAGGCGAGTGGGACGAGAAAAGCCATTATCCGGTCGATGTCTGGAAGGCGGCGGGTGAGCTTGGCTTTGGCGCGATCTACATCTCCGAAGAGAATGGCGGGATCGGGCTCGGTCGGCTTGAAGCGGCGTTGATCATGGAGGCGATGGCCTATGGTTGCCCCGCGACCAGCGCCTATATCTCGATCCACAATATGGCCGCCTGGATGATCGACACTTTCGGTTCGGCAGAGCTGAAGGCACGCTATCTGCCTGATCTGGTCAGCATGGAGAAGATCGCCAGTTACTGCCTGACTGAGCCGGGTTCGGGATCAGACGCAGCTGCGTTGAAAACCAGCGCGCGGCTGGATGGCGATCATTATGTCCTCAACGGCACGAAGCAGTTCATTTCGGGTGCGGGCTATAATGACATTTATGTCGTGATGGTGCGCACCGGCGATGAAAAGGCTAAGGGCATCAGTTGCCTCGTTGTCGACAAGGATACGTCGGGCCTCAGCTTTGGCGCGCCGGAGAAGAAGCTTGGCTGGAATGCCAGCCCGACCGCGCAGGTAATATTTGAGGATTGCCGTGTGCCGGTTGCCAACCGCGTTGGCGTTGAAGGCGATGGTTTCCGCTTTGCGATGGCGGGACTTGATGGCGGGCGACTCAACATCGGTGCATGCTCGCTCGGCGGCGCGCAGCGCTGCCTCGACGAAGCAGTCAAATATACCAAGGAACGCCAGCAATTCGGCCAGCCGGTCGCGGATTTCCAGAACACCCAGTTCATGCTCGCCGACATGGCAACCGACCTCGAAGCCGCGCGCGCGCTGCTCTATATGGCGGCGTGCAAGGTGAACGCCAATGCGCCCGACAAGAGCCGTTTCTCCGCGATGGCAAAGCGGCTCGCGACCGACAATGGCAGCGAGATTGTCAACAAGGCGCTGCAATTGTTCGGTGGCTATGGCTATTTGCGCGATTATC
Source organism: Sphingorhabdus sp. (assembly GCF_035329025.1). Classification (GTDB taxonomy): domain Bacteria; phylum Pseudomonadota; class Alphaproteobacteria; order Sphingomonadales; family Sphingomonadaceae; genus Sphingorhabdus_B. The sequence continues at coordinate 1,718 of NZ_DAOLHN010000069.1, read as the reverse complement.
CGATTGAGCGTTTCTGGCGCGACCTGCGCGTCCACTCGATCTTGGAAGGCACCAACCAGGTGATGCGGATGATCGTCGGAAGGGATTTGTTACGCCAATGAAAATAGCCTTTATCGGTCTCGGCAATATGGGCGGCGGGATGGCCGCGAACCTTGTGAAGGCGGGGCATAGCGTCAACGCCTTTGACCTATCGAAGGAAGCGCTGGCGCGCGCGAAGGACAATGGCTGCGCGACCTTCACCAGCGTGCGCGAGGCTGTTGTCGATGCGGAAGCGGTGGTCTCAATGCTTCCCAATGGCAAGATTGTCGACAGCGTGTACGAAGGCGATGTCATCGGCCAAGCGCCCAAGGGTGCGATCCTGCTCGATTGTTCGACCATCGATGTTGCCACCGCGCGCAAGGTGACCGCGGATGCGACTGCTGCCGGCTATGAAATGGTCGATGCGCCGGTCTCGGGAGGTATCGCTGCGGCCAATGGCGGCACGCTGACCTTCATGGTCGGCGGAAGTGACAGCGCTTTTGAGCGCGCCGAGCCCATCCTTGCCGCGATGGGTAAGGCGGTGATCCATGCAGGCGCATCGGGGGCAGGGCAGGCAGCTAAAATCTGCAATAACATGCTGCTCGGCGCGTCGATGATCGCGACTTGCGAAGCCTTCATGCTCGCCGACAAACTGGGCCTCGATCTGCAGACATTTTACGACATTTCGTCCAAGGCTTCGGGTCAGAACTGGTCGATGACCAGCTATTGCCCGGTCCCCGGCGTCGGCCCTCAGTCTCCCGCGGATAATGACTATCAGGGCGGCTTCGCTACCGCGCTGATGCTGAAGGATTTGAAGCTGGCGATGGAGGCGGCTGCCTCGGTCGATGCCGATGTGCCGATGGGCGAAAAGGCCGCTGCGCTCTACGAAGCCTTTGACAAGGCGGGGCAGGGCGGTCTCGATTTCTCGGCGATTATCAAGACGCTGTAAAAAGGGCGGCCAGTTGATGGCCGCCCGTTTCGCTTCTTAGATACGTTCGATGATGATTGCCGGGGCCATGCCGCCTGCGGCGCACATCGTGATCAGGCCATAGCGGCCATTGATCCGCTCCAGCTCGTCCAGCGCGGTGCCGATCAGCATCGAGCCCGTCGCGCCGATCGGGTGGCCCAGCGCCATGGCGCCGCCGTTGGGATTGACCTTGGTGCGGTCGAGATCGAGATCACGGATGAACTTTTCCGCGACGACGGCGAAGGCTTCGTTGATTTCGAAAACGTCGATGTCTTCCTTCTTGAGGCGGGCCTTTTCGAGGACCTTCTTCGCCGCAGGAACCGGAGCGTTGAGCATCAGCGTGGGGTCATCACCGCAGTTGACATAGGCGACGATCCGGCCGCGCGGCTTGAGGCCGTGCTTGTCGGCATAGGCCTTACTAGTGATCAGCAAGGCGCCCGCACCATCGACCACGCCCGAGCTGTTGCCGGCGTGGTGCACGCCCTTCCAGTTGAGATCGGGATAGCGGCGCTGGATCTGCTTGCGGAAGGTGGTGCCGCCAATGTCGAAGTCGGCAATCGCGTCGAAGCTGGGCTTCAGGCTGGCAAGCCCTTCAGCAGTGGTTTCGGGCCGGGGGAATTCCTCGTGGTCAAGCGCGACGGTGCCGTCGTCGTTATAAACGGTGACCAGCGACTTGTTGAAGCGGCCTTCCTTGATCGCGCGGTCGGCGCGTTCCTGGCTGACCAGCGCCAGC
>NZ_DAOLHN010000068.1:0-8726 GCF_035329025.1 Sphingorhabdus sp. | reverse complement strand
GGGGGGGGGGCCTGTGCGCTGCGGCGTTTTGGGGGGGGGGGCCCCCCAGGCCCCCCGAAACGGCCCCGCCTCTGGCCGCGCGCGCAGATCATAAGCCGACTGCCGCGAGCGCCCGACGCGACGGCAGGCTTCATCGACGCAACCGCTGGCGGCCAATGCCTTGATAAATTCCACCTGCTTTTTCGGCGTCCAGCCATCATGGCGCACGCGGGTGGGCACGGGGGCAAAGGTTTGGATTTGGGAGGGTGGGTTTGAATCGGTCTGTTCCATGGGTGGAATGGAACATAAATGGGGGTGTGTAGGACAGGGGTTTCTGGTGGGGCAACTATGTTAGGGTGGTGGGCTGCCTGATTTTACCAATCGGATCACACAAAGCGGACACAGCCGTTTTCCTCGTACTACGCGTTCAATCCAAAACTGATACAACCCTGTTTAGCGATATGTTAGGAATGCAAACCAGATAAACTAACTCGCGGCCGATAAAAAAGGGGCGTTCGAACATGAAGTTGAGCAGCGCACTGTCATTGTTGCTGATCGCCAGCAATGTGCCGACTTCTGCAGATGCAAAGATCCAGAGTCTGCCCGACGAAGAAGGCCAAATCTGCATATTGATCGCATACGGGTGGAATGGATCGCCAGATGAAATAAGGCGGATAAGAGAAATCCCGGTTCCCAAAAGCTACGTGACGAAAAAAGGCGGTGCGTGCGGTGGGCATGTCGACGCCAACTATCTGATCAGATGGCATTTGCGTTACGGTGATGAAAACACGGTCCAGCAGGCGCTTAGATTTATCGAAAAACGTAACGGAACGTCTGAAACAATATCCGCCCAATTGGACCGTGACTTTACGAACGCATTGGGTGAATTGAATAAGGAACTGCAGGTCGAAGACAAACGAGAAGCTTCGCGTTTGGATGTTTCCGAACCTGAAAAGCTCCAATCATTTATAGCGAACACTCCGTCGGTTGCCAAACTGAGTCGTATTAAAGATTCGCTGAATTCAGACCTGTTGAACCGCATAAACCTATACCTAAGCGCCGCCGAGATATTCAGATCGAAACGACTTGCCGCGCAAGCCCGCGACGTTTTCACGCAATATGAAGCGATTGAAAGATGGCTGTTGCCATCCCGCGATGGCGGCAACCCAAATATTGATCCATTTGTTTCACGGGCTTTGGAGTATGTGCAGGACAGTTCTAGTCGAGATCTAACGTCGATGGAAATCGAACTGCGACTGGCTGTGCTTGAGGCGCAACTAACCCCTAGTACCGAAATGTATGACCGCGCTGGTGAGGTGCTAAAAAGGCGGCATCAACCAGCTTATGCCAATGCCCCAAAGGAAGCCTTCAGCGGCGGTGACGATTTTTGTGACCTTTATGAGGAGCGTTTCCGCAACGATTGGGAACGGGAAATCGCAAAGGCGTGCAAAGATGATGATGCATTCGTTCCTAAGGCTATGGCCTATGGATATGCGGATGCCATGCTGGCGATACTGACCGACAAAGGCCAACGTGAAATCGGTAAGTGGAATTGGGAAGATTATGTTATTCTTCACCAAAAGGACATGATCTATAATAGCGGGCAACGAAATTATCTTACCGGCGATAACGAGAGGGTTATCAATCTCAAAATGGCAGTAGTTGACCGGCATTTTGCACAGTCTAAATCGAAAGAAAATGGGTGGAGGAATTACGAAACGGCTTGGCGGCTGCTTGCTGAGATCTCAACGCTCGTCAATCCTGCGGAAAACCCGGTTCGATTTCGACAAATCGCCGAACGGGCAATTGCCGTGGATGCAATGACGCAGAATGAGGAAAAAGGCTGGCAGGAGCAACATGCATACCTGCTGGGATATTACCGCCTTAATCTCCAGAATCTTGACAAGGTTGCAGTGGGCGATGTTCAGTGACCTCGCTGCCCATAGCCGAGCTCTGTGTAGGGCAAGGGAGACGGACAATCTGTAGCGGGTTTCACCACCTATGAATGGATGAACCAACGTCGGAAAACCTGTCGCGTTAAGACAGTTTAACTCGCCCTAAATCGCCTTCGCCTGCGTCGGTGTATTCACGCCCATCGACTGCAGATAGCGTTTGATGTTGCGCGCGGCCTGCCTAAGCCGATGCTCATTTTCGACCATCGCAATGCGGACAAAGCCTTCGCCATCTTCGCCATAGCCAACGCCCGGGGCGACCGCGACCTTGGCCTCGGTCAGCAACTGCTTTGAAAATTCAAGGCTGCCGAGATGGGCAAGCGCTGGCGGCAACGGGGCCCACGCGAACATTGACGCGCGCGGTGCGGGGATATCCCACCCAGCACGGCCAAAGGCCTCGACCAGAACGTCGCGGCGCTTGTGATACAGTTCGCGGTTCTTCTCGACGATATCCTGCGGGCCGTTGAGCGCCGCGCAGGCCGCTGCCTGGATCGGGGTGAAGGCACCATAATCGAGATAGCTTTTCACCCGCGTCATCGCCGCGATCAGCTGCTTGTTGCCCACGGCAAAGCCGATGCGCCAACCGGCCATCGAATAGGTTTTCGACAGTGAGGTGAATTCAATAGCAACGTCCTTCGCGCCCTTGACCTGCAGGATCGACACCGTCGGGTTTCCGTCAAAATAGAGCTCGGAATAGGCTAGGTCGGACAGGATCCAGACCTTGTTTTCCTTCGCCCAGGCGACCAGTCTTTCGTAGAATGCGAGGTCGACCGTTTCGGCGGTCGGATTCGACGGATAGTTGACCACCAAGATCGACGGACGCGGCACGGTGAAGGCCATGGCACGGTCGAGCGCGCGGAAGTAATTTTCGTCCGGTGTCGTCGGAACACTGCGGATCGTTGCTCCGGCGATAATGAATCCAAAGGTATGGATCGGATAGCTCGGATTGGGTGCGAGCACGACATCGCCCGGTGCGGTGATTGCGGTGGCAAGGCTGGCGAGCCCTTCCTTGGACCCCATGGTCACGACAACTTCGGTTTCGGGATCGACATCGACGCCAAAACGGCGGCCATAATAGTTCGCCTGCGCGCGGCGGAGGCCCGGAATGCCCTTTGATGCCGAATAGCCATGGGCATCGGGTTTCTGCGCAACTTCGACCAGCTTGTCGATGACATGCTGGGGCGGCGGCAGGTCAGGATTGCCCATGCCGAGGTCAATAATGTCCTCTCCCGCCGCACGGGCCGCCGCTCGCATCGCATTGACTTCAGCGATGACATAGGGCGGCAAGCGCTTCATGCGGTAGAATTCTTCGGACATCGGACTCCAGCGGCTCCTTGTAACAAATGGGTCAGAGAGCCGCCCTCATGCGCGATGTTTCACCGATTTGCCAGAAAAACCGGCCTAGCGCGGACGGTTACCCTTGGCCTTATGCTTCACGCCATGTTTGGAGGGTGCAGGTCCGTCCTTGCGGAAAGGCCGCTTTCCGCCTGCGCCGGTGCCCGAAAAGGGGCGTGGCGCATGACGCGGCGTGGACTCGTTCGGCTTGCCTTTGCGGCGGTTTTCGCGTGCGGCCAGGCGCGGTGGACCTTCGGCCTCGATGATTTCGACATCATTGTCTTCATCATGTCCGCGTTGCGCCACTGCCTTGGCAAAATGGCGTGCAGCTGCAGCCGAAATGCCGACATAGGTTTCATCGGCTGCGATGCGGATCGCGCCGATATCATTTTTGGTCACCCCGCCCCTGCGGCAAAGCAGCGGCAAGAGCCATTTGGGATCGGCATTGTTGCGGCGACCGATGTTCAGTTTGAACCAGACCGAATCGTCAAAGCCTGCACGGCGATTGTCCGGCATCCGCTCACCGCTGCCATTGTCGAGCAACTCTTCGGGTGCGGGCATTTTAGCACGGTGGGCGCGAACAAGAGCTGCCGCCACATCTTCCGCGCTCATCGTCTCGAGCAGACGGGCACCCAATGCACGATCTTCCTCTTCGGCTTCGACCGGGGTCAGCAGCATTTCGAGCAAGCGTTCATGGTCTTTGGCACGGATATCGTCGGCGGTCGGAACCTTGATCCATTCAGCCTCGATCCGCGCGCCGCGCAGCATCGATTCGACGCGCTTGCGCCGCTGATAGGGCACGACCAGTACCGCGGTACCCTTCTTGCCCGCCCGGCCGGTGCGGCCCGAACGGTGCTGCAAACCTTCGGCATCGCGCGGCAGCTCGACATGGATGACGAGCGAAAGGTTGGGCAAATCGATCCCGCGCGCGGCAACGTCGGTGGCGACGCAGACGCGGGCCCGGCGGTCGCGCAGTGCTTGCAGCGCCTGATTGCGCTCGCTCTGGCTATGCTCGCCCGACAGTGCCACCGCGTTGAAGCCACGATTGGTCAGTTTCGAATAGAGATGCCGCACGCTTTCCCGCGTCGCGCAGAACAGGATCGCGGTATCGGCTTCATGCAGACGCAGCAGATTCACCACGGCGTTTTCAATGTCGGGCGGCGCGACCGTTACGACCTGATAGCTGATATCGCCATGGCCGCGATCTTCGCCGACGGTCGAAATACGCAAGGCATCATGCTGATAACGTTTGGCAAGCGCTACAATCGGTTTGGGCATTGTTGCCGAGAACAGCAGCGTGCGACGGCCCTCGGGCGTGGCGTTGAGGATATCCTCCAGCTCTTCGCGGAAACCCATGTCGAGCATCTCGTCGGCCTCATCGAGCACCGCGACTTTTAGCGCCGACAGGTTCAGTGCTCCGCGTTCCAGATGGTCGCGCAAACGCCCCGGCGTGCCGACCACGATTTGCGGCCCGGTCTGGAGGTTGCGGCGTTCTTTCGAGGCATCCATCCCGCCAACGCAGGTGGCGATGCGCACGCCGGCCTTGCCATAAAGCCACATCAATTCGCGGCTGACCTGCAAAGCCAGTTCGCGGGTCGGCGCGATAATCAGGGCGGCGGGATCACGCGCGAGGCTGACCAGCCCGCCGTCGAGAATCTCTGGCGCCATGGCGAGACCGAAAGCAACGGTCTTGCCGGAGCCGGTTTGCGCCGAAACAACAAGGTCACGACCGACGGCCTCTTCGGCGATAACAGCGGATTGCACAGGGGTCAGCGTGGTATAGCCACGCGCGGTAAGCGCTTCACCAAGAAGCGCGGGAAGTTTTTCAATTGTCATTGGGGTTCCAGTTTTCAAACCCCTCCATAGGCGCATTTTGCTGCAATGTCTATGTTGCGCCGCACAACAAATAGAAGCTTAGACAATGCGGCCGCTTGGGTTATGCAACAGACATGGCCGATTCACCCAACATGCCGCCCCTGATGGACCCTGAACAGCTCGCCAAAATGGCCGAAACTTTCGGGGCTGGTGCTGCCGATCCGCTGACTGCCTACAAACATGCACTCGATGCCTGGGGTGAGGTGTTGGCACCGTTGGCAAAGGCCGGCCATGACAAGGTCAATCCGAAAGATCGCCGCTTCGCCGCACCCCAATGGGAGCATCCGGTGTTTGATCTGATGCGGCAGGGCTATCAGCTGATGTCGGATTATATGATCGGCGCGGCGCACGAAATGGAGCATCTGTCAAAAGCCGACAAAGCAAAGCTCGAATTTGCCGTGCGCACCGTGGTCGAGGCTATGAGCCCCGCCAATTCGCCGCTCACCAATCCGGTCGCGCTCGAAAAAGCAATCGAGACCAAAGGCCAAAGCCTGATGACCGGCGTCAGCCACCTGCTCGCAGACATGCAGCGCGGGCAGTTGACTCACACCGATCCGCAGGCGTTCCGGCTGGGCGAAAATATCGCCTGCACACCCGGCAAGGTGGTGCACCAGACTCCGCTATACCAACTGCTGCAATATACGCCGACGACCGAGAAGGTGTTCGAAACCCCGCTCGTTATCTTCCCGCCCTGGATCAACCGTTTCTACATTCTCGACCTGACGGCTGAGAAAAGCTTCATCAAATGGTGCGTCGACCAAGGTATCACCGTATTCGTAGTATCGTGGAAATCGGCCGATGCCTCAATGCGCGATGTGATCTGGGACGATTATATCGCGGCGCAGATCGATGCGATTGACACCATTCGCGATGCATTGGGCGTCGATAGCGTGCACGCCATTGGCTATTGTGTGGCAGGCACGACCTTGGCCGCGACGCTGGCAATCCTTGCAGCGCGCGGCGAGGCGGATAAGGTCAAAAGCGCAACCTTCTTCACCGCGCAGGTCGATTTCACCCGCGGCGGCGAACTGCTCAACTTCATCGATGAGCACCAGTTGAAGATGATCGAATCGCTAGCGTCGCAACAGGGCTTTCTCGATGGGCGTTATCTGGCGCTCACCTTCAATCTGTTGCGCGGCAATGACCTCATCTGGTCAACGATCAACAAGCATTACCTTCTTGGCGAGGAATATCCCGCATTCGACCTGCTGCACTGGAATGGCGACGTTACCAACCTGCCCGCCAAATGGCACAAAGACTATTTGTGCGATCTGTATCGTGACAACAAGCTGGTCGAACCCGGTGCGCTGTCGGCGTTGGGAACGCCCATCGATCTGCGCAAAGTCACAACGCCGACCTATGTGCAGGCCGGCCGCGAGGACCATATCGCCCCTGTCGGCAGCGTCTGGAAAATCCGCGACCATTTCAAAGGGCCGGTACGTTTCGTACTTGCAGGCAGCGGGCATATCGCGGGCGTCGTCAACCCGCCAGCCCAAGGCAAATATCAATATTGGCTCAATGAAGACCCCAAAGTTTCCAGCCTCGACGAATATATCGAAGGCGCGACCGAAACCAAGGGCAGCTGGTGGCCCGATTGGTTGAATTGGCTATCGACCCAGTCGCCGAAACAGGTCGCTGCCAAAGGCCCAAGGCAGCCCGGTAAGGGCAAGTTGAAGGCAATTGAGGAAGCGCCGGGAAGTTACGTGAAAACCCGTTGAGGGTTCAGCTTCACGAACAGGAATGACACTGCGGCGATAACATAGGAAAAGATCGCCCCTGCCTGAAACAGCGAATAGCTGCCCGTCCAGTCATGGATTTTGCCAAACAAGAGCACGCCGCACAACGTGCCCATCCAGCCCGCAACCTGGATCCAGCCATATATCGACCCGTAGCGATCAAGCCCGAAACGGCGGGCAACAAAATAGGCGAGCAAGTCGATCTCCGCACCTTGTTGCACGCCGATAGCGGCAACAGCAAATAGTGCAGCGGCATAATAGTTCTGCGTTTGCCATAAGAGCACGCAGCCAATTGCCGGAATCAGCGTGAAGAAAAAGGCAGTGCGTTGCGGGTGTGCGCGATCAAGCATCCAGCCACAAGCGAGCCTTCCGAAAAATTGCCCTGCGGCATAGGCCGAAATCCCGAGTGCGGCCTGTGCCGATGTCAGCCCCTCCTCCAGCATCATCGGCACCATCTGACTGAGCATCCCAGAGGCAGGGATATTTATGCCGACATAACTGACCGCTATCAGCCAAAATGCAGCACTTCGGTAAAAAGGATCGGGGCCTTCATCCGAAAGTCGCCTGATTTCCTCGTCATCCGGAACCCGCACCGGAATATCGGCGACAAGAAAGAGGATTGAGGGCAAGCCAATGAACAAGGCCAGCGCCGCGAGCATGAAATAGCCGGCGCGCCATCCTTCCAGTGCAATCAGCCTTTCGAGCACGGGCGGCATAAAGATCGCCACTAGCGAAATGCCTATGGCCGAACAGGCCAGCGCAAGTCCGCGTTGAGACGAGAACCAGCCATTGACGGCCTTTGTATAGGATATCGAGCTGGTCGCGACGCCGATCAGCCCGGTCATGAAGACCATCACTCCAAACAAGGTGGGGATGACAGGTGAGAAGCCGACAACAAGATACAGCATCGCGATCGCAACCATACCGATCGCCCAGACCTTTCGCAGACCATAACGATCCATCGCCCAGCCTGCGAGCGGGGCGGCCAGCGAACCTATGCCGACAATGGCCTGCAGTTGGGAGAACTGGCCGAGCGTCCAGCCGGTTTCTTTTTGCAGATGCGGAATGAACAGGCTGAAAACAAAATAGAGCAGGTTGACGCCAGTCGCTGCCGCCAGCGCCGCGCCCAAAACGGTGCGCCAACCGCGCCGCCATTCCTCCATAAATGCCCTCTCCTCAAGGCAAAATCCCTGACGCCATCATGTTGGTAAAATAGAGGCAGGTCAATTGACGTTTACGTAAACGTCCGGTAATTTCGATGCCAGACGGATTTGGTGCGAGTCGGCTCGCCTTGCGAGGACGTGCGCGCTACATTGCCGCAATAGAGGAGAGCTGCCATGGATATGGAATTCACTGCCGAAGACCTCGCCTTCCGTGACGAAGTGCGGGCATTTATCGCTGAAAACTACCCGCAGGAACTGCGCGGCAAGCAAGACGAAGGCGACGAGCTGGGCAAGGAGGATTTCCTCGCCTGGCACCGCATTTTGCACAAAAAGGGCTGGGTCGCCCCCGCATGGCCGGTTGAATATGGCGGTACTGGCTGGACGCCGACGCAGCGCTATATCTGGTCGGAAGAAACCGCCCGCGCCGATTGCATCCGTTTGATGCCCTTCGGCCTTTCGATGGTTGGCCCGGTCATTTACACCTTCGGCACGCCCGAGCAAAAAGCCAAATTCCTTCCCCGCATTCTTTCGGGTGAGGATTGGTGGTGCCAGGGTTATTCGGAGCCGGGTTCCGGTTCCGACCTTGCCTCGCTCCGTACAAAGGCGGTGCAGGATGGCGATCATTATGTCGTCAACGGCCAGAAGACCTGGACGACGATGGCGCAGCATGCCGATTGGGGCTTCTT
>NZ_DAOLHN010000067.1:0-8854 GCF_035329025.1 Sphingorhabdus sp. | reverse complement strand
TGTCATAGGCGGGACCAACCGGCAGGCGCCACAATTTGTCGCCGGTCGCTTTGCCGGCGGCAAGAAGCTTTTCCGAAAGTTCGTCGCTGTTCGAAAACAGGCCAGCATGTTCCTTACCGAGCGAAATGATGATCGCGCCGGTCAATGTGGCCAGATCGATGATGGTGTCAGGCTTGAACTTCTCCTGCGCGTAATGCAGCGCATCGCAAAGAACGAGACGACCTTCGGCGTCGGTGTTGATCACCTCGATGGTCTGGCCTGACATGCTGGTAACGACGTCGCCCGGGCGTTGTGCATTACCGTCAGGCATATTTTCGACAAGGCCGCAAATGCCGACGACATGGGCCTTGGCCTTGCGTCCTGCGAGAGCCTTCATCGCGCCAGCGACCGCACCGGCGCCGCCCATGTCCCACTTCATGTCTTCCATGCCGCCGGCGGGCTTGATCGAGATACCGCCAGTGTCAAAGGTCACGCCTTTGCCGACGAACACCACCGGCTTTTCCTGCTTGCCACTGGTTCCATCCCACTTCATCACCAGCATGCGGGCTGGGCGAACCGAACCCTGCGCAACACCCAACAGCGCACCCATGCCCAGCTTGGCCATTTCCTTGTCATCGAGAACATCGATCTCGACGCCCAAAGCTTGCAAATGCTGACAGCGTTCGACAAAACTTTCTGGGTAGATGATATTGGCTGGTTCGCTGACCAGTTCCTTGGTCAAAGCAACACCGTCGGCAATTGCCGCATGGCTGGACCACAGCGTCTCCGCCTCGGCCGGTGCGCCCACTACTGTCAGGCCGGTAATCGTTGGCTTCGACGTTTCGGGCAGTTTCGTGCGATATTTGTCAATCCGCCAGTTCCGCAACAGCGCGCCATAAGCAACCTCGACTGCGGCCTTTGCGTCGAGATTGGCTGCATGCAGGGCAATGGTCTTTGCGCCACAAGTCTGCACTTTGGCGAGCAGATCGCCACCTGCACGGGGATAATCCGCTGCGTCACCGTCGGCGACAGCGATCAGCGCAATACGGATTGTGCGTCCACCTTCTTGCGCAAAATAGAGAAAGCTTTGCCCGGCATTACCTTCAAAACGGGCGAGCTTTGCGGTTTCGCGAGCAGCCTCGGCATTTTCGAGCGGGAATGCAAAACTCTCCCACTGGCTCTTTTGAATAACGAAGCCGATGACGTCAGTATCGGTGGGACGTTCGGCGGCAAAACTTACCTGCATCTGGAAACTGCCTTTCAGCGATTGGGATCAGAAATTCGCGGAATCCGCTCCGCATGCGTTCTGGCGAACGCTATAAGCAAACATTCAGCCCGGATTAAAGCAAAAGATGGTTGCGGTAACCAAGGCTTAGCCTCCATGAGTTATACAGGCGACTGAATCCGGCACTGGACCCTGCCCGATTGCAGCGATAAAGGACCCGACCAGATCAATGGCATTCCTGACATCCAGACTTGCAAGCCCGGCCAGCGCATTGTGCGTATCGTTGCTACTTGCCTGTGGTTTAGGTGGAGTAGCCAAGGCTCAGGAAATGGCCCCTGCCAAGAGTGAGGCCACAGACGAAATCGCCTTTTCCGCCGATAAGCTGGATTATGAATTTGCAACCGACACGGTAAAAGCCAGCGGCAATGTCATCGCACGCCGCGACGGCTACACTTTGCGTGCTGATTTAATTTCATGGGATCGTCGTTCGGGCAAAGTTACCGCTTCTGGGAATATCCGCTCGGTCGGGCCAGAGGGTGATGTCGCCTATGGCGATTCGATTGAGGTGACCGAGTCCCTTCGCGACGGGATCGTCGAAAATATGCTGCTCGTCCTCAACGACGGCAGCCGACTCGCCGCCAACAAAGGGACCCGCGCTGATGGCATGATGACGCTGGAAGGCGCCGCGTACACACCTTGTGCAGTCGAGGGCCCTGATGGTTGCCCGAAAGATCCCAGCTGGCAGGTCAAAGCCGTCAAAGTCGTTTACGATCCGGTCAAAAAGCGCGTCAAATATGAAGGTGCACGGATAGAACTGTTCGGCTTGCCGGTTATCCCCCTGCCTGGCCTGTCGCACCCTGCAGAGACCGCAGCAGGAAGCGGCTTCCTCGTTCCCAATCTGCGTTTCTCCCGCAACAACGGTGTCGAAATTGAACAGGGCTATTACTGGCGTCTGTCCGACAATCGCGATCTGTTGCTATCGGGACATGTGTTCAGCGATGTCGCACCAATGGCGCAGGCGCGGTACCGCGCTTGGGAAGACAAGGGTGCATTCCAGATTACTGGATATGCCACCTACAGTCAGAAGGTCTCAACTTCAGGCACCGGTGCGATCGGAAAAGATGTCTTTCGCGGTTACATCGATGGTGCTGGCAAATTCCAGTTCACGCCCAACTGGTCAGCCTCTGCTTCGGTACGCCTTGCAACAGACCGTACCTTTCTGCGCCGTTATGACATCAGCCGCGACGACCGGCTGCGGAACAATATCAATGTCGAGCGGATCGACGAGAATAGCTATTTTGCGTTCAACGGCTGGGGTGTGCAGACGCTTCGTACTGGCGACCGTCAAGCGCTGCAGCCCATAGCCCTTCCTGAAATTGATTATCGCCTTCGCCTTACTGACCCGGTGCTGGGCGGAAAGGTGCAGTTGCAAGCAAACAGCCTGTTAATCGGCCGGACTTCCGGGCAGGATACGCGCCGCGCCTTTGCCTCGGGGCGCTGGGATCTGCGCACATTAACCGGCCTCGGACAGGAAGTGAATTTCACCGTGCTTGGTCGCGGCGATGTCTATCACAGCGACGAAAACCTCACGACGATAACACCCAGCTATCGCGGCGAAAGCGGTTGGCAAGGGCGTGGCAGTGCGACTGCAGCAGTTGATATGCGCTGGCCATTTGTGGGCGAGGCCTTTGGCGGCACCCAAATCGTGACGCCGCGGGTGCAGCTGGTTGGCGCGTATACTTCATCCAACCTCAAAATGCCCAACGAAGATGCGCGAGCGGTTGATCTCGAGGACAGCAACCTTTTCGCGCTCAATCGCTTTGCAGGCTATGACCGGATCGAGGATAATGTCCGCCTGACCTATGGCCTGGACTGGTCAATCAAAGGCAAGGCAACGAGCTTCGACTTCAACATCGGACAAAGCTATCGCCTTTCTAACAAAACCGCCATTTTCCCAGACGGAACGGGTCTTTCGGACAAGGTATCAGATATTGTCGGTCGCAGCGAATTTCGTTTCCGCGATTTTGTGAAACTGACCCATCGTTTTCGGCTGGATAAGGACAATTTTGCGATTCGCCGGAACGAAATCGATGCCACGGTCGGATCGCGGGGCACCTATGTTCAGGCAGGATATCTGCGTCTAAACCGTGACATAGGTGCCAATATCGAAGACTTGGCCGATCGTGAGGAAATCCGGCTTGCCGGTCGCTTGCGGCTTGCCCGCTATTGGTCATTGTTCGGATCCACGATCATCGATCTGACCGACCAGAACGAAGATCAACTCTCGGTCTCTGATGGCTATGAACCGATCCGACATCGACTTGGACTGGCTTATGACGATGATTGCCTTTCCATTGCCGTCACCTGGCGCCGCGACTATCAGCCAACCGGTGATGCGCGCCGTGGCAACACATTCCTGTTCAGACTGGAATTTAAAAATCTGGGCGTCTAAGGAAGACGACCAAGGGGGAAATCTGGCTTGTCAGCTATCGTTCAGCCAGCCCGCCCTATTGCGCGCGGTCTCTTCGACCATTTACGGAAGTAGGAAATGAAAAGCATTTACCGTCTTGCACTGGTGACTTCTACCGCTGCTGTTCTGGCTATGACGCCCGCGAGCAGCCAATCCGTTGCTGACGAGACGGTTCCCCAAGCAACCTTGGACATACCAGGCGGCGGTCAGTTGCTGGCCAAGCCCAGCGATCCCAATGTTCGCAAGGCTACGGCAATCGTGAATGGTGAAATCATCACCGGCACCGAAGTCGACGAGCGGCTCGCTCTCATCATTCTGGCCAACGATGGTCAATTGCCTGCTGAAGAAGTCGCTAGATTTCGCTCGCAGATTTTGACCAATCTCATCGACGAAACACTGCAAATACAGGAAGCCCTAGCCAACGAGATTGAAGTCACCGATGGTGAGGTCAATCAGTATTTCGAGCGGGTGGCCGTGCAGAATTTCAACCGCTCCGTTGCAGAAACCGAAACCTATCTTTCTTCAAAGGGTAGTTCGATTGCGACCCTAAAACGTCAGATCAAGGCCGAGCTTTCATGGAACCGCCTGCTCAGCCGTAATGTGCGCCCATTCATCAACGTCAGCGACGATGAGGTGAATGCGATCATGGAACGCATCAACCTGACCAAGGGTACGACCGAATATCGCCTGGGCGAAATCTATCTTTCGGCAACCCCCGAAAATCAGGAACAGGTATATGCCAACGCGCGGAAGATTCTCGAACAAATCCAGCAAGGGGGATCGTTCACGGCCTATGCCCGGCAGTTTTCTGAGGCTTCGACCGCAGCTGTAGGTGGCGATCTGGGCTGGGTCCGGATGGAGCAGTTGCCACAGTCGCTGGCAACTGCAGCATCGCAAATGCGGGAAAATGAGATTGTTGCTGTTCCGGCACCGGGGGGAATCTCGCTGCTTTTGTTGATCGACAAGAGGCAGGTGGCAACGACCGATCCCCGCGATTCAGTACTGAGTCTGAAGCAACTTGCCATCAACTTCCCTGCCGGTACAACCGAGGCCAAAGCGGGCGAGACGGTGAAGCGCTTCAACAGCGAAACCCAGAAAATACGTGGCTGTGGAACCGCAGATGATACCGCAAAGTTGCTAGGGGCTGATGTGGTCAATCGCGATGGCATCAAGGTTCGCGATCTGCCGGGACCGTTGCAACAGATCATGCTGGACTTGCCAATAGGGCAGTCGACACCTCCTTATGGTTCGCTCGAGGATGGCATTCGCGTTTTTGTCCTGTGCGGCCGCGATGCTCCCGAAACTGCATCGCAGGAATCGTTCGACGATGTGATGTCGCGCTTGGAAGATGAGCGAATCAACAAGCGCGCGCGCCTCTATCTGCGCGATCTGCGTCGCGACGCGATCATCGAATATAATTGATGGCTGGCGCTGACATCAGCCTGCCGCTGGCCATATCCAGCGGTGATCCGGCAGGTGTCGGTCCCGAAATCATCGGCAAGGCTTGGGAAGCACGCAAAAAGCAGAAGCTGAAAAGCTTTTTTGCCATTGGAGATATTGCGAGCTTCGCCCATCACTGGGATGGACCGGTCGTAAGGATCGACAATCCGGATCAAGCAGCCGAGCGGTTTGATGACGCTCTCCCGGTATTCCACGTTCATGACTGTGCATCGATCATCCCGGGTACCCCGGATCTGGACGGAGCGCACTGCGCCTTACAGGCGCTGGAACTAGCGACCGGTTTCGCACGGTCCGGAACGGTCGCAGGGCTTGTCACAGGGCCGGTTTCCAAGGCGCAGCTTTATGCTATTGGCTTCAACTATCCGGGGCAGACTGAATTTGTTGCCGAACGGTGCGGCGTAGAACGTCGCAATGCTGTTATGATGCTGGCCGGACCAGACCTTCGCGTCGTACCGATGACGACGCACATCCCGCTCGCCAGCGTTGCTTCGCAACTCGATGTCAGGCTGATCCGGCGCAGAATCAGGGCGACTGCAAAAGGATTGGCTCGTGATTTCGGCATCGCCAATCCACGACTCGCACTGGCAGGTTTCAATCCGCACGCGGGCGAAAGTGGCAATCTGGGCCGCGAAGAAATTGACATTTTTGCGCCGGCGATTGCTTCAATTGCCGATGAAGGCTTCAACGTCATTGGCCCCCTGCCAGCAGACACGATGTTCCACACGGAAGCGCGAAGAAATTTCGATGCCGCGCTCTGTGCCTATCACGACCAAGCGCTTATTCCGCTGAAGACGCTATATTTCCACGAGGCGGTTAACATCACTCTGGGTCTGCCCGTCATCCGCACATCGCCCGACCATGGCACGGCATTCGGCATTGCGGGCAAGAATGAAGCACGGCCTGATTCGATGATTGCCGCGATAAAAATGGCAGGCGAAGCCGTGGCCAACCGAAAGGCCTTTGCCGAAGCCGCCGCCTGCCCGGCATGAGCCAGCCCCAACTCCCTCCCCTACGTGAGGTCATCGCGAAGCACGGTCTTTCTGCGAGCAAGGCACTTGGGCAGAATTTTCTCTTCGATGAGCAATTGCTTGATCGAATAGCGGCCATTCCCGGCAAACTGGTCGGCGAGAATGTCTACGAAGTTGGTCCAGGCCCCGGCGGACTCACCCGCGCGTTGCTCCGTGCGGGTGCGAATGTCACCGCGGTGGAACGAGACCGGCGCTGCCTCCCCGCACTGGATGAATTATCAGAAGCTTTCCCCGGGCAGCTCCGGGTGATCGAAGACGATGCGATGAAAATCGATCCTGCGCAGGAAATAGGTGCGCCTTTCCACATTGTCTCGAATCTTCCCTATAATGTCGGCACAGCGCTCGCCGTTGGTTGGCTCAGTGGCGACGAATGGCCCCCGGCGTGGAAATCGTTGACGCTGATGTTCCAGCGCGAAGTAGCCGACCGTATCGTCGCCAAGCCGGGCACCGACGCTTATGGACGTTTGGCGATATTGGCCCAATGGCGGTGCGAGGCCCGCATCGCGATGCCGGTACACCGCAGCGCCTTTACCCCTCCCCCCAAGGTGATGTCGGCCGTCGTGCACCTGACGCCAAAAGAGCAGCCCGAGGGCGTGCAAATGGCGACGCTTGAAACGCTGACTGCGGCTGCATTCGGCCAGCGCCGTAAAATGCTGCGCCAAAGCCTGAAGGGTATTCGCGGCGCAGTGGAAGCGATGGAGCGCGCCGGAATTGCAGCGGAACGTCGGCCGGAAACGCTCACAATTGCGGAATGGCTCGAACTGGCTCGACTGCTCTAAACGCGCCGCTAGGGGTGGCGCAACGCGCTGCACCCCGCTACAGATATCAAATGCAACCGCTTTCGAAATCTGAGCACGCAGCGCTCGAACGGCCGGACCATGACCGGATGCTGGCGCAAGTGCAAATCTGGGCCGGTATCAACAGCGGGACCGGCAATTTGAAAGGGCTTGGAACAACGGCGAGTCTGCTCGCAGATGCCTTTGCGTCGCTGCATGGCGAGGTGGAGCTAGTCGAACCTGCGCCGGTTGAAAAAGTGCTGGCTGACGGGTCGATTGTAGAGGTGGCGCATGGCCGCCATCTGGTCACCACCGTGCGCCCGAACGCACCGGTCCAACTGCTGCTGACCGGCCATATGGACACGGTTTTTGCGGTTGATCATCCGTTTCAGGAGCAACGCTGGCTAGATGAAGGCGTACTCAACGGTCCAGGTGTAGCGGACATGAAGGGCGGAATTGCGGTCATGCTTGCGGCCTTGTCTGCAGCCGAAACTGCACCGGAATTCCAGAATGTCGGGTATCAGGTGATGATCAACAGCGATGAGGAGACTGGGTCGGCCTCCTCCGCTGAGCTGATAAAGCAGTTGGCCAATGGCAAACTGGCCGCTTTGACCTATGAGCCTTCTGCACTTCCAGACGGCACATTGGCCGGAGCGAGGGCCGGAAGCGGCAATTTTTCAATCATCGTGACCGGACGCAGCGCCCATGCCGGACGCAATCCGCAGGAAGGCAGAAACGCCCTGCTCGCGGCAGCAGACCTTGCGTTGCGGCTGAAGGCGCTGACGCGCGACGGCCTGTCGGTCAATCCAGCCAAAATCGATGGCGGCAGCCCGAACAATGTGGTGCCTGACCATGCCGTTCTGCGCGTCAATCTGCGTCCCCATAGCCCTGGACTTCAGGACATTGCCTATAATGAAATCAAAAGGTTGGTTTCAATTATTGAGCAAGAGCATGAGGTATCCATCCATCTGCATGGCCATTTCAACCGCCCGCCCAAGCCGCTGACACCAGACGCTGAAAAGCTCTTCGGCCTCGTCAAACGCTGCGGCGAGGATTTGGGCCTTTCCATCGGCTGGAAGTCAACCGGCGGGGTCTGCGACGGCAACAATATCGCGGCTTGCGGCGTTCCCGTTGTCGACACGATGGGTGTTCGCGGAGGCAGTATTCATAGCAGCGACGAATTTCTGATAACCGAAAGCCTGGTGGAACGCGCGCGCCTTTCCGCTTTGACCCTGCTTCGGATCGCACAAAAAGGGGCAATATGAAGTTCATTATCCGTCCGGCCAACCTGTCGGACCTGCAACCCATGTATGAAATGGCCAAGCGCACCGGCGGCGGGTTCACCAATCTGCCCCCCGATCGCAAGGCGCTGACCGCCAAGCTGGAAAGGTCGGCCGAGGGTTTTGCGCGCGAAGGTGAAGGCGTAGGCGACGATCTGTTCGTATTCGTCCTGGAAAACCGCGAAACCGGCGAAGTGCGAGGCACCTGCCAGATCTTCTCTGCCGTTGGACAGAAATGGCCCTTTTACAGCTATCGCATCGGCGCACTGACCCAGCACAGCGTCGAACTGGAACGCACTTTCCGGGCCGACATTTTAAATCTTTCGACCGACCTTGAGGGCGCGACCGAAGTTGGGGGGCTGTTCCTGCACCCCGGAGAGCGCGCAGGCGGCCTCGGTATGCTCATCGCGCGCAGCCGTTATCTCTTCATCCGCAACCACCGCGAACGCTTTGCCGATCGTACGCTGGCCGAATTGCGCGGTGTCATTGACGAAGCAGGTGGTTCGCCTTTCTGGGATGGCGTTGCCGGTCGTTTCTTCGGCATGAATTTCCAAGATGCGGACGAATTCAACGCCAAGTTCGGCAACCAGTTCATTGCCGATCTGATGCCCAAGCATCCGGTCTATATCGCCATG
>NZ_DAOLHN010000066.1:0-8868 GCF_035329025.1 Sphingorhabdus sp. | reverse complement strand
CCCGGTCAAGGGTAAGGGCTTCGCTTCTACTTTGTGAAGAATCCGCGGGTTTTGACGAAGATGAAGATGAGGAAGAGGATGAGCCGCCGATCGAGTATAAATCGATGGACGGGCCGCCCTGCGGTTCAAACAATATAAAAAAGCGTGCGGGCGATTATTGCCCCGGCCCTGCCGCTGTGGCACAGCTTAGCCGAGCAGGCGTAACGGGTCGCGCGTCCTGTGGGGATACTGTTTTTATGCCAATTTCTCGTCGGGCAGGCGCTGTGCTTGCCATCGCCTCGGGCCTGTTGCTGCCCACCACGCTGTCCGCCGCCACCCCGCCAGCCGCACCGCCGCCGCTCGTATGCGCTGCCATCGCGCCGCTGCCCGCCGATCTGGCCGCAATCGCCAAGGCCAAACCGGGAATCGAGCGCGAGACGGTCAAGCCCGCAGTCGACGGCCCGCTGCTCGGCGGCACGCTGGGCTGTGTCGAGACACTCGACGCCAGCGGCAGCAAGATTGCCGTGATGCGCTCCGAAGAATTCACGCTGCAAGGGGTGAAGGGGCGCATCGTCTATAATGAAAGCAGCGTCAGCATTGCGCTCGATCCCAGCCGCATGCCGCGCCGTGTGCTGTCGAGCATTGGCGCAGGGGACTTTCATTGCAGTTGGCCGGCCATCGGCACCAACTCCGCGCGGTGCGAGGTCGGCATTGATGCCGATGCCAATATGCGGATGATCGGTTTGGCCGCCAATGAAGGCCAGGTTGCGGCGCTGGAGGTGTACCCCGCGCTTTTCCGCACCGGCACCGACGCAATGGATGCCGATAAGCCCGTTCGGCTGTACAATGCAGCAGGCGCATCGATGGAGATGCGCTGGGACAAGGGCCAGATGGTCTTCATCCAGTTCCTCAAATCGCTGATGTTCGAAGGCGCACCCTTTGTCAGCATTATCAATGGTTTGAAACCGGGCGACTATCTGTCGGTCGAGGCCTATGAGCGCGGCAAGGACAAACCTTCAATCCGCCGGGCGGAGGCGAGCGTGGTGATCGGCAACCTCAACACGGCGCTGGCTCTGGCGGAGGCCCTGCGGAAGAAGTGAGACGCGCGCGCTACCACCGAAAATCGATGCGTACCTCTCCCGCGTCGCTGCCATCGGGCTGAAAGCGGCGTTCGGTGATGCTGCCCTGCCCTTGATGGTCGACCAGCACGACGGTGCTGCACCGTGTGCCATAGACCGGGGCCTTGATGAAAATCGGCACGCCGCCATCGTCGAGCAGGCTTTCGTCTCGTAGCAGCGCGAACAGTTCTTCGGGCGTTGCGTCGCGGTCGATCCAGCCGGAAAGCGCGGCCTCCATGGAGGTTTTGCGCGGCCAGGGCTCGCCCGGATGGCCGTTGGAAAGCCCGTGGATTCCGGCCGAGAGTGGCACGCGTTGCGGCTCTGGCAGGTTCGATAGCAATGTCGCGCCGTCCCGCCCGGTGAGCAGCAGGTTGAACGGGTTGAAACCGGGAAGCGCAGCCATTTCGGGCGCTTTCCCCGCTATCAACCAATCGCCAACCAGCGCCCCGCGCGACGCCTTGGCGGGATCGGGTCCGTCTGGATTGCGGATGTTGGTGACGACCGCGAGCCGCCCCTCCTCGCTCACGCCCAGCCAGCCGCCGCCCGCCTGCAAATCCCGCCCGGCAAGGACTTGCGGCGCCTCTGCCCAACGGCCCAGCGGGTCTGCTTCCCGCGCGTGGAATTCGTCGCGGTTGCCAGCCAGCACCAGCTTCCAGCGCGGATGGCAATCAAGGGCGATGGCGACTACACACATGCCGCGCCTATCGCCCAGCCCGCGATGAAAAGCGAGAGAGGACGGCAAATGGATGCACGATTGCGGGGTCAGCCCAGGCTTTCGACGATCAGGTCCGCCTTGCCATAAGGCTTGATGAGGGCACTGGCCTCCTTCCAATCGGCTCGTAACCATTGTTCCTGCGCGGCTTCATCCAAAAGCGCCGGCATGCTGGAAGGGGCTTTACCGCCTTCGACGGGCAGCAACGCATGGCTTGGTTCGGTCGTCAACATTGCGAAAACCGGCATATCGGTAAGGTCGCGCCAGATGCCGGCGGC
Organism: Sphingorhabdus sp.; assembly: GCF_035329025.1. Classification (GTDB taxonomy): domain Bacteria; phylum Pseudomonadota; class Alphaproteobacteria; order Sphingomonadales; family Sphingomonadaceae; genus Sphingorhabdus_B. The sequence goes on along the minus strand of NZ_DAOLHN010000066.1, from coordinate 6,781 downwards.
GGCAAATGCCGTCCGACCGCTTATATGGCATCGTAAATGCCGGCCCTTGGGTCCAAGTGAAACGACAAAGGAGGTCAACGGGATCAGACAACGCAACCCCGCATGCCGCAGATTGCCAATCCAGAACGGACTTTCCAGATTGCGCACATGGCTGACCCAGCGCATCGCGCCGGGCGGTGTCATTTCCGCGGACTGGCCGGGTGCCGGATAGCCCCAGTGCATTGGCCGGATCACTTTGCGCCCGGTGCTGCCTGCACGGACAATGACCGGGGCAAACTGTGCGGGCTGGATATCCCCTCCCGCCCAAGGGTCAGGTCCGGCGTCGGCCCTGAATATGGTCGCAACGGCTTCGGACGGCAGATCGAGCGAGCAAGTTAATACCATGCACCCATTAAGCGAAGCATGGCTCTACTGAAAAGCCTTCGCTGGCTCAGCCGCGCGGCTCCGAGCGCCGGTCGATATTGGATCGGCGGTCACCATCCGATCGCCGGTCCTTGCCGGAACGCCTTTCCGGGCCGCTATAGGCAGGATCGTTCATTCGGCGGCGATCTTCACCGGATCGCCGCTCTGTGCGCTGCCTGCGGTCGCCCTGTCGCTTGTCGTCATCACCACCCATAATCGCCCCTCCACGGCAATACCAGAAACTGCAATACGATCTGCGACCTGCTGTTCCACCCACAATAAAGTGCTAAAACCAAAGATATAGTAAAGACTTTTTACATTTTTTGACTGAAGTCAAGGAAACCGTTCTCTTTCGATCGCATGCAATGGGCGTTCTAAAAGGGAGTTTCCATGTCTGACCTTTCGATTTTGCCTGTCGCCATTTTTGCCGGCATGATGGGCGCATTCATGGCCGTGATGCTGTTTGTCGTGGTGACCGACCGGGATCCTAAAAAGGGCTGATGCCTTTAATAGGCCAGTTGCACCAAGACCTCGTCGCCAGCAATCAAGCCTTCTGCCTTGCGCACGGCGGCCTTGACCGGCAGTAGATAGCCACCACTCTCCTTGGATGGAAAGACCGAGGTTTGCCATCTGGTATCGCCGATTGTAGCTTTTACGCGGATCGAGCCCCAGCCGCGTCGTTGCCCGCCTTCCAGCCGCCGCATCAGCGCAGTGGCGCGGATCGCTTCGGCCGCTTCGCCATCAATGGTCAGGAAATGCCAGCTCGCCGGGGCTTCGGGGCTGCTCCAGATCCATAGGGTAGCGCTGGTCTCGACGCTCTCGCTCACTGCGTCTTCCGCCGGATGGGGACCGGGATATTGCAGATGTCTGCCCCACCCGCAGGAATGATGAAGAATGGATCACGCCGGTTGGCGCGGGCATCGGCATAGGCCGCGAAGCTGGCGCTTTCGGTTGAAAGATATTCGAAAGCGGGCAGGTCAGAGATTTCATTGCCGAGGCGCACCGAGGTGATCGGAACCCGCTCCTCCTCCTTTTCGTAAAAGCCCAGCGGCCCTGTTCCGCGCGGCAGGCTGGAAAGATGCTCAATCCCCTCAATCACCCGCCCAACCAGCGCGATATTGCGATCCAGATGCCGCGGTGCGTGGCCGATAACGGTGTAGAGTTCGGCTCCGGTTCCGGTGTCGGGCGACAGGTTACGACCGACGCCGACCATGGCGTAGCAGTGGGTTGGCCAGAGATCTTTCGGCATGAGCATCAATTTTGGTGTGGTTTGGGACGCACCTTGCCGTGCATATTCGCTCGCTGAAGTCATAGCGACCGGAAACCCGCCAACAAAGCTAAAGCTGCGCGCGTATGGATCTTCAAAATGCGGGATGTTGTCGCCCATTGGCGGCCTCGGAAGCAGTTCCATCAGCGCCTCGCGCTTTCCACCCACTCCCCATACTTGCTCCATCACCCCTACTCTAAAAGGAGTGACATACTCGCGCTCCGGCACCACCGCCAATCCCTCAGGCAAAGCCTTCTTCTCGGTCGCATCTCCCCATTGCACGACATAATTGTCCTGTACGCGGTTGACGCTGGTGCCGTCCCACCACTTCGCCGCCGCCAGCTTGCGGATATTGCCCACCCAGCCCTGGCTGAAAGGCGCGGGCATCAACTGGATAACCACGCGACGGGCTTTGCCCTTGGCGTCGGGCGCCAAGTCCATCACCAATAGATCAGACGGTGCAATGGCAACCCACTCTTCCGCCTGCGCCTTGGCAACGATTTCCGGCGGCGAAGGATATTCGGGTTTCGTATCCTGGGCGGACAAGGGGAGCGCGGCAAAAGCGGCAGCGCAGGCGAGCAACAAGGGCTTTTTGATCATCCGCACCTTATTGCAAAGCATCGGCGCTTGCGAAAGCAACATTCTCACGATAGGGCGCGCCATCCAGGATGCGGAGACGTGGCCGAGTGGTCGAAGGCGCTCGCCTGGAAAGTGAGTATACGGCAAAACCGTATCGAGGGTTCGAATCCCTCCGTCTCCGCCATTTCCTGATTTTTCACAATACGCCGCGAACGCGGGCGAACGGCTGAAAGCTAGGTTTTTCAACATTTTTTCGTAGATTTTGAGTTCGCAATGGACTGTGGGAGCACGCGTCAAATCGCTGCCTAAATTATGGCTACCAGTAATTGAATAAGACCTATATTGCGAGTCACATGTCCTCGCGCGCGCGTAACAAGCTCAATATCAAACAGGTGGCTGCGATCAGTAAGCCAGGTATTTACTCGGATGGCGGAGGTTTATACCTGCGCGTAAGGCCAGGTGGTCGTAGTTGGATCTTTATCGGGACATTTGAAGGTAAAAGATTCGAAATAGGGATTGGAATTGCTCAGAAGGTCTCTCTGGCCGAGGCTCGTAAGCAGGCTGAGCATTTCCGTGCGCTGATTTTCGACGGCAAAGATCCGCGTTTTGAAAAGCAGGAAGCCGAGGCCGAACGGAGCCCTGAAAACAGATTCGGCTCTTTTGCCATGCAGTATGTCACCGACATCGAGGAAGGGTTCAAAAACCCCAAGCACCGCCAACAATGGCGCAATACTCTCCAGACCTACGCCAAGCCTTTGTTTGATCTACCGCTTGCTAAGATATCAACCGAGCATGTGCTGGCAGTCCTGAAGCCCATTTGGTTGGCAAAACCAGAAACCGCTTCACGGGTGCGAGGAAGAATTGAGCGTATCCTCGATGCAGCGAAAGCCAAAGGCCTGCGCTCTGGCGACAATCCAGCAAGAGCTCGTGGCCATCTCGAACTGCTGTTGCCAAAGCGGTCGAAGATTGAAGTTAAGCATCATGCAGCGCTGCCTTTTGATGAGATGGCTGCCTTCATGGAAGAACTACGCAAACGGCCTGCCATTGCGGCAAGAGCATTGGAGTTCACAATCTTGACGGCTGCCCGGTCAGGTGAGGTTCGCGGGCTAACATGGGCTGAGCTGGATATCAGCGCAATGCTCTGGAAAGTTCCTGCATCGCGAATGAAAGCAGGCAAAGAACATATCGTGCCGTTGAGTGCTGACGCAGTAACGATTGTGACCGAACTGAAGAAGAAGTCCGACAAGCCGACCGACTTTGTGTTCAAGTCTCCACGGGGCGGTCCATTGTCGAACATGGCGATGAGCCAGCTGCTCAATCGGATCGGCCGGACAGACATTACGGTCCACGGTTTTCGATCATCCTTTCGAGATTGGGCCGGCGACAAGACTTTATTCGGCCGCGAAGAGGTCGAAATGGCGTTGGCGCATACGATCGCCTCAGCCACCGAGCGGGCTTACAGAAGAGGTCATGCCCTTGAAAAGCGTCGTGAATTGATGGAAGCGTGGGTGCAATATTGCGGAAATGGGGAATTGACGGGCTCGGGAGGCAATGGCTCTAATGTCCTGTTTATGCCATTTGCAAGCAGCCTCGGCAAAGGCCAGCGAATCACGTTGAAAAGGCGCTGAATTGCCCATAAGATACTGATTTATACATCCTATTGTCCGCCGCAGGCCTTGGCCATTTTTGACATTTTTAGCCAAATCCGCTAAAAATCGTGCAGCGATGTGTTCGGGATTTACCCATTTAGTCGGCTTATAGACCAAAATTTTCCGGACAAATTCGCACTTTCGAATGAGGTTCACAAAAGGGCCTGTCAGGAGATTGATCCCGACAGCGAGATAGCATGCATCAGCCATTGGGCGCATTAGCCCAGCTTGATGCGGGCATTCCATTGCAACGCCAGCTTGTCGGTTGGCGGAGGCCCTTCGGGGGCCATCCACATACGCAATGGAGAATGAAATGGATCAGCATGAGAAAAATTTGGTGGCGCAATCGCATGACCCGGCGATTGCGGCCCGGATCATCCGCAACATCGCAAATGTTGAAAGCGACTGGCATTTGGCCAGCGACCTGTTGAGCGAGCGCATGATGCGCGAGGTTCGTGCGCTTGTCGCCAAACTCACACCCAAAGAATGGAAAGTAGCCGATTCAGGCTGGAGCGCCCTCATCGTGCCGCCCGATTGGAAGATGACAAAGGGCGTGGGAAAAGGCGACGCCTGGCTTGAAATCGTCGAGTTCTGTGATGCCGAAGACGAATATAGCTGGATTGCAGCGGCGATCGGGGTTGGCTCCACAAAGATGGGCTTGGAGTTGGTGTTCCGCAATGGACTGTTGCCATTGGCCCAGAAGGTTTTTGCCAATGACAAGGCTCTCGATGCTCTGCTCAAACTTGGATTTGTCCGTAACGAGGCCAAAGATCAATTGTTCTTGCCCGTCAAAGTGAGCGGTGATCTGCTCGCAAAGGGCTGGGAAGAGAATGATCTCGACAAAGCCTTGGCTCCCATCGGCAAGGCGGTCGAACTCGCCATCTCTGCAAAGGCTGAACTCGACAAGATTGTTGAGCAGGTCCGCGCAGCAGCGAAGCTCAAATAATCCCGATCGGCAGCAACAGGCGGTCACCGGCACGTTCGGTGGCCGTGCTGTTTGTTTGGAGAATATCATCATGAACATGGACAAAGAGACGCAGTGCGCAACGCTGCCAAGGGCCGAAGCCATAGCCCAACTAAACGATACTCTTCGCAAAACAGGTGAAGGTGGCACAATCGTGGTCACGCGCGGCGTATCTTCACTGAAAAACTTTGATCGAGCAGCCCTCACAGCGGCGCTTGCCGCCTATGATAGTTTTGACGCGGACAATGACCCCCATGGCGAACGAGACTTTGGCGATCTGACATTGTTCGATGCCGATTTGCTCTGGAAGATCGACTATTACGACAAGGACCGGAAATTTGGTTCAGACGATCCTGCTGATCCCAATGTAACTACCCGCGTTCTCACAATCATGCTCGTGACGGAGTGGTGAGCATGGACGCAATGTGCGGAAGAACTGCCTGCCCGTCAGTTTATAATCCGGCTTTGCCAAATAGCTCCGACGGTAAAATCTTTAGAGCATCAGCGATGCGCAGCAGATTAAGCGCTGTGACGTTGCGTTCGCCACGTTCGATCTTGCCAGTATGGCTACGATCTATCCCCGAAATATGGGCAAGCGCCTCCTGTGAAATATTACAAGACTTGCGGGCATCGCGGATCGCTTTGCCCAATGCCTTCAGGCAACGGTCTTCTTCGGGGGTTCTCGGATTGCTTGCCACTGCGGCACAATCCCAAAACAGCGCTTATCAGGCCACGGCATTTACAGCCCATTTTCTAGTTGATGTTCTATGCTTGATCACGCATGAAAATCTAAAAGGAAGAAGAAAATGAAACTTTCCAGAACTTTGTTGATCACCGCTTTTATTACGACCTCAGCGTCAGCACAGACGCAAACACAGATCGAAAAGCGATATAGTCGCGACTATGCCCAGTGCATGGATGCATCGGGCGGCGTCACTGCCGATATGATGGATTGTCTGGGCACAGAGATTGACCGCCAAGATGCCCGGCTCAACCAAGCCTATGTCATGGTCATGCGTCCCTTGCCAAAGCCCCGGAAAGACAAGTTACGCGGATTGCAGCGAGCCTGGATAAAGCAGCGCGATGCTAAATGTGCCCGAGCCTCTGCAGAAGAAGGCGGAGGCTCGCTCTCCAGCATCATCTATTCCAGCTGCATTCTCGATGAGACCATCGGTCGGACAATCTTTCTTGAAAACTACAAAGGCTAGGAGCGGGCGTCGTGGCATTCATCGTATCGTTGTTCAAATATCTCATTCTTGGCGCATGTTTCCTCATGCTGACAGGCATTGCGCTGTTCGTCTTTGCAGCCATCGACCCCAAAGGACCAATGCAGGGACTGGCGACACCCTATGCCATTGGCGGCGTGCTAATCGCTGTGGTCTTCATGATTATCAATCTAGGGGCAATCGCTATCCTGATTTCGCTGCATGATCGCCACAAGGAAATCGCGTCAGGTGTTCACCGCGTTGCTGAAGCCATCGAGCAAAGCAATGCTTCAAAGCGAAAAGAAGGGTGAGCCAATGATCCAGCGCGATAATCGACATATATTGATCGGCATTGGCTTTGTAGTCGCTGCGATTGCGATTGCTGGGGCTGTGTATTTCGGAATGAAGTTGGGGTCGGATAGTGATGTAACCTCACAGGAACAGCCTCCGATTGCTATAGCACCAGTGCAAACTGATCAGCCACCAACAGTGGTCGAAGCACCGCAAGTGGCTGAACCAAAGATAAATGACAGCGCCATTTACGCGGCCATCCAAGGCGTCACCTACCGCAAAGACTATTGCGAGGAAGGCGAAGGCCCATCAATTTCGTTCGATCGGATTGGCACGGACGATGTTACGGCAGCCACGATTTATGACTATTGTCCGTCGTCAGAACATTTGGCACTGATGGCTGCGTAAATTAACGGAGTATTGG
>NZ_DAOLHN010000065.1:0-9061 GCF_035329025.1 Sphingorhabdus sp. | reverse complement strand
CACGCACCCAGCGCGCTTCCTCACCCTTGATCGCGGCGGTCATCAGCCGGTCGGATATCACCCGCCGCGCGATAATGAGGGCGGCCTCCCACCCCAGATTGAAGGCATAGCCGCGCGCGGTGCGGCGCAGGGAATAGCCACCCCCGACGCTCATCCCGACACTGCGCGCCGCATCCTCGACCAAGCCATTGTCGGCGAGATGCGACAAAAACGCCGCCTGCCGCCCCGGGCTCCAGCCATCGGCGCGGCTTTCATAGCGGAGATAGGCGGCGGCGGGCAGCTTGGCGTCGCTATCGTGGCGGAGGGGGGAGGGGTGGTTCATGATCCTGTCCTTTCCAAAAAGGCACAGGGCATAGGCTGGGGGAGGGCGTGTAGGACAGCGGAGATTTGAAGGGCCGGGAGCGCCCAATTTGTTTCACGCAAAGGCACGAAGAATTTGGTTTAGAAAAGTAGATTTAATCGCCAGAGCTATTTTCTATTATGTTTTAAGCATCTCTTCGTTCGATTGCTTTTTTGGCACTGTCCGGCAAATTCTCAAATAGTTCATCTATCTTTGCTGGTTCTGAAATTAGTCTTTCCACGACGTAATTGATCAAAGCAAACAACGCAGTCGCTGAATCTGCATCATCGTTGATTTCTATTTGTCCGGGGTGGACAGCATGATTTCCAATCACCCGAACCGTATCTAGAGCTTTCTGAACCCGAATTGGAAGTCCTTCTTTAACTAAATTCCCGATAGCGGTATTCAAATTTGATGAGTCTTGACCCAAATGCTCACATAGAAGTTGTATAGTTAGTCGCAATAACGCAGCAGCTGCACGCGGAGAAACGCTAAAAACGTCTCTTGCTTCATCGTAAACTAGCCTAATATTTTCTGGAAGGTCGCTGTGCCCTATAGCAACGGTAGAAACCGATGGCGAAGCCAATCGCTCTTCCCACCAAAGCATTGACTGGGTACAGTTCAAACATCTTGAAACTGTAGCTTTAGTAGCGGAATAATTACCGCTATAGTCCTTTTTGTATAACTCATTCCAAAATTGCGTAGCAAGTACACCACACATGGGGCATGTAAAAGCAGCGCTCTTGTGTGAGGGTGGAACAATTCCGTTGGATTGCATGTATTGTTCTCCGAAACCGACTTCACTCGCCTGCCACGTCACCTTGCTTCGATGCAACATTGTCAATGTCGCTAATCTGCTGGCTCTCCTCCCCCTCTTCACTCTCCTCAATCCGGGCCGCCCCAACAACATGTTCATTGTCATCGACATTGAACAGTCGCACCCCAGCCGTCCCGCGGCCCAGAACGCGCAGGCTATCCAGCGGCATACGGATCAGTTTGGCCTGGTCGGTCACCAGCATCAGTTGATCGCCCTTGGTCGCGGGGAAGCTAGCCACGACGGGCCCGTTGCGTTCGATATTGTCGATATTGGTGATCCCCTGACCACCGCGACCCGTCCGCCGATATCCATAGGCCGATGACAGCTTGCCATAGCCATTGGCGCAGACGGTGAGGATGAACTGCTCCTTCGCCTCCATCTCTGCCATGCGTTCCGGGGTAAGCGTGGGTTCGCCCTCCTTCTCTGGCTTCCATGGGGCGAAACGGAGATAGTCCTCACGCTCGTCCGGCGTGGTGCCGACGCGTTTCAGGATCGACAGGGAAATAACCTCGTCACCTTTCGCGAGCTTCATCGCCCGCACGCCGGTGGAGGCGCGGCTCTGGAATTCGCGGATGTCGTCGGCGGCAAAGCGGATGGCCTTGCCCGCGCGGCTTGCGAGCAGAACATCGTCGTCGGGCGTCAGCAGTTCAACGCCGATCAGCTTGTCATCGGCATCCTCGCCCTCAAACTTCATCGCGATCTTGCCGTTCGAGGGGATATTCGCAAACGCATCCATGCTGTTGCGGCGGGCATAGCCCTTGGCGGTTGCGAACACGACCGAAAGGCCACCCCATTCGGCTTCATCCTCAGGCAGGGTGAGGACGTTCGAGATGACTTCACCTTCGCCGAGTGGCAACAGGTTGACCATCGGGCGGCCCTTGGTCGACGGCCCGCCTTCGGGCAGGCGCCAGACTTTCAGGCGATAAACCTTGCCGATGTTGGAGAAGAACAGCACCGGGGTGTGCGTGCTCGTCACGAACAATTCGGTGACGGCATCCTCATCCTTGGTCGCCATGCCCGCACGGCCCTTGCCGCCGCGGTTCTGCGCGCGGAAGGTGGCGAGCGCGGTGCGCTTGATATAGCCGCCATGGGTGACGGTGACGACCATCTCTTCGCGTTCCATCAGGTCTTCATCGTCAAGACCATCCCAGCTGGGTGCGATTTCGCACAGGCGCGGGGTGGAAAATTCGCGGTCAATGGCCTCCAGTTCCTCACGCATCACCGCGTAGAGCTTCACCCGGTCACCTAGGATGGCGAGATATTCCTCGATCTCGAGCGCCAGTTTCTTGAGCTCATCGCCAATCTCGTCGCGGCCCAGCGCGGTCAGGCGGTGGAGGCGCAAGTCGAGGATCGCGCGGACCTGGACTTCTGACAGTTGATAGGTATCGCCCTCCACCTCGGTCTCAATCGCTTCGACCAGCTTGATATAGGGCGCAATCTCCGCAACCGGCCATTCGCGCGCCATCAATGCAGCGCGCGCGACCGTCGGGGAGGACGAACCGCGGATGATCTTCACCACTTCATCCAGATTGGTCACCGCAACGACCAAGCCGAGCAAGATATGCGCGCGGTCACGGGCCTTGTTCAGTTCAAACTTGGTGCGGCGGGTGATGACTTCTTCGCGGAAGCGGATGAAGGCCTCGATAAAGTCGCGCAGTGTCAGCACTTCGGGCCGGCCGCCGCGGATGGCGAGCATGTTGGCCGGGAAGTTGGACTGCGCCGGGGTGTGCCGCCAGAGCTGGTTGAGCACGACTTCAGGGGTAGCATCGCGCTTCAGATCGATGACGACGCGGACGCCCTTGCGGCTTGATTCGTCGCGGATATCGGAAACGCCCTCGATCCGCTTGTCTTTCGCGGCTTCGGCGATCTTTTCGACGAGGCCGGACTTGCCGACCTGGAAGGGGATGGACGTGAGTACGATCGACCGGCGGTCACCTTTGCCCTCTTCAATCTCGTGCCGCGCCCGCATCACGATCGAGCCTCGGCCATCGCGATAGGCATTGCGCGCACCGGTCTGGCCAAGGATCAGCGGACCGGTCGGGAAATCAGGGGCCGGGATGATCTCGATCAGTTCGTCGATCGTGATCGCGGGGTTTTCGATATAGGCGAGGCAGGCGCGGATAACTTCACCCAGATTGTGCGGCGGGATGTTGGTCGCCATGCCGACCGCAATGCCGCCCGCGCCGTTGACGAGCAGGTTAGGGAAGCGGGCAGGGAGGACCTGCGGCTCCTGTCGCGAGCCATCATAGTTAGGCTGGAAATCGACCGTGTCCTTATCGAGATCATCCAGCAGCGCATTGGCGACCTTTTTCAGCCGCGCCTCGGTGTAACGCATCGACGCTGGCGGGTCGGGATCCATCGAACCGAAATTGCCCTGACCATCGATCAAAGGAACGCGCAGCGACCAATCCTGCGTCATGCGGGCAAGCGCGTCATAAATCGCGCTGTCGCCATGCGGGTGGTAATTGCCCATCACGTCGCCGACGATCTTCGCCGATTTGCGGTACGGACGCCCGGCGACAAAGCCGCCTTCCTGGCTTGCAAACAGGATACGACGATGCACAGGCTTCAACCCGTCGCGCACATCGGGCAGCGCGCGGGCAACGATCACCGACATGGCATAGTCGAGATAGCTCGACTTCATTTCGTCGACGATGTCTACCGGGGAAATATCAGTGGGTTCGATCGGTTCGATCTCTTCGCTCACGCCGCAAAAATCCTTATTTTTTTCTGTATCGGCAAACCCTAGCCCAGCGGGCCGGAAATAGCCACCCGAGCACCCCTAAATTGCGCGTTTTTCACCAGTTTATCCACAGATTCGGGGCGATGGGGATAGTTTACAAATACATTCAACCAGAATTCATCTGCGACCCGCTATCCCGATTGCGAAACATGGGCGAGGCGCGTAAGGATGGCGGCAAATCAGGGCCGCCTTTTGTGCGATTGGCCGGTCTGTTTTCTAGTTGGAGAGTAGAATGAATCGCATTTCGAAATTTGCCGCTGCCCTTGCTTTGGGTGCATTTGTTGCTGTGCCTGCTGCTCATGCGCAGAAGGACGACAAGAAAAAAGCAGAAGCCGCCAAGCCGGTTAAACGCAACTTTTCCAAGGAATTCCAGAAGGCCTATGCGCCTGCTGTTGATGCACTGGCGAAGAAGAAGGATTTGGCTGCTGCCGCGGCGGCTTTCCCGGCGGTTGAAGCGGCCATCATGAATGCAGATGATCGTTTCGAAGCAGGCGTTTTCGCCTTCAATCTGGGAAGCCAGATGAAAGACGCGTCAATGCAGCGCAAGGGCGTCAACCTTATCGTTGAAAGCGGCGTGGCACCGGCAGAGATGAAACCTGCATATGCCTTCCAGCAGGCGCTCTATTTCTACAACGACAAAGATTATCCTACCGCGACCACAAAGATGCTCGAAGCCTATAATATGGGCTATCGCGGCAGCAATGCAGAGGTCCAGATTTCGAACGCCTATCGCCTGCAGAATAATTATGGCGAGGCCATCAACTGGCTTGGCAAGGCAGTTGAAGCGACCAAGGCTGCAGGCGGAAAACCCGATCCGCAATGGTATGCGCAGGCGTTGAATTACGCCAGCCGCGCCAAGGACAACACCCAGATCCTTCATTGGGGCAAGGAAATGATCAAGGTCGACCCGCGCCCCGAAACCTATCACGATGCCCTGTTCCAGTATCAGCGGATCGCCGATCTCGACAATCTCGAGTCGCTGTCGCTCCTACGTCTGGCGCGTCTGAACAAGGCGCTGATGTTTGAGCATGAGTTCAAACAATATGTCGAATATGCCGATGCACGCCGCTATCCCGCCGAAGTGGCAGCAGTGCTGGACGAAGGCTTTGCCAAGGGTACGATTTCGAAGAGCAATCTGACCTTTTCGGAAATCTACTCGAGCGCACAGAAACTGATCCCCGAGCTTTCGGGAACGTGGGCGCAAGACGAAAAAGCCGCTCTGGCCGCGCCCAAGGGATATTCTGCCATGCTGACCGGCGACGCTCTGTTGTCTTTCGCTCAATATGGCCGCGCGAAAGCCATGTATGAGGCCGCACTGTCAAAGGGTGGCATCGTCGATCGCGATGGTATTGATCAGACCGACCGTGCACTTACAAATCTTGCGATTGCCAATGTCTACCTGAAGGATTGGGCCGGAGCAAAGGCTGCATTAGCCAAAATCACGGGAACAAAGCGCAAGGGTATAGCCGAATATTGGAATATCTACATCGACCAGCAGGCAGCTGTACCTGCAGCATAACCCAGCGCCAAAAGTGATGAAGAGGGCCGGCGCGGTTGCGTGGGCCCTTTTCTTTTAATCCGATATGGGAACCCCAGGCTGATCTTTGGCTGTCCGGATCGTCAGCGATGTCTTTACGCTCGAAACATTCGGAGCGGCGGTCAATTGCGATGTCAGGAATTCCTGAAATGACTGCAGATCATGCGCGACAATCTTGAGGATGAAGTCAATCTCGCCATTTAGCATATGGCATTCACGGACATTGGGAAGCGAACGCACATGCTCTTCAAAGGCACGCAGATCGGCTTCCGCTTGGCTCTTGAGACTAACCATAGCAAAAACCATAATCGAATAGCCAAGCGCGGCCGGGTCAACCTCCGCATGGTAACCGCGGATCGCACCCGATTGTTCGAGTGTGCGCATCCGACGCAAACAGGGTGGGGCTGTTAGTCCGACCTTGCTGGCCAATTCGACATTGGTAATGCGTCCATTTTCCTGAAGCTCGGCTAAAAGCTTCAAATCGATCGCATCGAAACTGATTGCTGCCATTTTATGTTATTTCCCTAACCAGATCACAGCTAACCATAAAATAAAATTATAGGCAATTGCAATTGTTCCAAAGCCGGACAGGTGGGTTTGTCAACATTGTGGATAAGCTATGTCCCATAGTGTGACGCAGTGAAAATGCTGCTTTTGCGGCACCTAATGCCCCGCTATCGATAGACCGGACCAAACCCTTTTCGTTCAGAAGAAGCCTGTTGCGTGTAGACGATCGCCTTGCCACTGCATTGCAGAATATCGACACTTCGTCTGAGGCGGCGCGGATCGGGCAATGGCGGCAATTGATCGATATTCTCGCGCAAAATCCGCGCGACTTTCCCGGCGAAATGGTGGCCAAAGGCCTGGTCAACGCGCATGCACTTGGTCGCACACTCGATGCAAAAGAGCGACTCGCCGGGGTTCAGGCCCTGTCGGGACGGATACGGTCAGCGCCTCTGGTGCAATTGCTGGCAGGCGATGAACCAGCTATCGCGGCCGCCGCAATTTACGGCGCGGATCTCTCCGACAGCGAATGGAGCGAATTGATTCCTGAACTTCCGGTCAGGGCGCGCGGGTTTTTACGAAACCGGCCGAATTTGGGTCAGAAAACACAACTTGCCTTGAACAGTTGGTCTGGTGCTGATTTCCGTATTCAAGGCACAATCGAAGCGGTATCCGCAACCAGTACAGCCGAAGCGGCACCCTCGGGAGAGATTGGGGCTTTAGTTCGCCGGATTGAACAGTGGCGCAAAGATCGCGAAGCGGGGGATTCGCCGCGACTGCCACTCGGCGATGAATTTGCCGAAGACGAGATTCTGCCCTCTAATGAATTCAGCTTTGAAACTGATGATAATGGAACGATCATCTGGGCTGACGACATACCTAGAGGTGCGGTCGCAGGTGTGGATATCGCGCGGGCAGCCTATGACGATGGCCCAGGCCCCGACGCCTATGGCGCAGCTGCTTTCCGTCAGCGCATGCCGCTCGAAAATGCGCGAATGCGGCTAAGGGGCAGCCCATTGGTCGATGGAGATTGGCGGATTAGCGCTGCCCCATTTTTCGATCCGATGACAGGGCGTTTCCGTGGCTATCGTGGCATGATGCGCCGGCCAAAGCTGACCGAAAAACCAGAAGCTGATGCTTTGAGCGAGCAATGGCGCCGTCAGCGTGGTGAGGGCATGCAGCAAGTCGTGCATGAACTGCGAACCCCGCTTGGAGCCATAGCCGGATTTGCAGAGATTATCGAGCAACAGCTTTTCGGACCGGTCTCAAACGAATATCGGCAGATGGCAGCTGCAATCCTTGCCGATGCGCAACGTTTGTTGGCCGGTTTTGAGGACCTGTCGGTCGCTTCGCGTCTGGACGCGGGTAATTTTGAAGTTGAACCGGGCGTAACCGAATGTCGCTGGCTTGCCAAAAGATTGGCAGAGCGCCTGGAGCCGGTCAGCGAGGAAAACCGGATCCAGCTGAACCTGGCAATTGCCGACCCGGTTAGGGCATTTGCCATTGATCGAACGTTGGCAGAGCGCATTTTTTCAAGGCTGTTGTCCGCTGTCATGATGGGTTGCAGTGAGGGTGAAAGCCTGAACGGACGCTTCAAGACCGAACCCGGGGTTACGGCATCCAATTTTTTCTATTTGGAACTGCCCGCCAAATTACGGCAGTTTTCAGACGATCAACTTTTCGGAACCGATCCTTCCTATAATGAATTTGAACAGCCGGCGGATACATCTTCTCCGTTGCTCGGGCTTGGTTTTTCACTTCGTCTAGTGAGGAATTTGGCGCGAAAAGCCGGTGGCGATTTACGCTTTCAAAAGGAAAGTCTAGTATTGTCTATCCCAGCCGTACAGGATGGCGATATGGATTTCAGGGATATCGGGGGCGATTAACATGGAACAGCGTGGGGAGGTGGCAATGTCGTCCGATCCTCAAGGCTTTCCGAAAATCGGTCCGCCGGTAGTGCTCTCTGGTCAGCCGACACCCTGCTTTCTGGTAACGGTTGATACCGAAGAAGAGTTTGACTGGTCCGCACCTTTCAGTCGAAGCGGGCATGGCGTTACCCACCTTTCTTCAATCGAACCGTTCCAGCAACTATGCGAGCGTTTTGGCGTCACACCGGTATATCTTGTCGATTATCCGGTGGCGCAGGACGGCTTTGGAGCTGAATTCTTTGCTGGCTTGGTTGGCAGCGGTGTCGCGGAAGTCGGATTGCAATTGCATCCTTGGGTGACTCCGCCTTTCGATGAAGAGGTCAATGTCCACAACAGCTATGCATGTAACCTAGCGCCTGATCTGGAGAGAACAAAGCTGTTCAGGCTTTTTGAAATTGTAGAGAAAAAGCTAGGTTGTCAGCCGGATAGCTATCGTGCTGGCCGTTACGGGGCAGGGACCCACACCCCGGCGTTCCTTGCCGAGCTTGGGATCCGTGTGGATACTTCGGTGCGGTCATTATTTGATTATCGCCAACAGGGCGGGCCGAATTATGCACGTTGTCCTTTGACGCCCTATTGGGTTCAGCCGGGCAGTCTACTGGAGTTACCGGTAACCTCACTATTTGGTGGTTTGTTCCGATCGATGGGGCCGTTGCTTTTCGATCAGGTTTTTGGTTCGGAAACCATGCGTTCGGCGCTTGCGCGCAGCGGGATGCTGGAACGAATTGCGCTTACGCCGGAGGGCATCCCGGCAGACAAGGCAATCGAAGCTATTGATTTGGCAATTGACGATGGTTTGCCGGTGCTGACTTTTTCGTTCCACTCCCCGTCCTTGGCTGTAGGTCACACCCCTTATGTGCGCACGGAACAGCAACTCGAGCTATTTTATTCCTGGTGGGAGCAGGTTTTTACGCATCTTCAGAAGCGGAGCGTAAAGCCATCGTCTATCGCCGACATTACAGCTGCTGCTTTCCCGAAGTGATTTGCGTCTGTAGTGATTTGTTGCTTGCCTTTCTAGGCAGGCATCCGCTATCGGCGCGGTGCTCAGGGGGCCTGTAGCTCAGTTGGTTAGAGCTGGCCGCTCATAACGGCTAGGTCGGGGGTTCGAGTCCCTCCGGGCCCACCATAATGCTCCATGTCGGGGAGTAGCGCAGCCTGGTAGCGCATCTGCTTTGGGAGCAGAGGGTCGCAG
>NZ_DAOLHN010000064.1:0-9319 GCF_035329025.1 Sphingorhabdus sp. | reverse complement strand
TTAGGGATGCCTCGGCATTGCCTGAGACAGAATTTTTACGCCTCTTCTGGGCACCATTTTTCAATCCCAAGGCATCCCAAGAGGGTCGACAAAACGGCAGAATTCTGCCATTAATTGCTCTCACCGTTCCCGTGCAGTGTCAAGCGATACCATACGGTCTGGTGCCATGAAATGCCATTTTTCGGGCCAATGGCCCCACCTAAAAATGCTTCATGGCACCACATCTTGATGGCCTTGCCGACCCTTTCGCTGGAACCTGATGAGGAGAGTCGCAAATGCCGCTTACAGAGTTGCAAATCCGGAATGCCCGGTCTGGCGAAAAGATCACCCAGCTTGGCGATGATCGAGGCCTCTATCTGGAGGTCCATCCCAACGGGTCAAAACTGTGGCGATACAAATATCGGCACGCAGCCAAGCAGAAGCGCCTTGCTCTTGGACGCTATCCCGATGTCGGCTTGGCGGAAGCGCGGCGGCGAAGAGACGAAGCCCGACGGCAGCTTGAAAGCGGGATCGATCCCTTGATGGCGAGGAAGCGCGAAAAGCTGACAGCCGCTTTCAATGCTGCGAACAGTTTTGGTGACGTCGCCAAGGAATATGTCGACAAGATGGTCGCAGAAGGCCGCGCCGATACCACGATTAGCAAGGTGAACTGGCTGCTGGAGCAGTTGCAGCCCATAGCTGCCTTTCCGATCACCGACCTTAAGCCGATGGATGTTCTGGCCGCGCTTAAGCGTATCGAGGCAAGGGGCAAGTATGAAACCGCACGGCGGTGCCGTTCGTTCGCTGGCCGCGTGTTTCGCTACGCTGTGGCAACCGGGCGGGGTGAAACCGACCCGACCGCGATTTTGCGCGGTGCAATGATCGTTCCCAAGGTCAAGCATCATGCTGCCATCCTCGAACCAGCGCAGCTCGGAGAACTACTCCGTTCGATAGACTCCTACTCTGGCCATGCGATCACGCGGCTGGCGATGCAGGTCTCCCCACATGTCATGGCTAGACCGGGTGAAATCCGCAAAGCGACCTGGGCCGAGTTCGATCTGGACAATGCTGTGTGGAAAATTCCCGCCGAGCGCATGAAGATGCGCCGCCCGCATGAAATCCCATTGTCGCGGCAGGTGCTAGCCTATCTCGAAGAACTGTCCGCATTGACGGGACCGACCGGCTTCGTGTTTCCAGCCTTTCACACGTTCAAACGCCCTCTCAGCGAGAACACGGTCAATCAGGCGTTCCGGCGATTGGGCTATGCGGTGGGTGAGGTGACCGCCCACGGATTGCGCACCACCGCCTCAACCTTGCTCAACGAGAGCGGCAAATGGGCACCCGACGCCATCGAGCGGTCACTTGCCCATTCCGATGCGAACAGCGTTCGCGGTGTCTATAATCGCGGTCGCTATTGGGATGAGCGCGTGGCGATGCACCAATGGTGGAGCGATTATCTCGACCAGCTAAGACTTGGCGGCGACGTTGTTCCGTTTCCAGCGCCGGACCGAACCGCGAAAAGATCACGTTCGCATCTTAAGGCAGTTTGAGCGAGCCGTGCGCGTGGCTTCTTCAAGGTCGATCAGCGTGCTCGTTGCGAAAGCCGACTGGATCGGCGATCCACTGGTTGACGGCGGACTCGCGCCAGCCAGCGCCATGAATGCTGATCCTGACCTGACAAGGGAAGGTGCCTTCGGCGATCTTGCGATACATGGTCGATCGGGAAAGCCCGGTGCGGGCCAGTACGGTTTTGAGGCGGATAATTCTTTCGGAGTCGGACATGGGATGCACTTCCATTCTTTGACAGTCATTGGCTCCCCATGAGCCAAGAATTGGCGAAACAAATTTTCCGCGCAAGAGCCTGTTAGGCGACGGTGAGCGCAGGCGGACGAAAGGCGGCAATCGGCGGCGTACGAAGATGGACGGCTATGATCGAACAGAGCCGACTATGGACGGCGGTACGTGGCGGCGCAGGGCGGGGCTTAATTTTGGTGGATCAGTCGAAATTGCGTCGGCAGCCGGAACTGCCGCTCAATTGGACGCCAAAGCTGGACAGTCGGGGCCGAAATGTTCGCCGCCATTGCCGGTATTCGACGGCCTTATTCCGAGTCCATCGCAAAGCGAGTAAGTGGCTGAGAGTGTATGGCGTCACTTGACGCCGAACGAATTTGTTGTTAGGAGGTGCTATGAAGATCAGGAACGTGATCCACAAAGGGTTGCGGCGCTTCATCGAGAATGATGACGCTAGCGGGTTGCAGCCTGCTGTTGTCACCAAGGTGCAGCGTATCGTTTCCTTCCTCCAGGACATGGAGCGCGAGGAGGAGCTTCGCACCGTGCCGAGCTGGAAAGCGCATATGCTGACCGGCGACCGCAAGGGGACGTGGAGCCTATTCGTGACCAAGAACTGGAGGATGACGTTTCGGATCGACCGTCAGGATATCGAGATCATAGACCTTGACTATGAAGACTATCACTAGGAACTGGCACTAGGAGCTGGACATGAGCGCAATCGCAGGCATACGCATGAAGAACCCGGCGCATCCGGGCGGTTTCGTGAAATCGGAAATCATCGAGCCGTTGGGCTTGTCAGTGACGGCAGCGGCGCAGGTGTTGGGCGTCACCCGCGCGACGCTCTCGACCTTGCTCAACGAACATTCGCAGCTTTCGTCCGAAATGGCGCTGCGGATAGAAAAGGCGTTTGGCGTGTCGATGGACACGCTTATGCGGATGCAAAACAGCTATGACATCGCGCAGGCGAGGAAGCGTGAGGGGGAGATCAAGGTTATGCCGTTTAAGGGATTATCTGACGACGGTGGCGCGTCTGCTACGCTCTGAACATATTTTAAAGCGAGAGTTCGTGCATGCCGCGCATATTTGACAATATCGACAATTCACTGCTGCCCGAACTGAACAAGGTTCTTTCTGTATCAGAGCGGGCTGATTTTTGCGTTGGCTACTTCAATCTGCGGGGTTGGCGAAAAATTGATGAGCACATCGAAAGCTGGTCGGGACAGGATGGAAATGCCTGCCGATTGTTGGTCGGTATGCATCAATCGCCAGAGAGGGGGCTCCGGGAAAAGCTATCTTCTGCATATCACGATGATGGGATTGACAACGCCAGCGCTCTCGAACTCAAAAAAGCACTGGCAGAGGAATTCAGGACGCAGCTTGCGCTTGGCACGCCGACCAATAGCGACGAAGCCGGGTTGCGACGACTTGCACGTCAAATCCGAGCGCGGAAAGTAGTCGTCAAACTTTTCCTACGCCATCCGCTTCACGCAAAATTGTATCTTTTGCACAGGCCTGATCCGATCAATCCCAAGGTTGGCTTCGTAGGCAGTAGCAATCTCACGTTCGCAGGATTGGCATTTCAGGGTGAACTAAATGTCGATGTGATGGATCATGACGCTTGCGACAAGCTGGCAGCATGGTTCGAAGATCGCTGGAACGATCGCTGGTGCATCGACATTTCTGACGAACTTGCGACAATCATCGAGGAGAGCTGGGCGAGCGAAACGCTAGTCGATCCATACCATGTATATCTGAAAATCGCTTATCACCTGGCTCAAGAAGCTCGCCTCGGACAGTCAGAATTCCGTATCCCGGCAATCTTTGGCGACAAGCTGTTCGATTTCCAAACAAGTGCCGTGAAGGTCGCGGCCCATCATTTGAACAAGCGTGGCGGCGTTGTAATCGGTGACGTTGTTGGCCTCGGTAAATCGATTATGGCTTCAGCGTTACTCAAGATTCTCGAAGAGAGCGATGGACGGAGTTTGATCATTTGTCCCAAGAACCTCGTCGAGATGTGGGACGACTATGTTGAAACCTACAGCCTCCCGGCCAAGATCGTCTCGCTTTCGCGTGTCGAAAGCGAGCTGCCGGATCTTCGCCGTTATCGTACGGTCCTGATCGATGAGAGCCATAATCTCCGGAACCGTGAAGGCAAACGCTACAAGGTGATAGAGGACTATATCCGGTCAAATGATAGCCAATGTATTCTGCTGTCGGCCACACCCTATAATAAGTCGTTTATCGACCTGTCGTCCCAGCTTCGTCTGTTTATTGAGGACGATCAAGACATCGGCGTTCGTCCAGAGGCGATGATCCGCGCCATTGGCGGTGAGACCGAGTTTGTCCGCAAACACCAATGTGCCGTGCGATCAATTCCTGCTTTTGAAAAGAGCGACCAGACCGATGACTGGCGCGAATTAATGCGACTTTACATGATCCGTCGTACACGCGGGTTCATTCTCCAAAACTACGCCCAAACGGATGCAGCGAGTGGCCGCAAGTACATCACCTTTAACGACGGCACCCGGTCGTACTTCCCGGTTCGTCAGCCAAAATCCGTTAAGTTCGAAATCGACGACAAGGACCCTAATGACCCCTACGCTAAAGCTTATTCCGATGCTGTTGTTTCGGCAGTCGATGGCCTTTCACTGCCGCGCTATGGTTTGGCCAACTATCTGAATCCCGATCCAGCTCACCCGCCGACCCCAGCCGAAGATTTGATCATGGATGGCTTAGGCCGTGCTGGCGTTCGGCTGATGGGTTTTTGCAAGACCAATCTATTCAAAAGACTCGAAAGCGGCGGGCCTGCTTTCATTCAATCGCTGCAACGCCACGTCATGCGCAACCTTGTCTATTTACACGCGCTGGAGAACGGCCTGCCGGTTCCTATTGGAACGCAGGACGCCGAGTTGCTCGACGTGTCCGATGAAGATGCAGATTCTGAGGCTGCGGATACGCTCTTCGCCGATGGGGAATATGCTGGTGAAGCTGAAACTGAAGTTACGACCGACGAATTGGTGAAACAGCGCGAACAGGCAGCACTAATCTACGGCGTTTATGCAAATGCCAAGAAGCGCCGCTTCAAATGGTTAAAGGCAGCGCTGTTTAAGCGCTCGCTCCAAACTGATTTGCAGGCCGACATTGACGCCTTGCGCGGCGTTCTGCAAATTTGTGGGGAATGGGTGGAAGCGCGCGACACTAAACTCAAAGCGTTGATTGACCTTGCTCGCGTCGATCATCCGAATGACAAGCTGCTTATTTTTACGCAATTTGCCGACACCGCCCGGTATCTGGAAGCCGCCTTGCGTAATGCGGGCATCAACTCTGTGTCAGCCGTCACCGGCCAATCTGAGAATCCGACGCGGCTCGCATGGCGATTCAGCCCAAAATCGAACAAGAAGGAGCACATCGCGCAGGCCGAAGGAGAACTTCGCATCCTGATCGCAACGGACGTCCTATCAGAAGGCCAAAACCTTCAAGATTGCGCGACCATTGTCAATTTCGACCTTCCCTGGGCGATCATCCGACTGATCCAGCGCGCGGGTCGCGTCGACCGGATCGGGCAACAGGCCGACACAATCAACTGCTACTCCTTCCTTCCGGCCGATGGGGTTGAGCGGATCATCCGGCTTCGCTCACGTGTTCGAGAACGTTTGAAAGAAAATCAGGAAGTGGTCGGCTCGGACGAGGCCTTTTTTGAAGACGATGACAAAGAAAACCCGATTCAGGACCTCTACAGCGAAAAATCGGGCATTCTTGACGGCGAGGACGAAGGGGAAGTCGACCTAGCGTCTTATGCGTTCCAGATATGGCAAAACGCCATTGAAGCTGACCCGAAGTTGAAAAAACTGGTCGAAGACCTGCCCGATGTTGTGTTCGCGACCAAGAGATTGCCATCCATTACTGATGCCAAGGAAGGCGCACTCGTCTACATCCGCACACCGGACGACAATGATGCACTGGCTTGGGTGGACGAGCACGGAGAAATTCTGACGCAGTCGCCGCTGGCAATCCTTCGCGCCGCCGAATGCGCGCCAGATGAACCGGCTCTGGAGCGCACCGAGTTCCACCACGAAATCGTTGCCAAAGGCGTCGAGCATCTGATGCAAGAGGAGCGCACAACCCATGGTGCGCTTGGCCGCCCGTCCGGCGCGCGGTTCAAGACCTACGACCGGCTAAAAAGGTTTCTGGAGCAGCAGGGCAACGAACGCACCTTGTTTGTAACCGACCACTTCGTTCGCGATGTCGAAAAGGTGATGGCCGACATTTACGACTTTCCGATGTTCCAATCGACCATCGACACCCTCAATCGACACCTCAAAACGGGGATTAGCGACACCAAGCTTGCCGAAATGGTCATCGCACTTCGCGAAGATGGGCGTTTGTGTATCAAGCAGGACAAGGAAGAAGAGCAGACCGACATGCGTATCATTTGCTCAATGGGACTGAAAGGCTGACCATGGCAATCGACAGGGGGCAGGCGACAATCCATTTGCGGGCGTTTGATTTCGCCAAGCTTTTCATCGAGGAGTTGGGGTGGGACCGACCTCAATCCCGTCAACCCGAGCAGATCGAAGCAGGCGGCGCGCAATACGCTTTGACCCCGGTTGCGGACAAACGCGGCGTTCGAATATTCCATTGTGATGCGGTGCCCGAACGTAGCACCAGACAGCGCATCGAGCGCGAGATAACCAAGCGCGCTTACGAACACCTAATCATCTTCACAGACACTGCCCAGACCAAACAAATCTGGCAGTGGGTCGCGCGCGAAAAGGGCAAGCCCGCCGCCTTCCGCGAACACGAATGGCGCGCCAGCACTCCGCCTGATGCCTTGATCCAAAAGCTCGATCACATCGCCTTCACCCTCAGCGAAGAAGAAGGGCTGACCCTCGCCGGAACAACGCTGCGGATGCGCGATGCGTTTGATCGAGAGAAAATTACAAAACGGTTTTACGAAGCGTTCAAGCAGCAGCACGACCTCTTTCTGGGCTTCATAGAGGGGCTTGCCAGTGCGACCGACCGCCAATGGTATGCTTCGCTGATGCTCAACCGGTTGATGTTCGTCTATTTCATCCAGAAGAAGCGGTTTCTGGATAACGATATCGACTATCTGAAGAACCGGCTGGCACAGGTCCGCGCCGCCAAGGGCACAGACCAATTCCACAGCTTTTATCGCGCCTTCCTGCTCAAACTGTTTCACGGCGGTTTGGCGACTGCGGCAAATGCACGCGATCCGGAAACAGCACGTTTGCTCGGAGCCATCCCATATTTGAATGGCGGGCTGTTTGAACCGCATGCGCTGGAGGCCGAAGGTAACGCAATTCAGATCGCCGACGCCGCATTTGAAGGCGTGTTCAATTTCTTTGATCAATATGAATGGACGCTCGACACCCGTGCCATCGAACGCGCTGATGGTAAGGAGATCAACCCCGATGTCCTTGGCCACATCTTTGAAAAATACATCAACCAAAAGCAGATGGGGGCCTATTACACCAAGGAAGATATCACCGATTATATCACCAAGAACACCGTCATTCCCTGGCTTTTCCAGAATGCCATCGCGCATGACAAGGTGGCGTTCGAACCGGGCAGCGCGGTGTGGCGGATGCTTTCCGAAAATCCCGACGCCTATATCTACCCGGCGGTGAAGCACGGAGCGGATCAGCCGCTTCCCGACAACATCGCCGCAGGCATCGATGATGTTGCCCAGCGGGGTGACTGGAACAAGACTGCCCCTGCCAGCCACGGCCTGCCGACCGAAACCTGGCGTGAGTTGGTGGCGCGGCGCGAGCGCTATGCCAGCCTCAGGGCCAAGGCGGGGGCGGGCGAGATTGCCTCGATTGAGGATTTTATCACCCTCAATCTCGACATTCGCCAGTTTGCGCGCGACGCGATCCAATATGCTGAAAGCCCCGATCTTGTCCGCGCATTCTGGAAAGGCATTTCGGCGATCAAAGTGCTCGATCCGGCCTGCGGTTCGGGCGCATTCCTGTTTGCTGCGCTCAATATCCTTTACGACTTATATGATGCCTGCCTTGAGCGCATGGAGCAGTTCGTTGAAACAGCGCCGGAGGGCAGCGGGCCGCGTCAACTCTACTCGGATTTCCGCAGCGTTCTCGACCAGATCGAGCGCCACCCCAACCGCCCCTATTTCATCTATAAATCGATCATTCTCGATAACCTTTATGGCGTCGATATCATGGATGAGGCGGTAGAGATTTGTAAGCTCCGCCTGTTCCTGAAACTCGCGTCGCAACTGGAACGCGCCGACCAGATCGAGCCGTTGCCCGATATCGATTTCAATATCAGGGCGGGGAACACCCTGATCGGTTACACCTCGATCGCCGACGTGCGCCGCGCGACCGAGGCGTCAGGCTTTGACTTCGATGACCGTGCCGGGAAGATCGAAGCGGCAGCGCAGGATCTTGACGCCGCATTTCGACTGTTCCGTGAACAGCAGACCGCGCTTCATGGGGCGATCGGTGCTGATCACAAAATCGAACTACGAAACCGGCTTGCGGCGCTTGAGGCCCAGTTGGATCGGTACTTGGCACATGATTACGGCGTAGATGCTGGCGACGACATAGCGGCAAGCGCCAACTTTGCATCATGGAAGGCCAGCCACAAGCCCTTTCATTGGCTGGTCGAATTTTATGGGATTATTGAAAGTGGAGGGTTCGATGTGTCAGTCGGGAACCCCCCATACGTCAAGGCATCTGAAGTCCGAAAGGATTACGCCATCCGTGGCTACGACACCGAACGATGTTCCGACATGTATGCCTGGATTATGGAGCGGGCCGCGACATTGACGTCCGCTAATGGCTTTTACGGTATGGTTGTTCCGCTGAGCCTTACATTCTCTGGCAGCTTTCAGCCACTTCGAAATTTGTTGCTCGATCAGTTTGCTGGAAATTGGTTTTCGTCATTTGCCCGTATCCCGGCTGCACTATTCAGCGCCGACGTCCGAGTCCGAAATACAATCCATATCGGCAGTCGTGGAGGGAGAGCAGGGAATTACACTACGATCACACACCGCTGGTTTGAAGAAGCGCGGCCTTACTTGGTTGAGCGCATTGAATATGCGGAATTCCAGCCAGATCTTTGGGATGGGTTGGTGCCGAAGCTAAGCAACCAAAAGTTCTTAAGAGCGATAGAATCATCGAAGAGGGCAAATGGTAATCTGGACATGCGCCTGTCGTCATCCGCTACGGGGTACATGCTGCATTTCAAACAGGCGGCATACAATTGGGTGTCCTTTGGCTACAGTGAGCCACCATGCTATTCAGAGACAGGGCGACAGATACCCCAAACAAAGGTTGGACGCATCTTTGCGACGGATGAACCATCACGAAATATTATACACACGCTTTTGAACGGAAAAATCGCGTTCATCTGGTGGGCCATGATGGGCGACGATTTCGACGTTACGCGTAAAGACTTTGAATTTCTGCCTGTCCGCCGTCAGCACCAATGGCACAGAATTGAGGTTGTGATTTAAGGAGGATTTGGGCTTCGTCGTAGTGACGAAGGAACGAAGATGAAGCCCAAA
>NZ_DAOLHN010000063.1:0-9576 GCF_035329025.1 Sphingorhabdus sp. | reverse complement strand
GCCCATTTCCTCCATCAGCGCGTCGAAATCGACGTCTTCCGGCGGATCGGCCATGATCATGCTGATTTCGTTGAAGCGCTCAACCATGTCCGCGACTTCGCGGACGCCGTCCATGACGTTTTCCTTGACCGTCTTGGTCGGATCAAGCTGCGGCTCCTGCGCCAGATAGCCGACGGTAATATTCTCGCCCGGCCATGCTTCACCAGTGAAGTCGGTGTCGATCCCCGCCATGATCTTCATCAGCGTCGATTTACCCGTACCGTTGGGGCCGACGATGCCGATCTTGGCATCCTGATAGAATTGCAGGTGGATATTGTTGAGCACGGGCTTTTGCGCGCCGGGGAAGGTCTTGGTCATCCCCTTCATGACAAAGGCGTATTGGGCGGCCATCGATGGTCACTTTCTCAAAAAGCAATAAATACGGAATTCGACGCGCCTACTAGCCAAGCTGTGCACTTGTCGCAAGGCAGGATTGGCAAGCGGCGTTACGCTAGCTAAGCCCAGCGCATGACAAAACAAATTCTGCTCGCCCTTGGCGCAACGACAATCCTCACAACCGCCGCTTTTGCAAGCCCTCCAGCCGGAACAGACCCGGCAATGTGGGCGCTGGACCATGATTCGGTCGCCTGGGAGATTACCGAAGGTCTAACCACCGAAGTCGGCGCGCGCCAAGGCGGCACCGAGGCTGAGGCGCGCGGACGGGCATGGGCGCTCAGCTATCTGGGCAAAGCGGGCTTTGCCAATGTTCGCGAAGAACCCTTTGACATGCCGACCTGGGTGCGGGGCGAGGAGCGTGCTTGGGTTGTCAGCCCCTTCCCGCAGAAATTTGCGATAACGGCATTGGGCAATAGCGGCAGTACGGGTGATGCCGGATTGGAAGCCGAGGTAGCCTATTTCCCGACAATCGATGCCTTACGCGCAGCGCCCGATGGCAGCCTTGCAGGCAAGATCGCTTTTGTCAGCCACGCGATGAAACCCGCGCAGGATGGTTCAAGCTATGGCGCATTCGGACCAGCACGCTTTGTCGGGCCCAACATAGCGGCGAAGAAAGGCGCGGCGGCGATCGTCATCCGCTCGGTCGGCACCGACCATAACCATCGCAATCCGCACACTGGCAACACCAATTTCGAGGCGGGCGTCACGCCCATACCTGCCGGCGCATTGTCGATCCCAGATGCCGACAATCTGGTTCGGATGGTGGAGCGCGGAAAGCCTGTCAAACTCCGCCTGCTCCTGACACCGAAAAATCTTGGTACGCAAAAATCGGGCAATGTCGTCGCCGAATTGCCCGGCAGCAATGCCGCCCTGCCCCCGATCGTGATCGCCTGTCACCTCGACAGTTGGGATTTGGGAACGGGTGCAATTGACGATGCAGCCGGTTGCGGCATCATCACCGCCGCCGCCAGCGCCATCAAAGGCATGAAGCGGGAGCGGACAATCCGCCTGCTCTGGGCCGGGGCCGAAGAGGTCGGCATCTGGGGTGGCAAGGCCTATGCCGAAGCCAACAAGACGGTTCCCCATGCGCTTGCCATGGAATCCGATTTCGGTGCCGACCGCGTCTGGCGCGTCGATTTCAAGCTGCCCGACAGTGCGAAACCGCTCGCTGACCGCATCGCCGCAAGACTGGCTCCGCTGGGCATTGCCCAAGGCAGAGATGCAGCCAGTGGCGGGGCCGATGTCGGCGCGATCATCGCCGCGCAAAATCTGGGCATCATCGACCTGCAACAGGATGGCAGCCGCTATTTCGATCTGCACCACACGCCCGACGATACCCTCAGCATGATCGACAAGGCACAGTTGCGCCAAAATGTCGCAGCGTGGACTGCAGTGCTATCCGAACTGGCCAATTATGAGGGCGAACTGACTGTAGCACCCAAACCATGAAATCGTTCACAATCCTGGTCCTGCCGCTCTGCTTGATAGGCTGCGTGGAAGAGACGACACCTAAAGAGAGTGAAAAACCCGCTGCTGTCGTTGCTGCCGAAGACGATGCTGCTGCACTGAAAGTCGAGCAAAAGAACATTGAGGAAGCGGCTGATGCCGCCGCAAAGCTTGTTGAGGAAGAGGCGCGCGACGAAGTGGAAAAAGCGTCGCAGGCTGGTTCGGAATGACTTTTTGGCACAAGAAATGTCAAATCTCGAAATAAAACCGTATAAAGCAAAATAGCAATGCAGTCCTTACCACCTCCAACACTGGCGTAGGAGCGCCAAAAGGAGGAGGAGAGGATGAGGGGTTTTTCGCAAGGGATAACCACGCTAGCTGCACTGCTGGCTTCGACATCAACCACGGCGCTGGCGCAGGAAGCATCCGACGGCGCTAACAATGATGACGAAATTGTCGTCACTGCACAGCGCCGTGAGCAATCGCTGCTCGACGTGCCGCTCGCGGTTTCGGCATTGGGCGGCGACGATCTGGCGCAAAAGGGTATCGACAATTCGTCCGAACTGGCTGCAGCCGTTCCCAACCTTCAGATAAACAGCCCGTTCGGCAACACCCAACCCAATTTCTCGCTTCGCGGAATCGGCGTCGCCAACGAGTATAATTCAAACCAGGCTTCGCCCGTCGGTGTTTATATCGATGACGTCTACCTCGCCCCCCGCACCAGCCATGGCATGGGCCTGTTCGACCTCGACCGGATCGAAGTGTTGCGTGGACCGCAAGGCACGCTCTTCGGGCGCAATACCACTGGCGGTGCGGTTAACTTCATAACCCGGAAGCCGTCGCTCAGCGGCTCGAATGGCTATGTCGAACTGGGCTATGGTAATTTTGATGCTTTCACCGGAAAGGCCGCCGTTGAAACCACGTTGAGCGAAGACAGTGTCGGCCTGCGCTTAGCGGTCAACTATGCCAAGGGTGACGGACAGATGAAAAACCTGTTCGCCGGTGGACGTGACCCCAATTCGGTCGACACGCTGCAAGGCCGGGCAACGCTGCGCATCAAGCCCGGTGATGGCGGTCTCGACATCGTGCTTAAGGCCTATGGCGGTCGCGACCGCGGTACACAGGCCGGAGTGCATGGCCTTGGTGCCTTCCGCACCGGACTTGGCTTTTTTGAAACCAACGAGAACCGGGTTGGCGATAACAACACCGATGCTTGGGGCTTTTCGGGAACGGTCGGCGTCGATCTGTCTGACGCCATTCGGTTGACCTCGATCACATCCTATGATGGCGGCAAACAGGATTTGCAGCAGGCAGCAGATGGTTCGCCGCTCGATATTCTCGACATCACATGGCAATCGAAATACCGCCAGTTCAGCCAGGAAATGCGGCTGAACTATAGCAGCGATACGCTCAATCTGGTCGGCGGGGCATTTTATGGCTGGGATCGGAACATTACCGACAACCAGTTCAACCTGCCGTTGCCGCCCGCAGGCGGTTTCTACCAGCATTACCGGCAGGTGCGGAAATCCTATGCGGTGTTCGCGCAGGGTGACATCAACCTGACCGATCAGCTCGTGCTCACATTGGGTGCGCGCTATACCAAGGACAAGTCGCGCTATGACGATGCCTTCGCCTTTCTGTTCCTAGGAACAGTCGACGATGCGCCAACGCCCATTGCGACGACTGTGCCTTGCACAACACCCGCGGGCACCTGTGCCTATGACCCTGCCGCCCGGATCGCGCTTAGCGACACCAATAATGCGCTCACAGGCCGCATCGCGCTCAGCTACACTTTGCCCGACGACACTTTGCTCTATGCCAGTTTCAACCGCGGCTATCGTGCAGGGGCGGTCAATGGCGGCGGCTATACCTCGTCCGCCGGCATCAGCTATATCGAGCCGGAAAGGGTCAACGCCTATGAACTCGGCTTCAAGGGGCGCTATTTTGACCGGGTTTTGACGCTGGCAGCTGCGCTGTTTTACTATGACTACACGAACCAGCAACTGCAGGACACACGACCCGGGCCGGTATCCTTCTTGGTCAACACGCCCAAATCGGAAGTTTATGGTGCCGAACTTGAAGCAACTGTGAAGCCGTCCGATGGCTTTGCGCTCAACTTTGCGCTGGGGCTGTTGCAGACCAAATATAAGGAACTGCTGCTGCAGGGCACCGATCTGTCGGGCAACGACCTGCCCTTCTCGCCAAAGCTGACCGCGCAGGCGGGCTTTGACTGGGATGTGGCAGAACTGGGCGGCGGCAAGCTGACCTTTTCGCCCAATCTGAACTATGCAAGCCGGCAATATTTCTCTCCGTTTAACACGATCAACGCCGTCGGCTCACCACAGGTCAATTCGGAGTTGCAGCAAAAGGGCTTTGCCAAGGTCAATGCAGCGCTTTCCTGGTCGAATGACAGCTTCACGGTCAGGGCTTGGGGCAACAACCTGTTCAACAAAAAGGTCTATGGCTATGGCCTCGACCTTCGTGGCGCAGGTTTCCCCTATAATTTCCTCGTGCCAGGCGCACCGCGCACCTACGGCATCTCGGTGCGCGCCGCCTTCTGATGCGCCTTATGCGTTGCCTTGCTGCTGGTGCGCGTTTCGGGCTTCCGTCCGCGCGCAAGCTGGCTAAGCTCTCTTCAGGAGTGAAGGAGAGAGGCTGATGGCGACGCATTGGGATAATCGCGCGATCATATGCGACGTGCTGGGCCGGGCGCCCGACGTGGAAATGGGGTCTATAGGAGAGGGCTGGTCGCTGTGTCGCTGGCGACAATTTGTCGGCAGCTACGCCTTGCCGCCTTTGCCCGACCCCATGTTCATCGTCCACATATCGGGAAAGCTACAGATCAAGACGTGGGATCGGGACGGCTGGAGCCAGTCTAGTTCGATTCCCGGCTGCGCCACCATCCAGCCATCGGGCATGCCCAGCGGCTGGCTGGTCGATGGTGAACTGGACGCCGTGACGCTTTCGGTTTCGTCCGATCTGCTCAAAAACATTTCAGCGACCGAGCAGTTCAGCAAATTGCGTTTCGCCTTTGCCGATCCGCTGGGCGTTGCCCTCACCCGGCAAATCTTGTCGGAACTTTATGCGCCCGATGCCGACGAGCGCGAACATTATGTCGCTGCGATGGTCAACGCGCTCAAGGCGCATATCCTCGCCGGGCCTCCCGCGC
Source organism: Sphingorhabdus sp. (assembly GCF_035329025.1). Taxonomy (GTDB): domain Bacteria; phylum Pseudomonadota; class Alphaproteobacteria; order Sphingomonadales; family Sphingomonadaceae; genus Sphingorhabdus_B. The sequence goes on along the minus strand of NZ_DAOLHN010000063.1, from coordinate 4,526 downwards.
ATGGCAACCCGACCGAAATTCCGGTCAGCGATTTTTCAGCCTACCGGCTACACAAGGTGATGAACGCCATATTGGCGAACCCTGCCGAAGAGCATAGCCTTGAGGAAATGGCGGCAACCGCAGGAGTCACGCCGCCGCACTTCTGCCGCATCTTCAAAAAGGCGACCGGCATAACGCCGCACCAATATGTGATGAAAGCCCGGCTCGACCGGGCGCAACAGATGCTCGTGCAAACCGATATGACGCTTGCGGCCTTGTCCGAAGCGACCGGTTTCCAGAGCCAGAGCCATTTCAGCCGTGCCTTCCGCCAATATGCGGGCATCGCACCCAGCGAATATCGCGATCAGCGTCGCCGGGCGGAGGCAGGCTAGCCCTTATCCTATGGAGAGCCTGATATGTCCGAAACGATGATTCCGCCCGAATTGGTGGCACCTGCATTCAACCCGGCAAGTTTTGCCAACAGGGATGATGTCCACGCCATCTTCACCCGGCTTCGTAAGGACTATCCGCTCTCCCAGGTCGAAGTGCCGGGCTATGATCCGCATTGGATCGTCACCAAATATGCCGATTTGCGCGAAATCGCGCGGCAGGATGAAATCTTTCACGGGGGAGATCGTTCAAAGACGCTGATCAGCCAGGCAGGCGAAGAACTGGTCAAGCAATATACCGGTGGCCAATCGAACATTTTCCGCTCGCTTGTTCAACTCGACCCGCCCGAGCACCAGAAATATCGTTCGGTTTGTTCGGGGGCGTTTTCGCTCGACGGCATCAAGGCTGCGTTGCCGGGCGTGGAAGCGACCGCCAAAATTTATGCCGACAAATTGATCAGCCTTGCCCCCGAATGTGATTTCGCGACCGAAATAGCGTTTCTCTATCCTTTGAAAGTTGTCCTCGACCTGATCGGCGTTCCCGAGCCCGACCATGCAAAGATGCTCGAACTGACGCAGTGGCTGTTCACTTATGCCGACCCTGATCTCAAGCGGCCCGGATCCGATCTGACCGACCCGCAAGAAATCACCCGCACCTGGCGTATCGTATTCGAAGAGTTTGAGAAATATTACACTCCGATCATTGCCGACCGCCAAAAATGCCCGCGCCACGATCTCGCCTCGGTCATCGCCAATGGCAAGATTGACGATGGGCCGATGGAGCATCGCGCGCTGATTTCCTATTTCGTCATCGCATCGACAGCCGGGCATGACACCACCGCAGCCACCACCGGCCACGGCATGTGGCAGTTGGCGCAGCGGCCCGACATTTTGGCTGACCTTAAGGCCAATCCCGATCTGATCCCCGGCTTTGTGGAAGAAACCATCCGCTGGGCCAGCCCGGTCCAGCAGTTCGTCCGTTCCGCCACGCAGGATTATGAGATCAAGGGGCGGACGATCCGGAAAGGCGACTTGGTCTATCTTTCGTACCTCTCCGCGAACCGCGATGAAGACGCCTTTCCGGATCCCTTCACCTTCGATCACCGCCGTTCGCCCAACCGCCATGTCGGCTTCGGCTTTGGCGGGCACACCTGCCTTGGCATCCACCTCGCGCGGATGGAGATGATCGCGCTGTGGAAGGAAATCATCCCGCGCCTGAAATCGGTCGAACTCACGGGCACCCCACGCATGGCGGAATCGGAATTTGTTTGTGGCCCCAAAACCGTGCCGATCCGTTTCGAGGTTGAAAAGGCGTGAGCGAGCCGGAATATAGCGTCCATCGCTGCGGCAAATGCGGCTTTCGCTATGACGAGGCATTGGGATTGCCCGAAGACGGCATTCCCCCCGGCACCCGCTGGGAGGATATTCCCGATGACTGGTTCTGCCCGCAATGCGGCGCATCGAAGGCCGATTTTGGCGAGATGTGACCGCCCCGGTCGCGACAAGAGGAGAGAATTTTATGACAGAAGCTGTCGCGGCGGTTGCCCGCATTCCCAAGGGTGATTTCTCGATCGAGCCAGTCAGCGTCGAAGCACCGCGCGCTGGCGAAGTGCTGGTCAAAATTGCGGGGGTTGGCCTGTGCCACACCGACCTGATCTTCCGCGACCAGTTCGCCCCTTACACCCTGCCCGCTGTGCTGGGTCACGAAGGTTCCGGCATCATCGAAGCGTTGGGTGAAGGCGTCACTGGCCTCGCGGTCGGTGACAAGGTCGTGCTTGGTTTTTCAAGCTGCGGGGATTGCTCGCGCTGCGACGAAGGCTTGCCCAGCTATTGCCGCAGCTTCGTTCCACTGAACTATGCGGGGGTGCGGCTGGAGGATGGCTCGACGGCCTGCTGTTCGGGTGACGAGCGGATCGGTTCACATTTCTTCGGGCAATCGTCCTTCGCCAGTCATGCCATCACCCGCGCGCGCAACGTCGTCAGGGTTGGCGATACCTCTGCCCCACTCGAATTGCTCGGCCCACTGGGTTGCGGCTTCCAGACCGGGGCTGGGGGCGTAATGCGCTCGCTCGCCTGTCATAAGGGTTCGACCATTGCCATTTTCGGCGGCGGACCGGTCGGACTGGCGGCGGTAATGGGCGCGGTCATCCAAGGCTGTAGCACGATCATTCTTGTCGAACCCATGCCCGCACGGCGCGAAGTCGCGCTCGAACTGGGCGCGACGCATGTGATTGATCCCGCCGCGGGCGACCTGACCGAAGCTTTGCGTGCAATCGTTCCCGAAGGCCTCGACTTCGCCTTCGACAGCAGCGGTGTGGTCAGCGTGATCGAAGCCGGATTGGCTGCCCTCGGCAGTCATGGCGCGATAGGACTGGTCGGCGTTCCCAAGGAACCGACCGACAGTATCAGCGTAAATATCTCCGCTTTGATGACCCCTGGCCTGCGTATCATCGGTATCATCGAAGGCGATAGCGACCCGCAAAGCTTCATCCCTGAATTGCTCGCGCATCATGCCGCAGGGCGATTCCCCTTTGACAAGCTCATCCGGACGTTCAAGCTGGAACAAATCAACGAGGCCATAGCCGCCCAAGCGCGCGGCGAATGCATCAAGGTGGTGTTGCTGCCCTGATCGACAGAGGAGAGAGACAATGCAATTCGATTCAGATTATCGCATGCTGATCGGTGGAAAGCTCGAAACAGGTTCCGCCAGCTTCGATGTCCTCAATCCCGCCAATGAGCAAGTTATCGGCCAGGCACCCGACGCAACCCCCGAAGATCTGGACCGCGCGGTAGCCGCAGCGCGGGCCGCCTTTCCGGCATGGTCTGCACTGCCAATCGAAAAGCGCCGCGAATATCTGAACGCGATGGCGCAGGCCATTCTCGCCAATATCGATCCGCTAAAGCGCCTGCTGACGTCGGAGCAGGGGAAGCCGCATGCCGATGCGGAAGCCGATGTCGGCGGCGCGGCTTTCTGGCTGATGGGCGCTTCCTCGCTCGATCTGCCGGTTGTCGTCAACGAAGATAGCGACGAACGCTATAGCGAGACGCGCCGGGTTCCTTTGGGAGTAGTCGGTGCGATCGCGCCCTGGAACTTCCCCCTGATCCTTGCCGCTTTCAAGATCGGCCCCGGACTGCTTGCAGGCAATACGATGGTACTGAAGCCATCCCCCTTCACCCCACTAACCACGCTGAAGCTCGGTGAGATCATCAAGGACATCCTGCCCGCTGGCGTGCTGAACATCATCTCGGGTGGCGATAATCTCGGCCCGTGGATGACCTCGCACCCCGATATCGACAAGGTCAGCTTCACGGGCTCGACCGCGACCGGCAAAAAGGTGATGCAATCTGCGTCAGCAACGCTGAAGCGCGTTACGCTCGAACTCGGCGGCAACGATCCTGCGATTGTAATGCCCGATGTCGATGTCGAAAAGGTCGCCGAGCAACTCTTCTGGGCCGCCTTCGGCAATAACGGCCAGATCTGCATCGCCACCAAGCGCATGTATGTCCACAAGGACATTTACGAGCCGCTGCGCGATGCCATCGTCGCTTATGCCAAGACGGTGAAGATCGGCGACGGTTCCGAACAAGGCACACGGCTGGGCCCGATCAACAACCGCCCGCAATATGAGCGTGTGCTCGATTTGATCCGCGATGCCAAGGAGAAGGGCTATACCTTCCTGATGGGCGGCGAGAAATCGGATGTGCCCGGCTATTTCATTCCGGTAACGATCCTCGACAACCCGCCCGAAGACAGCCGCATCGTACAGGAAGAACAGTTCGGCCCCGTGTTGCCGCTGCTGAAATTCGACGATTATGACGATGTCGTCGCGCGCGCCAATGCGACCGAATATGGTCTTGGCGGTTCCATCTGGGGCAATGATGAGGATAAAGCGTTCGAAATCGCCAAGCGCATCCAGAGTGGCACAGTCTGGGTCAATGAAGTCCAGCACCTGTCACCGACAGCGGCCTTTGGCGGGTTGAAGCAATCCGGACTTGGCGTCGAAGGCGGCGAGGAAGGGCTGCTCGAATATACCAACGCGCAGACGCTTGTTCGTAAAAAGCGCGCTGCTGAATCTGCAGGTTAAACACAAAATTGCAAGAAATGGTCGGGGAGACAGGATTCGAACCTGCGACCCTCTGCTCCCAAAGCAGATGCGC
>NZ_DAOLHN010000062.1:0-9619 GCF_035329025.1 Sphingorhabdus sp. | reverse complement strand
GGCGACGCGCGCTTTGCATGGGACAGCTATCGCCGCTTCATCCAGATGTATGCCGATGTCGTGCTCGGCCTTGATCACCATGCGTTCGAGGATGCGCTGGAAATTGCCAAGGAAGATCGCGGCTATTTCCTCGATACCGAACTCGAAGCCAACGACCTGATTGAACTGGTCGCCGAATATAAGAAGTTGGTCGAGGCCGAATGGGGCAAGCCTTTCCCGCAGGATGTGAACGAGCAGCTGTGGGGCGCGGTCGGCGCGGTCTTCGCCAGCTGGGAATCGGATCGTGCCAAGGTCTATCGCCGCTTGAACTCCATCCCCGGTGACTGGGGAACCGCGGTCAATGTGCAGGCGATGGTGTTTGGCAATATGGGTGACACCTCGGCGACGGGCGTTGCCTTCACCCGCGACCCGGCGACTGGCGAAAATGCCTATTATGGCGAATATCTGATCAACGCGCAGGGGGAAGATGTCGTCGCCGGTATCCGCACACCGCAATATCTGACCAAGACAGCGCGCGCGGCGGCAGGTGCCAAGCCGCTCAGCATGGAAGAAGCAATGCCCGAGGCCTATGCCGAGCTGGCAGCGGTCTTCGACACGCTTGAGCGGCATTATCGCGACATGCAGGACATCGAGTTCACCGTCGAACGCGGCAAGCTGTGGATGCTGCAGACCCGTTCGGGCAAGCGCACCGCCAAGGCTGCGCTCAAAATTGCAGTCGATATGGCGGCAGAGGGGCTGATTACCCGTGAGGAAGCGGTGCTGCGCGTCGACCCGATGGCGCTTGACCAGTTGCTCCACCCGACGCTTGATCCGCTAGCTCCGCGCGATGTGTTGACCAAGGGCCTTCCGGCTTCACCGGGGGCGGCTTCGGGTAAGATCGTGTTTGATGCCGACACGGCGGAGAAATGGAATGATCGCGGTGAGGCGGTGATTCTCGTTCGCGTCGAAACCAGCCCTGAAGACATTCACGGCATGCACGCGGCGCGCGGCATTTTGACCGCACGTGGCGGCATGACCAGCCACGCGGCGGTGGTCGCGCGCGGCATGGGCCGCCCTTGCGTCTCGGGCGCGGGCAGCTTGGCAATCGACAATGCTGCGAAGGTGCTACGCGTCTCGGGCCGTGCGCTCCGCGAAGGTGATGTCATCACCATCGATGGTGCAACCGGCGAAGTGATGGCCGGGGCCGTCCCCACGCTGCAACCCGAACTGGTTGGCGATTTCGGTACGCTGATGGAATGGGCCGATGGTTCGCGCCGGATGAAGGTACGCGCCAATGCCGAAACCCCGCTTGATGCGCAGACCGCGCGCGATTTCGGGGCAGAGGGCATCGGGCTTTGCCGCACCGAACATATGTTCTTCGACGCTGCCCGCATCACGGCCGTGCGCCAGATGATCCTTGCCGATGATGAAAAGGGCCGCCGCGCCGCGCTCGACAAGCTGCTTCCCGAACAGCGCAAGGATTTTGTCGCGATCTTCGAGGTGATGGCGGGACTTCCCGTTACCATTCGCCTGCTCGACCCGCCGCTGCACGAATTCCTGCCGACACAGGAAAGCGATTTCGCCGAGGTTGCCGAGGCGGCGGGCGTGGGTATCGAGGTGCTGAAGCAGCGGGCTTCCGAGCTGCACGAGTTCAACCCGATGCTTGGCCATCGCGGCTGCCGCTTGGGCGTCACTTACCCTGAAATCTATGAGATGCAGGCACGGGCGATCTTTGAGGCGGCCTGTGCGCTTCCCACTGCACCTGTCCCGGAAATCATGATCCCGCTGGTCGGCACGCGCCGCGAGCTGGAACTTATGAAGGAAGTGGTCGACAAGGCCGCCGAAGCGGTCTTTGCCGAGCAGGGCAAGCGCATCGACTATCTGGTGGGCACGATGATCGAACTGCCGCGCGCTGCCCTGATGGCCGACGAAATCGCAGAGGTTGGGGCGTTCTTCAGCTTCGGGACCAACGACCTGACGCAAACCACGCTGGGCGTTTCCCGCGACGATGCGGCGCGCTTCCTGATCCATTATGTCGACAAAGGCATTTACGCGACCGATCCGTTCGTGTCGCTCGATGTCGAGGGCGTCGGCCAGTTGATCGAGATCGCCGCAACCAAGGGCCGCAAGACGAGGCCTGACATCAAGCTTGGCATTTGCGGCGAACATGGCGGCGACCCCGCCTCTATCGCTTTCTGCGAGCAGACCGGCCTCGATTATGTCAGCGCTTCTCCCTATCGCGTACCAATCGCGCGGCTGGCAGCGGCGCAGGCGGCGTTGCGCAAGGCTTGAGCTTCGTTTAGTCTCTTCCTTTAGGGAGGGGCTTCATGAAACCATGGTTACGCTATTCGTTGTGCATCCTGTTGGGGCTAGCGGGGGGCACAGCCTATGCTGTCCATCAGGTGCGCGGTGCCGATATGGGTCGGCAGGTGACCAACGGGCCCTGGAGCGCCAACACCGATCAGGGAACGGCTGACGCCTCTGCATTGACGCGGGCACGTGTAGCGCTGTTCGGCCTGCTGGCGCTGCCGGCGAAGGAGGCGATGTATTTCATCGCCCGCACCGACAGTGAGGGTAAGTCTCTTGACGGGCGATGCACCTACACGGTCAGCGGCGGAGAACTCGACGCGCGCTGGTGGAGTATCACACTCTATAAGGGTGAAGGCTGGCTGGTGAAGAATACCGCGAACCGCTGGTCGGTTGGAGGCAATGCGCCTGAACGCGATGCAAACGGCAACTGGTCATTCACCGTTTCCCCACAATCTGTCGATGGCGTCTGGCTGCCAACAGGGCGGACGCCGCAATTCGACCTGACTCTGCGCACCTATCATCCGCAAAGCGCGCTGCTCAATGATCCGGCCAAGGCAAAGCTGCCCTCCATCAAGAAGGAGACCTGCGCATGATCCGCAACTGGCTCCTCCCGCTGCTCGCCGGGCTCGCCGCTGCTGCCATTGCCTGGCAAGGCACGCTGGTGGCAACGCCTTATGTGCTGATGTCGGCTGCTATGAAGCGGATCGGCAATGTAGATGGCAATGGCCGTGCAAATGTCTTTGCCTTTGGGCCCATGGCAACGGCCGATCGCCAGCCCATCGTGCGGCCTAGCCCAGACCTTGTCTATTCTTCGTGCGTGTTCGACCTTTCGCAAGGGGTTGTGCTGGTCGATGTCGAGCCGGTTCCCGAACACTATTGGTCGATCAGCATTTTCGACGCGCGCACCGATGTCGCTGCCGTGCGAAGTGACCGCGATACAGGTGGCAAAACGGCGCGACTGGCATTGCTGCGCAAAGGACAAAAGGCCCCCGCCGGCTATGAAGCAGTCGAGCTTGGTTATGACAGAGGGATTGCCTTGATCCGCATTTTACTGTCCGATCCAAGCGAATTAGAACAAATCGACGCAATACGTCGCAAATCGAAGTGCCGCACGGTCAGCGCCAAATTGCTCGAGAAATGAAGGCAAATTAGGGCTTGCGAATCCCGGAGCGCGGGCCTATTGGCACGCCTCCACGCACCCATAGCTCAGCTGGATAGAGCACCAGACTACGAATCTGGGGGTCGGACGTTCGAATCGTTCTGGGTGCGCCATTTTCCTCTCCCCGTGTGAGAGTTGCCCCAAAAAATGTCGTCTAAAGTCAAATCCGCAGTCGTCCTGTTATCGGGCGGTCTCGACTCGATGGTCGTTGCCGGGCTTGCCCGTGAGGCAGGCTATGCGATCCATGCGCTGACCATCGACTATAACCAGCGCCACCGGATCGAGTTGGAAAGCGCCGCGCGCATCGCTGCGCATCTCGGTGCTGCTGAACATATAGTGTTGCCGCTTGATCTGCGCCGATTTGGCGGATCCGCCCTGACGGCCGATATCAACGTGCCGAAAGATGGCGTTGACGAAAGCGCTATCCCGGTGACCTATGTTCCGGCGCGCAACACGATTTTTCTGTCGCTGTGCCTCGGCCTTGCCGAAGCACGCGGCGCACGTGATCTGTTCATCGGCGTCAATGCGCTCGATTATTCGGGCTATCCCGATTGCCGCCCCGAATTCATCCGCGCATTTGAGGATATGGCAAATCTGGCGACCAAAGCTGGCGTAGAGGGTGATCGCTTCACTGTGCATACCCCGCTGCAGCACATGACCAAGGCCGACATCGCGCGCGAAGCGCACCGGCTGGGCCTCGATGCGGGGATGAGCTGGACCTGCTACGACCCAACGCCCGACAATAAGGCCTGCGGGAAATGTGACAGCTGTCGTCTGCGCGCCAAGGGCTTTATCGATGCGGGCCTGCCAGACCCCACGGTTTACGCATGAGTTACGCGGTCAAGGAAATCTTCCTGACCTTGCAAGGTGAGGGGGTGCACGCCGGACGACGGGCGGTATTCCTGCGCTTTGCCGGATGCAATTTGTGGACAGGTCGTGAGGAGGACCGATCCTCTGCGATTTGCCAGTTCTGCGATACCGATTTTGTCGGCATGGATGGCGAAAATGGCGGGCGGTATGAAGCTGAGGCGCTGGCTGCCAAGGTAACCGAACTTTGGGGCGAGGGGGCCGAACACCGCTATGTCGTGATGACTGGTGGCGAGCCGATGCTGCAGGTCGACGACGCAATAGTCGATGCCTTGCACAATCATGGCTTTACGATCGCGATCGAAAGCAACGGCACGCTTCCCGTGCATCCTGGCATCGACTGGGTATGCATCAGCCCCAAGGCAAGCAGCGCGGTCGTCCAGCGGCAGGGCAATGAGCTCAAGCTGGTCTGGCCACAGCCTTGCATTGATACCTCGGCAATGGAAAGCTGGGGCTTCGACAATTTCCTGATCCAGCCGATGGACAGCGGTGATTCGGGCGTGAATGATTCGAACCGCAAATCCGCCATCGAATTTGTTTCGAAAAACCCGAAATGGCGACTTTCTCTCCAGAATCACAAGCTGTTAGGTCTGCCCTGACGGGGTTGGTAAACCCCTTTGACTTCAAGTCACTTTGGTGACAATCTCGTTAATGGAGAGATTACAGGGGAGAGATGTAATGGCCAAAGCGCACTCGGTGCAGCATTCGCGTTCTCGTTTCAGCTGTGCGAAACGCATGAGTACCCACATCGCTTATGCGCTGGTCGTTTATACGCTTCTCCTGATCTTCATTGTCTCCCCCGAACTTGAAACCAAAGGCATGGCCATATGGCCCTATCTCGCGCTTGTTGCGCTGGTTGGTGCAGTCATTCCTGTTTGCCGCAATATCGAACGCCGCTGGCAATCGCTGGATGCCAATGGCTCTGGCGAACTGGAAAGCCAGTTGAAATTCGACGAGGCGAAATTGTGGATTGGCGCAATCGGCATACCGGTGGTGCTGATGCTTTTCTTCAAGCTCTGTTCAACAGCATTTTAAGCCGCAATTGACGCTATTCCCGCCCGCGCCTAAGCGGGATGGATGCTGACACCCAATGAAGCGCTCGATCGCGCTGTAAATCTCGTCGAACAAGCCAAAAAGGCAGGCGCTGACGCCGCCGATGCCGTCTATCACTGCGATGCCTCTACCGAAGTCCAGGTGCGTCTGGGCGCGCTGGAAGATGTCGTGCGGTCGGAAGGTGAGGAAATTGGCCTGCGCGTTTTCCTCGGCCAGCGCTCGGCCACCATTTCCTCCTCAAGCATGAACCCCGAGGTACTGAGGGGGCTGGTAAACCGTGCGCTCGATATGGCGCGTGAGGCTCCCGAGGATCCCTATGCAGGGCTGGCACCGCAAGACATGCTGCTGAAGGGCGCCATCCCAGATGTTCAGAGCGACGACGGTCTGGATCCCGATCCACAATCGCTGCGTGAGGTGGCTCTGGCCTGCGAAGATGCCGCGCGCGCCGTCAAGGGCGTGACCAATAGCGAGGGGGCTGGCGCCAGTGCAGGCCGCTCGATCTTTGCACTTGCGACCAGCCATGGCTTTGCCGGTGCCAATCATGCCTCGGGTTATGGCGTTTCGGCCAGCGTCCTTGCAGGCGAAGGCGATGCCAAGGAGCGCGACTATGACTGGCGCTCGGCGCGCCACCGCGTCGACCTCGACAGTGCTGAAGCCATCGGCAAGCGGGCAGGGGAGCGCGCGGTGCGCCGTGTCAATCCCGGCGCGATCAAGAGCGGAACCTTGCCCGTCGTCTTCGATCCGCGCATTGGTGGTTCGCTGGTCGGGCATCTGATGGGGGCGATTGGCGGCAGCATGATTGCGCGCAAAACAAGCTTCCTGCTCGATGCACTTGGTGACGCGCTTTTCGACAGCGCGATCAGTATCATTGACGATCCGTTGCGCCCGCGCGGCCTTGGCAGTCGGGCGTTCGATGGAGAGGGGCTGCCAACAGCGCGTACCGCAGTCATCGACAAGGGTGTGCTCACCGGCTGGATGATGGAAAGCGCCGCTGCGCGCCAGCTGGGTTTGAAACCCACGGGACATGCTAGCCGTGGCGGAAGCGGCGCGCCCGGTACCAGCCCGTCGAACCTGCACCTTGAAGGCGGTACCTTGTCGGTAGCCGACCTGATTTCCGATATCGATTATGGTGTTTATGTGCATGAATTATCAGGGCAGGGCGTGAATATTGTGACCGGCGACTACAGCCGAGGCGCCGCCGGTTTCCTGATCGAAAAGGGAGAAATCACCGGCCCGGTCAGCGAATTCACCATCGCCGGAAATCTGAAAGACATGTTCCGCGCATTAACGCCCGCCAACGACCTTGAATTCATCCGCTCGACCAATGTCCCTACGCTCCGCGTCGATGGCATGATGGTGGCGAGTGCCTGATCGCGATGCGGCGATAAAAGCAGTCTGCGAGGCGGGTGACCTCGCGCTCGCGGCATGGCGCGAAGGGGCTGCCCCCGCCACCGGTGTTTGGGAGAAAAGCAAGGGCCATCCGGTGAGCGAGACGGACCTTGCGGTCGATGCCTTGCTCAAGCAGCGGCTGGGCGCTCTGGCCCCCAATATCGGCTGGTTATCCGAAGAAACCGTCGACCATCCCGACCGCCTGTCGATGTCGCGCCAGTGGCTGGTTGATCCGATCGACGGCACGCGCGATTATATTCGCGGGCGCAGTGGCTGGTGCGTGTCGGTGGCCTTGGTTGAAGGTAGTGAGGCCGTCTTCGCAGCGATGTATGCGCCTGTAACCAATCAGTTATGGGTTGCGCACAAAGGTGAAGGGACGACCTGCAATAGCAAGCGATTATTTGCTAGCAGCAGAGAGGAATTTGTCGGCGCGCGCGTGCCGACCGACGCCTTGCCCAAGGCCGACCGCGATCTGGAAATGGTGCATAAGCCGAACAGCATCGCGATGCGGATGACGATGGTGGCATGCGACCGGGCAGACCTAGTCGCGACGTTGCGCTGGGGCCATGAATGGGACATCGCGGCGGCGCATCTGATTGCCGAGGAAGCGGGGGCTACCGTCACCAACGCAACGGGTCAGCCGATCCGCTATAATAAACGCGAACCGCTTGATTTCGGGCTGATCTGTTGCGCGCCGGGGATACATGATGCAGCGGTGGAGCGGTTAAGGGATCGGGCGGTAGCACTTTTGGCATAAACGTCGCCCCTGCGAAGGCAGGGGCCGCTTGAAGTTTGAGCTTTCGCTGATAGCTTGTCGTCGTCTCAATCAGGGTGGTGATCTGGAGAGCGGCCATGCAAGGTGGCTACGTCTATATCATGACCAATAAACCCTTTGGCGTTGTCTATATTGGAGTGACCGCCGATCTTGTTGCGCGCGTAGCGGCCCACAGAGAAGGTCGCGGTTCACAATTCTGTCGCCGATGGGGTCTGACGCGATTGGTCTGGATGGAGCCGCATGGCGACATTGAAGGGGCAATCAATCGTGAAAAGCAAATGAAGCTTTGGAAGCGGGTCTGGAAACTGTGGGCTATTTCAGAGGCTAATCCGAATTGGGATGATCTTTATACGACCCTTAACGGTTGAGCAAACCTGCAGCGGCCCCGGCCTTCGCCGGGGCGACGTTTATTTGCTTCTTGTCCACAGCCCCTCGCGATCGATGGGCGCAGGCCGGTTCGTTATTGCATCGCCAAAAGCCTTCGCGACCCAGCGCAGTTTTTCGCCACGCGAGGTGAAAATCCGACCGTCCCAGGCATGCTCGCCTGCGATGCGTACCTTGCGGGCAATGTCGCCATAGATGCCCGCTGCCGAAAGCACGGCCCAGCGTGCGCGGAAGGGCAGGCGGGCCGCGCCGACGCGGGCCGAAGCCTCATATTGTCCGGCTTCATCGGCCAGCCAGCGGCCAATAAGAGCCAGTTTTTTGCGGTTGTGCGGGCGCAGATGCTCGCCGGGTTCGAGGTCCAATTGGGCCAGCCAGTCGTCCGGGATGTAGCAGCGTCCTGCCCTTCCATCCTCGGCAATGTCGCGCGCGATATTGGCAAGCTGGAAGGCAAGGCCAAGATCACAGGCACGGTCTAGTGTTTCCTCATCATCGGGTGATACGCCCATCACGACAGCCATCATCACGCCAACGGCGCCCGCAACATGGAAACAATAGCGGTACAGATCGTTTTCGTGCCGGGGCTGCCAGCCGATGGTATCGAGCGCAAAGCCTTCAATCACGTCGTCCGCCATCTTTTGCGTCAGCCCGCATTCCCGTGCAACAATGCCCAGGCAATCAAAGGCTGGTTCGCCGGTAGTTGCGCCGTTCACAGCTTGGGCCGTCAGTTCACGGATCGTCTGCAACCGGGCAGAAGGATCAGCAATCGCCTCCATCTCTCCGCCATGATCCTGCCCGTCGGCCATATCGTCGCATTTGCGGCACCAGGCGTAGAGCAGCCAGACACGCTCTCTAGTTGTGCGGTCAAACAGCTTGCTGGCGGCGGCAAAGGATTTCGACCCGCGAGCGATGCTGTCGCGGGCATAGGCGACGAGAGCGGGGCGATCGTGCGTCAAAGCCCCTCCCCTTCAGGGGAGGGGTTGGGGTGGGGCTGCTCGTCCCAGCGATCACGTGTGCAATCAAGAGCATGCTGAATGGAAGCCACAACACCTTCGATGTTCTTTCCAACATCTTCATTCGTAAAATGCAGCGTAGTTATGCCAGCCTGAGTCAGTTGGGCATCGCGGGCACGGTCCCTTTCGTGCTCATGTGTCCATCCATCGATTTCTACAGCCAAGCCTTTACGGGGACAGAAGAAATCGACGATAAATGGCACGATCACATGCTGACGTCTAAACTTGTTGCCCGAAAGCTGTGATCGACTGAGATATTTCCAAACGATCACCTCAAAAGGTGTCGGGTTGCGACGCATTTCTACCGCGCGGGAATATAGCTGCCGCACAAATTCCGTATCGTCAGCAGCCCCACCCCAACCCCTCCCCTGAAGGGGAGGGGCTATAATGCGGCGTTGCCACTTCACAAATCCTCGGCCTTCATCTGGAAGATGCTCTTGTGCGGCTCATAGCTCGCCATTTTTGCGAGCAAGCCTTCCATGGTTTCATCGACAATCATGATGCCCGCATGTTGCGGACGGATGAAGCCGACATCGACCATGTGCCGGTTGAAGGCCACCAATTGGTCGTAAAAGCCTGCAACGTTTAGGAGCCCAACCGGCTTTTCATGATAGCCGAGTTGGGCCCAGCTTATCGCCTCCCACAATTCGTCCATCGTGCCGACGCCGCCGGGGATGGTGATGAAGCCATCGG
>NZ_DAOLHN010000061.1:0-10339 GCF_035329025.1 Sphingorhabdus sp. | reverse complement strand
CCGTCGTACTGGTAAATCCGGTACCGAGGGTTCGAATCCCTCCGTCTCCGCCATATCATGCAAAGTTGCCGTCGACTTTGGCCCTAGCGAAATGGGGCCTCTATCATCGCGGCGATTACCTTTGCCGCATGTTTGAGCGTCGCGCCCGATTGCCACATGCGGTGCGGGCGGGATTTGTCTGACAGCTCGCTTTCGCGCGATGCCAGAATGGCGCCCAAAGTGGATCCCAGGAAAACGAAACGCTCATTCTTTTTCGCTGCTGGCATTTCGGGCATCAGCCGACGCAGGTGATCAAGGCAACGCTGGTATCCCGTGTTCCAACGCCCCTCGAGCGCCTCCATGAAAAAGGCACGATGCGAAAGTCCCAGCAGCGTGAAAAAGCGGTTGAAGCTCTCATCGCCCGGGTTTGCTTCAGGATCGAGCGAGGTTTCGATCATCCCTTCGATCACTTCGGTGACATTATGCGGTCCGCCTTTCGCCTCGCAATCGTCCAGCCAGGCATTTCGGCGAACATCAATCGCGCGGGCTCCGTCGACGATCAGCTCGCGAACCAGCGCCTCTTTCGAGCCGAAATAATAGCCGACAACGGCGTGGTTTTTCTGCCCGGCGGCCTCGGCAATCTGGCGCACGGTAACACCGTCAATCCCGCGCTCGGCAAATAGGCGCAAGGCCACTGCTTTCAAATGCTCCGCAGCATCAGATCGCACTTTCGGGGCGGGATTGGCCATAGCCAGAACCTAGGCTTGACTCATTTTTACGTCAACTGCATTATCCATTTGGATAATATTGGAGAGGATTCGTTGGAGATGATCGACGGCGTCGATCTTTCGGCACTCGAACAGTGGATGGACCGACAAGGGCTTGGAGAGGGGCCCATTGCCGAGGCCACCACATTGGCGGGTGGCACACAGAACATATTGCTGCGGTTCAGCAGATCTGGCCGCTCCTATGTCTTGCGCCGCCCGCCGCCCGTTTTGCGCGCCAATTCGAACGAAACCATGCGCCGCGAAGCGCGTGTGTTAGCAGCACTTAAAGGCAGTAACGTCCCACATCCCGAGCTGATTGCGGCCTGCCCCGAAGCGAATGTGATCGGGGCATCTTTCTATCTGATGGAGCCGATCGAGGGTTTCAACGCGACACAAGGCCTGCCTGCGCTGCATGCTGGGGACGCGGTCGTCCGCCACCGCATGGGGCTGGCGATGGTGGAAGCTATCGCAGCACTCAGCCAAGTGGATTATCGCGCGGTGGGCCTCGAAGGCTTCGGAAAACTCGACAACTGGATCGAGCGGCAGGTCGGGCGGTGGGCTTCACAACTCGCAAGCTATGCCGAAATGCCGGGTTGGACCGGCCCCGATGCGATACCTGGCGTATCCAAAGTCGCACAGTGGCTCGATGCACATCGCCCCACCAACTTCCAGCCGGGCATTATCCATGGCGATTTCCATTTCGCCAATGTGCTGTTCCGCAACGACAGCGGCGAACTGGCCGCTGTGGTTGATTGGGAATTGTGCACTTTGGGCGATCCGCTGCTCGACCTCGGTTGGCTCGCTGCGACATGGCCGGAAAATAACCACCCACATGCAACCGATGTCGCGATTACGCCGTGGGAGGGCTTTGCTACCCCCGACGAACTGGTCACTCATTATGCCGAACTGACTGGCCGCGACCTCGCAGACTTCGATTGGTACGCGGTGCTCGCTTGCTACAAGCTGGGCATTATTCTTGAAGGCACGCATGCACGCGCCTGTGCGGGAAAGGCGCCGCGCGAGACCGGCGACCGGCTGCACGCCCACACCATCCACCTCTTTGAACGCGCGCTGCGGCGCATCAGCTGAAAGGAATATCCTCTATGGCCAACGACACCGATTTCATCGGCAAGCATGTGCTGGTTGTCGGCGGATCGAGCGGGATCGGCAATGGCATCGCGCATGGCTTTCGCGAGCGCGGCGCCAAAGTGCATGTCTGGGGCACCCGCGCGAACGCAGCCGACTATGATCCGGCCGATGGTTCGGACCTGAGCGGGCTGGGCTATTCCTGCGTCGATGTCAGCGATCCCGATGCGATTGAGGGAGCGGCGATGCCCTTCGACACACTCGACGTGCTCGTGCTTTGCCAAGGCACCGTTGTCTATAAACGCGGCGAATTTGAGCGGCCCGGTTGGGATCATGTGATGGCGGTCAATCTCGACAGCCTGATGCACATTTCGCGCAAATTCAAACCGCAACTGCTCGACAGCAAGGGCAGCGTCATCATCGTTAGTTCGATTTCGGGGCTGAAGGCCAATATCGGCAACCCGGCCTATGCCGCATCCAAGGCAGGCGCGATCAGCCTGACCAAGACGCTGGGGCAGGCATGGGGGCCCGAAGGCATCCGCGTCAACGGCCTCGCCCCCGGCCTTGTCGACACCAAGCTGACCAAGGTGACCACGCAAAGCCCAGAACGGCTTGCAGGCGCGCTCGCCAATATTCCGCAACGCCGCATGGGCCTGCCTGTCGACATGGCGGGCGCGGCCATTTTCCTAGCATCCCCGCTCGCCTCTTATGTCACCGGCCACACGCTGATCGTCGATGGCGGGCTTTCCCTCTGAAAGGACTTTCCCATGGATTTCGAACATAGCGACAAGGTCAAAGGGCTGCTGGCCCAAATTCAAGCTTTCATGGACGAGCATGTCTATCCCAATGAGGAAGACTATCATCGCTTCGTGACCGATCCGGCCAATATCTGGAAGGAATGGCCGAAAATGGAGGACCTGAAG
The DNA here is from genome assembly GCF_035329025.1 of Sphingorhabdus sp. Taxonomy (GTDB): domain Bacteria; phylum Pseudomonadota; class Alphaproteobacteria; order Sphingomonadales; family Sphingomonadaceae; genus Sphingorhabdus_B. The sequence goes on along the minus strand of NZ_DAOLHN010000061.1, from coordinate 7,584 downwards.
GCCAAGGCGAAGGCATTGGACATGTGGAACCTGTTCCTGCCGCACGAATATGGCGAATTCTCGCCCGGCCTGACCAATCTGGAATATGCCCCGATTGCCGAACTGCTCGGCCGCGTGCCCTGGTCGAGCCAGGTTTTCAACTGCTCCGCGCCCGACACCGGCAATATGGAAGTGCTGGCCAAATATGGTTCGCCCGAACAGCAGGAAAAATGGCTCAAACCGCTGCTCAATGGCGAAATCCGTTCGGCCTATGTCATGACCGAGCCACAGGTCGCATCCTCCGATGCAACCAACCTCGAACTGTCGATCACACCCGATGGCGACGAATATGTCATCAACGGCCGCAAATGGTGGATTTCGAACGCGATGCACCCGCGTTGCGACATCTGGATCGTGATGGGCAAGACCGATTTCAATGCTCCGCGCCACGCGCAGCATTCGCAAATCCTGGTCGAACCCAGCACTCCGGGTATCACCATCGTGCGCCACCAGACCGTTTTCGGATCGCACAATTCGCCGGGCGGCGAATCCGAACTGCGCTTTGAAAATGTCCGCGTGCCCAAGGGCAATCTGATCCTCGGCGAAGGCCGCGGGTTTGAGATTGCGCAGGGCCGCCTCGGGCCGGGCCGTATCCACCACTGCATGCGCTCGATTGGGCAGGCGCAGCGCGCGCTTGAGATCATGGCACGCCGCGTCGACAGTCGTGTCGCTTTCGGCAAGAAGCTCGCCGACCAATCGTCGATCCGGCAGGATATCGCCAAAAGCTTCTGCGAGATCGAAATGTCGCGTTTGCTGACGCTGAAGGCTGCTGATGCGATGGATCGCTATGGTAACAAGGTGGCGAAAGACCTGATCGCTGCAATCAAGGTTGTCGCGCCGCAAATGGCGCAAACCGTGTGCGACCGCGCTATCCAGGCGCATGGCGGGATGGGTGTTTCGGATGACACGCCGATTGCACGTTTCTTTACGCTGAACCGCTTCGTGCGCATCGCCGATGGCCCGGACGAGGTGCATATGAGCCAACTCGGCAAGTCAAAGATCAAGGAATATGTTGCGATGAACGAGCGTTGAGGAGGGATTGATGGCATCGCTTTTCGATCTGACCGGAAAGGTCGCGCTCGTCACCGGCGGCAATAACGGCATCGGCCTTGGCATGGCCGATGGTCTTGCCGCGCACGGGGCGACGGTAGTCATCTGGGGCACCAATGGCGAACGCAATGCCGAGGCGGCCGAAAAGCTGCGTGTGCATGGCGGCGAGGTTCGTTCGGCACAAATCGATGTGTCGGACGAAGCCGCCGTCGCCAAGGGCGTGGCAGACATCATCGCCGAATTCGGGCGACTTGATCAGGCGATTGCCAATGCCGGCATTTCGATCTCGCGCAAAAGCCTGTTCGACATCAGCGTCGAGGATTTTCGCAAGATCGAAGAAGTGAACATCCACGGCGTGCTTTTCACCCTGCGTGAGGCAGCACGGCACATGGTCGAGCGGCACAAGGCGGGTGACGGCGGCGGCTCGTTGGTCGCCATCTCCTCGACCTCGGCGATCCACGGCGCGGCGCGCAACGAACATTATGCCGCGACCAAGGGCGCGGTCGTTGCGATGGCGCGGGCGATGGCAGTCGAGTTCGCCCGTTACGGCATTAGCGTGAACAGCGTGCTGCCCGGCTGGACCCGGTCTGGCATGACATCGGGCCTGCAGGAATGGGACAAGTTCAACGAAGCGGTGATCAGCCGCGTACCGACCGGCGACTGGCTCGATGGCTCCGATTTCGCGGCCATCGCGGTCTATCTCGCCAGCCGGGGTTCGCGCAACCACACCGGCGACACCATCGTCATCGACGGGGGCTACACCATCTACTGAGGTTCGCGAGGGAGAGAGCGATGGGCAGGATCAAAAGCGGCGAGCGCACACTGACAACGGCAGAGTTTGACGAACGCGCGCGGCGAGCCGCGACCGTCATCCAAGGGCTGGGGGTGGAAAGCGGCGACGGCATCGCGCTCTACCTGCGCAACGACATCGCTTATTTTGAGGCGGCTTTCGGCGCGGGAATGCTGGGCATCTATCCGGTCCCCGTTAACTGGCATTACACGCCGGATGAGGCGAATTACCTGCTGACCGACAGCGGCGTGAAACTGCTCCTCATCCATGCCGACCTCTATGATCCCATCAAACAGGCGATCCCGGCCGACCTCAAAGTTATCATCGTCGAAACCCCGCCGGAAATCCGCGAGGCTTACAGCATTTCAGAGACCCCTCAGCCTGAAGGGCTGCCGCGCTGGCATGAACTGGTCAATGCGGCAGCCCCATTTTCGGGGGATGGCGAAATGGCGCCAAGCACGATCATCTATACATCGGGAACCACAGGTCGGCCCAAGGGTGTGCGTCGCGCGGCCTTCACGCCGGAACAGGCCGAGGCGGTCAACACCATGCTTGGCTGGTCTTACGGCTATTCCGAAGTGCTGGCCGGGAAACGCGATCCGGCGACGATCACAACCGCGGTAATCGGCCCAGTCTATCACAGCGCTCCCAACGCCCATTCCTCTTTCTCGATCCGCGTCGGCGCCAATGTCGTCATCTGCCCGCGTTTCGATGCCGAGGCGCTGCTGGCGCTTATCGAAAAGGAACGGATCACGCACCTCAACATGGTACCGATCATGTTCAACCGGCTGCTACGCCTGCCCGAAGAGGTGAAGCGCAAATATGACCTGTCGAGCCTCGAATATGTCACCCATGCCGCCGCGCCCTGCCCGCCGCCGGTCAAACGCGCGATGATCGAATGGTGGGGGCCGGTGATCTGGGAATATTATGGCTCTACCGAGATGGGCAATGTCACTTGTCTGTCGTCAGAGGAATGGCTGGCGCACCCCGGATCGGTCGGGCGTGTACAGCCCGGCGTGACGCTGCGCGTGGTCGACCCGGAGGGGAATGACGTGCCGCCCGGCACCATTGGCGAGGTTATCGGCAAAGGCCGCCACGGTACCAATTTCACCTATCAGAACTCGCCCGAAAAGCGCGCTTCGATGGAGAAATACGGCCTGATCACCCCCGGTGACATGGGCTATTTCGACAATGACGGCTTTCTCTATTTGTGCGACCGCATCAACGACATGATCATTTCGGGCGGCGCAAATATCTACCCTGCCGAAATCGAGGCCGAACTGCATAAGCTGCCCGGTGTTGCCGACTGCGCGGTGTTCGGCATCCCCGATGAGGAATTTGGCGAAAGCGTGATGGCGGTGGTCCAGCCGATGCCGGGTATGTCGCTGACGCCCGAAGGGCTGCAGGCAGAGCTCAAAAAGGTCCTCACCGGTTACAAGGTTCCGCGCCGGATCGACTTTGCCGACAGCCTGCCGCGCGAGGATTCGGGCAAGATATTCAAGCGTAAGCTGCGCGAACCTTTTTGGGAAGGACGGGAGCGGAGAATATGAGCGAAGCGATACTCGAACCGGATCTGCCAATTATCGATCCGCACCACCATCTATGGGACTGGCGCTCTCGCCTACCCTATCTCCCTGCCGAAATGACCCATCCGTTCGAGGCGATCCTGCGGCAGACGCCACGCTACCTGCTCGACGAATTGCTGGCGGATACGGGCAGCGGTCACAATGTGGTTGGCACCGTCTATGTCCAGTGCGGCGCCTTTTACCGCGCCGATGGGCCCGAAGCGATGCAGCCGGTGGGCGAGACCGAGTTCGTTAACGGCGTCGCCGCGATGGCAGCCAGCGGCATCTATGGCCCGACCCGCGCCTGTGCAGGCATCGTCGGCCATACGGACCTTGGACTCGGTGATGCCGTAGCCGAAGTGCTCGATGCGCACATCGCCGCCGGTGGCGGGCGTTTCCGCGGGATTCGCCACATGATGGCGCATGACGATGATACCGCCGTGCTTGGCCCCCTCGCCCATGCAGCCCCCAATCTGTGTGCGTCACCGCAGGTCCGCTCGGCGCTGAAGCATTTCGCCCAGCGCCAGTTGTCGCTCGATATCTGGGTGGTCGAGCCGCAACTGCCCGAAGCCGTTGAACTGGCTCGTGCTTTCCCTGACGTGCAGATGGTGATCGACCATGTGGGCACACCGGTCGGGCTGGGCCGCTATTCCGGCAAACGCGACGAGCGTTTTGCCGGATGGAAAGCGAGCATGGCAAGGCTGGCCGAACTGCCCAACGTCCATATGAAGCTGGGTGGCCTCGGCATGCCCTTCCCTGGTTTTGAAGGCATGGGGCCAGATGTGCGTCCGTCGTCCGAAGCGCTGGCAGAGGCGTGGGAACCTTATATCGAAAGCTGCATCGAACTGTTCGGCGCCAACCGTTGCATGTTCGAAAGCAACTTCCCCGTCGACCGCTGGGGTGCCGACTATCCGACGCTGTGGAACGCCTTCAAACGCATCACGGCGGGCGCTTCTTCGGAGGAAAAAGCGGACTTGTTTGCGGGCACAGCAGCCCGTTTCTATCGTTTGGAAGGACTGGCATGAAGGCCCTGCGCTATTTCGGCGAACGCGACATCCGGCATGACAGCATGGAGGATCCAAAGCTCGAATCCGATCGCGATGCCATCGTCCAGATGACCGCCTGCTCGATCTGCGGCAGCGACCTTCATATCTATCACGGCCATGGCTTTTCCGAAGATACCGGCTTTTGCGTCGGCCATGAAGCCGTGGGCGAAGTGGTCGAGGTCGGCTGCGCTGTCACGCGGGTCAAAGTTGGCGACAAGGTGATGATGCCGGCCGCCGTCGGCTGCGGTGCCTGCCGTTCCTGCCTGTCGGGCGTGGTCAATAATTGCGAGAACAACGCCAGCGGCTGTTACGGTCTTTCGGCGCGATTGCAGGGCGTGCAGGCCGAAGCCTTCCGGGTGCCCGCCGCCGATATGAACGCGGTCAAAATCCCCGACGGCATCAGCGAAGACCAGGCACTGATGATGACCGATGCGATGGCGACCGCCTGGTTCGGCGCGCGCAACGCCGATATCCGCCCCGGTAGCAGCGTGGGCGTGATCGGACTTGGGCCGATCGGATTGATGACCGTCGAGGCGGCCTTCGTGATGGGCGCGCATGTCGTCTATGCCATCGATCCTATACCGGAACGGCGGGCGGTGGCCGAAGCTGTGGGCGCGATCGCGCTCCATCCCGACGAAGCTATGGAGCGCATCAAGCAAGACACCAAGGGACGCAGGCTCGATTGTGTCGTCGAGGTGGTCGGCAGCGACGCGACCGTCGATTTCGCGCTGCGTTGCGTGCGGGTTCGCGGGACGGTCTCGGTTATCGGCGTGCAGCAATCGCGCCGCTTCCCCTTCCCGCTTGAACGCGCCTTTGCCGGCGGCCTCACCTTCCGTGTCGGCACCTGTTCTGTGCCCGAGGAACTACCGGCGCTTTTCCCGCTGGTCCAATCCGGCCGCCTGAAGCCCGAACGCTATATCAGCCACCGCCTGCCGTTGAGACAAGGCGCCGATGCGTATGATATGTTTGACCGGCGCGAGGCGGGGGCATTGAAGATGGTGCTGGTTCCCTGACGCTGTCGGTCCTTTGCTAGCATCGGTTGCGATTAAAACCGCAGGGCTGAGTCTGTCGAAGCACGCCTTCCAGAAAAGCACTACCCGTTGAGACGCCCTTCGACAAGCTCAGGGCTGCGGTAAGTTTGAAGCGCTTGCAGGGAACAGGTTCAAACGGCTAACAGCCGGGCATGAACAGTCTCAGTTTCGTCCAGCGTTCGATCCTCGGCCAGACCTGGCAATGGAGGGGTAACCGGGCGGATGCGGGCGACCCCGATTTCACACCTGACGATCTCGTCACCCAATTGCTGCTGGCACGTGGTGTGGCGCGCGACGATCTGGAACGGCACCGCAACCCGACGCTGCGCGGCTTCATGCCAGACCCGTCAATCTTCCGCGATATGGATGTGGCGGCGGAACGGCTGGCGGACGCGGTTCAGCGCGGCGAGCAGCTGACTGTCTATGGTGATTATGATGTCGACGGTGCGACCAGCGCAGCCTTGCTGATCCGCCTGTTTCGCGAATTGGGCCTGGAGGCAGGCTATTATATCCCCGACCGGCTGCTCGAGGGTTACGGCCCATCAGGCGAGGCGCTTGTTCGGCTGGGAGACGCTGGCAACAAACTTGTCGTCACTGTCGATTGCGGCGCGATGGCCTATGAAGCACTTTCGCAGGCACGCGAGGCGGGCATGGAAGTGATCGTTGTCGATCACCACAAATGCGCCGCCCAGCTGCCAACCGCTTTCGCGCTGGTGAACCCCAATCGCCTCGACGAGGCAGACGACGCCGCCGCACACGGCCATCTGGCGGCGGTCGGTGTGGCCTTCCTGCTAGCTGCCGCCATAGTGCGCGTGCTTCGCGGCCGTGGCTATTTTGCCGACCGTGATGAGCCACAACTGATGGCATTGCTCGATATTGTCGCACTGGGAACGGTCGCCGATGTCGCCCAGTTGAAAGGCCTGAACCGCGCCTTTGTGGCACAGGGCCTGAAAGTCATGGCCGCACGCCGCAATATCGGGCTCAACGCGCTTGCAGCCGCTGCACGGCTCAATCGCGCACCGACCTGCTCGGACCTTGGCTTCGCGCTGGGGCCCCGCATCAATGCGGGCGGGCGTGTGGGCAAATCCGATCTTGGTGTGCGCCTGCTGACTACGACCGATCCCGATGAGGCGCGCCTCATCGCGCAGGAGCTCGACCGGCTGAACGAAGAACGTCGGGCGATTGAAGCCCAAGTGCAGGAGGCCGCCGAAGCCGCGATGGCAACGCAGCACAACCGCGCCGTCGCATTGGTATCGGGCGAAGGCTGGCATCCGGGAGTCATCGGTATCGTTGCCGGGCGCATAAAGGAGAAGTTCGGCAAACCGGCCATTGTCGTCGCGGTGGATACCGACGGCACCGGAAAAGGATCTGGGCGCTCAATTAACGGTGTCGATCTTGGGGCGGCTATCATTTCAGCGCGGGAGGCCGGGCTGTTGGTCGCCGGTGGTGGCCACGCCATGGCGGCGGGGCTGACCGTAGAAGCCACCAAGATTGATGCGCTCTCCGATTGGCTCGACGAACGACTTGCGGGGGATGTATCGCGCGCCAGCTCCGAAAAGACCCTGTCGGTCGACGCGATGGTCAATCCGCGCGGGCTGAGCCCTATGCTGGTTGAAACACTGGAAGCGGCGGGACCCTATGGCACCGGCTGGCCAGGACCACGCGTGGTAACCGGTCCGGTACGCATCGTGAAATGCGACATCGTCGGCAAGGACCATGTGCGCGCCATCGTTTCAGGGGATGACGGCGCATCGTTCAAGGCGATGGCTTTCCGCCAGGGTGAAAGTGCGTTGGGCCAACAACTGCTCCATGGCGAACGCGGGCAGAAATACTGGCTTGCAGGGCGCGCCCGCCTTGACGATTGGGGTTCGACGCCCAAGGCCGAATTGCACATCGACGATATCGCCATTGCCTGATTTTGGCGGGCGGCGGAAATCTTTGAAATCGGGCCAACTCGGTTCTTGACGAGTGCAAAGCGAATCCGTAAAGGCGCGCTTCCATCTTCGATGGCCCCTTCGTCTAGCGGTTAGGACGCGGCCCTTTCACGGCTGAAACACGGGTTC
>NZ_DAOLHN010000060.1:0-10723 GCF_035329025.1 Sphingorhabdus sp. | reverse complement strand
GCGCGCCATTCGCCGGTGTGGAAGATGGCGATGGAATGGAAAGTCGCCTTCCCGCTGCACCCCGAATATCGGACTCTGCCGATGGTCTGGTATGTCCCGCCATTGTCGCCGATCAGCGCTGCGGCGAATTCGGGGCAGATTTCGGCCAACAACAATATGCCAGACATTCGTTCCTTGCGGATACCACTTAAATATCTCGCCAACCTGCTGACGGCGGGTGCCACAGAGCCCGTGGCGCTGTGCCTGGAACGGATGCTCGCAATGCGCGGTTATATGCGTTCAAAGACGGTCGAGGGTGTGGTCGACGAGAACATCGCCCGGGCTGTCGGCCTTACGGGCGCGCAGATCGAAGACATGTATCATGTCATGGCGATCGCCAATTATGAGGACCGCTTCGTCATCCCGACCGGCCACCGCGAAGATGCTGAGGACATGTACGACGAACGCGGCAGTTGCGGCTTCTCTTTCGGCAATGGCTGCTCAGGCGGAGAAACCAAGACTAACCTGTTTGGCGCCCTCGCGCGTAAAAAACTGCAAACTCCTACGGAGGTATTCTGATGGGCACGGTCACTTTACGCGCGCTTTCGGCGCTGCTTCACTATCCCGATACAGACTTGCGCGCTGCGGTTCCGGAAATCCGGCGGGCGCTATTGCTTGAACGTGTTGTCAGTGAAAAGCAGATGCTTCGGCTCGAACCACTTCTGTTTCGTCTCTCCGGCGGAGATCTGATTGCGTTGCAGGAACATTATGTCGAACTGTTCGATCGTGGGCGGACGCACAGCCTGCATCTTTTCGAGCATGTTCATGGCGAAAGCCGTGATCGGGGACAAGCGATGGTTGATCTGCGCGACCGTTATGTCGCGGCGGGTCTCGATCCGGCTAGCAACGAGCTGCCAGACTATCTGCCCCTGTTCCTCGAATATTGTTCGACCTTGCCGAAAGAAGAGGCGCTGGCCGAGCTTTCCGAACCAGGCGCGATCATTGCGACGCTGGCAGACCGGCTCGACGCGCGCGGTACGGATTATGCGGGCTTGCTCGCGGTTCTGCGCGATCTCTCCGGAGGCCAAAGCGTTCCGCCCGAAGCGATGATCGTGGTTGAGGACCCCGACGATCTGGAGGCATTGGACGCAGCTTGGGAAGAAGAACAAATTACCTTCGGCGCAATGGCCCCTTCGGCCCCCGATGCGGCCCCGGCATGTCCGCAGGCGCAGTCCATGGTCAGCCGTATCCTCGATCCTCTCCACGCAAACCAAACGTCAAGGAGCTTGTGACATGGCCGAATTCCTGAATCACATGCTGTTCGGCATATACCCATATATCGCACTTGCGGTACTCGCGCTGGGCTCGGTCATTCGATATGATCGTGAACCTTATAGTTGGCGCTCTGGCTCCAGCCAGCTTTTACGGCGAAAGCAATTAATGTGGGGTTCGGTGCTGTTCCACGCGGGTGTTCTCGTGATTTTCTTTGGACATCTCGGTGGATTGCTGACACCGATCGCGTTGTTTGACGCGTTAGGTATTCCGCACAGTTCGAAACAGATATTGGCCATCGTTGCGGGCGGTTTGGCGGGTATTTTAGCCTTTGCCGGAGCAACATTGCTACTACATCGCCGCCTGTTCGATCCGCGTATCCGCAACACCTCCAGTTTCAGCGACATCATGATCCTGGTGCTGCTCTGGCTGCAACTGGTGCTGGGTCTGGGGACCATTCCGGTGTCGATGAATCATCTCGATGGCCATGAAATGGTCAAGTTCATGACCTGGGCGCAAGGGATATTCACCTTTCAAGGCGACGCGTCTTCTTATGTCGCTGACGCACACATCATTTTCAAAACGCATCTGGTGCTCGGCCTGACGATCCTGTTGTTGTTCCCTTTCACACGCCTTGTTCACATGCTTTCAGCGCCTGTGCGCTATGTCTGGCGTCCTGGTTATCAGGTCGTGCGCTCGCGCAAACTGGGGCTGCGTCATGGCTGATGTCCTCGAGCACCCTTGCGTCACCGTGAATGGCAGAGAGATTGACGCTGCATTGATTGCGGCCGAAGTTCAGAACCATCCGGCACCCGATCCCAATCAGGCCTGGGAGGCCGCTGCACGAGCGCTTGTCCTGCGTCAATTGCTTCTTGATGAAGCCGACAGGCTGGAAATCATGAGCGTTGGCCTTGTCGACGCTGAAGGGCGCAAGCTGGCGGATGAAGATGCACGGATAGAAGCGCTGCTAGAACAGGAAGTGCAATGCCCGCATGCCGATGAAACGGTCACCCAGCGCTTTTACACCCAGCATAGCGATCGGTTCAGGTCACCAACTTTGGTGGAGGCCGAACATATTCTGTTCGCCGCCTCTCCCACCGACAGCTTGGCCTATGGGCTTGCAACCGGTGATGCGCGCACCACGATACGTACGCTTCAGGCACAGCCCGGGCTTTTTGCGGAATTGGCGCTGAAGCATTCGGCCTGTCCTTCCAAGGAACAGGGCGGGAATTTGGGGCAGATCGGGCCAGGACAAACGGTAGAAGAGTTTGAAGATGTGCTGTTCGGGCTTGATGAGGGCATGCTGCATCCAGAGCCCGTGAAGACACGCTTTGGTGTCCATGTCATCCGCGCCGGTCGGCGTGTCGAAGGCCAGCAATTGCCCTTCGATCTGGTTCAAGAAAAGATCGCCCAATATCTGGAGGAGGCCAGTTGGCGGCGCGCTGTAACCCAATATCTCTCCATACTGGCGTCACAGGCGAACATTGAGGGTATAGATGTGGGCAGCACAGACGGGCCGCTGGTGCAGTGACGGACAGATTGTCTAGCACTGCCGATTTGCAAACGCTCGCGGACAGCCACGGTCGCCGTTTTGAATATCTGCGGCTGTCGCTGACTGACGTCTGCAATTTCCGCTGCAGCTATTGCCTTCCCGATGGCTATAGCAAGGCGAAGGGGACACCCACAAATCTCGCGGTCGATGAAATCCAAAGGCTTGTTTCGGCCTTCGCCAAATTGGGACTTTGGAAAGTCCGGCTTACCGGCGGCGAACCGACGTTGCGCCAAGAATTTCTCGAAATCGCGCGGGCGGTATCGGGTATTGACGGAATTCGTCAAGTTGCCGTGACGACCAATGGCTATCGGTTGGTCGAACGTGCGCAAAGCTATGCGGATGCAGGAATTAGGGCGATCAATGTCAGCATGGATTCATTGAAACCCGAACGGTTCCGCTCGATTACCGGCCATAACAGGCTATCCGAAATTCTTCGCGGCATCGAAGCCTGCAAGCAGGCGGGGATCGCAAGCGTGAAACTCAATTCCGTCTTGTTGAGTGGATTGAACGATGATGAACTCGACGACTTCATCGCTTTTGTCTCCGAGCAAGACCTGACACTGCGCTTCATCGAAGTGATGCGGACCAATGACAATCCAGCCTTTTTCACGGCACATCATCTGCCAGGTACATTTGTCACTGCTCGGCTCGAGTCGCTTGGCTGGCAAAAGCAGATGCGATCTGAAGGGGCGGGCCCAGCGATTGAATATGCTAGTCCGCAAGGCTCTGGACGGATTGGTATCATTGCGCCTTATTCAAAGGATTTTTGCGCCAGCTGTAACCGATTGCGCGTTTCTGCGACAGGTAAGCTGCATCTTTGCCTGTTCGGCGACGCGGGCATTGATCTACGCCCCCTGCTACAACGAGACGGTCAAGCAAAGGAGCTGATCGAGCGACTGCAACGGCTGGTTATGACCAAAGCGCCCGCGCATCTATTGCACCAGGGCAATAGCGGTGCGACACCGCATCTTGCTTCGATAGGGGGATGATTATGGCCGGGATAAATGAGAGCCTAACCTTTTACCCGCTCGGTGTCGCGGTGCTGACGATTTCCGATACGCGCAATGAAGAGACCGATACGTCTGGTGCTTTGCTTGTTGAGCGGCTGACGGGGGCCGGACACAATCTGCGCGACCGTGCGATCGTACGGGACGATGTCGATGCCATTCAGGCGGTCTTGCAGCGCTGGATTGCCAATCCGGAAATCGAAATCATCCTTACCACGGGCGGCACCGGATTTTCGCCACGCGATAACACGCCCGAAGCGGTCAAGCCGTTGCTCCGCCGCGAAATGGACGGCTTTGCCATAGCCTTTCAGCAAAAAAGCCTGCAGACAGTTGGCGTGGCCGCAATGCAATCGCGGGCATTTGCAGGGCAGGCGGGTGATTGTTTCATCTTTTGCGTCCCCGGATCCACCGGCGCCTGCCGTGATGCATGGGACGGCTTGCTGGAGCTGGAGTTCGACAGCCGCCACAAGCCTTGTTCGATCGCGGGGGCATTGCCCAGGCTGCGCGATGTCTGTTCATAGCTGAAGGCCCGCATGCTCTCCGATACGTATGTCGGGGGACTTTAGCTCAGTTGATATCGGAGGCCGCTAGCTAGGCACCTACAAGTGAGTGAACTGAAACGGAATTAGGATCTCTGTCATCACAACGATAAAATATGGTCGTGAACGGACGTCCGGAAAGCCTAAGGTTCGAATGAAAAGCAGACGGTCCGGATCGTCGAATAAAGCCGACGTTGCTACAACAAGCTGTCCATATGTTAACAGCGAGAGACGCGTTGAATGGCCGAACGGCTTACGCCAAACTCTTTGGCTAATACACCTAGTGAAGCGCCCTCCTTTCGCCGCGACCGGATTTTCTCCTGTTGGTCCGAAGTCAGACTACGGGGACGGCCGAGTTTCTTGCCTTGAGCCTTGGCACGCTTCAGTCCGGCTTGTGTTCGTTCGATGAGTAAATCTCGTTCAAACTCGGCAACTGCTGAGATCACCGCCATTGTCATTTTGCCTGCGGCGCTAGCCAGATCAACGCCACCTAAAGCTAGGCAGTGAACTCGGACCTGCATTCTGGCTAGCTGCTCCACCGTTGCGCGCACGTCCATTGCATTCCTACCTAATCGATCAAGTTTGGTGACAATTAAGACATCATCCCAATCAAGCTTATCGACTAGCCGCCTAAAGCCCTTACGCTCCATAGCAGAGGTGGAACCGGATGCGGTTTCAGCAATAACCCGCCTTGGCTCGATATTGAAGCCAGCTGCTTCGATTTCATGGATTTGGGTGTCGAGTGATTGATCAGCAGTACTAACGCGGCAATATGCAAAAACGCGTGACACGATCACTCCTGTATCGAAATCGTAGCTTGAATGTTATGTGCTGCATTGAAATTCGTCAAGCTAAATTGCGTTACAATTCAGATGCTTGTATTGAAAACGCTCGTTTTCGTTACACGTCATTTCAAAGGATGTATTACGAATGCGGGGTACTAAGGAGGCAGTTTTGTTGGACGATCCGGAAAGTCTCCTTTCAGGACCGCAAATTGGGATAGCGGACATTTTCATGCATAGTTGAGGCAAACTCCCCGTGGCCATTCCGGCCACAGGAGAAGTGTCATGGGACATTTAGACCTCGAAGGCATTCTAGATACCGATGTCGATCACAAAACCCCAAAATAAACTTTAGCCACCTACGAACTTTGCCGGGCGCTTCTCAAGGAAGTGCGCAACGCCCTCCTTGAAATCTGCGCTTTTCAGGCTTTCCCGCATTTCCTCATCGGCTTCCTGCATCGAGGTTGCGAGATCGACGAACAGGGCGTCCCACAGCTGGCGCTTCATGATGCGGGTCGAGCGCGGAGAGACATTCGCCGCCAGGTTCTCGGCATATTCGCGTGCCTCGTCCAGCAGCCGTTCGGGGGCGCAGACCCGGTCTGCCAGGCCGATGCGGTATGCCTCGTCGCCATCTACTCGACGCGAGGAGAACATCAGGTCCAGTGCACGGCTATGTCCCACCAATCGCGTCAGCATCCAGCTGGTGCCATGTTCCGCGATCAGGCCGCGCCGCGAGAATGATGTCACAAATGCCGCGTTGCTGGAGGCAAACCGCAAATCGCAGAACAGCAGAAGCGCAAGCCCCAGCCCGGCCGCCGCACCGTTGACCGCGGCAATAATCGGCTTGCCGACCGACGGCAGCCAGGTCATCGGATGCTGGAAATCTTCGCGGGCCGCCGGGTCAAGCGGGGTGAACGATTTGCTTGGGGTCTTGCCGCTCGAGGTCATTCCATCCAGCGCGTTCATGTCGACGCCCGAGCAGAACCCCTTGCCCGCGCCGGTCACGATAATCGCACGCACCTGCGGATCGTTGTTCGCCTGCTCCATGGCCTGGCGGAATTCTGCCGCCATGGTCGGGGTCCAGGCGTTCAGGCGCTCTGGCCGGTTCAGCGTGATGGTGGCGACCGCGCGGATCACATCATAACAAATCTGCGAATAGGTCACTGGTTATCCTCTCGTGTATCAGGCGCTTTGATGCAGGCTATCAAACCAGCCGAATAGTCACGCCGAACAGTGCGATATTCCCCTCACTGGTCAGGCAGCCGTGCCGAACAGCGTTTTCGCGCAGCTGCGCGGCGCGGGCGGAGTGCAGGTCGAAGGCTTGGAATCCTTCACTGCCGTTGCCTGCTGGGGCCGCAAACCGCAGCTCGCCTTCATCCAGGCCGATGCGGCTTGCATGATCGCAATGTTCCATCGGGCGACCGAGAATTTCCCCCCAGCGCCCCGCCATGCCCTGCGGGTCGAGCGCGCTCATTTCAATCCCGGTAATGGCCTCGTCATGGGTAGCGGACTTTTGCCAGTCGGGGCCGCCCCATTCCCAGTCGGGCCAGCGCGGCATGTAATCGATGGACAGCAGGGTTCCGCCAACATCCTTGGGATGCAGGTGCATGAAGCCCGCGCCATTGCGGTCCAACTGATCCGCCACGCGCACACCCGCAGCATCAATTCGCGCGCGCGCTTCGTCTGCCCCGTCGGTTTGAAGAATGACCATATAGCCGCAGTCACCGCCTTGCTTGGCCAGCAAGCGCCCGACGGTGGTGTTTTCGGTGATCGGCGATACGAATTCCAGAAAGGTGTTGTCGATCGCATAGACCGCATTGCGCAGCCCGTAACGCACGATTGCCGGGTCTTGATAGGCTGAGCCCAGGCCAAGAATCTGGCTGGCCTGCAATGTTGCAACTTCAAGGTCAGTTACGGCGAGTGCAATCTGGCGCAGGCGCAGTTTCATCTTGGTACTCCGGTAGTTTGGAGCAGGACCATAGCGCTTTATCCTTCGTCACGTTCCGTGAGCAACCGCAGCGCTTCAGGATCGAGGACTGTCAGGCTGCGGTAAGCAACTTCTATGGCGCCGCCTCGCTCCCATTGCTTGAGCAGGCGGTTGATGCTTTGCCGCGATGCGCCGAGCATCTGGCTCATTTCCTCTTGCGAGAAGCGGAGCGTGACCGGGTGATGTGGTCCTGCCGCTGCAAGCTCCCGCCCATGCGCCTGCAGCACTTCCCGCGCCAGGCGGGCGGGCAAGGGGCGCAGCACGGTATCGTCCATCCGGCTGAGTATCATGCGATACCGCCTCCCCATCATGGCCAGGAATTGCAGCAAGAAATCCGGCCGGTGGTCGACAAGCTGGTGGACTGCTGCAGCCGGGACGATCAGCACAGCGCTGGCAACAATCGCCATGGCGTCATTTCCGCGCGGCTCTCCCGAAAACAGGGAGGCTTCGCCGAACCACTGGTTTTGAGTCACCATGCTGAGAACGGATTCCCGGCCCTCGGGGCTGGTCACGCTGAGGCGCAGTACTCCCTCTTCAACGCAGAACAGCGCATCGGGCACGGACCCGAACGCATAAAGCTGCTCACCCCTGCCAAGCAGTCGGCGGCGGGCATGCTGGCGCAGCGCAGCATCGAGCTCCGGGCTTAATATTCCTGGATCGTGCTGGGCCCTGTCTTTTTGCAACTGCCGATATCCTTGATCCGCCTGCGAGGGCCAGCATTCAACTGGCCAGCGCTTCCTTTAGCCGATCGCGCCGCTCCTTGAACATCGGAATGTCCTCGTAGGGAATATCGGGATTGGATCCCGCCGCGATGTTATCCAGGCGGTTCTTGACGATCGGGAGCAGTTCCGGGCTGGGATAGATGTAGAACTGCCCCACTTCGATTGCCTGGAAAGTGATGCTGGCCACTTCTTCTGCGGTCAACGACCCATTGGCGAGATCCTTCGCGGAAATGGCCTGGGTCGCCAGCTGGGACTTTGTCGGGCCGCTTTCATTGGCAAGATCGGCGGGCCGGGTGCGATAGCATTGGCTGATGTTGGTGGTCACGTATGAGGGACACAGCACAGCTGTCTTGACCTGATCTCCGGCCAGATCGAGATCGTGGTAAAGGCATTCCGAAATCGCGATCACGGCGTGTTTGGAAACGCTGTAAATGCCCATGCCGGGTGCCGTAACCAGTCCGGCCATCGAGGCGGTATTCACAATGCAGCCTTGATAGGCCGGGTCGGCAGCGGCGGCAGCAAGCATCCGCGGGGTGAAGCTCCGCACACCGTTGGCCACCCCATCGACGTTGACGGCGAAGACCCACTTCCAATCCTTTTCGGTGCTTTCCCAGATTGGCCCACCTGACGCGACACCGGCATTGTTGAATACCAGGTTGGCGGGACCGAACTGCCGTTCGGCAGTCTCGGCAAGCGCCTCAACCGATGCAGCGCTGGTCACGTCGGTCAGCACACCGATTGCATCCGCGCCCCTAGCCCTTAGATCTTCGACTGCGGAATCCATGGCTTCCGCCTGCACGTCGGCAATCACCACCCGCATTCCCCGGCGTGCCGCCTCCAGTGCAATAGCTTTGCCGAGGCCAGAACCGCCGCCGGTTACTACGGCTACGCCGCCTTTCATGTTCTTCATCTGCACGCTCCTCGGTCTTTGCGGGTCCGGCCCGGTCAATAGCTGTAGGAAAAGATCGGATCGTCGAGATCGATGGCCGGGATGGCCTTGCTCTCGTAGAGATAATCCTGGCTGTGCTGCCACTCCGGCTTGTCACCGCTGCGTGGCAAGCGGTCCAGGCTGCGCAAGAGGTAGCCGGGATTGAGGTATTCGGTGTCGACCCACGGCCGCAGCGGCATGTCGTGATCATCCGGGCGCAAGGTCGGCGCTACGCTCTTCGCGCCGCGCGCCTCCAGATGGCGCAGCAGGCGGCAGACGAACTCGCCGATCAGGTCCGCGCGCAAGGTCCAGCTATAGTGCCCATAGCCATAAATCCAGGCCATGTTCGGCACGCCGGTGAACATCGTCCCGCGATAGGTCACAGTCTGCGCAAAATCGATATGGCGTCCGTCAACCCGGAAGGGGATCTCGCCCATCACGGACATCTCAAAGCCGGTCGCGGTGATCACCACGTCGCAGTCGATGCGGCTGCCTGAACCAAGCTGGATCCCGGTTTCGTCAAAGGCTGCGATCTGGTCCGTCACGACCGATGCCTTGCCCGAAGCGACGGCCTTGAACAGGTCGCCATCAGGCACAAAGGCCACGCGCTGCTGCATGGGCTTGTAGGGCGGGGTAAAGTGGCGATCGACATCAAAGCCTTCGGGCAGGCAGGCCTTGACCCCGTCGATCAGCAGTTTCTTCAGCTTGTCGGGCGCTGCCTGCGCGCGCTCCAGCAGATCGGCGCGGTCGCGCACCACCTTGCGGCGCATGATTTCATGGATCCAGGCGTCATCGACATACAGCTTGCGCAGTTCGTCCGCCAGGCTGTCGGCATTGCGACCAGCCGCGAAGTAGGTCGGCGTGCGCTGCAACATGGTGACATGCGCGCAGCTATCAGCCAGCGCCGGGATCAAGGTGGCGGCCGTGGCACCCGAGCCGATCACCGTCACCTGCTTGCCGCTGAGATCGAGATCGTCTGGCCAGTGCTGCGGGTGGACAACCTGCCCCTGGAACTGGGCGAGACCTGACCAGTCCGGCGTGTAGCCGTGTGAATGGCGGTAGTAGCCCTGACACATCCACAGGAAGCGCCCCTGCAGATGGACCAAGCC
Organism: Sphingorhabdus sp.; assembly: GCF_035329025.1. GTDB lineage: Bacteria > Pseudomonadota > Alphaproteobacteria > Sphingomonadales > Sphingomonadaceae > Sphingorhabdus_B. Next base: position 846 of record NZ_DAOLHN010000060.1, on the reverse strand, counting down.
TTCTATATCACTGCGCTCGACTGCCAGTGTCCAGCTTGCCGCTTCACTCGACCATTCGGCGGATTGGACCTTGTGGCCATAACGGATGTGCGGCCCAAGATTGGCATCCTCGATAGCCCCGCCCAGATAGTCCAGAATCTGCTGGCGCGAAGCGATGGGATCACCCTTCCACGGCTTGAAGCCATAGCCGAAAGTGAACAGATCGCTGTCCGAACGGGTGCCGGGATACTTGTGCATCAGCCAGGTGCCGCCGAACGATTCCATCGCGTCGAGGACAACAAAGCTCAAGTCCGGGCAGTGCTTGCGCAGCAAGGTTGCGCTGCCGATGCCCGAGATCCCCGCGCCGACGATTATAACGTCGAAACGCTCGATCTCTTCTGAGTCGCAACCGGCATCGCTTGAAACCGCAGACATTTCATTCCTCCAGCGCCGGGTGTTTGGTGCGGCGTCGGAGGCTCCCTAGAATCGATCACATGGCTAAACTGTCGCCTATTGGCAGTTTAGCCATGCGAGTTGTTTTTAATCCTCGCCCAAGCGAATGGTGGTGTCTGCAAAGGCCCGAACGCCCACCTAGGCGCTACCCGAGAGTTGGCATACATAGGTCGTCGGTGAACGAACGACGGCTTTCGACCAGACAGATTGAAGCCGATTATGGCCGCATTGTCAGCGCATTTCGACATAATAATCTTCGCCAGAGGATAGCGCCGCAACTTCCGAAGCTTTATATCGCGACCGGAAGACTTGGTAATTAGGTGTTGAATGGCCAATCAGATTGATGATCCCCATGAACTTGTTCCCCGTCAGCACCAATGGCACAGATTTGATGTTGTGATTTAAGGAGTGTTT
>NZ_DAOLHN010000059.1:0-10927 GCF_035329025.1 Sphingorhabdus sp. | reverse complement strand
CTCGAACTCGCCCGCCACGATTTCGCGCATGTGCTCGCCGAGGCGGTGCAGAAACTGCATCCCGGCACACAGATCACATTTGGCCCCGCGACCGATGATGGTTTCTATTATGACGTGATGGCCCCCGCCAGTCGTGGCCCCTTCACCGAGGATGACCTGCCCGCGATCGAGGAAGCGATGCGCGACATCATCCGCGCCGACAAGCCGCTGCGCCGCGAAGTCGTTGCGCGCGACGCGCTCATCAAAACGTGGAAAGATGCAGGCGAAAGCTTCAAGGCCGAATGGGCTGCCGAGCTTCCCGAGGGTGAGGAACTGAGCGTCTATTGGTCGGGCGACGACTGGATGGACATGTGCCGCGGCCCGCATTTGGCCTCGACCGGCAAGCTCGATCCGCAAGCCTTCAAGCTGATGCGCGTTGCCGGGGCCTATTGGCGCGGTGACCAGAATAATGCGCAGCTGACGCGCATCTACGGCACCGGCTGGCTGAACAAAAAACAGCTCGACGCGCACCTCCTGCGCCTCGAGGAAGCCGCCAAACGCGACCACCGCAAGCTGGGGCAGGAAATGGACCTGTTCCACCTGCAATCCGAAGCGCATGGAAGTGTCTTCTGGCATCCCAAGGGTTTCCGCATCTGGCGCACGCTCGAGGCTTATATGCGCCGTCGCCTGGATGCCTCCGGTTATGTAGAGGTGAAGACCCCGCAGGTGATGGACGCGCGCCAATGGGAGCAATCCGGCCATTGGGGCAAATATCGCGAGAATATGTTCGTCATCCCTGACGAGGTGCCCAATACCGAGGATGAAGGCCCGGTAATTTCGGGCGAGGCTGACTGGATGGCGCTGAAGCCGATGAACTGCCCGGCGCACGTCCTGATCTTCAAACAGGGTATCACCAGCTATCGTGATCTGCCGCTGCGCATGGCCGAATTCGGCTGCTGTCACCGCAACGAGCCGCATGGTGCGCTTCACGGCATCATGCGTGTGCGCCAGTTTACGCAGGATGACGCCCATATCTTCTGCCGTGAGGATCAATTGGTGCAGGAGGTGCGCGATTTCTGCGACCTGCTCGACAGCGTGTATCACGACCTTGGCTTTGACAAATATGCAATCAAGCTGGCGCTGCGCCCTGAAAAGAGGTTCGGGTCGGACGAGATGTGGGACAAGGCCGAGGAAGAGTTGCGCGAAGCCGTGCGCTCCTCTGGCCGCGCCACCGAAGAATATGGTTGGGAAGAGCTGCCCGGCGAAGGTGCTTTTTATGCGCCTAAGCTGGAATTCCACCTGACCGACGCGATCGGTCGCACCTGGCAGGTTGGCACGATCCAGTCCGACCGTGTGCTGCCCGAGAGATTGGATGCGGCCTATGTCGGCGAGGATGGCGCCAAGCACCGCCCCGTAATGCTCCACCGCGCGATTTTGGGCACGTTTGAACGCTTCATCGGTATATTGATCGAACACCATGCTGGCCGCTTCCCGGTATGGCTCGCACCTGTGCAAGCAGTCGTCGCGACCATCGTGTCCGATGCCGATGACTATGCCAAACAGGTGACCGCAAAGCTTGAAGCCGCGGGCATCCGCGTCGAAACCGACCTGCGTAACGAAAAGATCAACTATAAGGTCCGCGAACATAGCCTTGCCAAGGTCCCGCACCTGCTGGTGGTCGGCAATCGCGAGGCTGAAGAGGGCAAGGTCGCGATCCGCACCTTGGGCAGCGAAGGCCAGCGGATCATGACCGTGGACGAGGCAATCGCGATGCTGGTCGCTGAAGCAACCCCGCCGGATCTACGCACGGCTTGACAATCGACTGGCTGCTCGGGGGGCTCAGCCTATCAACGCTAGCAATAGCGCTGGCGCTCGTCTTTGGCGCGTCGATCATGCGAGGATTGACCGGTTTCGGCTTGGCCATCATTCTCGTTCCGCTGCTCGGTCTGATCGTCGAGCCTGCCGAGGCGGTGGTGATTTCGATCCTGCTGCAACTGCTCGCAGGGCCCATAGGGCTAAGGCGGATTTTGGCTGATGGTGAGCGGGCAACTGCCATCCCCATCTCGATTGCCGCGATCTTGGCCACGCCCTTTGGCGTTTGGTTGCTATCAGTGACCGCTCCCGATGTCGCGCGCCTTGCCATTGCCCTACTCGCGCTCGCAGCTTTCGGGCTAATGTTCGTACCCGCCAAGGAAGGCGCGATACCGGGACGCAAGGAAACGCTGGCGACCGGCATAGCCGCTGGCGTGTTGACAGGCTTTGCCTCGATGCCGGGGCCGCCAGTGGTGCCCTTTTACCTGCGTCGCAAATTACCCCCCGATGTCGCGCGCGCATCAATGCTGATGGTGTTTTTCGCGACCGCCATTGCAGGCAGCATAGCATCCTTCGCGCTCGGCGTCGCAAACCTGCACCTGCTCTGGCTGTCTGTGCTGTTCTATCCTGCGCTCTATATCGGTACCCGGCTGGGCGAAATGGCATTCGGCAAGGTCAGCGAACCCGTCTGGCGGACGCTGGTCGGAATCATCCTTGGGGTCGCCGGGATGGCTGCCATGGGGCGGCTGCTGAACTAGCCGAATTTGCGCGAAATCCAGTCGCTGCAAATTTCGACCGCCTTCGGTAGCAACTCTGGCCGCTCGACATAATAATGGTCAGCCCCCGCGACATCGGCATATTCCTTGTCCGCATGGCCCACTGCTTCGAACAGACGCTGGGCATGGCTGGGGGTGCAGGCAAGATCTGCGGTGTTGTTGATCACCAGCACCGGGCAGCTGATACGCGCGGCATTGCCCAGACCGCTGGCGTTGGTATCGTCATAGCTCCATTGCGACAGCCAGCTGCGCATGGTCGAGAAGCGCGCCAAACCGACCGGCCCGTCATTCGCCACCTTGGGCACGCCGAGATAGCATTCATAAGGTCGCCGATCGGAAGGATCCTGTGTGGGGTCGGTCCAGCGGACGTCGGCCATCGTACCATGAACGACAAAGGCGCGCTCGGCATTGGGGGTATCGCTGGCACGGATCGCTGCCAGCTCTTCCTTCACCCAAGCCGTTATCCGCCGATTGCGGGCAATCTGCGCTGTGCGGAAACGGGTGACATAGGCCTCGTCATAAGGTGCCTTATTGGGGTTGGCTGGATCGTAGATATTCAGTTCGGGATCGCGCTCAAATGGTTTGTTTTCGTCAAGGATCGAAGGGTCGATCCATTCGGTCAACGTCATCGCCCGACTGATGTGGGCAGCGAGCAGCATGATGCCGTCGACCTTGGGCATCTCGATCGCCGTCAGGTCATAGGCATCCCCCGCAGGGGTGTGCGTGATCGTCGGGTTCTCGGCCTGGTCCTGATAGAAAAGCGACATCGATCCGCCGCCTGACCAGCCTCCCAGTATGAATTGTTCATAGCCCAGTCTATCGCGCGCATGCCGCAATGCAGCGGCCAGATCGCTGATGCATTTTTCCATGATGAGGGCTGTATCGTTCCCGCGATAACGCGGGTTCACATAGAGAACATGATGCCCGCCATGCGCGAGCGCCGTCACCAGTGGCAGGAACGAACCACCACCTATCGGATGGGTGAAGACAATCGCGCGGTTTGAGGGCGTGTCTTTTGGCGTGATTGCCATGCATTCAACGAAAACCGTACCGCCTGCGCCACCATAGACATCCTTGAAGGCAGACTCTTCCTTGTAGACCACCGCATAGGGGGTGCGCACGATTTCCATTTGCAAACTCTCCTCTCTTGGGCACATTGGCGCGGAAGAGAGAGGAAAGGCAAGTCTTATGGTCCAGCCAACAGGCATTCACCACATCGCGATCATGACCGGCGACATGAAGAAGCAGATTGAATTCTTCTCCGATGTGCTGGGCAAACCGCTGGTGGCGATTTTCGACATGCATGGCGTCCCGGGCGGGATTCACGCTTTCCTGAAGCTTAACGGCGGCTGTTATTTCTCGCTGGTCCAGCTGCCCGAAACCGCAGCGACCCCGATTACTCTCGGCCTGACCCACGCAGGCACTGGCGCCGGTAACAGCGCACCCGGCACGATGCAGCACCTCGCATTTTATGTGAAGGACGAAGCCCAACTGGTTGCTATGCGCGACCGGATCCGGACCAAGGGCGTTAATGTGATCGGGCCGCTCAACCATGGCATGTGCAAATCAATCTATTTTGCCGGACCGGAACAATTGACGCTGGAGGTTGCTTGCCCCGGAATGCCGGTGACAGCCGATCGTTGGATCGACCCGTCGGTGCTGGCCAAGGTTGGCATCACTGCGGAGGAAGCCAAAGCTTTTGCAAACCCCGATGGTTATGACGGCGACGGCGGTGCCGTGAAGCAACCCGATTATGATCCGGCCAAGCCGCACATGGCCTATCCCGAAGATCGCTATAAAATGATGCTCTCCGTACCGGATGAGGCGCTGGCATCGATGTCCGATCATGCGGAACCGCCGGTACCAGCCTGACCTCCTTACAGACTCACTCGTTGCATCGCTGCAACGCCTGTGCACAAAAGCAACAGGTGATGCGGCCAGCCCTTTATTTGTAACGCATTTGTCTGTAAGGGCCAGCCGGTATCAATATCAGGAGTAATTGCTATCGCTGCCCCAGTCTCACGGCGTATGAACACGCCTCCGGTCAAAAGTGGACCGCGCTATAATGAATTCATCCAGAGCGACAAGGTTCGCGTCATCGATGAAGAAGGCGAAAATCTGGGGGTGATGTACACCCGCGAAGCAATTGCACAGGCCGCCGAAGTAGGCCTCGACCTTGTCGAAGTATCACCCAATGCCGATCCGCCGGTCTGCAAGTTCCTCGACGTCGGCAAATTCAAATATGAGGCCCAGAAAAAGGCCAACCTCGCCCGCAAGAGCCAGAAGACGCAGGAGATCAAGGAGATCAAGATGCGTCCGAACATCGATGACCATGACTATATGACGAAGATGAAAAAGATCGTCGAGTTCATAGGCGAAGGCGACAAGGTGAAGGTGACGCTGCGCTTCCGCGGGCGTGAAATGTCGCACCAGCAGCTGGGCATGGCGCTGTTGCAGCGTGTGGCAGAGGATATGGCAGAGACCGCCAAGGTCGAAGCCTACCCCCGCCTCGAAGGCCGGCAGATGCTGATGGTCCTGGCGCCCAAATAGGGCCGGGACTTCCTTTAGAGCAACGCTTCGCGGATCAGCTCCGCACCGACCGCGACCATCAACAGATTGATCGCGAGATGAAAACGTGCGGGCGATATCCGGCGAACCAATATGACGCCGGCAATCGTGCTGATGATAGCCAACGGCATGAACAAAGCCGTCAGCCATAAGGTCTCCGCCGTGAACTGCCCGAGCGCGAGATAGGCGGGTACCTTCATATAATTGACGGCCGCAAAGAATATCGCGGACGATCCGATGAAGATAGTGTGTGGCAGGTTGCGGGACAGCGCCCAGATCTGGAACGGTGGTCCCCCGGCATGGGCAACATGGCTGGTAAAACCGGCAACCCCGCCCCAGAATGTGCCAACCCAGCCCGGCATGGTGATCGCCCATCCAGCTGTGCCCAGCCGGTTCTCGATCAAGCGATAGAGCCCGAAGGCAAGTGCGATAAGGCCAACTAGCCCTTTGACGGCGTCGGTCGAAACCGAATTGGCGAACAGCCAGCCAAGGAATATGCCAATGGCGGCACCTGGCAGCATCTGCCAGAGCAAGGCGCGGTCATATTCCTTGCGGAATGACCAGACGCTGACGACATCCTGCACCATCAATATGGGCAGCAGCATTGCGGCGCCCTGCACCGGATCCATTACCAGCGCGATGAGTGGCATCGACGCAGCGCCCAGGCCGGCAAAGCCGCCTTTGGCCAACCCCACCAGCAATATCGCAAGTCCGGCCACGAACCAGAACAGCGGATCTGTCGGAACGCTCAACGACCCGATTGCCGACGGCGGAGGGCCAGCAGGTAGATGACCAGCGCGGCGGCGGCAAAGAAGAACCATTGCACCGCATAGGACAGGTGGTTGTTGGTCACATTTTTCGGATCTGGCTGTGCAACTGCCCGCATAGCCTTAGGTGCGCCCTCGGCAACAATCATCGGGCGCGGCACCGGTATTTTGCCTATCAGGCGCTCTAGAGCACCGTGGCGGCTCGGCTCGGTCACAATCGTGCCACTGACAACGCCGCCCTGCCATTCGGGCTTGATATCCGGACGGTCAGCGATGCCATAAGCGACAAGCGCTCCCGGCCCTTCTGGTCCGGTCTTGCAGTCGGCAATATATTGGAAGCCGGACTGCCCTTTGGCGTCGCGACCGGAAACGGTTTGCCAACCGACCACCTGCAGGCAGTTCAGCGTCGATTTGCGAAACATCTCCGCGTCGCGAACCGGTGCCATATCGGGAAACGAAATGGGCGGTTTCCCGGCATTGGCGGCGTAAAGCGCAATCAGCGCCTCTTTCTCCGCCTTGCGCTGCAATTGCCACACACCGAGCGCGATCATCGTTGCCACAGCCAAACCAACGATGATTGTTGGCAACAGGGGCAGTCGCAACTTCATTCGCCTTCACTCTTTTCCGCCAACTTGCCTTCAATCGCGCGATTGCGATGTTCGGCGATCAGCAATGCGCCTTTTGACACGCGCAACGACAGCACAACCAGCGCGCAGGTGAGGGGAACCCAGATCAGCGCATGCACCCAGAATGGCGGATGCGCCGCCAGTTCAAGCATCACGGCAAGGATGATGATGATCGCACCCAATCCCATCGTCAGGAAAGCTGCCGGGCCATCGCCGACATTGAAGGCGGCATAATCCAGGCCGCAATTGCCACACTGCTCCGCGAATTTGGCGGGGCCGACGAACAGCGTCTTGGCCCCGCATTCGGGGCAGAGACCCAAAAGGGCAGCCTCGACCAAGCCGGGCTGCCCTTTTGTATTTGGTGTTTCCGACATCGTCGCTACCGGACGATGGCCATCAATGGACCGGAGCGCCCCAGCCGCCCCAGACATAGACGACAACGAAGAGGAACAGCCAGACAACGTCGACGAAATGCCAGTACCAGGCGGCCGCTTCGAAACCGAAATGCTGCTTCGGCGTGAAGTGGCCCTTATAGGCACGGGCAAGGCAAACGATCAGGAAGATTGTACCGACAATGACGTGGAAGCCGTGGAAACCCGTCGCCATGAAGAAGGCCGAGCCATAGTTCAGCCCAGCGAAGGGGAACGGCGCGATTGAATATTCATAGGCCTGGATGCACGAGAACACGACGCCCAGGATGATGGTCAGCCACAGGCCGTTGATCAGCCCCTTGCGGTCGCCATTGATCAAGGAATGATGCGCCCAAGTGACGGTGGTGCCCGAGCAAAGCAGGATCAGCGTGTTGAGCAAAGGCAGGCTGAATGCATCGAACACCTGCATGCCCTTGGGCGGCCATTGCTCGAGCGCTGCTGCGCCTTCCTGGCCGATAAGGTTGGTTACCGTGAAAGCATGCGTTGCATGGTCGATTTCGACCTGCAGCGGCACGGGGAAAAGCGAATAGTCGAACCAGGCCCAGAACCAGCCCACGAAGAACATCACTTCGGAAGCGATGAACAGGATCATGCCATAGCGCAGGTGCAACTGCACAACCGGCGTATGATCGCCTGCATGTGCCTCGCGGATCACGTCAGCCCACCAGGTCCAGAAAGTGTAGAGAACGCCAATCAGACCCGCGCCGAACACGAGGCTGCCATAGCTGCCCAGCACCTTCGGCTGGAACATCATCACCATGCCGAAAAACATGGTAAGTGCCGCAAACGAGCCGACCAGCGGCGTGATGCTCGGCGGAAGAATATGATAATCGTGGTTCTTGGCACCGGCCATGGCTTGCTTCCCTATTCCCTAACCTGTTTCAGTTTTGCCCTTAGCTTCCCTTACCCGCGTCGTCCACGGGGTAGAAGGTATAGCTGAGCGTAATTTCTTCAATATCCTTGGTATCCGGATCAGTCATGATCTTCGGATCGACATAATAGAGCACGGGCATGCGCACGCGCTGTTTCGGCTGCAGCGTCTGCTCGGTGAAGCAGAAGCATTGCACCTTGTTGAAATATTTCCCAGCCTGTGCCGGGCTGACATTGAAGGTCGCCATGCCCTTGATCGGCTGGTCCGAAAGATTTTCGGCGATGAACACCGACATGTCGCGCGCGCCGATGCTGACGGTATCAGTCGGTCGTTCGGGTTTGAACTCCCATGGCAACCCGCGCTGGTTGGCATCGAAGCGCACAACTATGGTCTTGTTGCTCACCGGGATCGTCGCTGCCTGAGCTTCGCTGACCCGCATGGTCGTTCCACCGAAACCCGTTACCTGACAAAAAATGCGGTATAGCGGCACGGCGGCGAAACCCATCCCGACCATAGCCACGGCAAGGCCACCAGCCAGCAGGCCGGTTTTCAAATTGGATTTCTGAGGCTGCGCCATCGCTGTCATCCCCACACCCCTACCTTGACGATGGTAATCGCAAAGAACAGGGCGCACAGGGCGAATAAAACGATTGCCATGACGCGCGAACGCCCAGCCTGACGCGCACGCACAGCGCGGCTTTCTTCAAGACTGAGATCGCCGACCTTTTGCGGGCCCATATCGAATTGCTGCTCACTCATGCCAACACCATCCGATCAAGCGCGAGCGCGGCGAAGGCGATGAAGAGGTAGAGGATCGAGAAAGCGAAGAGGCGCTTTTCAGCCTTCATCGCTACAGCCTCGGTTGTTTCGCTGCGCCAGACCGCAAAAGCGAGCCCGAGAAACAGCAGGTTAAGAACAATCGCGGTGGTGCCATAGAGCGTGCCCGTCATTCCCAGCGCCCAGGGCGCGACGGCAACCGCTGCCAGCACAAAGCTGTAGCCGAAGATCTGATTGCGGGTCACCCGCTGGCCCGCGACATTGGGCAGCATTGGAATACCCGCTGCGCCATAGTCCGACTTCATGAACAGCGCGAGCGCCCAGAAATGCGGCGGCGTCCAGAAAAAGATCAGCGCGAACATCAGCACTGGGAGCAAAGTCACATCGCCAGTCACTGCGGCCCAGCCGATCACTGGGGGGAATGCGCCTGCCGCGCCACCGATAACAATGTTCTGCGGCGTGTTGGGCTTTAGCCACATTGTGTAGACGACGGCGTAGAAGAAGATCGAGAAGGCCAAGATCCCGGCCGACAGCCAGTTTACCGCAACGCCCATGATGCCGACCGAAAAGGCTGCAAGGCCGATGCCGAATTGCAGCGCGGATTCACGCTCCATCCTGCCATCCGGCAAAGGCCGACCCGCCGTGCGTTTCATCTTGGCGTCGAGTTCTGCCTCATACCATTGGTTCAAAGCACCAGAAGCCCCAGCACCCGTGGCAATGCAGAGGATTGCCGTAAAGGCGATCACAGGGTGGATGTCACCCGGTGCTGCCAGCAATCCGCACAGCGCCGTAAAGACGACAAGCGACATCACCCGGGGCTTGGTCAGCGCCCAGAAATCCCGCCAATCTGCGGGAAGACTGATGTTGTTTGTCGCGATCGTCATGTCTGTGTTCCAAAAACCCGCCCTGCGGACTAGCCGGAGGGCGGGGCTTTGTTCCCGGTCTTACTTGATGACCGGAAGCGTTTCGAACTGGTGGAAGGGCGGCGGGCTCGACAATGTCCATTCGAGCGTGGTCGCCCCTTCACCCCAATAATTGCCCTCCGCCTTGCGGCCAGCCACGAGCGACCAGAAGACATTGATGAAGAAGATGATCACGCCAACGCCCATGATGGCATAGCCGAGCGAGGCAATCTGGTTCCAGTGCGCGAAGGCATCGGGATAATCCGGATAGCGACGCGGCATGCCCTGCTGGCCCAGGAAGTGCATCGGGAAGAACAGCAGGTTCACGCCGATGAAGAATACCCAGAAGTGCAGGTGGCCGAGGAACTCGTTGAGCATCCGGCCGGACATCTTGCCGAACCAGTAGTAAAAACCGGCAAACAGCGCGAAGACAGCACCCAGCGAGAGCACATAGTGGAAGTGCGCAACAACATAATAAGTATCGTGCAGGTTATCGTCGACACCGCCATTGGCGAGAACAACACCAGTCACGCCACCGACGGTGAACATGAAGATGAAACCAAGCGCCCAAACCATCGGCGTCTTGAAGCTCAGCGAGCCGCCCCACATGGTGGCGATCCAGCTGAAGATCTTGATGCCGGTCGGAACCGCGATCACCATCGTTGCCGCGGTGAAGTACATCTTCATTTCGACGCTCATGCCGATCGTGTACATGTGGTGCGCCCAGACGACGAAACCGACCACGCCGATCGCGACCATCGCATAGGCCATGCCGAGATAGCCGAAGACCGGCTTACGGCTGAAGGTTGCGACGATCTGGCTGACAATGCCAAAGCCCGGCAGGATCATGATGTACACTTCGGGGTGACCGAAGAACCAGAAAAGGTGCTGGTACAGGATCGGGTCACCGCCGGCAGCGGCATCAAAGAATGCGCCGCCAAAGTTGCGGTCAACCAGCAGCATGGTGATCGCAGCGGCAAGCACCGGAAGCGCAAGCAGCAGCAGGAACGCGGTTACCAGCACCGACCATACGAACAGCGGCATTTTGTGGATGGTCATCCCCGGTGCGCGCATGTTGAAGATGGTGGTGATGAAGTTGACAGCACCCAAGATGGACGCCGCGCCTGCAAGGTGGAGCGAGAAAATCGCCATGTCGACGGCAGGGCCAACCGATCCCGAAGTGGAGAGCGGTGCATAGACCGTCCAGCCAGTACCGGCACCAAGGCCGGTGCCACCGGGCACAAAAGTCGATCCTAGCAACATGATGAAGGCAACTGCGGTCAGCCAGAAGCTGATATTGTTCATGCGCGGGAAGGCCATATCAGGCGCGCCGATCATGATCGGGACGAACCAGTTGCCGAAACCGCCGATGATCGCGGGCATGACCATGAAGAACACCATGATCAGGCCGTGCGCGG
>NZ_DAOLHN010000058.1:0-11159 GCF_035329025.1 Sphingorhabdus sp. | reverse complement strand
CAGGCCTCGGCTTCGGCATCCCCTTCGCGTTCTATTTCGTGTGGAGCCGCTTCCTCAAGCGTGAGGGCATGGGCCTCGGCGACGCGAAGCTGCTGGCCATGGTGGGCGCCCTGCTGGGCCCGCAGGCGGTGCTCTTCGCCCTCTCGGCCGGGGGGCGTGAGGGGCCCCCCGGCCTCACCCCCCCGCGCCGCCCCCGGGGGGCGCCGCGCCGGGACCGGGGCGGAAGGGGGGGCCGCGGGGGCCCAGCTAATGGGGGGGCAAAAAAAAAGATCGCCCCCCCCGCCATAACGGCGGTAGCAATCCAGCCGGTAATCGTCGCCCTTGTGCTTAGCGTCAGGCTATGCATCGCCCGCCGATTGCGCGCGATCAGCATCATCACCGCCATCAGCGGCGCGGCGAGTACACCGTTCACCACTGCCGCCCAATAGAGCGCCTTGGCCGGATCAATGCCGATATATTGCAGGCTGACACCAAGCATCGTGGTAATCGCTATGGTGCCATAAAACAGCTTGGCCTTGCGCGGCTTGGCATCGAGGCTGCCTTTCAGACCAAACATCTCGGTGACCGCATAGGCCGCCGAACCGGCCAGCACCGGCACCGCTAGCATGCCAGTACCTATAATACCCAATGCAAAAAGCGCGAAGGCGAAATTGCCAGCTATCGGTCGTAGCGCCTCTGCCGCCTGTGCAGAGGTTTCGATATCACGAACGCCATTGGCATGCAGTGTTGCTGCGGTAGCGAATACGATCGCCAGCGATACGATCGAGCTGAAGGCCATGCCGGTCAGCGTATCGATGCGGATGCGAGTCAGTTCGGGGCCGGCTTCTTTGGGTGTCATAAACAGCGGCTTCACATGGTGGCGCTTCTGCTCCTCAATTTCCTGTCCGGCTTGCCAGAAAAACAGATAGGGGCTGATGGTGGTTCCCAATATGGCGACGACTGCGGTTGCGTAAGCTCCCGACCATTCGATCTGCGGCACGATCAGCGAGGTCAGCGCCTCACCCCAGGGCACCTGCGCTACCATCACAACCGCGACATAGGCAAAGAGCGAAAGCGTCGTCCATTTGAGGATCGCCGAATAGCGCTCATAGGACATCCAAACTTCGGTCGCGACACAGATCACGCCAAACATCAACGTATAGAGCCCCAAAGGGCCCCCGATCAAAAGCCCGACAGCCGCCCCCATTGCGGCCAGATCAGCCCCCAGATTGATTATGTTGGCAACGAGCAGCAACGACACCATCGAAACGAGCAACCAGCGCGGATAATGCCGCCGCAAATTGCGCGCAATGCCCCCGCCAGTGACGCGTCCAATTTCCGCCGCGACCTCCTGAATCGCGACCATCAACGGAAAGCTGAACAGGAAGGTCCAGCTCAGGCCATAGCCGAATTGCGCGCCGACCTGGCTGTGCGTGCCGATACCCGACGGATCATCATCCGCCGCCCCGGTCACCAAACCGGGGCCGAGGCGCGAGAGGAATTGGCGAAATTTGCCCTGTTCGCTCATGCGTCGCGGGCTATGGTGGTGACGAGGCGCGCCAAGATGATTGCTTGGAGAATGAAAGGGTTCATGACATCGTCTTACGCCATAGTCTGGCCAAGACAAGCCAGCGCAGAGGGAGAGCAGCGATGGAATTTGCAGGCAAGACAGCCGTAATCACCGGAGGTGCCTCGGGCATAGGCTTTGCGCTTGCCAAGCAGATGGGCAAGGCTGGCGCGCGGATCATCCTGTTTGAACCACGCGAGGAAATGCTGGACGAAGCGGTCGAGGCGCTCAAGGCACAGGGCATCGATGCCAAATATTTCGCAGGCGACGTGGCGGACGCTGCCGCTGTAGAGGCGCTTGCCGATTTCGCCTGGGCCGAAAATGGGCGCGGCGACATCATCGTCAACAATGCCGGACTGGGCGGACCACGCGGTGGTATATTCGACACCGATCTTGCGGAGGCACGCGCGCTTTACGACGTGAACTTCTGGGGCGTGTGGAACGGCATCCAGACCTTCGGCAAACGCTACCGCGCCGATGGCATGCCCGCCGCGATCTACGCCACGGCTTCCGAAAATGCGCTGTTCAACGCGCTACCGACGGGCGGCGGGGCCTATGTTTCGGGCAAGCATGCGCTGTTCGGGCTGATGGACGTGTTGCGCCGCGAAATCGCCAACAAGCCCGAACTGGCCAATATCGAAGCAGGCGTCATCATTCCCGGCTGGGTGGCAACCGCACTGTCGCGCAATATGGGCATGGAGGCGGACCGCTTTGCCGAGATGATTTTCCAACAGATGCATGCCGGAGAATATTATCTGGTCGCGCACGCCTATAACGTCGTGCGCCTGCGCGAACGCATCGACGAACTCGAAGCCGCCTTCGCCCGCTACGCCCCGCGCTATGACGGCGACGAGGAGTTTGATGTGCAGCTCTATTATGCGCGACTGGCGGCGGAGCAGGCAGGTGGCTGAGCGCGAAAACGTCAGGCGTTTTCGAGCAACCCTTCCTCGGCAATCTTTTTCTTCCAGACGAGTGGCGCGCTGGTGTGGACGTTTTCTCCGGTGGAATCGACTGCCACGGTGACGGGGAAGTCCTGCACCTCGAACTCGTAAATCGCCTCCATGCCAAGGTCTTCGAAGCCGACGACCTTGCTGCCCTTGATCGCGCGTGCGACGAGATAGGCTGCCCCACCGACCGCCATCAGATAGGCCGACTTGTGCTTGGCAATCGCCTGCGTGGCAGCAGGCCCACGTTCCGCCTTGCCCACGCAGCCGAGCAGGCCCTGTTCGAGCATCATGTCCATGAACTTGTCCATGCGCGTCGCGGTGGTGGGGCCGGCGGGACCGACGATTTCCTCACCCACCGGATCGACAGGGCCGACATAATAGATCATCCGCCCCTTGAAGCTGACGGGCAGTTCTTCGCCCTTCGCCAGCATGTCGGCGATACGCTTGTGCGCGGCGTCGCGGCCGGTGAGCATCTTGCCGTTGAGCAGCAGACGTTCGCCTGCCTTCCAGCCGGCAACATCCGCTGCGGTCAGCGTGTCGAGATTGACACGGATCGCCGCACTATCGGGTGCCCATTCGACCTTGGGCCAATCGTCCAGATTGGGCGCTTCAAGGAAGACCGGACCTTCTCCCTTCAGCGTGAAATGCGCGTGGCGGGTGGCGGCGCAATTGGGGATCATCGCGACCGGCTTTGACGCGGCATGGGTCGGATAGTCCATGATCTTCACATCAAGGATGGTCGCCAAGCCGCCCAACCCCTGCGCGCCGATGCCGAGCGCGTTGACCTTGTCGAAGATTTCGATGCGCAGCCGCTCGATATCATTCTGCGGCCCGCGTGCCTTCAATTGCGCCATGTCAATCGCGCCCATCAGGCTCTCCTTGGCGAGCACCATCGCCTTTTCCGCGGTGCCGCCGATGCCGATGCCAAGCATCCCCGGTGGGCACCAGCCAGCACCCATTTGCGGGACCATTTCGAGCACCCAGTCAACGATGCTATCCGACGGGTTCATCATCTTGAACTTGGTCTTGTTTTCGCTGCCGCCGCCCTTGGCCGCGACGTCGAAGCTCACCTTGTCACCGGGCACCATTTCGAGGTGGACGACCGACGGGGTATTGTCGCGTGTGTTAACGCGGGTGAAGGCAGGGTCGGCCAAGATCGAGGCGCGCAGCTTGTTTTCGGGGTGGAGATAGGCGCGGCGCACGCCTTCATCGATCACTTCCTGCAGGCTACGGTGGCTATCCAGCACGCACTGCTGGCCCCATTTGACGATCACGGTGACGATGCCGGTATCCTGACAGATCGGCCGATGCCCCTCGGCACACATGCGGCTGTTGGTCAGGATCTGCGCGATCGCATCCTTGGCGGCCGGGCCCTGCTCCTTCTCATAGGCCTCACCCAGCGCGCGGATATAATCCATCGGGTGGAAGTAGGAGATGTACTGCAGCGCGTCGGCGACGCTTTCGATGATGTCGTTTTCGCGGATCGTAACGGTCATGGAACAGGCCCTGTTTGCTGGGAGAACGCCATCGCCTTTACGCAGACGTGCGGGATGTTCAAGACCTCTCGGGATTCAACAGGAAAACCACATAGCCCCTGAATTTCGGATTGCGCGACAGGCCGGGCGGGGCGTGCCATTCGCCATGTTGCACTAGGCCGACCTTGAACGGCAGTTCCACCCGATCCAACTGGCGCAGATAGGCCTGATAGCCGGGGATGGTGTGCCGCCCCTGATAGGTTTGCAGCACCACCTCATCAACCATCCCGGCCAGCGCATTGAGCGCCGGGCTATCCCCGCCACTGCTCCAGTCGAGCAAGCCAGTGACCGAAAGGCCGGTTCCCTTTGGCAAATCGGAACGCAGTTGTTTCAAGAATGCGGCATAGCCCGGCAACCCCCGTGTCGCGGCGTCGAAATCGATCTGGATGCCTGCAATCCGGTTACCTTTGGCCTTCCAGCCTTCGATGTCGCGCCGGATACGCGGCAGCACCTTCGTGTCCCACGCCAGCGTTTCGACGCGATAGACAATCCAGACCTGCGCATGCTTTACCCGCGGCATCGCAGGACGCAGATCAACATAGCGCCCCTCGGGCCCACCCTTGATCTCGGCAGCGAGGATGTAAATCGTCTTTGCGCTATCGAGTACCGGTTGTGGCTCAACCCCGGCCCAGAGCCAGAAAGCTTCATAAGCCTGCGCATCAACACGCCCCTGCTCCGCCCGGTCACAACCAGGCAGAAACAGCAGCGCGAGAAGCGCCAACAGGCGCATCAGACAATCACCAATAAACGGTCAGTTTCTTGGCCCAAGGCGAGGTCGGGAATTCGCGCTTGAGTTGCTGGAACCACGCCTTGCGTTGTGCGGGCGTTTGCTCGCTATCATCGCAGCCATTCAACCCGCTTGGCGCATAGCAACGGATTGCGCGGTGCAATGCATAAGCCCGGTTGTCAGCTCCGGCGGCCGGATTGGCAATGATCGCCTTATAGGCATCGAGCCGCGAGAAGCGCTTGCCGCCGAAAGGCGTTGGATTTCCGCCAAGTTCATCCTTGGCGCGTGGCGCATCCAAATATTCGGTTACGCCATAGAAATAAGGGTCCATGCCGTGCAGGCGGATGAATTCGCCGAGGCACATCAGCCCGCGCGGGTCTTTTGGATTGGCCGCCAACGTCGATGCGGTTGTGCGCAATGCCGGACAGGCAAAATCGCGAGATCCCGCCCAATTGAACACCGCAACTTCCGAGAAACGGGGCGTTTCATAATCGTCAGCGGCGATTCGCTTGGCACTGGCCGGAACCAGCGCGCTATCCTTTACAAAGCCCGCATAGTCGCCGCGCGTCAGTTGCTTGTAGAGCAACACGTACAGCGCGACGTTGCGTTCGCTCGCCGGAGCCGCCTTGTCGGCAGCGCGTGTGCGCAACAGCGCAGGGCCAGCCGAATAGCGCAGCAGGATTTCGCGAATTTCCGTATCGCGGATCGGAGAGCCCGGTGCATAGACAAGGTCGATTGCCTTGGCGCGTTCCAGATGCATCGCAAGGCCGAGTTCCGCCGTACCCTTCTGGAAGGGCAGCTTGCCCGCATTGAGCGCCGTGATCAGCGCCGCCCTAGCCCCTGCATCGCCGGTTTCATCCATCGCCACCGCACGCAGCAATTGCCGGCTATAGCCGAGATAGCCGGTTCCCGCGGTGTTGGCCGGGATCAGTTTCAATACGGCCGCCGGATTCTTCTCGACATAATAAGCGTGGGCCGCGAGCAGATAGGTGAACAGGTCTTCCTTGCCGGCAAAAAGCCCGCGCAGAGCCTCGATCGAAGCACGGCTAATCGGGCCATTCTGGGCATTTTGCCGATCGTCCTCATCATAATAGCGCATTTCACGCAGCGCGATTACCGCGAGCAGTTCAGGATCGCTGGTGTCATCGGGCCCGAGTTCACCGAACAGCTTTATGTCCAGTTCCTGCACCAGATCGGCGAGCGAAATATTGCGCTCGCCTGCATCCTTTTCGGCAAATTGGGCAATATATTCGTTCAGCAATTTCTGCCGGTCCTGCCCCAGCCAGTAAACGCGACGAAGCAGGCCGCGCGCCGATGCTGCATATTCGCCATTAGGCCAGCCCTTCAGATAGGCGCGCAGGCCATTTTCGGCAGCGGCGAGCAGCGCATTGTTGCCGCCTTCCTTGTTGAGATCGCCATATTCACCAAAGGCGCTCTCGGTCGCCTGATTGAGCGCTACGCGGCCAATCATATAAGTCGTAGCCGCATCGAGCCAGTTGTCGCCGGTCTTGCCAATGCCGGAAAATGCGGCGCGCGCACCGGCAAAATCGCCGTCATAAAAGGCAGCGGCCCCGATCAGATAATCGGCGAAGGCCTTGCCGGCTTTGGAGGTGACATTTTGCACCGCTACCTCGGCTACCGCACGTGCGGTCTCATCGCTCGAACATTGCGGGTTCATCGCGCTGCGCGCGGCGGCCAGCGTTGCCCGTTCGGCGCCGCTCAGCCCCTTTGCCGCACCGACCGCTGCGATAAAGGAGGCCGAACCCGACTGGTTCGACATGCAACGTGTGCCCCAGGGAAAATCGCCGCTGTCATCCCGCTCTTTGCGCCCCGGCCCCAATATTCCGGCAAAATAGGGGAAGTTGAACGGCTCCGCCTCGCTGCGGCGGCGATCATTATAATAGCTATCATAATCCGGGACGTTCGAAACACCGACCGAGCCATGCCGATCGCGCAACAGCATCAGCAGATTGACGCGCGTGTCGTTGCCCGGGCTGAGCAAAGCCGTGCCGCTGCAACCATTATTGTCGGTCTGCCGGACCTTCCAGTCAGGGTAACAGGTCGAATCTGCGCTCGCTTTGGCTGGCGAGATGGCAAATGGTGTTGCAAAAGCGAGGGTAGCGAGAGCAAGCAAGCGCAACTTCATGATCAGAACTCCTTTGTTCCGACTTTTGAGTCAGACTTGGCTCGTCGTCAACAGGCCGAACAGACCGGTACGTAGAAATTTATTATGTCGGATCAGTCGGCTTTGGCCGTGCGCATCCGGATTAACCCTTCCTGTGCGCAGGTGGCAACCAGCCGCCCATCGCGGGTATAAATCGATCCACGGTTGAAGCCCCGTCCACGCCCTGTCCATGGGCTGTCGCAGCTGTACAATAGCCAGTCATCGACACGGAAATCGCCATGCAGCCAGACGGCATGGTCCAGACTGGCGCTCATCATCCCTGGGGTCATCCAGGTCACGCCGTGGGCCAGTGTACAGGTACCGAGCAGCCAGCTGTCGCTTTGATAGGCCAGCATCGCGCGGTGGACAGCGGGATCGTCAACCGTCCGATCACGCAGGCGGAACCAAATATCCTGCCGTGCAGGCTGCCGCTTGTCCCCACCCAACCAGTCGCGGGCATCGACGGGACGGCTTTCAAAGGCGCGTTCGCGCACGAAATTGTCGCGGAATTTTTCGGGCACTTGATCGGCGAACATCGCTCGCAGCTGCGCCTCGTCCTTCAACTCTTCCGGCGGCGGCACATCGGGCATCGGCTCCTGATGGTGCAGGCCGTCTTCCAGCTTCTGGAACGACGCCGCAAGGTTCAGGATCGGCCTGTCCTTTTGCAGCGCGATCACCCGGCGCGTGGAAAAACTGCCCCCGTCAAAATCGCGTTCGACGCGGAAGGTGATTTCATAATCTTCGTCCCCAGCGCGCATGAAATAGGCGTGCAGCGAATGGGCAATCCGTTCGGACCCCACCGTATCCTGCGCAGCGGCCAGCGCCTGCGCGATCACCTGCCCGCCAAAGACACGCCCAACGCCGCCTGGCTTGCGCATCCCCAAATACCAGCCATCGCCCATGCGTTGCACAGAAAGCAGATCTTCAAGCTCGGTGACGAGCGGATGTTTTTGCGGTTCGTTTCCAGACATGGGGGCGCGTTAGCAGCGTGCAGCAGCTTTAG
Source organism: Sphingorhabdus sp. (assembly GCF_035329025.1). GTDB lineage: Bacteria > Pseudomonadota > Alphaproteobacteria > Sphingomonadales > Sphingomonadaceae > Sphingorhabdus_B. Next base: position 3,237 of record NZ_DAOLHN010000058.1, on the reverse strand, counting down.
GCAATGTCTGGACGTGCGAATCTTTCTTGGCGTTGGGATGGATTCGCTTTGCCTTGTCGAGCGATGCGACGATCCCATTCCAGATCGTGCGCGATGCGAATCCACGGCGTTGCGTTGGTCAAGTGCGCCGCCGGTTTATCCCCACCGATTTTTTATCGTGGATAAAAATTTTGTGCGGCTCGTCGCAAAAATACTTGCGCGCTAGACAAGTCCTAGGAAGTCCGCGCGTCGCTGCACTGCACCCCAAAGAGGGTGCGACGAATGGAATCAGGCAAGCGACGAATCGAGTCCTTAATTAACCATTTACCCTCTTGCGTCTGAAAATGGTTGAGGCACTATAGATAGCGGTTGGCCACAGGGGGCATACCTACAATTTGTGTTTCATCCTGCAGGAGCAATTCTGCGGCGGGGCATTTTTGTCCTGAAAAAATGACGGATGATGCGCGAATTTATGCCCCTTGGGTCGCACAAAATGCTAAGGGAGGTGTTTGCTTCCCGAGTCGAACAAGAAGAGAACAAGCTTCTTGGGTTTTAACAGTCGGGGCCGACATTCAAACGGGGTGAGGGTCGGCACCAAATTGGGGAGCAAAGAGTCACATGGATTTCAGGGATACTGGCCGGGAGGCCGGAGAAGGCAATATGGCGGACATGCTCGAAGCGGAAAAGACAGAGACCGAAACCCCGCAGGTCAAGAAGGCTAAGCCTGAACAGGAAGTTGCCGCTGCTCAAAACAGTGCGGCGAAAGCCAAGGCTGGCGACAGCAAGACTGTCGACGTGCGGCGCTTTGATGTTGTGACGGACAGCGCCCGTGATGATCTGCTGACCGAGTTCGGCAAGGAAACGCTGCGCGACCGTTATCTGCTGCCCGGCGAAAGCTATCAGGATCTGTTCGCTCGCGTCGCCTCTGCCTATGCAGACGATCAGGCGCATGCCCAGCGGCTCTATGACTATATCTCGAAGCTGTGGTTCATGCCCGCCACCCCCGTGCTGTCGAATGGCGGCACCGGACGCGGCCTGCCCATCAGCTGCTATCTCAACAGCGTCGACGACAGCCTGGAAGGCATCGTCAATACCTGGAATGAGAATGTCTGGCTGGCCAGCCGCGGCGGCGGCATCGGCACCTATTGGGGCAGCGTGCGCGGCATTGGTGAGCCGGTGGGCCTCAACGGCAAGACAAGCGGCATCATTCCCTTCGTTCGCGTGATGGACTCGCTCACCCTTGCCATCTCGCAAGGCAGTCTGCGTCGCGGATCCGCGGCCTGCTATCTCGACATCAACCATCCGGAGATTGAGGAATTCCTCGAAATCCGCAAGCCCTCGGGCGATTTCAACCGCAAGGCACTGAATCTGCACCACGGCGTGCTGCTGTCGGACGAGTTCATGGAAGCGGTGCGCGATGGCGCGGAATTCAACCTCAAATCGCCCAAGGATGGCAGCATCCGGGGCACGGTCGATGCGCGCTCGCTCTTCCAGAAGCTGGTCGAGACCCGCCTCGCCACCGGTGAGCCCTACATCATCTTCAGCGACACGGTGAACAACGCGATGCCCAAGCATCACCGCGAGCTCGGGCTGAAGGTATCGACGTCGAACCTGTGTGCCGAAATCACCCTGCCCACCGGCCGCGACCATCTGGGTGGCGATCGCACTGCGGTCTGCTGCCTCTCGTCGCTCAACCTTGAAACATGGGATGAGTGGAACGGCGACAAGATGTTCGTCGAAGATGTGATGCGCATGCTCGACAATGTGCTGCAGGATTTCATCGACCGCGCACCTGACGAAATGGCCCGCGCGCGCTACAGCGCCGGCCGCGAACGCTCGGTCGGCCTCGGTGTCATGGGCTTCCACAGCTTCCTGCAATCGCGCGGCCTCGGCTTTGAAAGCGCGATGGCGAAGTCGTGGAACATGAAGATTTTCAAGCATATCCGCGCACAGGCCGACCAGGCGTCGATGGTGCTCGCCACCGAACGCGGCGCCTGCCCCGATGCCGAGGAACGCGGCGTGATGGAACGCTTCAGCTGCAAGATGGCAATCGCGCCGACCGCGTCGATTTCAATCATCTGCGGCGGCACCAGCGCGTGCATCGAGCCGATCCCGGCGAACATCTATACGCACAAGACGCTGTCGGGCAGCTTCATCGTCAAGAACCCCTATCTTGAAAAGCTGCTGCAAGAGAAAGCCAAGGACAGCACCAATGTCTGGAACAGCATCCTCGAAAAGGGCGGTTCGGTGCAGCATCTGGATTTCCTCAGCCCCGAGGAAAAGGATACGTTCAAGACCAGCTTCGAGATCGACCAGCGCTGGCTGCTCGAACTCGCCGGTGACCGCGCGCCCTATATCGATCAGGCGCAGTCGCTGAACCTGTTCATCCCCGCAGACGTGGAAAAGTGGGATCTGCTGATGCTCCACTTCCGCGCTTGGGAACTGGGCATCAAGTCGCTTTACTATCTGCGGTCGAAGTCGATCCAGCGCGCCGGTTTCGCGGGCGGGGTAGAGGCGGACAACACCGCCGACGCGCCCAAGATCGAACTGAGCGCAGGCGAGCAGACCGACTATGAGGAATGTCTGGCGTGCCAGTGAGTTGAAACACGTCGCCCCGGCGCAGGCCGGGGCCGCTGGCAGGGCAGCGTAAACCTCCTGCGGCCCCGGCCTTCGCCGGGGCGACACAAGATTGAACCGAGGAAGCCGAAAATGCCACTGTTAGAAGCCCGCAACAGCTACAAGCCCTTTGAATATCCCTGGGCCTATGATTTCTGGAAACGGCAGCAGCAGATCCACTGGCTGCCCGAGGAAGTGCCCTTGGGCGAGGATTGCCGCGATTGGGCGCAGAAGATCAGCGAGCATGAGCGCAACCTGCTGACGCAGATTTTCCGCTTCTTCACCCAGGCCGATATCGAGGTGCAGGATTGCTACCACGAAAAATATGGCCGCGTGTTCAAACCGACCGAGGTGAAGATGATGCTCACCGCCTTCTCCAATATGGAGACGGTGCACATCGCGGCGTACAGCCATTTGCTCGACACCATCGGCATGCCCGAAAGCGAATATAGCGCCTTCCTCGAATATGAGGAAATGGCCGCGAAGGTCGATTATATCCACCAGTTCGGCGTCGATAATGACGAAGATATCGCCCGCACCCTCGCCATGTTCGGCGGCTTTACCGAAGGGGTGCAGCTCTTCGCGTCCTTCGCCATGCTGATGAACTTCCCGCGCTTCAACAAGATGAAGGGCATGGGGCAG
>NZ_DAOLHN010000057.1:0-11370 GCF_035329025.1 Sphingorhabdus sp. | reverse complement strand
CCATAGATGTCGCCTACCGCTTCTTCGCGACCGAAAAGCGCAAGTTCATCGTCGCCGATTGCCCGGGCCACGAACAATATACCCGCAACATGTTCACCGGCGCTTCGACCGCAGATCTTGCCGTCATCCTGATCGACGCGCGCAAGGGCGTGCTCGTGCAAACCCGGCGGCACAGCTATTTGTGCAACCTCATCGGCATCAAAAATATCGTGCTGGCCGTCAACAAGATGGACCTGATCGATTATGATCAAGCCAGATATGATGCCATTGTCGCAGACTATGCCGCTTTTGCAGCGGAAATCGGCATCAAGAACTTCACACCGATGCCTATATCAGGCTTCAAGGGTGACAATATCACCGCGAACAGTGCGAATACGCCGTGGTATGACGGAAAGCCGCTGATCGAGCATCTGGAAACGGTCGAAATCGATAACACAACCGACCAGATGAAGCCGTTTCGCCTGCCCGTCCAATGGGTCAATCGCCCCAATCTGGACTTCCGCGGTTTTTCCGGCCTGATTTCTGGGGGGTCAGTCAAGCCGGGCGATGCCATTCGCGTTCTTCCCGGGGGCAAAACCTCAACGATCGCGAAAATCGTAACGCTTGAAGGCGAACTGGATGAGGCCGTCGCAGGTCAATCGGTCACATTGTGCTTTGCAAATGAGGTCGATTGTTCGCGCGGAAATGTGATTGCCACAGCGGATAACCCTCCCGAAGTCTCGGACCAGTTCGAGGCAACGATTGTCTGGATGGACGATGATGCGCTGCATGTCGGTCGGTCTTATTGGCTGAAGCTCGGCACCCAGACAGTTTCCGCAACAGTACAGCAGCCAAAATACACCATCAATGTCAATACGATGGACCACCTTGCTGCCAAAACACTTGAATTGAATGCGATTGGCGTTGCGGAGCTGGCGACCGACAAACCCATCGTGTTTGAGGCTTATGCGGACAGCCGGACTCTCGGCGGCTTCATTTTGATCGATAAGATCACCAACCGCACGGTTGGCGCTGGCATGTTGCACTTCTCATTGCGGCGCGCCCAAAATGTCCATTGGCAACCCACCGACATAAGCCGCGAAGACCATTCCTCGCTCAAAAACCAGAAACCACGGGTTCTTTGGTTCACTGGGCTTTCGGGTTCGGGTAAATCGACAATCGCGAATGAAGTTGAAAAGCAGCTTCACCTCATGAACAGGCACACCTTCTTGCTCGATGGCGATAATGTCCGTCATGGTCTGAATCGCGACCTGGGCTTTACCGAGGCCGACCGCATCGAAAACATCCGACGCGTTGGCGAAGTGGCCAAGCTGATGGCGGACGCCGGCTTGATCGTGCTAACGGCCTTTATCAGCCCGTTCCGCGCTGAGCGCGACATGGTGCGCAAGATGTTGCCCGAAGGCGAGTTTATCGAGATTTTCGTCGATACTCCGCTAGAAGTAGCCGAAGCCCGCGACGTCAAAGGCCTCTATAAGAAGGCGCGATCTGGTCAGCTCAAAAACTTCACCGGTATCGATAGCCCTTATGAGGCACCGGAAAATCCGGAGATTCGCGTCAACACGGTCGAAATGACACCTGCCGAGGCAGCCGAGCATATCATCCGCAAACTGTTGCCGCTAAAGTAAGTCAATGACCGACGCCGAACTTGCCGCCCATCTGGCCCATATCGCTGGCCGACTCCTGCTCGAAGTCCGCGATTCCGGCCTCATAACCGGCAAGGAGTTGGGCGATGCGGGAGATAAGACGGCCAACCAGTTTCTCGTGGCGGCCCTACGCCAACAGCGCCCCGACGACGGTTTGCTGTCCGAAGAGGAAAAGGACAGTCCCGAACGGTTGAATAAATCACGGGTCTGGATTGTCGATCCCGTCGACGGCACGCGCGAATATGGCGAAGCGCGCTCGGATTGGGCGGTGCATGTCGGCCTCGCCATAGATGGCAAGCCTGAAATCGGTGCGGTAGGGCTTCCTGGCTTGGGTGTCATATTACGAACCGACACGCCCGCTGCACTTCCGGAAGCGGCGGCAAAACCGCGTATGGTCGTCAGCCGAACGCGCCCTGCCAAAGAGGCTGTTGCGGTGGCCGAACAGATCGGCGCAGAACTTGTCCCGATGGGCAGCGCAGGTGCAAAAGCAATGTCCATTGTGCGCGGCGAGGCCGAAATTTACCTCCACACCGGTGGCCAATATGAATGGGATAGCTGCGCCCCCGCAGCCGTTGCCGTTGCGCACGGGCTTCACGTCAGCCGTGTCGACGGAAGTCCGCTAATCTACAACCAGCAGGACGTTTATATGCCAGACCTGCTAATCTGCCGTCCCGAATGGGCTGATCGCGTGTTGCAGATTGTCGGCCAGCTAGATTATTAAAGCTATCGTTTGGCCATTTGCTAAAACCGTAGTGCTGAGCCTGTCGAAGCACGCCCAGCCGACAAATGCCCTTCGACAGGCTCAGGGCTATGGTGAAATTTCAAGCCAATCCGACGGCGCAATGGCTCAACTGACTGCAAAAGCCTCGGCTGCTCGACGCTTCACTTCGGCGTAGTCCATTTTTCCATTCGGCGCGCGGGGAACCGTATCGACGAACAGAAGGTGGCGCGGTGCTTTATAGTGCGCCAGTTCGCCGCGCACATGGTCAATCAAATCCCTCTGGTCGATCACAGCACCCGGTTTGAGCGAAGCAACAGCCGCGACGCGTTCGCCAAAGCGTGGATCGGGCAGACCGCATACAGCGGCATCAACAACAGCAGGATGCCGCTTCAATGCCTCTTCCACCTCTTCCGGGAACACCTTTTCGCCACCTGTGTTGATGCATTGCGATCCCCGGCCGAGCAAGGTTAGCGACCCATCTTCATTCACCAACGCCCAGTCGCCCGGGACTGACCAGCGCTGACCTTCGATGGTCAGGAAAGTGGACGCCGATTTGACCGGGTCCTTATAATAGCCGACCGGGATAAAACCGCCCACCGCAACGCGACCGCGAACGCCGGAACCTGGCTGAACGCGATTGCCATCCTCGTCAAAGACAGCACAGTCCTCACCCAGCGCAAACTCGGCGGTGTGCACGGTTTCTGCCGCCGTGGTAACCGATGTGCCCAGCCCAAGCGCTTCGGAAGAGCTGAACGCATCCATCAACGCCGCCTGCGGCATGTGCCGTAACAGTCCGCGCTTGTTCTCCTCATTCCACATCGCGCCGGATGAGGTGAAGAACAGCACCGATTTCAGATCCCACCTGCCCGGATCGGCATCGAGGGCATCGAGCAGCGGCTGTGCAAAAGGTTGACCCACAATGATGATCCAGGTCGCCTGCCATTTCTCGGCCAGGTTCCAGCTTTCGACCGCATCGAAATGGTCAGGCCGGTTGAGCAGCACAGTGCCCCCCGCCGAAAATGCAGCAAAAGCGGAAAGCAGACCCGTTCCATGCATCAATGGCGGCCCGATCAGCATGCGCACGGGAATGGGAAACTCCAGCGCGCGCTGACCCGACTGGTCCGGGCTATCCATAGGTCCGATGCCAAGCAAGGGGTTGGAACCATAACCACCCTTTCCGATCAGATCACCCTGCCGCCACATCACCGCCTTGGGCATGCCCGTCGTGCCGCCGGTATAGATGAACATCTGGTCTTCGCTGCTTCGAGGGCCATTGCCTTCCGGCGGGCTATCGGCGGGTGCAATATCGGAATAGGGCACCGCCCATTGTGGAACCGGGTAACCGGCACGCTCGATCGCTATCCAGAGCTTAACACCGGGTAACCGATCCCGAATGGCATCGATTTTCTCGGCATAGACTGTTTCAAACAGCACCGCCTCCGCATCGCCATTTTCGAACAAATAGGCCAGTTCTTCATTGCCATAGCGATAGTTGACATTGAACGGCACAAGGCTCGCCTTGAACGCCGCATAGGTGCCAATCAGATATTCAGGGCAGTTGCGCGCATAGACCGCTACTTTCGCCTGCCGACCCAAACCGCCATCAACCAGATAGGCAGCCAGACCGTTTGCCGCCCGATCGAACTCTTGCCAGCTCATGACCAAATCTTGCTGCACAATGGCAGGTTTTTCGGGGATTGCCGCCGCAATCGATTCCCACATTGAAGCATAGGTCCATTCGGTCATCGCAATTCTCTCCTCATCCTTAGGTCCAATCGTATTGGCAAAGAGGAACACGTCAAGTGTAGCCGCCGACGATCCAACAGTTTTGATTTTCGCTTGCGTTTTTGAACTTGTTATGAGAACGTTCACATGCATATTATGGGAGGAAATTGATGCGGGTTAAGAGATCGATATCAGCACTGGCGTTGCTGTTGGCCGGGTGCGCTCCTTCGATTTCATTTGCCGAAATTGCGACCGCACCGTCGCCATTGGCCACTGCCGATCCGACAGTCTGGCCAGCCGCCGCAAGCCCTGCCGAGATCACCTCACCTGCCACTGAAAAATCGATAGATGCCATCCTGTCACAGATGACGGTCGAGCAGAAAGTCGGCCAGTTGATTCAGGCGGATATCAGCGCGATTACGCCAGAAGATTTGAACCGTTATCCGCTGGGTTCGATACTGGCAGGCGGAAATTCCGGACCTTTTGGCGATGAACGTGCCAGCGCCGACAAGTGGAAGCAGTTGGTTGATGCTTTCCGCGACGTGTCCCGCAAGAGCGGTGCCGGCATTCCGATATTGTTCGGCGTCGACGCGGTTCACGGCCATTCAAACCTGCCCGGCGCGACCATTTTCCCCCACAATATTGGCCTTGGCGCGGCGCGTGATCCCGATCTTATCCGGCGTATCGGTGCTGCAACTGCAGCTGAAATCGCTGCCAGTGGAATAGAGTGGACTTTTGCGCCAACATTGGCCGCTCCGCAGGATGTGCGTTGGGGGCGGAGCTATGAAGGCTATTCGTCAGATCCTGCCCTGATTGCCGGCTATGCGAAGGCGATGACAATTGGCCTTCAAGGCGAACTCGCGGCGGGAAAGCCGTTAGCCGCAGACAGGGTTGCCGCTACCGCGAAACACTTCCTGGCCGACGGCGGCACCGTTGATGGTCGCGATCAGGGCGACGCGCGGATTTCGGAAACCGAGTTGGTGGCGGTTCATGCCCAAGGCTATCCAGTTTCGATCGACGCAGGTGCGTTGACTGTAATGGCCAGCTTTTCAAGCTGGAATGGCATCAAACACCATGGCAACCGATCGTTGCTGTCCGATGTCCTCAAAGGCCGAATGGGTTTCAACGGGCTGGTTGTGGGTGACTGGAATGGCCATGGCCAAGTCGCAGGATGTTCTGCAACGGATTGCCCCGCCGCCATCAATGCTGGTCTTGATTTGTATATGGCGCCTGACAGCTGGAAAGGGCTTTATGAAAGCACTTTGGCCGCCGCACGTGAAGGGCGGATTCCTGCAGCGCGCATAGACGATGCGGTCCGCCGCATTTTGCGCGTGAAATTCAAGCTGGGGCTGATGGGTGACCAGCTGATCGAGCGTGGTGACGTCTCCAAGGTTGGCGCGGATGCCCATCTTGCGCTGGCCCGCGAAGCAGTCGCCAAATCGCTGGTGCTCCTCAAAAACAATAAGGGTACGCTGCCCGTCCGCAAGGGTGCCCGCGTCCTGATTGCCGGGCCCGGCGCGGACAATATGGCAATGCAGGCCGGAGGCTGGACAGTAACCTGGCAGGGCACAGACACAAAGGCAGAGGATTTTCCAAAGGGCCAAACCATCGGACGAGCCATAACCGAAGCTGTTGCAGCCAATGGCGGAAAGGCCGAAATCGTTGCCGATGGCAGCTTCTCGACAAAACCGGACGTAGCCATCGTTGTTATGGGTGAAAAACCTTACGCGGAATTCGAAGGTGACATTCCCCACCTCGCCTTTACGCCGCAAAAGGGTGAGATCGAACTTATTGAAAAGCTCAAAGCGAAAAATATCCGTGTCGTGGTGCTATTCCTTTCCGGGCGTCCGCTGTTCACCGGCAAGCTGATCAACCTTGCCGATGCATTTGTCGCAGGTTGGCTTCCCGGTTCGCAGGGTCAGGGTGTGGCCGATGTTTTGGTCGCTGGAGCCAATGGCAAGGCAGCGCGCGACTTTACCGGCAAACTGCCCTTCGCCTGGCCCGCCGATGCGCGCTCGCCCATTTCACAGCCCCTTTTCCCGCTCGGCTATGGGCTAAATTATGCGAGCAAATCCCGATTGGGCCGCGTCAACGAAAGTCCCGGCATCGACATTTCTGGATCGGAAGGCGCCACCCTTTTCATGCTGCGTGGCAAAGTACGTGCACCTTGGCATCTCGGGCTGGATGGGGCGATCGCATCGCGCGCGATTGATATAGGGGCTCAGGAAGATGCGCGACAATTCAGTTGGAGCGATAAGGCGGCGTTTTCGATTTCCGGCCCCGTTGTAAATCTGGAAAGGCAGCTTCGTGACAACGCCGTGTTGGCAATCGACTGGCGGATCGACAGCTATGCCGGACAGAGCGTTCGGTTTTCCTTCAATGGCGCAACGCTCGATTTGAGTGCGGCAATCAAGTCACTCGCAACTGGAACGGCCGACCAAACAAAAATTCCGCTGCGCTGCTTTGCAGAGGCCGGGGCAAAATTTGACGCCGTTGGATTGCCGTTACGAATGGAATCCACGCCAGGTTTTGCTGCCTCCTTCAGAACGGTGCGCGTCGAAGCCGGTGGAGCGGAGTTGCCCTGCCCCGCCCGTTAAAGGCACGTCAGTCGGGCATTTTCAGTAAAAGCCAGCAGGCTATGGCTGCAAGCACCGCCAACAACGCGAACAGCGCGCCAAATCCGTATATTGGCACCAGTGCCAGGGTCAGCCAGGGCATGATAAGTGACGGAACGGTATTGGTCAGGTTAAAAAGCCCCAAATCCCTACCGCGTTGCGTCGGTTTAGGGAGCACGCGCAATGTCTGGCTGGAATGCAAAGCAAGGAATATGCTGCTGGCCAGGCCAAAAGTCACATAACCGACAATCGCGATCGGAAGGTCCGTCGCAATCGACATTATCAGGAGGCCGAAAGCTGCAACTCCCGAACAGATGACGAGCGGAAAGATCGGGCGGTTGTTCCGATCTGACCACCGCCCGACATAGAGAGCAAAGAGCACGGCAACACACAGCACGCATGCAAAAATAGTGGCGGCCCTGTTCTCCGCAAATCCGGGTTCAATGCTGCGAAACCACATCAGCAGAAAAGCAAAGAGTGATGCCTCGGCAATCTGCACCAGCAAGCGGGCCATCCACATCCGCCGGACAGCGCCATTCGGTTGTTCGCTGGTCTGGTACCGCTCGTCATCTGGCTGTTCGCGCATCAATTGGGGCATATCGACCGGTCGGCCGAAAAGAAGAACCGGCGCCACCAATAGCAAAACCAGTATAACCACCCAAAGCAGCCTTTGGTTTTCCGGTACAACGCCCTGCATTGTCACCAATGCGCCTGAAAGCGCACCCATTGCCGGTGCCAAAGCCATCAAGCCGCCCAGCATGCCTTTCTGCACGTCAGGCACAACATCCCCAGCCCAGGCAGATAGCGGTGCGAGCATCATGTTGAGAGCAATCTGCCAACACACAATGAGAGCGATTATAGCACCGGGTCGGGTTGCAAGCGGGACGGCGAGCAACAAGACACTGGATAGAACCACTCCTGCAGCTATCCAAGGGCGGCGCGATTGACTGAAGTCACTCGCCCAGCCAAAACCGATATTTGAAATGCTTGCCGAAACAGCACCGGCAAAGGCGATATAAGACAGAAGGGACAGAGCGCTTTCCCCGGCTGTCGCGGCAACATGCAGGGGCAAAAGGATTGTCAGCAACGGTATATAGGCAATCGATCCGCCTGCTACGGCCAAAGCATAAAGATACAGAAAACGCGTCGATTGGCGTGCAGTCGCGGGCCGACTATCCTGCGGCATCGCTGCCCGGCGCTGCCGTGCTGCCGCGTTCGATCAGGCTACCGGCTATGACCACGGGTTGCGGCTCTTCGGGAATATTCCCATTCAAAATCAGCAATTCGACCGCCTTGGAAAAGGTAGCCGCAATCGGCTGATCAACTGCGGTGAGATGCGGCGATGTAAAGCGGGCAACCGGGGTGTTGTCAAAACTGAGCAAGGAAAGGTCATAGGGAACCGAAAGCCCTTTCTTTTTGGCGGTATCGAGAGCAGCCAAAGTCATCTGGTCATTGCTGGCAATGATAGCGGTCGGCGGTTCATCCAGCGCCAGCAGCTTTTCGGTCGCCGCGACACCACTTTCATAGCTGAAATCGCCGCGAACGCACAATTCGTCCTGAGGCAGACCCGCATCGTTCATCGCTGCGCGCCAACCGTCGATGCGCCAGTTCGACAGGCTATATTCTTCCGACCCTGCGATGAAGCCAATCCGGCGATGCCCGAGCTTAATCAAATGTTCGGTCGCCAGTCGGGCAGAACCTTCATCATCCATGATCATCGCGATGCCCGGCCCCGGTTCTTTCGAGCCAATACGGGCAAAGGGAATTTTGCGATCAACCAAGAGGCCGGTAATCAATGGATTTTCCGAGTGTGGCGGCGTCAATATCACGCCATCGGGCTGGAGTGCGGCAATCGTTGCCCCTAGTTCGCGCTCGACATGGTCGCTGTGCGTATCGACCAGTTCGAAAATCATGCGATAGCCATGCTCCGCCGCCTTCAGCATACCGCCGAGCAACATCTGGTCTACCCAGTCGGTGCCCTGCCGTGCCTGCCAATCGGCAATTGTGCGGTCCCGATCGTTTATCGCCAGGATTAGGTAGGAGCGCGATCCGCTCATCCGCTGTGCTGCAATCGAGGGGACATAACCAAGCTTGTCGATCGAAGCCTGGACCTTTGCCTTCATCGCTGGACGCACATTCGGCTCATTGTTGATGACACGGCTCACCGTTTGCAGGGACACCCCTGCATCGGCCGCAACATGCTTGATCGTAACTGCCTGGCGGCGCCTGGCCATTCCTATTCGTCCCTTTCGCCGCCGTTCATGCAGGCCAACCCCGTCTCCCGATCGGTCGAGCATTGATAAATTCGGATCCAATCGATTGCAAATACCGCTGGCGTCACATTGTCAGCAACCCCTTTGTCATTATTATCTTCGGACAATTTGCCGCCAATGGCCAGATTGGCCATGATGTAAAAGGGCTGGTCGAACGGCGCAACGGGATTTCCCTTGGCCTTTGGCGAAGCGCTGTTCCAGTCTTTTTCGGTCAGCTCCCAATATTTCCGGCCATCGAGGTAGAAACGCATCAGTCCCTCGCCCCATTCCAGCGTCCATACATGGAAGTCGTCCGAGGGCAGCGCGTGCGAAGGTAGTGCAACCCTTGTATCGCGGACCTTGTTTTTTGGCGCATAGTCCCCGAAATGCACCGCGCTGATCATTCGGTTTTCGCCCACATTGCCTTCGCATTGCAGGCAAGTCGCGCCCAGATTGACGCCTTCCAATATGTCGATTTCGCCTGATCGCGGCCAACTGCCATAGAAGTTTTCCGAGGGCATCATCCAGACGGCAGGCCAGGTTCCCTGCCCCTTGGGCGGCTTGGCCCGGAATTCGATCTTGCCATATTTCCAGCTGGAAAGCCCCAATGTGCGGATTTTCCCGGATGTGAAGGGCTGAACCTTTTTCGGGTTGGGGTTTGACGCAATTTCCGGCGGGCGATCAGGGCCGCGAAACTTTTCCTTATGCGCGATTAGGTGCAATTTGCCATTGGCGACACGGATATTCTTCGACCGGTCGGTATAGCATTGGCGTTCGTTATTGCCCCCGCCCCAGCACGACATTTCCGGTTTCCACTTGCTGCGGTCCAGCTGGTTACCGTCAAATTCGTCTGACCAGACCAGTTCCCATCCGTCGCCTTGCGAATTGGCAAGGACAGGCACTGACTGTGTCACACCCACCGAAGCATATGAGATCAGGGCCAAAGTTCTGACAGGTGACATGGTAAATCCTCCCTACGGAATATGATGCAAGCATCAACCAGCAATGCAGACCGGAAAGGCTGCAAAGAAAAGCGGGCCCGGGTCAAAAGACCAAGGCCCGCCTCAAGGTTGCACTGGGATGTGCGTTTAGAAGTCGAAACGTGCCATGAAGGTGAAGCGCCGGTCATTGCGGAATGCCGAACGGGTCAGGCGCGTACCGTCGAAATCGACAACCTGAGAAGTTCGCGTTACCGCATCGAGCAGGTTCACACCTTGGACGCCCAGCTTGATATTGTCAGTCACCGAATAGAAGATCGACGCGTCAAGTTGGCCTGTCGATTCCTGCCATATCGGCGAGAACGGGAAGATATCGTCGCGCGGAGTAATCAGGAAATCCGAACGCCAATTATAAGCCGCACGCAATGCCAGCGGACCCTTTTCGTAGAACACAGTCGCATTAACCGTGTGCTTTGAAACGCCCTGAAGGGGTTGCAGCGAAGCAAAAGTACCGCGGTTTCCAACAAGGTCGGGGTTGGAGAAATCGCCCGCATCGACATAGGTGTAAGTCAATTGCGAGCCGAGCCCACTCAATATTCCCGGAAGGAAATCGTACGTCTGCTGATAGCTGATTTCAGCACCTTTCAGCGTTCCTCCCAATTCGTTGCTTGGTCCGTTGACCTCGACCGGAATGTCTCCATTGGCCGACGGGTAGTCAACGACATTGACACCGCTGCTGACGATCCCTTTGATGTCCTTCAGGAACGCAGAGACTGTGATCGAACCGACATCGTCGAAATACCATTCAGCCGAAAGGTCGTAATTCCAGGATTGGGTCGCCTGGACATTGCGGTTGCCTGTGGAAAGCTGGAAAAGTGGTCCAGTTGCCAGCGTGCCATCGGCCAATAGATCTGCGGTGTTGTCAGCAATAACACCGCCAGCACGGAATAGCGCCAGATCGGGGCGCGAAATGCCCTTTGAAACAGCAAAGCGGAACAACAGGCCACCGCCAACATCGAGCTTCGCATTGAAGCTGGGCAGCCAGTGATCGAAGGTTATGTCACGATCATCAACGATATCTTGACCGGTATGCGCCGCCGCGAACTCGGCCTGCCTTGCGGCAGACAAAGAACAGAAATTTGATCCCGGCTGACCAACGACCACATTGTTGCAAGCGGTCTGGATTTCCGACACTTGTACTACACCGTCACCATTACCACCTGCCGACAGGGCATCGAAACGGTTGGGGTTTGGCAGTGTAATAATGCCACGACTTTTGACAGTGTCCGTCGTCAGAACATTTGGCGCAGATCGCGGCGTAAATTAGTGGAGAGCGGGCCTCGTCTGGGGATTGATATTAGGCGGCGAGCTTTCGGTGCTGCAAGCGCCGATATTGGATGGTCTGTCGTTTGATCCTTTCGCGCTGTTTGATGATGGCCGGTGCCCTGCCGAAGTAGGCGTCGGCGGGCGTCACGT
>NZ_DAOLHN010000056.1:0-12906 GCF_035329025.1 Sphingorhabdus sp. | reverse complement strand
CCCCTGCCTCCCGAAGACAGTGCTCTACCAGGCTGAGCTATTCCCCGACCGATGCTTGAAGCCGGTCCAAGACCGGCAAGGCAGGCGGTGCCTATAGAAGGGCGGTTCCAGCCTTTCAAGCGTAAAGATGCAATAATCTGGCCATTGCCGATTCCCCGTTCTGCGAATAGCTTCAGCGTATACAGACTCGACGGGGAAGGCGCTCTGAATGAGCCATTATGAAGACCAGTATCTGGACCTGATGCGCCGCATCTGGACCGAAGGCGCGGTGCAGGAAGACCGGACCGGCGTGGGTACGCGCTCGCTATTCGGCGCGACTATGCGCTTTTCGCTGGCAGATAATGCTATCCCCTTGCTGACGACCAAACGCATTTTCTGGAAAACTGCCGCGCGTGAGATGCTGTGGTTCCTCACTGGAGACACAAACATCCGCAATCTGTTGAAGCAAAAGGTGCGGATCTGGACCGATTGGCCGATGGAGCGTTATCGCCGCGAAACTGGCGATCAGATTTCCCAAGAGGATTTCGAGCAGCGCATCGTCGACGATATCAATTTTGCCGAAAAATGGGGTGATCTTGGCCCGGTCTATGGTGCGCAATGGGTGAATTGGCCCAAATATGAGGATGCAGGGCGGGGGCTCTATCGCCGCGCAGATAAAGGCATCAACCAGATCGAATTGCTGGTGCAAAGCCTGAAGAGCAATCCGGGTTCGCGCCGACACATCTTTGAAGGCTGGAATGTTGCTGAGCTTGACCGGATGGCCTTGCCGCCCTGTCATAAAACCTATCAATTCCATGTGGCGGATGGCGTATTAAGTGGATTGTTGTTCCAGCGTTCGTGTGATCTGGGGCTGGGTTTTGGCTTCAACGTTTTCGCCGCATCAATGCTGATCCGGATGCTCGCACAACAATGTGGATATGAGCCGGGAGAACTGATTTGGCAGGGCGGGGATGTGCATTTGTACCTGAACCATGCCGAACTGGTCGAAGAGCAATTGTCGCGTCAGCCGGCAGGCGATCCCAAATTGCACCTGTTGCGCAAGCCTGAAAGCATTTTTGACTATGAGATCGAGGATTTCGAGGTGCTCGATTATCACCCGCAAGCCCATATTTCTGCGCCTGTCGCAGTTTAGGTCAGCGATATTGACCTAAAAAGGAGTTTGAAATATTCTAACAAGAGCGGACAACAAACAAATGTGATTCGCGTGGAGCCCTGTAAAGGGAACGAGAGGAAGCGATGACAGGCAAAAAGTCCAATCTTGCGCCGTTGCGGCTGCACATTCCGGAACCCAAATTCCGTCCCGGCGATGAGGTGGATTTCAGCGATGTCGCTGTTCCGCCGGTCGATTCCATACCACGTCCCGATGAAGCCTCGCTACCGGCGGACATCCAATCGCTGGCATTCGGGCTGGTGCGCGTGCTCGATAACGACCATCAGGCAAAAGGCAGCTGGAATCCCAACCTCGATGCCGAACAGCTTCGCCTGATGCTCCGCAACATGATGCTGACCCGTGCCTTTGATGACCGCATGTTCCGCGCGCAGCGGCAGGGAAAAACCAGCTTTTACATGAAATCGACGGGTGAGGAGGCTACGTCGGTCGCAACAGCGATGGCGCTGGCCAGCGATGACATGTGTTTCCCCAGCTATCGCCAGCAGGGCATCCTCCTGACGCGCGGCTATCCGATCGTGCGGATGATGAACCAGATATATTCGAACAGTCAGGATCATCTGAAGGGCCGCCAACTCCCGATCATGTATTCGGCGCCAGAGTGCAGTTTTTTCACCATTTCGGGCAATCTGGCGACGCAATATCCGCAGGCCGTAGGCTGGGCGATGGCCAGCGCATCACGCGGCGATACGCGTATCTCTGCAGTCTGGTGCGGTGAAGGTTCTACCGCAGAGGGAGACTTCCACAGTGCGATGACTTTTGCGGCGGTCTACAATGCGCCTGTCATCCTGCAGGTGGTGAACAACCAATGGGCGATTTCCTCTTTCTCTGGCATTGCGGGTGGCGAACGCACGACCTTTGCGGCGCGCGGATTGGGCTATGGCATTGCCTCGCTGCGGGTTGACGGGAATGATCCCTTGGCTGTTTATGCCGCGATGCGCTGGGCAGCAGACCGGGCGCGGACTAATAACGGCCCAACCTTCATTGAATATTTCACCTATCGCGCTGAAGGCCACTCAACCTCTGACGACCCCGGCGCCTATCGCGCGGCACAAGAGTTTGAAAAATGGCCGCTGGGTGACCCTGTTGACCGGTTGAAAAAGCACCTCATCCTGCTTGGCGAATGGAGCGAGGAACAGCATCAGGCGCAGCATGACGAGCTGGCCAATCTGGTTAAGAAAACCCAGAAAGAGGCAGAGGCGAACGGCATATTGGGGCATGGAATGCACCAGCCGTTCGAAACGATGTTCGAGGATGTTTTTGAGGAAATGCCCTGGCACCTGAAAGAGCAGTGCGCGCAGATGATTGACGAACAGCACCGCAAATTCGGCCCTGAGTGGGAGCCGAAATGATGGCCGACACCAAAACCATGAACATGATCGAAGCGATCAATAGCGCGCTCGACATCATGCTGGAACGCGATCCCGATGTCGTCTTGATGGGGGAGGATATCGGCTATTTCGGCGGCGTGTTCCGCGCGACCGCTGGTTTGCAGGCCAAGCATGGCAAAACCCGGGTGTTCGATACCCCAATCAGCGAATGCGGAATCATCGGCGCGGGCGTCGGCATGGCAGCCTATGGCTTGCGGCCAGTGCCGGAAATCCAGTTTGCCGACTATATCTACCCGGGCCTCGACCAGCTAGTCAGTGAAGCGGCACGCTTACGCTATCGCTCGGCAGGTGACTTCATCTGCCCGATGACCGTTCGTTCGCCTTTTGGCGGCGGGATTTTCGGTGGGCAGACGCACAGCCAGTCGCCGGAAAGCCTTTTTACCCATGTTTGCGGCATCAAGACGATTGTTCCGTCCAATCCTTACGATGCCAAGGGCCTGCTGATCGCGGCTATCGAGGATAATGATCCTGTGATCTTCTTCGAACCCAAACGCATCTATAACGGCCCATTCAGCGGCTATTATGACCGCCCGGTCGAGCCATGGTCGAAACATGCAGCGAGTGCTGTTCCCGAAGGCTATTATCGCATCGAACTGGGCAAGGCCGGAATAGTCCGCGAAGGCGAGGCACTGACCATCCTGACCTATGGCACAATGGTGCATGTGGTGCAGACCGTTGTAGCCGAAATGGGCCTTGATGCGGAAATTCTCGACTTAAGAACGCTTCTTCCATTGGATGTTGAAGCAATTGAAAAATCAGTAAAAAAGACCGGACGCTGCCTGGTAGTTCACGAGGCCACCCGTACTAGCGGTTTTGGTGCAGAACTGGCGGCGCTCGTTCAGGAACGCTGCTTCTACCATCTCGAAGCGCCGGTAGAACGCGTCACCGGCTTTGACACGCCTTATCCGCACAGCCTCGAATGGGCCTATTTCCCCGGCCCGGTTCGCATTGCCAGTGCCATTGAAAAGATCATGAAGGACTGACGTCATGGGTAAGTTCACATTCAAGCTGCCTGACATTGGCGAAGGCATTGCCGAGGCTGAAATCGTCGCTTGGCACGTCAAGATTGGCGACCGGATCGAGGAAGATCAGCCGCTCGCGGACATGATGACCGACAAGGCGACAGTCGAAATGGAAAGTCCGGTGGCTGGCGTCGTGACGGCTGTTGCAGGCGAAGAAGGCGATGTGATCGCCATCGGATCAATGCTGGTTGAGATTGAAACCGAAGGCGCGGGCAATGAAGAAGCTGCGCCCAAGCCTGTTGCTGAAACACCCAAAGTGGAAGCGGAACCGGTTGCTTCTCCCCCGTCGCCTGCTCCAGCACCTGCACCAGTAGAAACTCCGCAAGTGGAGGCTGTCGAAGCACCGGTTGCAATCAAGCACGAAAAAATCACCGCTTCTCCGGCGGTTAGGGCACGTGCCAAGGAGCTTGGCGTTGATCTAAGTGACGTCAGGGCGTCGGGCGGACATGTTCGCCACGCAGATCTGGACGCCTATTTGAACTATGGTGCGGGGCAGGGCTATCGTGCAGCCGGCGCTTCCTCAAAGCGGGCCGATGAAGTGGTCAAGGTCATCGGTATGCGTCGCCGTATCGCCGAAAATATGGCGGCGTCGAAGCGCAACATTCCGCATTTCAGCTATGTCGAAGAGTTTGACGTCACTGCGCTGGAAGCGATGAGGGCTGATCTGAACGCTAATCGCGGCAATCGCCCCAAATTGACCATGCTGCCGTTCCTGATCGTGGCGATCTGCAAGACCTTGCCTGATTTTCCGATGATCAACGCCCGTTATGATGACGAAGCCGGTGTGGTCACACGCTACGGCTCGGTGCATCTCGGCATGGCAACGCAAACCGAAGCTGGGCTGATGGTCCCGGTTATCCGTGACGCGCAGGACAAGAATGTCTGGCAATTGGCGAGCGAGATTGGCCGTTTGGCCGAAGCCGCCCGCAATGGCAGCGCCAAAAGTGATGAACTTTCCGGTTCAACGTTGACGGTGACGTCACTCGGCCCGCTTGGCGGCATTGCAACCACGCCGGTTATCAACCGTCCCGAAGTCGCCATTATCGGCCCGAACAAAATCGTCGAACGTCCGGTATTTGTCGGCGATGCCATTGAAGCGCGTAAGCTGATGAACTTGTCGATCAGTTGCGATCACCGCGTGGTCGATGGCTGGGATGCGGCGAGCTATGTGCAGGCGCTCAAAAAGCTTGTCGAAACGCCGGTTCTGCTGTTCGCGGACTAAAGGTTAGAGCCCCAGACCCTGAAAGCTGGTCTGGTCGAACTTCAGTTTGAAGGTCAGGAAGGGGCCGCTGCGGGTGTAGCGTGCCTCTTCGAAGTCGCGATCTTCAAAGCCGACGAAATTGTAACCGAGCGTGACGTTTGAATTGTCGAACGGCGTCACCGTCAGTGTTGGTCCACCCGACCAGGCGATGTTTTTGCCCGAGGTGCCAATGCGGGCCGTACCCGAGATGCCCACATCTGCGACATCTGAGAAATCAAAGCGCAGGTCGGCGCCGACAACATTGCTCCAACCCTTGACATCGTCCGCGCCAAAACGGTCGGTGTTGTAGCGGGTGCCCCAGAAGAAGGCATATTCGCCGCGTTCGATGAAGCTGCCATCGCGCTCGTCAATCGGGGTGTAGTTGACCGACAGGCTGTTGATGATGCGGGTCGATTTGACGTCACCGCTGACAAGCAACGGCGCACCGCCGATCGGTCCCGGAAGACCAGCAGTTGCGTTCTTCACCGCATCATAGCGATATTCGGTCTTGTTGAGGAACGACCACTGGCTGCCCGAGGGGCGGTTGGCCCAGCTGATTTCGGCCTGTGCGGTCTTTGTCGATGCGCCGCCGTCCTGCTTGGCCTTGAACCAGTTGAGTGCGCCGCCCACAGCTTTGCCTTCGCCGATCTGGCGCAGGATGGCGGTGGTCAGGCCATAACGCTGGGTGGTGTCACCATCGCGCCATTCGGCACGACCGGTCCAGCTCCAGCGTTCGCCATGATAGCTGGCGCCGCCGGTGACTGCGACGAAATCTTCAGTCAGCGTGCCGTCGCTGCCCAGGAAACCGCCGGAAGCGACGGGCTGCAACGGATTGATGACATCGCTGCGGTCGAAGCCGCCAATGGTTTGGTTGCCATCGAGCGTGAAATCAACCGACCATTTGTCGTTGATCTTGAACGATTGCGCGAGTCCGTAGGATGCAAAGCTGCGCGCGCCGAACTCGCCGATATCCTGCTGGTTGGCGCTCGCAACGATGCGACCGCCAGCCCAGGGGGCGATGTCAAAACCGATACGTGCAGTGCGTGCATCGATATTTTCACCCTTGGCGATTTCATAGCTGCCGACCAGCGCGATATCGTTGCGGATCGCATAGCGTGCGCCCAGACGGTGGCGGGCAGGGAAGTCGATGCTCTCATCTTCGCCACCCAGAGCGAACTCGGTTTGCGCGTCAAGTTCGAGCTTGCTGGTCAGCTTGTATGAACCGGCGATACGAGCCAGTGTCGACTTGTTCGTCGTGCCATCGGCTAGCTTATCATCGGCATGGGTGATGCCAGCGCGCAGCGAAGCCTTGTCGTCACGATATTCGAGTTCGGTCGATCCCGCGATGCGACGGGCACCGGTTTCGATATAATCTTCCTGATAACCGATTGCCGAGAGCGACAGCTTATCGGTCAGGCGATAGCGGCCATCGAGGCCAAATTTTTCGGTGCCTACTTCGCTGCGGTTCGTCTGGCCGACGCCGAAGCGGGCCGACTGGCGCCGATAATAAGCCAGCACGTCGAGCTTCGCACCATGTTGTTCGGCCTCGAGCAGCACAGCCGAAGCGCCGCCGGCATCGGTGGTTGCGCTGCCTGCATTGGCCTTGCCATTGGTTGCGGCAAATTCGGCGCGCAATTCGGTGTTCGCGGTCGGACGATAGCGGACGTCGGCGCCGACAAGGTTGGTCTTGTCGGTATCGGTTTCGTCGTGGATCGCGGTTGCTGCAATCTGCAGCTTCTGGTCGGGCGACTGCCATTTGACACGGCCGCCAGCGTTGTTGACACGCTTGCCAACGCCATCGACTTCATATTCGGCGATGATGAATTGCGGGTTCAGGCCGCTCGAGCGCGACAGGATCGGCTCACGGAAACGCAGCGTTCCGGCGAGGTAATCGATGTCATAGTCGATATGGCGCACAAGGGCTTTGCGGTCGATGATGATGTTCGACTGCAAACGATCCCGCGTTTCGATGGTGATGCGTTCGCTGTTGGCGAGGATATCGCGGGTGGCGAGCGCGTAGGGGCCGGTCAGGCCCGTGCCCTGGATTTCTTCGCGACGATAGCGATAGGGGGTGTCCGCTGCAAAGGCCTGCGCGTGCACGTCATCGCTGCGATATTCGGCCTTAATGCCGTTGAAGCTGCGCTGATAGCGGGCCAGTTCAGGCTCATCGATGCCGGTCTGATAGTCGCCGAACAGCGCATAGAATTGCGGGCGTTCGAGCTTCAGATACAGGCGGCGGATTGAAGCCGCGTCATAGCGCTGCTCGCTGCGATCGGCATAAACGGTGTAATAGCGACGCGGATCGATGGTGCCTGCAAAACGGGCATCGTCAGCCTTTTTGTCGCTGTCATAGGCCATGGTCATCAGCCATTTGCCGCTCACACGACCCTTGGCGTAGAGGGCGATGCGGCCATCGACATTCAACTGGTCATCTTCGCCAGCCAGATCCTGAAGACCTTCTTCAAGCTTGTTGAAACCGAGGGTGCCGGCTGCAAAGCCAACCACGGTCCAGGGGCGATCGCCCGGATCGAGCCAGGTTTCGATACGCTGGGTACGTTTTACCTGGCCATCCTGGAAGTTGAAGCTGATTGCCACGGCACCGGAAGCGGTTGTCGGCTCCAGTTCGATATAGGCAACGCCATCTTCGCCGATCACGCGCCACACCGGTGCCGCACGTTCGAGGCCGGACAATTGGCTTGCCTGCTGGGCATCGATTTCGACAGCGGGACGATAAGGTTCGGTAACGCTGAAATCGCCGACTGCATCGGGCTGGATGGGTTTGCCCGAACGATCGGTGAATCGCACTGCAATACGGGGGCGATTGACACCGTCGGCAAGCAGCAGCGACTTTTCTTTCAGGAACTGCGCCTGAATTGCGGGGGTAGCAAAATGGACCTGACGCTCCAGCTTGGCGACTTCCTGACCTTCGCTGTTCAGCACGCGCGCAACCAGCGCATTGTTGCCTGCAACAATCGGAACGCCGCGCCAGATGCTGACATTGACCTGGCCGTCCCCACTGCGCTTGACGCCATCGAAATTCAGCGGGTCAACGATCTTGCCATTGGCGCTGAGTTCGATGCGCTGGCCAGCAGCATGTTTGATGGCAACGCGGATCGCGGGCACAGGCGGGTTGTGGTCGGTGCCGGGAAACAGAAATTCCAAGCCCGGCGCCTGACCGGCAACCCAATCTTTTTCACCGCCAGCAATGCTGCGTTCTTCGGCGTTCGGCGCAACCGGTTTGGAAGCAATTTGTGTGGCTTCGCGACGGGGGCTGACCTGTTTCGAGCGAAAATCTGCGCGTTTAAGATTACCGCCGCGACCTTCGACAAAGCGCGAGATCGCACTTCCGGCGCTGCGTGTATTCTGCGCGCAGTCGACAGGCGCCTGATCAAGCGGGAAGGTCGACGGGTCGACTTGCACAACATGCAGGCCGGGGACCACGCCTTCGAAATGATAGCGGCCGTCAATGTCGGTGATGGCGTAGCTGCCATCTTCAAGCATGACGCGCACGCCGCTGATGCCCTTTGCTTTACGCGGATCGACGCTGCATCCGCCTTCGGTAAAGCGACCAACTATGGTGAAGCGTTCGCTTATCCCGTCGCGGATGATGCGGATTGCGGCATCGACTGTTTCGCTGCTCGCACCTCGATTATCGCGGGCAGATGCACGGTTGACGGCATCGCCCGAACGGGCATCAACGCGCACTTCTGCCAGATACGTCAACAGACCCGATGCGCCCCCAGCAAGCGGTGGTAAAACAACCGAAAACTCGCTGCCATCGGCTGTTGCAACTGGCGTAACCGAGGTGCCATTATAGCGCACGCTGTTCAGGCGCAGCCGCATCGATGCCGGTAAAAGGTCGGTGACTGTAATCGGACCGCTATTGCGGACACGATCAGGATTCCGCACCTCGATGCGGTATTGAACGACATCACCGGGCATGGCTGTAACGCTTGAAGTCGACTTCCGCAGCTGCAAACTGCCGCCGGGCCGGTCCATCGGTACGTCGATACGCACCGGTGCAGGGTCGTTCAGTGTAATGATTCCGCCATAAGAGCCGTCGGCAATAACGAACTGGCCGCCGTCGGGGCGCGTCAACAGCGCTATTTCAGCAGGCGTAGCCACCGAGGGATGCGTGTAAGGCGCTGGCGGCGTGATAATCAGCCGGTAAGTGCCCTGGCGCAGGAAGGGGAAGCGGTAAAAACCGGACGGGAAGGCGTAAATCTGCCCTCCACCGTCTGTAACCGTGCTTCCCGCTATAATGGTACTCGGGAAACTAGAGACGCCGTCATCGCCAAACACCTGTGCAGGCTGGCCGGTTGCCGCGTCTACGATAGTCACCCGGGTGCCATCGACAGCAGTGCCGTCGGCACTGTCAAAGGTCAATCCGAACGGATCGACGAGAATATCGACATCTGCACCGGCAATCGGATTGCCATTTTGGGCATTGTCGAGGTCAAAATGAAGTTGGTCGCCGGGACGAACCGACAGGACGCAATCGCCCTGAATTGCCGCAGGCGGTGCAGCCTTGGTATTCACCAGAGCCAGAAAAACCGACGTATTGGCGCCCGTTTCGGTCAGAATGAACCGCTCGATATCGCCAGTGTCGGTCGAAATTTCAGCTTCGAAGCTGTCAATCGTACCTGGATTGCTGTTTTGACCCGGTGCCGTCACCTTCAGAACCAATGGTTCCCCCGCGCGAATGGAAGATGCCGGGGCGATTGACGCCGGATTGGTTGAAAGACCGGCAAAAACGCCTTGAAGGTTGACCGGCTGAAGCCCGTTGGTGCCCCGGCACATCGTCTGCGGCAAAACGGCTTGGGTAGAACCGCTTGCACTGGTGAAACGGAACACCTCAAGTGTCGCCGGTTGCGGATTGGAGCGGTCGACAACGATATCGACGCTGTTTGAAGGCCGTGACAGCGGCTGTCCGCCGGATGTCCATTCCGCCTGCGCTGTGTTGCTGATGATATTCGGCAACACTTGCGCATGCGCGGGAAGGCAGGCGGCAGCCAAGTGGGCAGCTGCCGCCAGCGTTCCTGCGCGTTTGATAAGATGTTTAGTTAACAGCATTTTTAGAGAAAAAGGCGGGGTTGAAGAGAGCCTTCGTCCCCGCCTTGCTTCTTTAGTTGATGGTAACGCGGAAGATCAGGCCGCTCGTCGAAGCCGCGCCAACACTGGCGAGGGTTCCGTTGACGCGCGGTGACGGCGTTGTGGTGTAGCTACCGCCTGCCGAACCGGCCGAGCAGCTTTGCGTTGCCAGACCATAGTCGGTTACGGTTGCACCCAACAGGATCGAACCTGTAACAAACGTCGTGTTCGCAGGAATCAAATCCTCAATCGCGACGCTGGTTGCAGCGACGCTACCGGTGTTCTGGACTGCGATGCAATATTCCACCGTCGCGCCGGGCAGAGCTTTCGGGTTGATGCCACTTACAAGGTCGCTGACAACGCGGCTCGACTTGAACACGCCCAGCGTTGCCGACTGTACGGTGTAGTCGTCGAGTGCGGATTCAACAGCATCGCGACCGGTATCAGCCAGAACGGTGTCGACAGCGCCAGCGACGTTGGCGTCGGCGTCGGTCGATACATTTTGGCCAGGGCCGCTAAGAACAAAGGCGGTGCCATTGCTCAGCTTTGCGGTGGCTTGCAAGCTAACGCCCGCAATCTGGCCATTGGTGGCTGCGGCCGGAATGTCGCCCAACACAAGAATGTTGACGCTGTTGCTGCCGGTTGTTGCCGATAGATCGTTAACGGTCAGCGTTGCGGTTGCAGGCGCATCGCAGACATTGTTGTTGTCCGCGTCGAGGCAGATCAGCAAATTGGTGACGTCAAATCCGTCTGTCCCGCGCGGTGCTGCCGCACCGGTCAACAGGTTGGCCGCTGTCAGGTCAAAGTCGAGCAGATCGTTTGACAGGTTGGTCAACGTAAATGCTGTTTGCTGGGCAAGTTGCCCAGGATTGACTGTGGTGGTGCCGATGGTCGCACGTTCGACAACGGTAAAGTTGACCTTGCGGTCGACCTTGAACGTATCGGTGTTACTGGTGACCGGCGTCTGTGCCGTGGTTCCTACGGTGTAATTTACAGTCACACTGTTGGTGATGTCGGTGCCCTGGGTTGTGCCCACCGCAAAGGCCGGAGCGGAAACCCCGAGCGTTGCGGCAAGCGCAGTTGAGGCAACGAGGGATTTAAGCGTACTGGTCATGCTTATACTCCGGTTGCATTGGATTTGATCGCTTGTGCCGCAGCAATCGTTACGGTTTCGTTTGGAGGTCATCGTACGACCCCGCGAAAGACGAGCTTGCCGGCAGATCCTGCCGCAAGCGTTTGATTCATGTTCCATTTCAGATGGGTTACGTCGGCGGGTAAAGCCTGACGAAAGGTACCATCAGGCTTCGCAACTTTGAGCTGCGACATAACACCCCAGCTTTTGCCGCCGTCGACCGAAACAACTTCCGTGCCATCCATAGTGCCCGAAAAGGCAACTGCTCGGGGGATCGGGTTGGTGACAATGAAGTTCGATGCCGGTTGCGTTCCGACATTTTTATAGCGCACGACAAAGACCAATTGATCGCCGGGTACTACGAGTTTGGGTGCTTCAAGCACTGTCGCTACGGTACCATCGGCACGTTTGTGTTCACGTTCAACAAAGACGTCGCTGGCGAGTTCAACCGGTGCTGAAATCGCTGGGAGGGCGGTGGCCAAGGCTAGCAATGCTGCGATCATGTGTTTCATAGTGGAACTCATTGAATAGTGACCTGGAAGGTGACCGTGCGGGTCTGTCCGGCGGGGACATTGCCCAGCGACACGTTCACTCTGGTGCCGTTAAAGTTGCCAGCGTCGGCATCGACCGCATCGGTTTGCGCCGCTCCCTCAAGGGTGAGGCTGGCAGGAACATAAGTTGTGCCTGTCGGAATGGGGTCGTTGATGGCGAGGTTGTTCAGCGTGCCTGCGCCGCTGATCGTCGCCACAATCGTATAAGTGATGGTCGACCCCGGAACAGCAGTCGTGCCACCAAAGGGATCGGCAACAACAGCTGATTTTGCCAAGGCTACAGAAGCGGCGTCGACGCGAAGAAAGCCGCTTGCCTCACCTTCTGCGCCGCTGGTTCCGACTACGGCATTGCCGCCGCCTTCACCCGCACCTGCAAATGATGTTCCCGGTGCCCCGGTTCCGGTGTTCGCAGCAGCGACCAGGCTGACATTGGCCCGATCACCATTGGCTTGCGTCGCCGGTATATTTGTGAGGACGAAGACATTGATGCTTTGATCAGGTGTCAGCAGCGGGTCGTTAGTGCCCGCGACATAGATTGTGTCGACACCGGCATCATAGACACCATTGTTGTTGGTATCGAGCACCACTTGCGAAAGGGCGGGATCGAAATCATCGCCGCTGTTGGCGACATTCGGAGTCAGCGTGAAGACTTCGGGACCATTGCCGTTGTTCGTCACCTGATAGGTCAGCACCGCGTTGGTGGCACCATTGGTGGTGCCGACGTCGCCAGGATTGCTGCTGACGACAGTGACGTCGAGCAGTTCGTCGACGAGAATGACCGCCACGTTCGATTGAATATCAACCGGGCCCGCGCCCGCATCATAGCTCGCGGTGGCGATATTCTCGATGTTGGTGCCTGCAAGTGTGCCTGCGGCATGAGCGGTTGATCCGAAGGCTGAAGTCGCGGCAACAACTGCCAATGCCGATGCGCAGCGAAGACGCAACAATGCGTTTCCGTGGCTTGAGCGGGATGTATTGGTTCTCAACATGCTGGCTCTTATGGCAGAGCGAGGTCAAGAAATGGTTAAGCCAAGGACTAGCCTGTTAACGAGCCAACATATTGTATGTATTAGATATATATGGCATCAAACTTGTCGAATCTTGTAAAATCAAACGAGAATGGTAAATTATGCCGAAAGTTTTAGCTGGAACCGATTGGTGGCCACCAAACGCATTGCGCAAGAAAATTTCGTTTCTTTCATTCGCGCTGTTGACAGTTGCAGTGACCGCTTCTAGTAGCGCCGTCACCGCATCAAGCGGGTGTAGCTCAGTTGGTTAGAGCGCCGGCCTGTCACGCCGGAGGTCGCGGGT
>NZ_DAOLHN010000055.1:0-13721 GCF_035329025.1 Sphingorhabdus sp. | reverse complement strand
GGGGGCAACTGGAGGAGCGTCCGGGGGTTTATGTGAGCGATTGGGGGTGGCCGGGATTCCATATGAAGTGGCCTTTGGAAGGGTTTGATTCAGCCCAATGAATCGTTTCGTTGGCCGACTGTGCTGGATTTGGGGTCGATTTTGAGGGCGATGGTGGCGGTCGGGATTGGCTGACGCCGGTCGTGCGGTTCTTTATATGAGTGATCGGGGGCGTCTGGACTTGCAGTGGTAAGCGGTCAGTCCTTTCGATCGGCGTTTATATGAGTGGACGGGGGCGCCCCGGAAAACCGATTCGGATCAGCAGCTTGGAGCGGCGTTATTGTGAGTCGCTGGGGGCGCACACTGTCAGGTCTTTCGGCAGCTGAATGATCTGGGCCAACCGGTCGTGTTTATGTGAGGAATCGGGGGGCGCTCCTAAACCCGTGTATTTCTGCGGGTTTCGCGGCGCGTTCATGTGAGGACCAGGGGGCTGGTGACAGAGCGCCCTGCCCTCTTTTCATGAGTCGGCGGGGGTTCGTCTATGTGAGTAAACGGGGGCGGGTTCTCTTTATGACACGTTGATGGTATGCAACTCATATGAAGCTCGATTCGGACATATCGGAAATCGAGGTAACATCAGGGCTGGAGAGTCTGAGCCGGACGCTGCGCGTTGCGGATGTGATTCGCCGCCGTGATCTCGATTTTGTAAGCAAACCCGGCGAATTGGTCGAGTCCGAGTTCGAGACCGGCTCGCTTGGCGCTGCTGCGCGCAAAGCGTTCGCGTTGATGCTGCGCAAGGCTGGTCCGGAAGCCTATGAAGACAAGACGTTCGTTATTACGAAGAAGGAGCTTCGAGGCTCCCACAAGGGTAATGAGCGTATTCAGACCGTGATGGATGAATTGCTTCGGGTCATTGTTCGTATCCGGACGACGACGTCGAAGGGTAAACCTGCGGTGATGTCGCAGGCGTTGCTGGCGAGCTGTGTCGAGGAAATTTCCGAAGATGGGATGAGCGTCGTCGAATTTCAGTTCTCGGATAATTTCAAGCGCGTGTTGCAGCGTTCGGACTATTATGCGCGCGTGAATCTCGGTGTGATGCTTGCGCTGCAGTCTCGCTATGCTCTCTCCCTTTACGATCTGGGGTGTCTGATCATCAATCGGCAGAACCGGGTGTACAAAATGAAGGTCGATGAACTGCGGCGGAAGCTTGGAGTTCCTGACGGCAGCTTCAAGAACTTTGCCGAGTTCCGGCGCGATGTGCTGGCGAAGTCGAAGGCGGAGATCGATCAGCTGGCGGATTTCACGGTTGAATGGGAGGAAATCCGGGGATCGGGCCGCGGTCGGCCGGTCGAGGCCGTGAAACTGATGTTTCACCCCAAGGATCTTGAGGATCAGAAGGAGACCGCGCGCGAGTTGGATCGTCCTAGGGTTGGTCGGCGCGCGCGGCGTGAGGGCACGGTGGAGACGATCGCGATCGCGGATCGGCCGAAGATTATCGAGCGTAAGCCGTTTCCCCGCGATTCCCTGCACTTCTGCCCCGACACGCGTTTGTTGACGATCGTTGCGGATTATGGCGGTGGTTGGGACAAGGATCTCATTGCGAGCGGGTATCGCAAGACGATGGGGTCTCGACTGGATAACCTGGTTGGGGATGCACTTTACAAGTCGTGGGAGGGGTTTTGTAAATCCTTCGTGCAGCAACGTGGGCGTGCATAGGCCCCTGCCCCCAATTACTCACATAAACGCATCCTGGGCGTCAGACCGGCCCCGGCCCGACAGGCCCCTCCCCTTCGGCGAGATCGAGCAAGGCGATGATGCCGTCGGGTAGGCTGAGGTTTCTGGCCTCGCACCAGAGGACTAGTCGGTCACGCTCGGGCTGCGACAGGCGCATAGTGATATGTTTGGTCCGCGCTGGCCCGCGCATTGGTTTGCGCTTGGGAATTGCGGCGGTTTCGGCTTGGACCTGCGGAAAATAATTGGCCGGGGGCGTTGGCCGGAGCGGTTCCCGGGTTGGGGATGGGTCGACCGCGGCACCCGCCGGCGGTGTAGACGCGATCAGGCTCTTGAGGCGAGCGGTTGGATCGTCATTCGTTTCGAGGCGCTGCCGGGTTTTGCCGATGATGTCACCCATGGCCGGAGTTGCGGGTTTGGGTTCAGCCATTGGATGCTTCCTTGTTCTGAATTTCGCCGAGGACGTCGGCGAGGATGCTCTGGGCTATGCGCCGGGCTTTCTCCGCTTTGGCGAGACCAGCTTGCTCCACTTCCGCGAGGGTCATGCGGAAATTTGACATGGCGCGGAACGCATCGAGCGTGTGCATTTGTTCCTTGAATATCGGCAATGCACTGCTGATTTGCGCGTCGATTTCCCACTCGGCGCGCGAGCGTGCGACCTGTCCAGTTTGGGTAATGAGCACTCGGTATGGCACCCCGCCGCCCATCTTCTGCAGCATTTCGCTGGTTTCGACGGTTCTTTCGAGGTCGAGGCGCGAGGAGCGGGTCGGTATCACGACAAAGTCAGAGTCCATCGCGGCATATGCGGTCTTGAAGTTGGACGTCCCTTCAGAATCCACGATCACAAGTTGTGCACTTTCCCTCGCCCTTTTGATAGCTGCTCCGATCTCGGCGTCGCGGATCTGGGAGGCATCCTCCACAGTGATGAGGGAGTCCCCTCCCCTTCCCTCTTCGCGGCGATCACGGTGCCAGTTTAGCAGGCTGTTCTGACGGTCAGCATCGAGCATGAATACGGAGCCGCCTAGTGCCTCGAATTCAGACGCGAGCGCGAGAGCGAGTGTGGTTTTACCCGCGCCTCCTTTGCTCTGCGCGATGGTGATGACCGGCATTCGTTAGCTCCTCTAATATAAGGCCGCGCGTTCACCTGCGCGGCACAAGCCGACCGTGCATAAGGATGCGCAGCACCAACCGTATGCGGATGTGATAGCGCGGGTATAGGCGCTGTGCAAGTATGCCGCGCGCTCGTATTCGAACGCGCGAGTCCAAGCGATGCTACATGCACATCACCATCACACGGTAGCAGTACTGTAGACCGCGCGTGTAGCCGCGCAGCGGTACGCGCACTCGAATGCGACTGCGCTGCACACAGCGCGTTACACATCGCAACACAAGGAGCGGTACGATATGCAGCACATAACGCTGCACAGTTATAAGTAGCTGATAAAACCCATATTTCTCGAAAGTAAGAAGCGCTCGTAGAAATTAACTGGGATCGCTTTTCCTAACGAGGAGATTGTCTATTGCTGCCATTTCGCTGTCGAACGCATCGAATACCGCAGCCAGGTCGCGATTGACGGGAAGGGGAGGGGGCTCTTTTGCAGGCCGTCCACGCTTTGGCCGCACATAGCCAAAATCCGCGGCCAGGTCCGGCGTGAGAAATTGGCGCCAGCTTCGCCGCTGCGTGATTTCTACGAGCAGACCGGTGGTCGCGGCGCGCTCGATCAGCTTGCTCGCTCCGGCGATACTCATGCAAAGCAGCTCTGCAGCCGATTGCGGGGAGAGCAAAGGGTGATACTGGATCAGTGCCAGAAGCGCAGGGAGCGCGCCAGGTCGGTATTCGGCTGCGATCGTCCGCTGGGCGTCGCGATAGTGCCGCTCGAGGCTGTGCAATCGCTCCAGGCCGATCGTCGCCGCCCTTTCGAGGCCGCGCAGCATAACCAGCCAATCGTCGTCATTGGGCCTGGGCTTCAAGCGGAACGCCTTGGCGCCGCCGGCGAGGCAGGGGAGGGGAGATGCAGTGAGGCCCCGATCGCGCAGCGCGAACGGCAGGCCGAGCCAGGGCATGATGCTGTGGTCGATGCGGGCGAGCTGGCGGACCGTATCGAGCGCGCGGACGAGGGGAGGGTGGGCGGCCGAAGCTGCCGGATCGCCGATCGCGGTAGGAAGTCCGTCGCGCCAGGCCAGCGTGTCCGGATCGTCGAGGGACGCGCGCCATTCCTCGAAGCGATCGAATAGGTCGAGATGGCTGGGGAGGGGCGGGCGACCGGGAATCCTGAGGTCGCAGCCCCATGAAAATACGTCGATCTCCTCCACCTCGGCGGATTGCAGTTGCAAGGCCCGCGCATAGCCGCTCCACGTGGCGCGCATCGCCCAGGGTTTCGCGACGGGACTGGCGATAATCCGGGCGTCGAGCCGAGCAATCGTGGCTGTCGCAGCCGCTATCGCCGTGACCATTTTGGGTGTATAGTCGGGGCCGAACCGTGTCGATATGGGCAAGCTTTCCATAGCCAATTATGAACTGAAACGACCTCTCGGTAAAGTATGCCCATATGCCTAGTGTTGATAATGAATGCTTATCACACCTCTACTATATTGGTATAGCCAACCAAATTTCGCGAACCACAGCAAAAATGGAGACTATGCTGAGCAATAACATCCTGGCCGCAGCTTCCGTAGAGCCTGCTGATCTTATCGATGATTTGCGCGCGGTCGAGCATTGGTCGGAGAGGATCGATGTCGAACGCCTCGATGCGGCCTTCCGCGCCTGGTCGTACAATAGCCGCCGCGCCTTTCGGTCTGATCTTGCTATTTGGCTGCGCTGGTGTCGGGCCAATCGCGTCGATCCGGCGAGGGCAGGGGCAAGTGATGTTGCACGCTGGGTCCGGAGCCTGGTTGTTGGAGAGGACCGGGAAGGGCGCCCGCGCGCTGCAGCCACGATCAAACGCTATATTGTGCATGTCGGCCGCGCTTATCGTTTGCTCCGTCTCGTTGATCCGACCGATGACGAGCTGGTTGCTTATGAGCTGAAGGCTGCCCGCAAAAAGGTTGGCTCTAAGCAGCGCCAGGCGCTCGGTTTGCGGTTCAAGGGCGATGTCGTCGATCTGGATGGGCCGGAGGCTGCCTTGTCGCTCAAAACCCTCCTTAAGGCGTGCAGGCGTGGCAGCTACGGCCGTTTGGATGCTTTGGCCCTCCGGAACATTGCCATGCTGCGTGTTGCCTATGATACCGGGCTACGCCGATCGGAGCTGGTGCGGGTCGAAGTGGCGCACATCGAGGGACCAGATTCCGATGGGGCAGGGCGGTTGTTCATTCCGTTCAGCAAGACTGACCAGGAGGGGGAAGGGGATTATGCCTTTCTCTCGCCGGCGACGATGTCGGCGCTCAAAGACTGGCTAAGCGAAGGGCGTCTCAAAACCGGTCCGGTCTTTTGCCAGATCAAAACGCATTTTGATGGCTCAATTGCCATGATCTGCAAAAATGCGCTGCATCCGAATTCGGTTGGCGAGATCTATAAACGGCTCGTTCGCACCGCGCATGAGCGCGGTTTGTTGGGGCAGATGGGAGAAGTTGAGCTTGAGCGGGTGGTCAAGAGCATATCAAGTCATTCGATCCGTGTAGGTGTCGCACAGGACAATTTTGCGGCCGAGGAAAGTTTAGGGGCCATCATGCAAGCCTACCGGTGGAAGGATCCTCGAACAGTGCTCCGCTATGGAGAGAAGCTTGCGGTGCGCGGAGGGGCGAGTGCGAGGATGGCAAAGCGTTTCGCTCAGTGAGCCAGCGGCTTGACATTGTGTCGACGTGTCGACACATGTTGCGAACACTGAGTCGACTCGAAGGAAGAGTTAATGCCGGAAGGTCAGGGTTCACAAATTGTCGGTTTTAGGCTCGACACTGAACTTGCACGCAAAGTGAAGGCAGAGGCAGGCCGTCGAGGTATTCGTTTGAACGTTTTGTTTGAAGAGCTGTGGGCCGGTTACGAGAAGCAGGCCAAGGCTGTGCCAAAGAAATGATTATCCAGACGGAACGCGACCTGATCGCCTTGGCGCTGGCGCTTTTGCCGCCGCGATTAACAATAACGGCAGTGGAGCAGGCTGCTTGCAGGGGCATACGGCCATATCGAAATGTTAGCGTCACGAACGAAGTTCGCGCCAGTATCTTAAGCGGCAATGATCCGCTAGGAGATGCTTTTGCGCGCGTTAGATCAGCAGCCGTTCGCCGGGCAGATGGGGCGACTTACACGCCAGCCCCCATAATTGCTTCTATGACCGCATGGGCGGCCTCAGAAGGTGAGCCAACTCGCGTTGTTGACGCTGGTGCTGGGTCTGGACGCTTTTTACTTGCTGCAGGTCTGCTGTTCCCCAAGGCGCATTTGGTGGCTATCGAATATGATCCAGTTGCCGCCTTACTCCTTCGCGCCAATCTGACTGTTGCCGGGTTGATTGGTCGGTCGACTATTATGGTTGAAGATTATCGACTTGCATCGGTTCCAAAAATTGAGGGCAAGACGCTATTCATCGGCAACCCGCCTTATGTTCGGCACCATCTGATCGACGAAAGTGCCAAACAGTGGTTCGGCGAGGTAGCTGCGAGTTATGGCGTGAAAGCTAGCAAGCTCGCAGGGCTGCATATCCACTTTTATCTTCGCACACTCCAGCTCGCCCAGCCCGGTGATTACGGGGTATTTATTACCTCCTCTGAATGGCTCGATGTGAACTATGGATCAACTCTGCGAAAGTTGCTCGCAAGCGAACTAGGGGGCGTCGCGCTTCACGTTCTTGATCCCGCAGCCATGCCTTTTGCCGACGCAATAACCACAGGCGCGATAACTTGTTTTCGCGTTGGTCGGCGTCCAAAACAATTCAGGGTTCGAGCGGTAGAATCGCTGGACCAGCTTAATGGGCTTTCGTCTGGACGATTGGTGCCTTGGGCGACGGTTGAAGCTGCCAATCGATGGTCCATTATTATCCGTCCGGGGCCAGCGGTCCCTGCGGGCTATATCGAACTGGGCGAACTTTGTCGGGTACATCGAGGCAGCGTCACAGGACACAATGACATATGGATCGCCGGAGACCATACCACTGCACTTCCGTTGGACGTGCTCACCCCCACAGTCACCAAAGCTCGTGACCTTATTCGTGCGGGAGACAACCTCATCGATGATATGGAACTTCGTAAGGTTGTGGACCTTCCGGCGGATCTTGACGAGTTGCCTGCGGCGACGCGTGCCAGTGTCAAAAAATTTCTGGTTTGGGCTAAGAAACACGGTGCCGATAAATCCTATACGGCGCGCAACCGCCGTGCTTGGTGGTCGATAGGACTTAAAGCTCCGGCGCCGATCATATGCACCTATATGGCGCGCCGTTCACCTGCCTTCGTCCGAAATCTCTGTGAGGCACGGCACATCAATATTGCTCATGGCCTCTACCCGCGTGATCCTATGACGGCTTCGCAGCTCGATCTGTTAGCTGGATGGCTCCGCAAAAATGTCAGCGTCGAAAGTGGGCGAACCTATGCAGGTGGTTTGACGAAGTTCGAGCCCAAGGAAATTGAGCGGATTGCTGTGCCTAGACTTGAAAATATGCCAATATGAAATCACCGCCTCAATGGACGGAGGCCGAGCTGACTGTCGAGGCCAGCAAATCGCGTCAGCTTTTTATTGACGAGCGATTGAAGGAACCTTTGGAACGCTGGATCTCTACCTTTGCAAAATATGAGATGCAATTTCAGCGCCTTTTTAATGAATATGGTGTCGCTAATCCGTCATCGTTAACTCCCGAACAGCTAGCGGCAGTTTTCAGGGATCAGCTTGGCGACGCGCTGCGTTATTTGGCTGGGCCGCCAATCTCAGCCGATGACTTAAAAGTCCTTGCGGACGCGTCGCTCGCCCCCGGCGTGATCGCAGCAAACCCAGACCAGGCACAGCGAATACTCGATACGATATTGATCGCAGTCGATCCTTTGCGCTTTCCGTGGATTGCTGAGGATCGCGAGCCAACGGCTGAAGAGCGGACAGTGGCGATTGTAGCGAGCGCAGCCCTAATCACAGCGCAGCGTGTGTCTACTGATCGGCGTAACCTTGGAAAGGAAGCGCAGGAATCGGCAGTGAAGGCGTTTCTTACCGATATGGGGTTCAAGAATGCGGGTACGCGGGTCATTAACACTCTCGCTGATGCCCCCGAAAAGGGCGAATTCTGTGGGGAAGCGTTGGTAGGAAGTAGGAAGGCAGATATTCCGGTTCGTTTGTTCGATGGTCGCCTTATGCCGATAGAGTGCAAGGTCTCCAACAGCGCCACCAACAGTGTTAAACGCATCAACAATGATGCAGCCGTGAAAGCCGGAATTTGGCATCGAGAGTTCGGTACCAACCAGATCGTACCTGTTGCGATGTTGTCCGGCGTATTCAAGGTCCGTAATCTGAAGCAAGCACAGACTGGCGGCCTTACACTGTTTTGGGCGCACGATCTGGCCCGAATGCAAGAATTTGTCGAGAGTACTAAGACCGGCTAACGATCGCAATTCTAATATGTTGGGGCAATCGTATCCGGTCTTGGTTGCCCCTTTCATTGTTGCAACGTGTACCATATTTGTTCCAAACGATGGGAATGTCGATTCGGCCCCTGCCATTGTCAAACTGCGAGACGCTCGCAGAGATGTTGGTGTCCGGCAGGGAGGCTTTTGCTTGGTGTCACGAATGTGGGCTGCAGCGGCAGATTGACATTGAGCAACTGTCCGCGAGGGTAGGGGAACAATATTCCCTCATCAATCGCCGAAGCCCTTGCCCTGAATGCGGCGCTTGGATGCGCTTTCATTATCGACAGGCTGCCTTATACCCGATGTGGGAGCATATCGCATTCTCCGGCGATTTTCTTTGGGAACGCGCAGCTGCTTCTGTCGGCAGAAAAACACTCAATCTCCCAAAGGATGCTCGCGCAGCTTAATCGTTCGACTTTCGTTCTCTCTTAGCGTTGTTTAGCGTACCATCAACGCTCTGCCCTCAACAGCGAAATCGCCAGCATGGTCTGGTCTGGCGATCATTGGGATATCGAGACCAAGGACGGGCACAAGGACAGCGCTCATGTCGCGATCATGGCGACAGGCGTGCTGCATCATCCAAAGATTCCCGATATAAAGGGGCTCGAAAGCTTCGCCGGTCGCGCGATGCATACAGCCCAGTGGGATACTGCCATCGATCTGACCGGTAAGCGCATAGGCGTGATTGGAAACGGGTCGACCGGCGTGCAGATGGTTACCCATCTCGGCAAGCATGGCCATGATATTGTCCATTTCCAGCGGTCTCCGCAATGGATCATGCCATACCCCAATTTCGAATATAGCGAAGAAGACAAGGCGAGGTTCCGCGCCAGCGTCGAGGCCATTGATGCCATTCGCTATGACGAGACCTATTGGGCCAATATCCGCCGTTTTACTTCGGGCATCACCGATTTTGATAGCCCGCAGATCCATGAGATTGAGGAGATTTGCCGCAATTTCCTGGAAAACGCGGTCGTCGATCCGGTGCTGCGTGAGAAGTTGCGCCCCACCTATAAGGCCGCGTGCAAGCGGCTTATCTATTCTTACGATTATTACAGCGTCGCCCAGATGCCCAATGTCGAAACCATCGTTTCCGGTATCAAGGAGATCGTACCCGAAGGAGTGATCGACAATGACGGTATATTGCACCCGCTCGACATATTGGCGCTGGCAACCGGCTTCCATACCGATCGCTTTGTCCGCCCGATCTCGATCAAGGGCCTGAACGGCCGCGATATTGAGGATGCTTGGGCGGAACGCTGTGCCGCCTATATGGCCATCTCCATCCCCGATTTCCCGAACCTTTTCCTCTTCAACGGGCCAAGTTCGCCTGTAGGAAACTTCTCGTTGATCGACGTAGCCGAACGGCAATGGGGATATGTCGCGCAACTTCTGGATCGTGTGTCGAGCAGCAACGCCAGCGGCATTGTTGCCAGCAAGGCAGCCTTTGACGATTATGAAGATCGTCGGATAAAGGCCGCAAAGGCAACGATCTTTGGATCAGGCTGCACAAGCTGGTACCTAGACAAGACCGGCGTTCCGATCACCTGGCCCTGGGATTATGATGCCTTTGCCGACGCCATGGCAAAGCCCGATTTTGATGCTTTCGATATGGTATAAAACAGGGGCCTAGTGCCCCTCAATACCATTCCAGCCATTTGGTTGTGTCGATCCGCGCTTCCGGTTTGCGTCCCGTTTTCGCCAATAGGTGAAAGCTCAGCCGCTCGTCCGCAGGGATCGGGCGGGCGATTTCGTAAACCCGGTCATATTCGCTATGGGCGATTTTCCAGCCGTCCGCAGTCCGCACGTAGCGATCGCGGTAGATCGCGGTTCCGATCGTGTCTTCCTGCCGAATCGGATCGATGAACCGATCCTCGAGATACCATGTGCCCTCGGCACTGTCGGGTCCGGTAAAGCCGATCTCCGGGCAATGGCCGTGATGCTGGGCAACAATATCGCTGTTGAATGCACTGCCGATAAAATCGACCATGTTCTGCCGCCCCTGAAGCTTCGCGCGGTAGCCGCCTCCGCGATAGTCAATCGTCACATCCTCGGTGAACACGCTGGCCAATTCAAGCTCGTTTCCGGTATCGATCGAGCGGAAATAGCGGTGCTTGAGTTGTTTGATATCCTCAAGGTCGGAAAGTTGCTGGAGGGTGAAGGGCATTATGCGGCCTCCCCGAAACTGGCTGGGGGATCACCCATCACGGCGACCATTGTGGCGCCCGCATCATCGACCGAATGGATCAGGCAGGAAAGCCGCCGCGAACGCGTTTCGGCCATCCACCAGCGGCCATCCTGCTTCACATAAACATCGTCATATTCGACACCCATTTGCGTCAACGTCTTGGTCGCCAAGTTGATGTTATGAAAGAACAGCGACCACTGCCCCGTCGCGCGGGTTTCGCTTTCGAAAGTCACGATGCCGTTTGCGCCATGGTGGATATCGAATATCCCCGGCGCGCAGCCCATTTGGGAATAGATGGCGACAAAATCGTCACGATTGTCGAACGGCGGGAAGCCGTCATAGGCAATCACCGCGCCAGTCGGCAGCAGGCAGTCGCGAACGGATTCAGGATCCTTGCTGTCGCAGGCGCGAAGGTAGCGCGCCTTGAGGTCGCGGATAGCGCGATCATCCTCCAATCTCTGCAATCTTTCTTCGATTCCCATCCCGCTTTCTCCTTTGCGTAGAGAATGAAGTCAGTTATTACGCAAATCAAGGTTTAATGGAGGAACAGATGCGCTTTCAGGGTAAGCAGGTTTTGGTAACTGGCGCGGCTTCAGGGATTGGCAGGGCAACCGCAATCCGCTTCGCCAGCGAAGGCGCCTCGGTGACCATCGGCGATGTCAACGAAGCGGGCTTGCAGAAAACCGCAGAGATGATGGACAGCGCTCCGCGTATCCAGCCATTCGATGCGACCGACTTTGAAAGTTGCCGCGCGCTGGTCGCTACCGCGGCTGCCGACGGGCTTGACGTGCTGTGCAATATTTCGGGCATGCTCAAATGGGGGCCGAGCACCGAATTTGCGGTCGAAGATTTCGAACGCATATTGAAGATCAACACCACAAGCGTCTTCGTATTGTGTCAGGCCGCGCTCCCCCACCTGATCAAGAGTAAGGGCAATATCGTCAACACCGCGTCGACCGCTGCCTTGCAGGGCATCGCTTACACCATCGCCTATTCGGCATCGAAGCATGGCGTCGCCGCGATCACCAAGGGGCTGGCAGTCGAGTTTGCGGCAAAAGGTGTCCGCATCAACGCTATCTGCCCAGGACATGTCAACACGCCGATGGGCAATTCGGCCCCGCCAGCGGGCGACGTCAATTGGGATCTGGTGATGCGCAACGCGCCCAAGCTCGAAAACGGCAGTTGCGAGCCGGAGGATATCGCTGCACTCTTTGCCTATCTGGCAAGCGAAGAGGCACGCAAGATCACTGGATCACTGTTCACCATCGACGGCGGGCAGCTGGCGGGATAGGCATTGGGATAAGGATAAGGAGAGAGGAAATGACGACGATACAGTTGGAGAAGATGTCAGAGCATGTCGGCACCGAGATGCTGGGACTCGATCTGAACAATCTAACCGACGGCGACGTCGCGGCAATCAAGGCAGAGCTTGCGGCACGCGGTCTTGTAGTGTTTCGCGACCAGCAGATTGATGAACAGGGGCACATCGATTTCGCGCGCAAGATCGGACCAATCGTCGTGAACAACTATTTTCCGGAGAATGGCAAATTCCCGGAAATTGCCGAAGTCCGCAAGGCAGAGACGCAATTGGCGAATATCGGCGGCGGCTGGCACACTGACCATAGCTATGACCAGATTCCCGCGATGGGATCGATCCTGGTTGCACGCGAGCTCCCACCTGTGGGTGGCGATACGCTATTTTCCAGCATGGCGGCTGCTTATGAATCACTTTCAGACGGGTTGAAGGCGACGCTGGAAACTTTGCGTGCGGTGCACACCGCAGACCATATTTACGGGCCGCAGGGCTTCCTCAGCAATTCTGATCAAGGATCTGATCTTAAAGGCCGGGAACTCAAGACACATGCGGTGCACCCTCTGGTGATCCGCCATCCAGATACGGGGCAGAAACTGCTCTATGTCAATTCCGCTTTCACGACGCATATCGAAGGCTGGAGCCGCGACGAAAGCCTTGCACTCCTCAACTATCTTTACTCGGTTGGAATACAGGATGAATTCCAGTGCCGCCTGAAATGGCAGCAGGGCACGGTTGCCATGTGGGACAACCGATCGACCTGGCATTATGCGCTCAACGATTATCATGGCCACCGGCGGCTGATGCACCGGATTACGATCGACGGCGTGCCTATCCACTGAACCCGAGCAAAGCCTGTGCACCTTCGCTGCCGTCGAGCGGGGCGTTCACGCGCCGCTCGACACGCCAGCCGCCGTCCGTGCGGACCAGTTCCCAGCGATTGGCGGATACGCGCCAGACTTCGAAGCCCGACGGAGTGTTGCGAAAAAACAACGCTGTGCCCCCGCGCCACTGCCCTATCGCCGTCAAGATCTATTGCGACGGGGCCCAGCAGAGGGCAGAGCGTGGAAAGTACGCTAAACAACGCTAACTGAGAACAAAACGGAAAAACTTGTTTAGTTTTCTCGCGCCTGCAATTTGCCCAGCGATGAGATCAATCCAGGAGGGCAGGGGGCTGTCTGGACGAGCGAGGAGCGCCTTCACAAGATGCAATGGGGGTTTACCACGCCAAAATTCAGCAAGCGAGATCCGACCAAACAAATTAAGCCCGATATTTGGAACAACGCTCGCTCCGAGAACCTTCACATTCCGCTGTGGAGGGAGAGCTTTGCGACCCGCAGATGCCTAATTCCGGTTATGCGCTTTGCCGAGGCCGAGGGACCGTCCGGCAATATGACCAGAACCTGGTATTCAGTTCCTCGCGGCGATTATGGTGACGGAGATCATTTCTCTGTTGCCGGCATTTGGCGCGAGGAGGAGGAGGGTAATGTATATTCGATGGTGATGACACGGAGCGCGCCACCTGTATCTCGGATTCATGATCGAATGCCGGTAATCATTGCCCCCCAAGATAGGGAAAACTGGCTGCTCGGTAGTCCCGAACAGGCGAAGGGTTTGTGCCGGCCTTGGGCCGGTCCTCTTGATGAGGATCGAACGCCCGAAAAATGGTATAGAGCTAAGGGAGACGGAGCAAATCTGCCATAGCTGCTCTTCTTGCTTGATCAATTCTGTTTAGCCATTACGTCCAGTCGCGCTACTTTGGAGGGAACCATGTCGGACGTTGAAGGAAATGCAGAATTATTCATTACGCTGACCGCAGACATTGTTGCAGCGCATGTCAGCAATAATAGCGTGGCCGTTTCTGATCTACCTCTGCTCATCGGGAATGTGCACAGCGCGTTGTCGAGCCTTTCCACTGGATCTGTTGGTCGCGTCCGTCAAGGTGGTGTAATTTCGGCTGTGGCCGTGGGCCATCGTCAG
>NZ_DAOLHN010000054.1:0-14044 GCF_035329025.1 Sphingorhabdus sp. | reverse complement strand
GCAGCGCGGACATGCTGTCATAGGTCAGGTCTTCGAAATTATCGTCGTTGATCTGTACCATCGGCGCATTGGCGCAAGCGCCGAGACATTCGACTTCGGTCAGGGTGAACAGGCCATCGGGCGTGGTCGCACCCTTGACCAGTCCGCGATTCTTGCACGCTGCCATGACGTCGTCCGACCCGCGCAGCATGCACGGCGTGGTGCCGCAGACCTGCACATGGAAACGGCCCACGGGCGCGAGGTTGTACATGGTGTAGAAGGTCGCAACCTCGTAGGCGCGCATATAGGGCATGCCGAGATAGGCGGCGACATATTCGATCACCGGCACCGGCAGCCACCCTTGCGTCTTGGTCTCTTCACCCACCTGACGCTGCGCCAGATCGAGCAGCGCCATAACCGCCGATTGCTGACGGCCAGCGGGGTAGCGCGCGACATACATGTCGGCGGTTTTCTTGTTCGCCGCCGTAAACTTGAACCCGGCCCATTTGGCGCGGACTTCGGCTTCGTCGGGGATGTGGACAGCGTCGGCCATTATCGGACAAACTCCACGCGCGACACCTTGTCGCCTTCAAAACTATAGATCGACATCACTTCGAACGGCTCGGCGGTGGCGGAACGAAACACCCGCTCATGCAGCGCGACAAACTCGCCCAGTTCATAGCCTTTGAGGATTTCGGCACGGTTCTCCGGAAATTCAGCAAACATCGCCTTCAGACCAGTCCGAGTGCCTTCCTTGC
Source organism: Sphingorhabdus sp. (assembly GCF_035329025.1). Classification (GTDB taxonomy): domain Bacteria; phylum Pseudomonadota; class Alphaproteobacteria; order Sphingomonadales; family Sphingomonadaceae; genus Sphingorhabdus_B. Next base: position 13,307 of record NZ_DAOLHN010000054.1, on the reverse strand, counting down.
CCTCGCGCAAGACTGCGCCGCGATAGCCCGCTTCACAGGCATCGTCGGTCATCAGCGCGACATAAGCGTCTGCATCCTGCACATTGTAATGCGCGATCATCTGCTCGGCGATGGCGAGGCGGGCTGTTGGTTCAGCCATTTCGCATAACCCTGTCTTCTTCGACAATAATCAACCGCACTAGTCGTCCAAAAGCTAGCGCTCCAGCAATCCAAAATGCCCTATCTAACGCTATTTCATCACTGAATGCCCATTGGCCAAAAACAGCCGCCGTGAATCCATAACAGAAGTAAGTTATCGTCTCGAACGCGATTGACTTCCAGTTCACCGGTCACACTCCCCAAACACGATGTCGAGCGCGCCGATGATCGCAGTAGTGTCAGCCAGCATATGCCCGCGGCTCATGAAATCCATTGCCTGCAGATGCGAGAACGCAGTCGGGCGGATTTTGCATCGATAGGGTTTGTTGCTGCCGTCCGACACCAGATAGACGCCGAACTCACCCTTGGGGCTTTCGGTCGCGACATAGACTGCACCTTCGGGCACATGGAAGCCCTCTGTGTAAAGCTTGAAGTGGTGGATTAGTGCTTCCATCGATGCCTTCATCTCGGCGCGCTTCGGCGGAACGACTTTGCGGTCGTCGCTGCACACCGGGCCTTCGGGCATCTGTTGCAGGCACTGCTTCATGATGCGGATCGACTGACGCACTTCTTCCACGCGGACCATGAAGCGATCATAGCAATCGCCGCGCGTGCCAACCGGAACGTCAAACTCCATCTTGGCATAGACGTCGTACGGCTGCGACTTGCGGATATCCCATGGGATCCCCGCGCCACGGATCATCGGGCCGGAAAAGCCCCATTTGATCGCGTCTTCCTTGCTGACAATCGCGATGTCGACATTGCGCTGCTTGAAGATGCGGTTGTCGACCACCAGCGCCATGCCGTCTTCGAACAGGCGCGGCAAGCGATCATCGAGCCAGTCGCCAATGTCGGTGAGCAACTTAAGCGGCACATCCTGATGCACGCCGCCGGGGCGGAACCATGCGGTGTGCATGCGCGCGCCCGATGCGCGTTCGAAAAAGGTCATGCAATCTTCGCGCGCTTCGTACAGCCACAGACCCGGCGTCATCGCGCCAACGTCAAGCGCATGGTGTGCCAGATTGAGCAAATGGTTCGAAATGCGCGTCATTTCCGCAAAAAGCACGCGCAGATATTGCGCACGCAACGGCACTTCGAGGTTCAGCAGCTTTTCGATCGCGAGCACATAGCTATGCTCCATCGCCAGCGGCGAAGCATAATCGAGCCGGTCGAAATAGGGCAAGGCCTGCAAATAGGTCTTGTGCTCGATCAGTTTTTCGGTGCCGCGGTGCAGCAGGCCGATATGCGGATCAAGGCGCTCGATGATTTCCCCGTCCAGCTCCATCACCAGACGCAAAACGCCGTGCGCTGCAGGGTGCTGCGGGCCGAAATTGATCGTATAATTCTGGATGACTTCATCGCCGGTGGTCGGCGCGAGATCTTTCTGGAGGCTCATTTGCCGGCTCCTTTCTCATCACCGGGCAGCACATAATCTGCGCCTTCCCAAGGCGACATGAAGTCGAAGCTGCGGAAATCCTGCGCCAGTTCGACGGCCTCATATTTCACGCGCTTTTCTTCTTCCGAATAGCGCAGCTCTACATAGCCGGTCAGCGGGAAATCCTTGCGCTGCGGGTGGCCAACAAAGCCATAGTCGGTGAGAATGCGGCGCAAATCATCATTGCCCGCAAAGGTCACGCCATACATGTCGAACACTTCGCGTTCGAGCCAGCCCGCGACAGGCCAGATTTCGGTAACCGAAGGAACCGGCACATCCTCATTGGTCGCCACATGCACGCGGATGCGGTGGTTCTTGGTCAGGCTGAGCAGGCAATAGACGACTTCGAAGCGCGGATCGCGATCGGGCCAGTCGACGCCGGCGATTTCCATCAGCTGCTGGTAATCGCAGGCGTCGCGCAACTGCATCATCACGCCAACCAGCTTTTCGGTTTTGACATGGCAAGCAATCTCGCCATGCGCCTCTTCGATCGCGAGCAGATCCTTGCCCAACGCTTTTTTGAGCGCGGCAACGGTACCTTTGGGTGTGGCGACAAGGGGAGCGGGACTGCTCATCGTTCAATCGTCCCTTCGCGCCGGATTTTGCGCTGCAGCTGCATGATGCCATAGAGCAGCGCTTCGGCCGTCGGCGGGCAACCGGGAACATAGATGTCAACCGGCACAATGCGATCGCAACCGCGGACCACACTATAGCTATAATGGTAATAGCCACCGCCATTGGCGCAACTACCCATAGAAATCACATATTTCGGTTCCGACATCTGATCGTAAACCTTGCGAAGCGCAGGAGCCATTTTGTTGCATAGCGTGCCCGCGACAATCATCACGTCCGATTGGCGCGGTGAGGCGCGCGGGGCAATGCCGAAACGTTCGAAATCATAACGCGGCATATAGCCGTGGATCATCTCGACGGCGCAGCAGGCCAGACCAAAGGTCATTGGCCAGAGCGAGCCGGTGCGCGCCCAAGTGAACAGGTCCTCGGTCGAGGTGACGACAAAGCCCTTGTCATTGACCTCTTCAGACAGGTCTTTGACGAAATCCGTATCGGCGGGAACGCCGCCTGCGGGTGCTGTTTCGATCACTCCCATTCGAGTGCTCCCACTTTCCAGGCATAGATGAAGCCGATTACCAGTTCGAACAGGAACAACATCATCGTACCCCAGCCCACCCAACCGGTATCGCCCAGGCTGACTGCCCAGGGGAAGAGGAAGGCGGCTTCGAGATCAAAGATGATGAACAGAATCGCGACGAGGTAGAAGCGCACGTCAAACTGGCTGCGCGAATCTTCAAACGCAGGAAAACCGCATTCATATTCAGCGAGCTTTGCCTCGGTCGGTTGGTGCGCACCTGTAAGGCGCGAAACCGCCATCGGCAGAAACACGAAAAGGCTCGATAATCCCAGTGCAATGACCAGGAAAATGAGGATCGGCAGATATTGCGACAGATCGGTCAAAACGGACTCGCTTCAGGCCTGAATTGGCGCGCTTTTAGGGGTGATTGTGCACCGCCGCAAGGGGCGGACACGGCTTTTTTCCACCGTTATTTGTATTATTTGAGCGCGCCGACCAGAAGCTTGTGCAAGCGACTGTGCAACTGGTCATTTCCGGCCAGCAATTGCGCATCGGCGATGGCGGGCGAACGACCGCGATAGTCGGTCACAAAACCTCCCGCTTCACGGACAATCAGGCAGCCTGCGGCTGTATCCCAGGGGGACAATCCGCTTTCCCAGAAACCGTCATAACGACCTGCTGCGAGCCATGCCAGATCGAGGCTGGCTGCACCAAAACGGCGGATGCCGGCGACTTCGGGAGCGATGGCGGCGTAGATTTTGCCCCATTCCTCAATATCGCCATGTCCTTTGAACGGAACGCCGGTCGCAACGAGCGCCTCGCTCAGCTTGCGACGTGCCGAAACACGCAATCTTTTATGGCCTAGGAAAGCGCCCTTCCCTCTTTCGGCCCAAAAGCTTTCATCGGTAATCGGGTTATAGACCAGCCCCATATAGAGATCGCCCCAGCCCGAACCATCGGGCTTGGGATCCTGCACCGCGATCGAAATCGCAAAGTGCGGAATGCCGTGCAGAAAATTGCTGGTGCCATCAAGCGGATCGACGATGAAACGCGGCTTACCCTCTTTGCCGGCAATCTCTCCGGTTTCTTCCATAAGGAAGCCCCAGTCGGGCCGTGCATTTTCGAGCTCGCGGAAAATCGTGTCTTCCGCCTTTTGATCCGCCTTGGTTACGAAATCGGCAGGGCCCTTCATCGAGACCTGCAACTGTTCGATTTCGCTAAAGTCACGGCGCAGCTTGCTACCCGCCTTGCGGGCAGCTTTTTCCATGACGGACATCAGTCCAGATAATGCAGGCATCAGTCAGCCTTCCGGACATATTCCCGTTCGTAAACGTCGACGACAATGCGTGTGCCCGAACTGATGAACGGCGGCACCATCACGCGCACGCCATTGTCAAGAATGGCTGGCTTATAGCTGGAAGAAGCCGTCTGGCCTTTGACGACGGCATCGGCCTCAACAATGGTGGCTTCGATTGTGTCGGGCAAAGCGACCGAAAGCGCCTCATCCTCATACATTTCCATGACGACATCCATGCCATCCTGCAGGAATGCAGCCGCGTCACCCAGCAAGTCGGTCGGCAAGGTCACCTGATCATAGGTTTCCTTGTCCATGAAAACCAGATTGTCGCCTTCGGAATACAGATATTGGAAATCTTTCTGGTCAAGGCGAACGCGCTCAACGGTTTCGGCCGAGCGGAAACGAACGTTGTTCTTGCGGCCATCACGCAGGTTTTTCAGTTCGACCTGCATATAGGCGCCGCCTTTGCCGGGCTGCGTATGCTGGATCTTGACTGCACGCCAGATGCCGCCTTCATATTCGATGATGTTGCCCGGACGAATTTCGACGCCACTGATTTTCATGTGATCACTCGCTTAACAGATGGAAAGAGCTTGGCGCCGCCAGATTTGCATAAGGCGCGCCGACAGCGGCGGCCTTTAGCGTCAAGGCTGGGATTAGGCAAGCAGCGCGTTAAAGGCTTTCACCGCCGCCGCTGGTCCTTGGGCGTGGTTCCACACGGCACCACTGACCGCTATGAAATCAGCACCCGCATCGACAACGGCTTTGGCATTGTCCGGCGTAATCCCACCGATCGCCACGCAGGGCACCTCGGTGAATTGTGACCACAGCTCGATCGTTTCCAGATCGGCTTGGTGCTTCACCTCCTTGGTCGTCGTCGGGAAATAGGCACCAAACGCGACATAATCCGCCCCGGCTTCGGCAGCTTCCATCGCCAGATGACGGCTGTTGTGGCAGGTGACGCCAATCTGTGCATCGCGCCCGAGCTGCTCGCGCGCTTCACGCGGGTCGCCATCGTCCTGGCCCAGATGCACCCCGTCGGCCTTGATCCGTTTGGCTAGCGCGATGCTGTCATTCACGATGAACGCAACGTCATGCCGCGCGCAGATGTCTTGCAAAGGCGCAGCCAGACGGGCCGCTTCATGCTGATCCATATCCTTCACGCGAAACTGGAAGGCTGCCACCGGCCCAGCGGTCAACGCTTCTTCGAGGTGCGCTGGAAAATCGCCATCAACATTCAACGGAGAAATAAGATACAGTTGGCAGGCTGGTTTGGTCATATTCCATTCATAGCGGTGTCGGCAATTCGCTGTAAATGCAAATGCGTATCTTAGCCGCCATCTTGCCAACACTGGTCCTAGCGGGCTGTATTTCATTACCTATCGAGCAATCCCGAGACCCGGCGAATGCGCGCATCGGCGAGGCAGTCTATGTCGATGGCCCCATAATCAAGCCGATTGCTGTCATCGAAGATAGTCGTTGTCCCGCCAATGTTCAGTGCGTGTGGGCCGGACGAGTCAGGGTCAAGGTTTTGTGGATGCGGGCTGACGGCCCGAGGGAACTACTGCTATCAAGCGATCAACCAATGGCGGTCGCTGACGGTATGATGTCCCTAACCAATATTCGCCCTGCCCGCCCGAAAAACGGCAAGATTGATGTTGGCAAATACCGATTTAGCCTGACCTTTGCTGGCGGCCTCTAACGCAAACGCGCTAAAAGAAATCCATCCCAGCCTTTGTCGCCCACCGTTTGGATTGCGGTTGCATCAAGCCGGAGGTGGTTGGCGATATGTTCGAACAATTTCCGCGTACCGATAATTCGCTCGTCGTCACTCGACGCATCAAGCACACACCCGTCACGCACCACATTGTCGACGATGATGGTCGCACCTGAACGCGCCAAGCGGATCGCTTGATCGACATAATTCACATTATTCTGCTTGTCGGCATCAATGAAGATGAAGTCGAAGGGCGCCGATGGCTGCATATTGCGCAGACTGTCGAGGGCTGCGCCGGTTACAATCTGGACGTTGGGACCTAATCCGGCCCGTTCCAGATTTTCGCGCGCCACTTTTTCATGGTCCGGATCGATTTCGAGCGAAACAAGCTGCCCGTCATCCGGCAATGCCCGCGCCAACCAGATGGTTGAATAACCACCCAATGTGCCTACTTCGAGGATATGCTTAGCCTGTGCCATCTGCGCGAGCAGCATCAACATTTTACCCTGGGCCGCAGAAACGTCGATAGGCGGAAGCCCTTGTGCCGCATTGTGCCGCAGCGCGCTAGCCAGCGCGCTGTCAGGTTTCAGCAAATGACCGGAGATGTATTCTTCGACGGCTGCCCAACTGGTTTCACTCATGCAAAACCAGTGGAAGTCGCACTATGGCCTGTCAAGCAATCGAGGCCTTGTAGATCGCATCAATCGCTTCATCGAGCGAAGCGTCAAATTCATCGTCGTTCATCTGGTGGCGCAAATCTTCGAGCAGTGCGCGGCTGAAAGACGCGATGATCCCGCTGTTTTTGGCGAGTTCGACACAGGCTTCCGGACGCTTGTAGCCACCGGAAAGCGCAACGACGCGCAGCACCTTTGGGTGTTGTACCAGTGCATCAAATTTGCCCGCTTCGACCGGAAGAGACAGTTTCAGCATCACCTGTTGGTCGGCACCCAGCGTATCCAACTGCTTCAATGTTTCTTCTAGCAGGATCGCGTCGCACTCGGCGCGGGTTTCGCTCTTGATGTTAATTTCAGGCTCGATCATCGGCATCATGCCGTGCGACAGCACCTGCTGACCAACTTCGAACTGTTGCGCGACGATCGCGGCAATGCCTTCGCGGTTGGCCGAATTGATGACCGAACGTTCCTTGGTGCCATACACGCCCAACGCCTTTGATCGCTCCAGCAATGCATCCAGTTCGGGCATCGGCTTCATCATCTGCACGCCCCCGAACCCACCAAATCCTTCGTCTTCGAGGCCCTTGTCGATCTTGATAAAGGGCACCACGCCCTTTTCGATCAACGCGGCGGGGGTCGGCTTGCCGTTCACGCTGCCATCCATTGTGCGTTCAAAAAGGATTGCCCCGATCACGCGGTCACCAGTAAACGCCTTCGACCGGATGATCCGTGACCGCATGTCATGGATCAGGCCGAACATTTCCTCGTCATTGCTCCACGCGCCTTCCTCGATGCCATAGCCTTTGAGCGCCTTGGGCGTCGAACCACCGCTCTGGTCGAGTGCGGCGATAAATCCCTGTCCGGCGGCAATCTTGGCGGTCATGTCAGCGGTGTTCATGCGAGTTCCCTGTCTGTGCATACGTATGTCGCGGCGGCCATTAGCGTTCCATCGCGCAAGTCGCAACCGCTCTATTGGTAAAATTCAGGCTGTTGTTTCGAGCGCTTTCACGCCCGGCAATATCTTGCCTTCCATCCACTCAAGGAAGGCACCGCCCGCAGTCGAGATGAAGGTGAAGTCTTGCGTCACGCCCGCATGGGCCAAAGCAGCAACGGTATCGCCACCGCCAGCAACCGAAACCAGCGAACCTTCCTTGGTGAGCGCTGCAGCCGTGCGAGCCAGCGAAACCGTAGCAGCGTCAAAGGGTTCAATTTCAAACGCGCCCATCGGTCCGTTCCAGACCAAGGTGCGGCAGGTCTTAAGTACATCGCCCAATGCTTCTACTGCGGCTGGGCCAACGTCGAGGATCATCTCATCCTTTGCCACTTCATGGACATTGACGGTGCGCACGGGCGGATTGGCGCGGAATTCCTTTGCTACGACAACGTCATAAGGCAAATGCACCGTGCAACCGGCAACGTCGGCTGCATCCAAAATGGCATTGGCGGTGTCAGCCAGATCATGCTCGCATAGCGATTTGCCGACATTGACGCCGCGCGCCGCGAGGAAGGTGTTGGCCATGCCGCCACCGATGATCAGATGATCGACCTTGGTGACCAGATTGTTGAGGACATCGAGCTTGGAAGACACCTTTGCTCCACCAACCACCGCGGCCACCGGATGCTCGGGCGCGCCCAATGCTGCTTCCAGCGCCTTGAGTTCGGCCTCCATCGAACGACCGGCATAAGAAGGTAGCAGATGCGCCAGACCTTCAGTGGTCACATGCGCACGGTGGGCGGCCGAAAAGGCATCGTTGACATAGAGATCGCCATTGGCGGCAATTGCCTTCGCCAGTTCGGGATCGTTCTTTTCCTCACCCGCCCAGAAACGGCTGTTTTCCAACAGCGCCACATCGCCATTCGACAGGATCGACAGCGATTGCGCAACAACATCGCCATAGATTTCAGGGACGAACATGATTTCGCGCCCCAAAACTTCCTGCAATACATCAAGCGTCATCGACACCGACATTTCGCTATGCTTCTGCCCCTTGGGACGACCGAAATGCGCCAGCAACAGCACCTTGGCACCCTTGGCCGACAATTCGTTTACCGTCGGCGCTAGTGCGTGCATGCGGGTCAGATCGGTGACGCGGCCTTCCGCCATCGGCACATTCAGGTCGACACGCACCAAAGCACGCTTGCCGGTGATGTCGCCCAGATCGTCGAGGGTGCGAAAGGCCATGACGTTGTCTTCCTTAGATCAGGCCAGCCATCACGCCAGCGGTATCGACCATGCGGTTCGAGAAGCCCCATTCATTGTCATACCAGCTGACAACGCGGACCAGCTTGCCTTCCATGACCACGGTCGAGAGGCTGTCGATGGTCGAACTTGCCGGGCAATGGTTGTAATCGATCGAAACTAGCGGCTCGTCCGAATAAGCCAAAACGCCTTTCAGCGCGCCTTCCGATGCAGCTTTCAGCGCAGCGTTGATTTCCTCAACGCTGGTGTCGCGCGATGGTGTGAAAGTCAGGTCAACAAGGCTGACATTGGGCGTCGGCACGCGGATCGCCGCACCGTCGAGCTTGCCCTTCAATTCGGGTAGCACTTCGGCAACCGCACGGGCGGCACCGGTTGTGGTCGGGATCATCGACATGCCTGCAGCGCGCGCGCGGCGCATGTCGTCGTGGATCTGATCGAGGATTTTCTGGTCGTTGGTGTAAGCGTGGACGGTCGTCATCAGGCCGCGTTCGATACCGACGGTTTCATGAACGACCTTGGCAAGCGGGGCGAGGCAGTTGGTGGTGCAGCTTGCGTTGGAAACAATCTTGTCATCTGACGTCAAGACGCCGTGGTTGACGCCATACACGATTGTTTTATCAACATTCTTTGCGGGCGCCGAAATCAAAACGCGCTGGGCTCCAGCGGCCAGATGCTTGCCCGCGCTGTCGCGATCGGTGAAGAAACCGGTGCATTCAAGCGCAATATCGACGCCATTTGCGCCATGCGGGAGGTTGGCCGGATCGCGTTCCGCAGTCACATGGATGCGCTTGCCGTTGACGATGATGTCGGTGCCATCGGCCTCTACAGTGCCGGGAAATGCGCCATGCACGCTATCGCGCTTGAACAGCAGGGCGTTCGACTTGGCATCGGCCAGATCGTTGATTGCGACCAGTTCAAGATCATGGTCATTCCGTTCAAGGATTGCGCGCGCGACGAGGCGGCCGATGCGGCCGAACCCATTGATCGCAACTTTGGTAGCCATATTAAATACTCCCTTTAAGCTTTTAACTTAGCTTGAATTTTACTCACAATCGCTTCGACCGAGAAGCCGAAATAGTCATATAGGGCTTCTGCGGGTGCCGAAGCACCAAAACTGTCGAGACCGATGTTAAGGCCATCATTTCCGGTATAACGCTGCCAGCCCAAAGTGACGCCGGCTTCAATCGAAACCTTGAGTGCGTCGCCGGGCAGCATTGCCGCGCGATAGGACGCGTCTTGGGCGTCAAAAAGCTCCCAGCTGGGCATCGAGACGACATCGGCACCCTGCCCTGTTGCTTCCAGTGCGTCTGCCACCTTCATGGCCAGTTCGACTTCCGAGCCGGTTGCGATCAGTACGACCTTACGCGCACCGTTTGCGGCCCGCATGCGATAGCCGCCCTTCGCCGACATATTCTCGCTGACGTCGGTGCGCAGCTGCGGCAGATTTTGCCGTGACAGTGCCAATAGCGACGGGCCCTTGGTGTTTTTCAGCGCCAGATCCCAGCATTCTGCGGTTTCGATTGTATCGCACGGACGGAAAACTGTGAGGTTCGGCATCGCGCGCAGGCTGACAATATGCTCGACCGGCTGGTGGGTCGGACCATCCTCACCCAGACCAATGCTGTCGTGCGTCATTACATAGACGACGCGTTGCTGCTGGATTGCCGACAGGCGGATGGCGTTGCGGCAATAATCCGAAAATACCAGGAAAGTGCCGCCATATGGGATGATCCCGCCATGCAGCGCCATCCCGTTCATCGCGGCGGCCATGCCGAATTCGCGGATACCGTAATAAACGTAGCGCCCCGCATAATCATCGCGCGTCAACGGACCGGTCGACTTCGTCTTGGTATTGTTCGATCCGGTGAGGTCTGCTGAACCGCCAACCAGTTCGGGAATGGCCGCCGTCAACGCCTCAAGCGCCATTTCAGACGCCTTGCGCGTTGCAACCTTTGCAGGGTTGGCGATCAACGATGCCAGATAGTCTTGCATCGCATCACTTTGCGGCAATTCACCATTCATACGGCGCATGAACTCTGCGCCATTAGCATTTGTAGATAAACGGATTTTCCATTCACCATGTGCGACTTCGCCGCGTTTACCAGCAGCACGCCAGGCATCGAGAATTTCCGCCGGAACTTCAAATGGCGGATAGTTCCATCCCAGCTCGGCCCGGGTCGCGGCAATTTCGTCCGCACCCAGGGGCGAACCGTGCGTTGCCGACGTACCCTGCTTGTTGGGCGCGCCTTTGCCGATCAGCGTCTTGCACGCAATCAATGACGGCCGTCCGTCTGCAATTGCAGCCTCTATCGCCGTTGAAATATCAGCAAAATCATGCCCATCACAGCTTTCGACATGCCATCCAGTGGCGACATAGCGCGCCTTGATGTCTTCGCTGGTCGAAAGGTCGGTGCTGCCGTCGATCGTGATGCGGTTATCGTCCCACAGCACAATCAGGCGACCGAGCCCCAAATGCCCCGCCAGACCTATGGCTTCGTGGTTGATACCTTCCATCAGGCATCCGTCACCGGCAATCACCCAAGTGCGATGGTCGACCAGTTCATCGCCGAAAACTGCGTTCAAGTGCCGTTCGGCAAGTGCCATGCCCACCGCCATCGCAAGCCCCTGCCCCAACGGACCAGTCGTGCTTTCAACGCCTTCAAGCTCGATATTCTCGGGGTGTCCGGCACATGGGCTGTGCAACTGGCGGAAATTGCGGATATTCTCGATGGTCGGGCTTGCATAGCCGCTAAGGTATAGCGTCGAATAAGCCAGCATCGAGCCATGACCAGCAGAAAGGACGAAGCGGTCCCGATCATGCCATTTCGGCGTAGAAGCATCATATTTCAGATATTTGGTGTAAAGAACGGTCGCGACATCGGCCATACCCATGGGCATGCCCGGATGGCCGCTATTGGCCGCCTGAACGGCATCCATTGAAAGTGCCCGGATCGCGTTAGCCATCATCTGAAGGTTGGCGGACATGCAAATTACCCCTTTTGCTGCCCGCTAGAGCAGCCCCAGCACATAAGTTCATGATGACTGCACGAGTCGGCTCGCGCCTCCTTTGGGGAGCGAGGCGGCACGGGTCAAGCCAAAGTCACGAAGAAATGCGGCAATCGAGCCCAGATCGCGCGTTGCCAATCGCCACAGTTTTGCTAGTTTGTAACAGGAACGGGGTACAAGCTATGGCACAACAACAAATGATCGAGGCAATCGGTCGACTGGAGCGGGCAATTTCCAGGCTTGAGCAAGCGAAATTACCGAAATTTGGCGCTGCCGATCCGGATCTCGAGCAGCGTTATTCCGCACTGAAATCGGCCGCTGAGCAGGCTGTGGCCGAAATCGATCGCCTGCTTGCAAAGGAAGGCTCGACGCATGGCTGAGGTCAGGCTGAACATCGTTGGCCGCGAGTATATCGTGACCTGCCGTGACGGAGAAGAGCAGCGATTGCTTGATCTCGGTCGCATGGTGGACACCAAGGCGCGTGAAGCCGGCGGCAGCGCGGGCGGACTGAATGAAAGCCGCCAATTGCTGTTTGCGGCCCTTTTGCTGGCGGATCAACTCAATGAGGCCAATGGTGGCGTCGCGATGGTTCCTGCAAGCAAGACGATCGATGAGCAAACTGCGCTGAAAATGGCGCAATCACTCGACAAGCTGGCCGCACGCGTAGAATCTTTTGCTTCCGGGCTTGAGCAGGCAGGCCTGCACGCCTAGATTGGTGTTGGCGGAACTGCCCGGCACGAGCTGAAGAGAACATCCCTGAGGCGATAATATCATCCAAGGGAGCTATCCCTGCCCGGGCCCTGGCCCGGCGTATATGGCGCCCACCTGACGTAATGGCGTCAGAGGATATTCCGGAAAACGACCCATGGTGGTTCCGCTACGTTTTTCAAGGGGTTGCAAGTGCCGCAAAGTGACGCCAAATCTGAATTGCGGCGAAAATTCAGGGCAAAGCGCGACAGTTTTGTCGCCAATTTGACAAATGGTGAAGCAACGATTGCCTTCAGTTGCCTGCCCTCCCCGCTTGTGCAGCTTTGTACCCCCGGAAAGATTGTCGCGGGCTATGTCGCCATCGGCTCTGAAGCAGATCCTGCCAAATTGCTGTCGGCCGCTGCCGAACAGGGATGCACGCTCGCTTTGCCCTTTGTGACGAGTAAGGCTTCGCCGATGCGCTTTTTGCGTTGGCAGGCCGGAGACCCGCTTGAAAACGGCCCCTTTGGACTGTCGCAACCCAAAGCAGATGCACCTGAAGTAACGCCTGACGTCGTGCTGGTTCCTCTGGTTGCCTTTGATGCGCGCCTGATGCGCCTCGGTCAGGGTGCCGGGCACTATGACCGTGCATTGAGCCTGCTGGGCAATAGCACCGCTGTCGGAATAGCATGGTCGGTGCAATTGGCCGACAACCTGCCTTTAGATCCTTGGGACATGCCCATGGACGCCATTCTTACCGAGAGAAGCTGGATCAGCCGATGAGCCACCCAAACCCGCCTCCTCCGCCAACATGGCGCAAGCCCGCGGGCATGTTCATGATATTGGGTATTATCGCGGTGTTGGCATGGATAATCGGAAGCCAATCTGACGTCATCGGCGGTTGGCCGATCTGGATGCAAGCGATTGTGTATCTGTTTTTGGGCACGATCTGGATCGCGCCTCTGCGGCCATTATTGCTATGGATGGAAACAGGAAAATGGCGCGAGTGACGGGGCTCGAACCCGCGACCTCCGGCGTGACAGGCCGGCGCTCTAACCAACTG
>NZ_DAOLHN010000053.1:0-14664 GCF_035329025.1 Sphingorhabdus sp. | reverse complement strand
CCAATACTCCGTTAATTTACGCAGCCATCAGTGCCAAATGTTCTGACGACGGACATATCCTGAAAAATTTTGAGATCAATGTTGCTGACGGTTGTTACGTTTTTCATCTCACGATTATCGTTCAACACTCCGTTGGTGCGCATCAGATTGCGCTATTATGATTGCCTTGGAAGCGCTACCATTTTTGGTGCCACTTTCGATCGACAAGGATAATTGATGCGTTTTCTGATGATCTTAGCGTTCAGCCTTTTGCTGCCTAATGCGGCACCCGCTGCTTCATTTGATAGAACCAGATCGTGCGAGCCTGCGCTGCTGGCAATGACATATAATATCCGCCTCGATACACAAGCAGACGGCGATAACAGCTGGGCTAAACGCAAACATCTTCTGTTCGGACAGATCGTCACAATGCGCCCCCATATTCTGGGACTGCAGGAAGTCCTGCCCAACCAGCAAGACGACCTGAAAGCGGTTCTTGCTGACTATGACTTTATCGGAGCAGGGCGGGATGACGGGAAATATGCAGGAGAAGCCTCACCTCTCATCATTGACCGAAAAATGTTCAAGATCGAGACAAGCGGAACATTCTGGCTGTCACCTACGCCGAATGTGCCGTCGTTGGGATGGGACGCGGCCTACAAGCGGGTTGCAACTTGGGCCCATCTGACAAGGCGCAGCGACAAGGCCAAGCTGCTGGTGATTAATTCGCATTGGGACCATTTGGGGTTGATCGCCCGCCAGAAAAGCGGAGCCCAGATACTCGAATGGATTTCCCGAAATCGGATAGCGGGCGAACAGGTCATTCTGCTGGGCGACTTTAACGCTGACGATACCGAGGAATCGGTTGCCCAACTGTCGCGCGAAATCAGCGGACACGCTATGTTGATGAACACCAGGGCTGCAGCGGCAGAGCGAAACTTTGGCCCTGCTATCAGCTTCAACGCATTCAACCCCTTCCCGACTTCGGGGAAGCTGATCGATCATATATTCGTCAGTCCGGGCATTTCAGTCCGCGCGCAAGGCGTGGTTGCGCAGCACGAAAATGGCCGTGTTCCGTCAGACCATTTTCCGGTCGTCGCTCTGCTTGATTTTCCTTCTTCCCGCAAATTTACGGGTTGTCGAATGACCAGGAAAAATTGACCACGGCTCTGCGAATAGCAGCACGACTATTCAATTTGGTCTGCAAATTATACCGGTCGAAATGCGCTTACTTTATCGACAAGAGCCTGCTCCATCCATTCATAGCCGGAAGCATCTGGATGCACTCCATCCGTTCCTAGTGTAGACGGAAGAGCTCCCTCGGCGCTGGCAAGGGCACCATAATAGTCGACCAATGTGAAGCGGTTGGATTTGCTGGACATTTGGAGCTTCCGATTGATCGCTCGAATCTTGCCTACCGGATCGACTTCGGGCCGCCAGAAAAATTTCGCTGCAGGCGGGATTGTCCCGACCACCGGCCGGATGCCATTGGCCTTTGCCAATTGAACCATCGCGACAATGTTTGCGACCGTGGTATCCTCGGCAATCGGGCCGGTGTTGCTGGCTACATCGTTGGTGCCTGCGAGAATGTGAACTATTCTAGGACCGTGGGCGATGACATCTGACATCATCCGCAATAATATTTGCGGCGAAGTCTGGCCACCAATCCCACGATTGATCCGTTTCGGGCTGAAGAAACCGGGTCGCCTGTGCTTCCACAATTCGGTGATGGAATCGCCGATGAAGACGATATCGATCTGCATGCCCTCCGAATGTAGCCGCGCATTGTCTTTCGCGTACCTGCCCAGCCATGGCCAGTCGGTTACCATGGCAGCATCATCTCGTCCGGGCTCGGCTGCTTTCGCCACAACAGGCACAAGTGTCGCCGCTGCCGCCCCGGCAATGATCGCACGTCGTGATGGCCTGGACTGCATAATATCAATGTTCCACAGGGGCGCTTGCGCCATCGACATGATAGACTTTCGCGCGTTGTGACAGCAGCCCGAAAATCGCAATCACGGCATAGGCCGTCATAGGAATGGTGAACGATAGGGTCAGGCTTGATTGATCTGCCATCTGCCCGACCACATAGGGCAAAATCGCACCGCCAACGATTGCAACACATAAAAGACCCGAGGTCGAAGCCTGTGACACGCCCGCTCTCTCAAGCGTAATAGTGAAAATCGTCGGAAACATGATCGAATTGAACAATCCAACGGACAATGCGGCGTAACCCGCCATCGGCCCACCGCTGAATGCAACCGTCAAGCAGAGTAAGGAAGCAAATCCGGCCGCTGTCATCAACAATTTGGGCGCGGCAAGCCGGGTGAGCAAATAGGAGCCGACAAAACGCCCGATCAAGGCACCCATCCAATAGATGTTGGCGAGATAGAAACCTGCGGTTTCGAGTGGCAGGTCCATGATCTCGGGCTGGTTGAGAAAATTGATCATGATGCTGCCGATCGACACTTCAGCCCCGACATATAGTCCGATTGCAACCGACCCGAATAAAGCCCAACGCGATTTCAACGCGTCTAGAACCGCCCCTCCTCCCGCGTCTGCGACGCCGTCCGCTGCATCGCTGATCCGCCTTCGCGAAAACCAGATGAAGGCCATTAGCCCCGCCAGCAACGCCGCTATGATCAGAAAGGCATGTGACACAGCCTGCAACGCCAAAATGCGGTCCGCAGCATTGGTGATCGGTGCGTGACCTGATTTGAGCACCTCCTCGCCCAGCATGACTTTCGAACCAAAATTGACACCCAGCACCACACCAAGCGAGTTGAACGCCTGGGCGAATGTCAGCCGGAAATGGCTGCTTTCAGGTGGGCCTAGCGCTGCCGCAAGCGGATTGGCTGCAACCTGCAAGGTGGTAATACCGATCCCCAAAACGAATAAGGCGGCCAAGATCAAGGAATAATCCTGGTAGCGAACGATGAACTGCACCAGCAGGCAGCCGATGATCATGGTCGTCAGTGCCAACAATATCGATCGTACCGAACCAACCCGATTGAGCAGCGCGGCTGCGGGAAAGGACATGAAGCCATAAGCCGCGAAGAAGACGAGCTGGGTGATTAGTGCTTCGGTATAGCTGAGATGGAAACTGGCTTTCAGCGAGGCGATCAGCGGATCATTGTTTGAAGTGATGAAACCCCAGGCGAAGAACAGCGTGGTGACTGAAATGAAAGCCGCTGATATCCCCGAACGATAGTCTTTCATTTCGGCCTCCTCTGCCGCTACTTCGGCAGCAATTTATAGGTTGCAACCGATCCGGCGGGCATGGTTGCAACAAATTGCTTTCCGCCGACGTCGAACGACAAGTTTCGTTCCACGCCCGCGCCATTCAACACTAACAATGTGACTGGACCTTTTTCGCCGTTCTGGAAAGCCACACTCTCGATAGCGTTGTCTCCGCTATCGCTGGCGATACGGACTGCTCCGACGGAGACAAATTTGCTGGCATGGGCGAAGGCATAATATTCGGGCTCACGGGTTACTTCACCGCTGATCGAGTTGATCGTGACCAACCCCCGGCAATCACCACAGCCGCCCAAATGCGGGCCGTGCTTTTCATCGAGAGCGAGGTTCCACATCACCACGCCTCTGGCCCAGTTGCGCGTCGTGCCGATGATCAGTTGGCGCATGGCCCAGTTGAACGACTTGCTCCAATCGCCGCTCCAGTTGCCGCTGGCACATTCGGTGAACCAGACTTCCTTGGACGGAAAACGATCGCGCACGACCGACTGCGCTGCGACGTCCCCTGCATAACAGTGCCACGCCACGCCGTCGACAAAGGCCGAGGCCTTTGCATCGGACAGCACCGCTGTCGGGCTTTCGGGTTGGTCCCAATTATGATCCCAGTCGAGCAGCTTCGTACCCGGCAGTGATCGCCGCATCAGCGGGCCGAGGTGGTTGGCGATAAACTCCGCTCTTTCGGCAGGCTCCACTCGCATGCCCGGATAATTCTCCGGCTCAAAATGCGGCTCATTCTGGATCGTCAATATGTCGACTGGCACACCTGCCTTGCGCATCGCCTGCGTGTAACTGACAAGATAGCGTGCAAAACTGTCATAATTTTCGGGCTTCAACCGGCCCTTGATCAGGCTGTTGCTCGTCTTCATCCAGGCCGGCGCGCTCCATGGCGTAGCGATCACCTGCAGTCGCGGGTTGATTTTGCGCATCGCTTTTAGCGACGGGATCAGGTGCGTGCGTGCAGGCGTAATGTCCGCCACAGGATTTCCCGGAGTATCAGCATAGGTGTAATGGCTTTGCGAGAAATCCGATGCGCCAACGGTGATGCGCGTGACGCTGAAACCAATCCCGTCGCGCACGCTGAACAGCTCACGCAACAGTTCGTTGCGCGCTTTCTCGGACATCCGGGTCTGGATCAGCCAAGCAGTCGCGTCAGTGATCGAAGCGCCAAAGCCGGCCATCCGCTGGTATCGGGTTTTGGGGTCGACTATGATGTCGGCCTGCTGGCCTGCGGGCAATGTAACCGTTTTTATGCCAGCCATCGGAGCCAAACGCTGGCTGCCATCCGCGCTGGTCAGCCAGCCTTGAACGACGGGCGTTTTCGCTTGTGCACCATAGGCAACCGAAAACATGGCTGCCAACAGGCAGCCTTTCCGAATGGATGGGATCACATCGCCGCCTTTGCGTCGCAATATTTGGCGACAAAGTCGGCATGGCTAGGCATGACGTCGACACATTTTCCGATCACATTTTCGATGTTGCCCAGAAACTGGGCAATCTGTGCCTCGCTTTTCACATCGACCAGCGGGTCATAGCCTTCGGGGATGATGCTCTGCCCCAGCATCACTTGGATCCAGCTTTCTTCGCTGAACAGTTCCTCGTCTTCACGGAAGATGCGCCCATTGGCGCGGAAAAGCTTTATCTTGCTCTGAAGCGTCGCGGGCACTTCCATGTCGCGGCAATAGCGCCAGAAGGGCGTGTCGTCGCGCTTGGTCGCCTTGTAGTGGAGGATGATAAAGTCGCGCACCCGCTCATATTCGAAGTCTGTCTGGCGATTGAATTCATCGATATTGGCTTGGTCGAAGCCGCCATCGGGGAATAGCCGGATCAATCGGATCAGCGACGACTGAATCAGGAAAAGCGAGGTTGATTCAAGCGGCTCGAGAAATCCTGCAGCCAGCCCGACCGCCACGCAATTCTTGTTCCAAACTTTCTTGCGCTTGCCGGTGGTGAAACGAATGCGGTTCGGCTCCGCGAGCTGCTCGCCGTCGAGGTTTGAGAGCAGGATACGCTCGGCCTCCGCCTCGTCCATATACTGGCTCGAATAAACATGCCCGTTGCCGGTGCGATGCTGCAACGGAATGCGCCATTGCCAACCGGCGCCATGCGCGGTGGCTTTTGTGTAAGGCGTGAAATTGTCTGATCGGGCACAGGGCACGGCCAACGCGCGGTCGCATGGCAGCCAGTGCGTCCAGTCTTCATAGCCGGTTTGCAGGGCTTGTTCGCTGATCAGGCTGCGGAAACCCGAGCAATCGATATACAGGTCGGCCTCAATCCGCTCACCACTTTCCAGTGTGACCGCCTCGACAAAGCCGTCCTCCGTGCGCAGCGAAACATCGGTAATCTTGCCTTCGGTACGAATGACGCCTCGTTCTTCGGAATATTTCCGAAGATATTGGGCATAAAGACCAGCATCGAAATGATAGGCATGTGCGATATGGGCTATCGGAGAATCCGCCATATCCGGCCTTGCAGTCATGAACTTGTTGGTCGCGCAAGCGGCCGTATTGATCGAGAAATTGGCAAAATCCGATGCTTCGCCCATCAGCTTCATTTTGAGCCAATATTGGTGACAGCGCAGCCAGCCCAGATCTTGGCCGATTACGCCAAAGCCATGGATATAGCTGGAGCCAATATGATCCCAGTTATTAAACTGGATGCCCAGTTTGAATGTGCCCTGCGTCAGCCGCATAAAATGCGCTTCGTCCAGCTCGAGCAGCTCGTTGAATTTCTTGATCGCCGGGATCGTTGCCTCACCAACACCGACGGTGCCGATATCCTCGGATTCGACCAACCGGATTTTGTAGAGGCCCTGGAACAGATGCGACAGCAACGCTGCCGCCATCCAGCCGGAAGAGCCACCTCCGACGATCAATATTGTCTTCAATCGACCCGACATTGTTGAAAGTCCTCTCTGCTCCGTCGGGATTATTCGGCCAATGCCGGGCAGGTTTCAACCCCGTCCTCGGGCAGACGGCCCAAATTCGATTTCTTGGCAAGTTTCAGGCCATAGCCGCGACGAAACAGGACGGGTTTTCTTGCCGTTTCCGGGCAGGAAGCCCCCGGCCAGTCAAAAGGCAATTTACCTTGAAAATCCTTTGCGCCGCCGAACAGTACATCCGTGACGCCCTGCCCCTCGGTTCCAGGCAACCAAGCCGCGATAAAGGCATCGGACATATTGATCAGGTCATTCGCATAAACCGGACGGCCCGAAAAAAGTACCGACACCACCGGCACACCCTTGCCCGACACGCGTTCCAGCGCGGCATAATCATCTGGATAGCGCTCGGAATGACGGAGTGACGCAGGGTAGCTGATGTCACCCTTCATTTCCGCATACGGTCTTTCCGCGTGGACTACGAGAACGGCATCATAGCCTTTTAAATCGACACCGATGGCATCAGCACTGAAATCGACTTTGCCACCGTCACCGACTGCCTTTTGCAGCGCTGACAGCATGTCATCGGCCAGTGGATAGTCATTGTCGTCGGTCTCGTCACCCTGCCAGGTCAGCGACCAGCCGCCCAATTGCGGAGTCACCTTGTCCGCGCCTTTCCCGACCAGCAGGATTTTGGCGCTGCGCTTCAGCGGCAGTGGCGATCGCTTATTGTTCTTCAGCAGCACCAACGATTTGGATACTGCTTCACGAGCGGTTGTTCGCATAACATCGCTCGCCATGTCTGCCTCTGCGCTGGCCGCAGGAATCGGGGATCGATCAAACAATCCAGTCCGCATCTTAACACGCAGGATGCGCTTAACGGCATCGTCGATACGACTCGTCGGGATGACGCCCTTTTCGACATCAACTATGGTCTCTTCGATAAACTGTTTCCAGTCGTCGGGCACCATGATCATATCGATGCCGGCATTGATGGCTTGCGGGCAATGTGTGCGTGTGCAGCCCTTAACCTGCTCGATCGCATTCCAGTCGGATACCACCAGACCGTCAAAACCAAGTTTGCCCTTGAGGACATCAGTGATGAGCTCACGGTTGCCGTGCATCTTTCCCTGCGGTTTGCCTGCACCTGTGTCGGTCCAGCTGCTATAGGAGATCATGACGGTCTGCACGCCGCCTTCAAGCGCACCAAAATAGCCGGGGGCGTGCGTGCGGATGAGTTGTTCGCGCGTCGCCCGTGTCTCACCCTGATCTTTGCCCAGATATGTGCCGCCATCACCTAGGAAATGCTTCACCGAAGCAATGGTCGTGTCGGATCCGGTCAGATTGCCTTGCATCGCTTTCACAAATTCAACCGCATATTGGCGGACGAGTGCCGGATCGGATGAATAGCTCTCATAGGTCCGCCCCCAGCGAGGGTTTTGCACGACTGCAACCGTTGGCGCAAATGCCCAGGTTATGCCCGTCGCACGCACTTGTTTCGCCGTCAGATGCGCAATACGGCCGACCAGTTTCGGATCACGAGCAGCACCCAGCCCGATATTGTGCGGGAACAGCGTGGCCTTGAAGACATTGTTATGGCCGTGCACCGCGTCGGTTCCCCAGATGACGGGGATTTTCACCTTCATGTCGGTTGCCATCGATGCCTTGTAATGCGCATCAGCCAGCGCGACCCAGTCCGCTACTGTCGCCTGCTTTTTCCCGCCCGGCCACGCACCGCCACCATTCAGGATCGAGCCCAGATAATGTTCGCGCACCTGATCGGGCGTCACTGAACGAATATCGGCCTGCGTCATCTGCCCGATTTTCTGTCGCAGGGTCATTCCTGCGACGATTTCGGCGATACGAGCCTCCATCGCGGCGTCTTTTGCTATGGGATGGGCGAGTGCGGGCCAATCGGTCGCTGGCTTTGCTTGCAGACCGGAAAGAGCGCTTCCGCCGAGCAACCCGGCCCCGATCGAACCGATGAGGAAGGCGCGGAACAACTGTCCATTTTTCACTGGCGATGCCCTTTTTGTCATTCTTTCCCTTGCCGCCTCAAAAAATACCGGCGCGATATGCGACCCAAAGCCATCGCGCCGGAAGGTAAGGAGGAGAGACTCTCTTATGCGTTTCGTACCGGGGCCGAATGCAAACACACCCGGCCCTGGCATTTCTCAGAAGCGGTAGTTGATACCGAAGAGGAACTGCCGCCCATATTTTTCGTAGGTTTCGGGCAGGAACGATCCATCCGTCGTCCGTGGGCCGCCACCATCTACGCCAAGCCGCGTGCGGTAAGGCGAGTCTGTCAGGTTGTTGACCTGCAGCAACACGCCCAGACCAGCGAGCGACGAGCCTTCCTGGAAGGTATAGCCGACCTGCGCGTCGAGCTGATCGTCGGCGAGGATTTCGGTTAAGCCGCGCACCGCGAACAGTTGCGTGACTTCACCCTTAAACGCCGAGCGGTAGCGATAGCTGGCACGCGCCTGGAAACCCCATTTTTCGAAGTAACCAGTCAGGTTGTACACCGTTCCAGAAAGCCCCGGGATTCGTGTTGCCTGAACAGTCGTCGGGTTGGTGCTCGCCGTCGGACGCAGGTTCGATTTGGTATAGGAATAGCTTCCAATGAAACCGAAACCATCCAGAGCTGACGTCAGTTTGCCGAATTCCAGCGCGGCGCTGATTTCGATACCCTTGATCGATCCACCCTTGCCATTCGCTGGCTGGTTGATCTGTCCGATCGGGCTGATGATAACGCCCGCTGGAATGTTCGACGCGGTTGGCGGCAGGGGCAGGCCGGTAAAATCGAACTGCTGCCGCTGGGTGTAAATGTAGTTGTCCAGATCCTTGTAGAAGCCTGCGATGCTGATGTAGCTGGCCTTGCCGAGATACCATTCATAGGCAAGGTCGATGGCCTTGGCGCGCCAGGGTTCCAGATCCGGGTTGCCACCGCTTGCCGACCAGGGATTGACGGTCTGGCCCGGAACGCATGGCGGGCTACCGCCGCAGGGGTTGCCAAAGCTGGGCGTAAAGTTCGCCCGCATTTCATCCATACGCGGACGCGCCAGCACCTTGGCCGCAGCGAGGCGCAAACGATGGCCACCACCCAGATCGTAAACCAGGTTCAGGCTGGGCAGGATATCGGTGTAGCTCTTGCTCTTGTTCACCGCGACAACTTGCGTCGGCGATTGCGTCTGATTGATCGCGCTGCCGCTGGAAGATTGCCGCTGGTTGACCACCTGGACACCGATATTGCCGCGCAGATTGCCGGAATTGATCGTAGCCTTCGCCCGGAACGTCAGGACTTCTTCATTGATACCCCAGGCTTTGTCATAGGTGTCGTTGTTGATGAAGGTGATGCGGTCATAATATTGCGGGATGGCATCACGCAGGTTGACCGAAAGAACCTCGCCAAAGCCAGCATAACCCAGCGACGTTGGCGACACGAGGAAATCGGAACCGACCAATGTCTGCAAGCGCCCGTTTTTGAGCATCAGGTCATATTCGTCGACTCGCTTGGTCTTGTCGCGACTGGTAAAGTTCAAGCCAGCATCGATGCTGTCGAAAAAGCCATCGAGATCATATTGGAAGCCGAGGTCGATTGAATAGACCTCTTCCTTGACATGCGGTTCCTTGGTCTGACCGTCATGGCCCCAACCGCCCCATGGCGCGCGATCACCCAGAGAAACGCGTGACGCGTCGGCATAGTTGAGACCTTCGGAATAGGTTGGGAACTGCCCGTTGAGCAATCCGTTGATATCCCACCCGATGGTATCAAATGTGCGGTTATTGTTCTGGTTGGCAGAGGTCACGCAGCAACCAAAACCGGCATAGGTTTCGGTGATGCTCTCATCACGCTTGTTCCGCGAATAGGACAGGTCGGCCAAAAAGCTCAGCCGGTCGGTCATGTCAAACTCGCCATTCAGGCCAGCCGAAAAGAGGTCGTCCTTGCGCGTATTGTAATCGTTGCGGATTATTGGAGCGACGCCGGTATTGCTACCGGTAACGCCGACGCTGGTTCCGCCAACATCCGTTGTGGTCACATTGGCAAAAGTCTGATTGTCGGCCCAGACATTCGAAAACCATTGTGCACCGCGCATCGTTTCGCGCTGTTTGAAAGTCGAATAATAAAGGTCAGCCGTCACATGGGTCCGGTCATCCGGCTGCCACTCAAGGATACCGATAGCTGCATCGCGCTTGTTCAAACGCGAGTAAGCAAAGATTTCCTGACCGGTCAGGAAGGATGAACTGCGTGCAGCTGCAGGCGTGATCCGGTTTTCCTGTCCGCAGCAGAATGTTTCGTAATTATAAGCCTTGTAGTGGCGGTTTTGCGACGGCGCGTCGAGATGCGCAAAGCCCACCGCCCAGCCGAGCGTCCCAGCTTCATTCTGGTCGATATAAGATGCGCTGAAGCGGCCGCCATAATTGCGGACGTCGGAATTCAGCTTGCTTCCCGAATTGACTTCGCCGCGCAGGTTGACCGCAAAAGCCCGCCGTCCGAATTCGAGCGGACGCACTGTGCGCAAGTCAGCGGTACCGGCAAGGCCCATGCCCGAAATGCTCGCGTCAGGCGTCTTGTACACAACAACGCTCGACAGCAATTCCGATGGATATTGGTCAAATTCGACCGCACGGTTGTCACCAGAGCTCGCCTGCTGGCGGCCATTCAACAGCGTTGTCGAGAAGTCTGGCGCAAGGCCGCGGATCGAGATGACCTGTGCACGTCCATTGACACGCTGAGCGGTCAAACCCGGCAGTCGGGCAATCGATTCCGCGATCGACACGTCGGGCAATTTACCAATGTCTTCAGCCGATACCGCTTCAACAATCGACAGCTCTTCACGCTTGGTGTTGATCGAGGTTGCCAAGCCGTAACGCAGGCCGGTGACTATGATTTCACCGTTTTCCTCAACCGCAGCTTCATCCGATGCTTCTGCCGCTTCCTGCGCGTAGCTAACTGTCGAAATCGAAACCGCCAGTGCGACCGCCGACGTTTTCAGTCCGAGGTTGAGCAAGCGATTCGCGCGACCACAAATAGTAGATTTCATTCTGTACCCTCCCAGGCCAGGGGCTAAACCCCTGAGGATCCTATCCAAAAGCCCTTCCTCGCCGGTCGGCAACATTGTCCGATCCTGTTCATGGTAGCGCTTCCATTGCAGATTGCCAAAGCAGAGGGCGAAGTCAATATAATTTTGGAAGCGCTTCCATATGCATATGTATGCAAGCGGGTTAGCGTCTCGCGGTCGAGGCTCGCTCTATAAGCTGGAAGGGTACGTACAGGCCTTGAATCGAAGCAACGCAGTCATGTTTTTTCCGAATGGAATCTACAAGCAGTTCGACAGCTTTTCCGCCAATCTGACGCAAAGGTTGATGCACGGTCGTCAGGGGCGGCCAGACGATCTCTGATACCGGTGTATCGTCAAAGCCTGTAATCGATACGTCTGCGGGAATGTTCAATGCCATCCTGTGCGCACTGAACAGGGCGCCCGCTGCCATATCGTCATTTGCACAGACCAGCGCCGACGGCCGCGGGTTCCAGCTAAGCGCTTGGGCGGAAAGTTCTACTCCTGCCCGGAAGGTGAAGTTGCCTTTGAGCACCCTGACGGCACCGGCATCCAGACCTGCATCCGTTACAGCCTTCAGGAAACCTTCCAGACGCAAACCAGCCGAGATGTGATCGGCGGGCCCATCGATATAGGCAAAACTTTTATGTCCTTCCTGGACTAGGAACCGGCCTAGTTCGATTCCCGCCCTGCGATCGTCTATGCCAACTGATGCCGCGCGTTTGCGAGCCTCCGGCCCAGCGGAAATAAGAACGAGAGGGAAATCCAGTTTGCGCAGACTTTCAACCAGTTCGACATCGTCCGAATAGGGGGGAGTCAGGATTACGCCGTCATAGCTGCCGCTTTCGGCAAGCCTGCGGATCCGCACCTGATCTTCAGGTTTGGCAGGGTTGGCAGTGTGGGTGACGAGTACATATCCTAGTTCGGCACACGCTCGCATTGCACCCAATTCGAGACCCGAATGATAATAGCTATTTGGTTCGACATCGAGGTCGGTGGCATGAATCAGCGCCAATTGCCTGCTACTCCCGCTCGCCAGATAGCGAGCCTGTACATTGACCTGATAGCCAAGTCCGGCAACCGCAGCCCGAACTTTGTCGCGGACTTCGTCGCGAACATTTGGGCTGTTGTTGAGCACACGCGAAACCGTCGTCCGCGCCACTCCGGCGCGTGCTGCGACATCATCAATTGTCGGCTTTTTCGTCAATCCGCCCAATCCCCTGTCGCATGTGACCATTTAACAATCGGCGTGACCATGCGCGACTACTGATTAGCGGGCAAGCATGAAGGCGGCAATCGTAAGTCGCCCTTTTTCCGCATCGTCGGTATGATAGACATCGTCGCGGGTCATCGAACAATGCAGCAAATTGCCCGCGTAAATCACCGTCCGATTATAGGCATGATTCACCGCCCCGATCCGCGCGAACAATGGGGTATCCCTCTCAATATATCCCGTTTCCGGCTCGCCAGTATCGGCGAATTCCTATTCCAACCGATCGAGAAAGACGCGATGCCAGTCGGGCATGATCGCTTCGAACCCGGTTGCTTTGTCGCGGGAAAATGCAGTCCCCCCAAAATCTCATTTCGGCAGATAGTGCACCATTGCTTATCGATCCGGCTCACTGTTATCGATATTCGCACCGGATTCGTCTTGATTAACAAATGGAGGGCTTTGACGAACGAATTTGCCTCAGCGGACGACAGGAATGTTAGCGGACCTCCTAGGCAGCCAAACTTTGATCCACTGTTTCGTTAGTCTGATAGGCTCCTATAAAGGTTTGACGCGGAACATCCCCACTGATCGGCGTGATCCGGATCAAGCGAGGCTGCTTTTTCTAGGACTTCCATTGAGACGCGCGGAGCGATGGGAGAACTCCGCGCATCTTATGGTTCCCGTTAGGGATAGGGAGCGTCGAAGACTGTATGTAGTGTCCACCCCGCTTCATGATCATAACTCGCTATGCTGCTAATGTTAGTCCTAAGCAGCTCCGCCAGTTCCATCCTTCCCTTGCGATCCAGGTTCATAGGATCGACCTCGGTAATCTTGATGCCATTAGTTCGCGGATGGTTGTTGTGGGTAAGCCACGCAAGCATGGTTGTAATCACTTCCGCGTGTCCGCTTGCCACGATGTGCTGGCAGCTAACCCCGGGATAATCTACGTGATAGAGTTTCATATTCAGACCTCATTCGTTGTTGGTGAGGTCTAATAGTTACGTGCAGTCTGCTTGGATTGCGGGTGGGTAATGAAAAATCCCAGAATCCCAACAGATTCGGAGTAAAATCCCATAGATTCTTGTAGGTTACTTGTAGGGTTTTCGCGCAAAAACCCTGATTTATTGTCAACTTAGTGTAAACTTCGTGTTATCCTTACACGTCCACGAAGTTTGTTTGGTGTGTCGCATGGATGCCAAGCGGTGGACCGGAACTGAGGCTGACCATTTAACATGGATGCCATTCAAACCTTATAACGCCGCAATCCATGCAAATCCGAAACGCCTAGAGTCCATGGATTTCATTCAACAGCTGTACACCGGCGAGCGGAATTTTGATCAGTAGAGGAAAGCATAGTTCCAGCAAAAATAGCGCAGAATGGTTTCTTAAGTCCCATGCCAGATAGATACTGGATTCATGGATTATATGGGATAAGTTTACTCCAAATCCGGTTTCCCTGTGAACGCTGCGGTGTTCTGGAATGCATGGAGTCTGGGGAAATCTCTTTCCGGTAGAACGCTTGTATTTGAGTTGACGCCTGCGGCGCCAACTCGAGCTTTTCACGACGCTTCGCGTCGTTTCAAAGCTTTGTATTTTTCCATTAGTTTTAATGCCCTCCCAAGAAAGATCGTATCCCCCCCTTGCAAACGGCACGATTGGCACGAATGCAAAGAGGGGGTTTCTCTCCCAGGGAAAGTTGGTGAAGAATCTGGCAAGGAGCTACCTTGCGAACTGGCGGAGCACATTTACCAGCTATCCAATTCCGCAACCCCGGCCTTTCGGCCACTCGGTTATCGATGGTGTTTCATCGAAGCATCTTGCTCGGCTTTCCTTCAACCTACGCAAGACAGAGGACGCACGTCGTCCTCATCTTTAAGGGCAAACTTTTCCAGATGTGCATGGCACAGAAGTGCCAGCATCTGGTCAGGCTTTCACCGATTGTCGGAAACAACCGATTTTCCTGTTGTGGGCGCTCACTCGGTGCCGGTCATTTGTCCCAGCGTAGCCGATTTTCCGCAGGGCGAGCGGATGATTTTCCCTTGCGCCTATGGCAACGTGCGACCGCTAAGTCGTTTGTCGCGGGCTTTTCAAAACTTGATCAGATTGTATCATATTTCTGCCGGTTCTCGGACAGTTTTGTCGCTGTAGCGTGGATAAATTCCGATCAATAGACTGTTGCATTGGCAGTTTTATTGACGTCTACATAGACGCGTCTACGGCGATTTCCCGTTGGAATCATAATCCGTAGGTCGGGGGTTCAAGTCCCTCCTCCGCTACCATTC
>NZ_DAOLHN010000052.1:0-14684 GCF_035329025.1 Sphingorhabdus sp. | reverse complement strand
TCACCGACTTTCTCGAAGGTTCGGGCGGCAAGATCATCACCGTGCTGAGCCTTGCAGGCGGCCTCATCGGTCTTGCCTCGGGTCGCTTCACGCTGAGCCAGATCGCTGTGCCCGTTGCCGTCGGCATTGGTGTTGGCACCGGTGTGCCGATCGTCACCTCGACCATCACCGCGGTCATCTGAGCGGTACGCGAAAGGAGGGTGGCGTCATGACGGACAGATATCTTGTTCCCAAGCGGCTCGATGATCCGGAGCTTATCGGCTTCTGGACGCTCGACGAGTTTGCCGGGATCATCATCCCCTTCACCTGGGGAATCCTCAGCCAGCATATCTTCATCGGCATTATCGTGTCAGCCGGAGCCTGGTTCACCTTGCGGAAGGCAAAAGCAGGGCGTGCCAGTTCATGGGTACTCCATGCCGCTTATTGGTATCTGCCTTCGGGGTTTACCGGTCTTGTCGCAACGCCGCCCTCCCATTGCCGGCTTCTGGCCGGGTGAGGGAACTATCATGCTGACCCATATTTCGCACGAGCGCAGCCAGTCGCTCCTTCGCCAGAGAAACCTGCTTGCGCTGACGAGCGTCGCGCTGGGCTTGGCACTGGTTGTCACCGGCGGCCTGGCCGCCACCCGCGACCGTGAGGTCATATTGGTGCCGACGGTTTCCAAGCCCTTGAGCATATCCAAGACCGGGGTGAGCGCCGACTATCTAGAACTGGTGACGCGCGATGCATCACTGATGCTGCTCAACCGCAGCCCCGAAGGGCTCGACTATTGGATGACGCAGATATTGGAGCTCGCCTCTCCTGCCCATCATGGCAGGTTGAAGGCCGAATTGCTGCGGATCGTCGAGGAGCAGCGCGGCTCGGACGTCACCCAAGCCTTTGTCATCAAGGGGCTCTCGGTCAATCCGCATAAATTGACCTCGGAAGTGCACGGCAACCTCAAAACCTTTGTTGGAGCACAGGTTATTGCAAGCGACGAGCGCCGCTTCCGTTTCGACTGGAGCTACCAGGGCCTGCGCCTCGGGCTCGCAGGCTTCACCCAGATCAACACCGAAAACAATCCAGAGGAGAACATAGATGCGGAATAAAGCCGCCATTTGCACCTTCATGGCCACAGCCAGCCTGCTGCCCAGTCCAGCATTTGCTGACCAGTATAAGCAGGCCGCCGACAATGCGCGCATCGAATGCGTTGTGTCGAAGCAGGAGCTTAGCCGCATCGCGCTCGTCGGCGACCAGTTTGCGAGTGTTTCCAAAATCTCGAGCGGCACGCCCTTTAATGATTTTGCGGTCACCAACGAACCGGTGCGCGGCGACATCTACATCTCGGTCCCCGAGACTTATGCAGCGGGATCGATCAGCTTCTTTGCGACCACCAAAAAGGGCTTCGTCTACAAATTTGCCTGCAAGGCCGAGATGATCGAAGCACAGCAGCTGTTCATCAGCAATCCGACGCTCGCCAAAAGCGATGCCGCCAATTGGGAAAATCAGACGCGGCCCGACCAAAGCGCAGTGCGTCTGATCCAGGCGATGGCGACCGACAAGACCATCGACGGTTTCGAAATCCGCCAGTCGGCGAGCCCTGCGGCCCGCGTCGGCAATCTCGAAATCCAGCTGATCGCTGAATATCGCGGAGCGTCACTTCTTGGAAAAGTCCTGCGCCTCACCAATCGCGGCAAAAAGCCGCTGCCGCTCGCCGAACGCGATCTCGCGCCCAAGGACACACTCGCGATCAGCATTGGTGAGCCGAGCCTTGCGCCAGGTGCGAGCACTACGGCGCTGATCGTCGGAGCCAACGGAGACTATGATCATGACTGAAACTGGCACCGCAACACCAAATGCCGACAAGCCGCCTTTGTCGCTGGCGACGCTCAATGCCCGGACGGCCAAACGCCAGCAATTGCTTCTGGCAAGCGTCGGAGCCCTTCTGCTTGCTGGTGGAAGCTGGTTCATCTTGGGATCGGATGATGAAGCTGCCGACAGCAACACGGCCTCCGCGCAGGAAATCGACACGACCGGGCTGGTCAATCGCAACCTCTCACAAAAGGAATTTGTCGCAAGCTATGGCAATCGCCTTGATGCGATTGCGCGCGAGCAAAAGGCACTCAAAGAAGCGGCGCTCCCCCGTGCTGATATTGAAGCGCAGATGGCAGCGTTGCAGGCCGAGAACCAGGCAATGCGCATCGACGGACAAGCAGCGATCGATGCGGTGTCGGCCGAAAATGCGCAATTGAAAGGCCAACTCGCCGCACAAGCGGCAGCGCCCCCTCCCCCGCCGGTCCCTGCTTACGGACCGCAGGCAGGTGGATATGATGCCCGCGGGCGCGGTGGCAGTGGCACGGGTGCTGGCGGCCAATCCTTGGCCGGACCCGATGCTGGCATGTTGCCGCCGGGCGAGGTCAAGCTTTTGAGCTTCGGCAGTGACAAGGCAGCAGGCGGTCCCAAAGCCGCGCGGCCCGATCTGCCTCCACTTCTTGTTGAAGATTCCCCCGATTATCTGCCGCCCAACAGCTATGCGCCTGCAACCGTCATTGTCGGTGTCGATGCATCGGCGGGTGTCTCGAGCCAGACCGATCCGTTACCCGTGGTCTTGCGGATTACAGGGCCTGCCCGCTCGGTCATGCAGAACGGCCGGGTGCTGACAACAAGGCTCACCGGTTGTGTGGTCAATGGTTCAGCGCGCGGCGATCTCTCGTCCGAGAAGGTCTATGTCAAACTTGCAAAGATGACCTGCGATCAGCCTGGAGGCCGGGTCGCAGTCTCAGAGGTCAAGGGCTTTATCAGCTTTGCCGGTAAATCGGGTGTGCGCGGCCGTGTTGTCAGCCGCGAAGGCAGTCTTGTGAGCCAGGCGCTTTTGGCCGGGATCATTGGCGGGTTCGGGCGCGGCTTTTCGGCCAATGCCAACAGCATCTTCACGGGCACCACCACCGACAGCGATGGCAACCGCACAAAGCTGTCCGCCGGCGACATATTGGGCGGCGGGCTTGGCCAGGGTGCGGGCGATGCCGCCGATACGGTGAGCAAATATCTCATCGAGCGCGCCGAACAATATCAACCCGTCGTCGAAATGCCCACCGGCATCACCGTCGACATCGTCTTTCTCGACGGCGTTTATGTGAGGAACAGCCAATGAGCCAACCA
Organism: Sphingorhabdus sp.; assembly: GCF_035329025.1. Taxonomy (GTDB): domain Bacteria; phylum Pseudomonadota; class Alphaproteobacteria; order Sphingomonadales; family Sphingomonadaceae; genus Sphingorhabdus_B. The sequence goes on along the minus strand of NZ_DAOLHN010000052.1, from coordinate 11,546 downwards.
ACCAAAACATCCCGCTTCTGGCTGAAGGCAGGCGGGCTCGGTCTTGCGCTTGTCGCGCTGTCCGCCGCCACGGGCTGGAGTGTCGCACACTATGGCAGTGCTGCAATCACCGCGCCCGATATCGCCAAGGTACGCGAGGCATTGAAGCTGCGGCTTCCCAAGACACCGATTGACGCGATTGATTGCAAAGGCCTAGCAGGGCTGTGCGAAGTCGCCTCCAAAACCACGCTATTCTATGTCGATACCAAGGCCAAATATCTGGTGATCGGCCGCGTCTACGACATGGAAGCGCGCCAGGATCTGACCGCCGCGCGGCTGCTTGCGCTCAATCCCGACCTGCTGGCGGCAGGGGCTGCGCGCCGCACCGATGGCGAAAATGCTGGCCTGCCCCAACAGCCCACGGTGCCCAAGAAGGTACCGCTTACCGGGCTCGATCCCAAAGGTGCGATACATTGGGGGCCTGCAAACGGGCCCAAGGCAATCGTCTTTTCGGATTTCAACTGCAGCTATTGCAAGAAGCTCGAAAGCGAGCTCATCGCAATCGGCGCGCGTGTTGAAGAGCGCCCGATCTCGATCCTAGCCAAAGAAAGCCGTAGAATCGCAGAAGCTGTGATCTGTGCTGACAATCCGGCAGCAGCGCTGCGCAAAGCCTATGCCGGTGAAACGCTCGGTCCTTCCAAAGCCTGCGACACCAAAGGGCTCGATACCAATGAAGGCTTTGCCAAGGCGCATGGCTTTGGCGGCACACCGGTGATCGTACGGCCTTCCGATGGCGCAGTGCTCGAAGGCTACCGCGCGGGACCCGAACTCAAAGCCTTTCTCGCAAACTCACCCACCAAATCCAAAGGATGATCGCGATGCGTAGCCTTTCTCTTATGCTCCTTTCTGCCCCGCTTCTCTTTACAACCAGCGGCTGTGCCACCTTTGCGACCAATATCGCAGGCGACTTTGAATGCCGTGCCAAGGGCAAAACCACATCTGCAGACTGCTTGCCCGCAAGCCGGATCGACGCCGATGCAACCGCGATGCTCGCAAAGGGCGATCCCCGAACGCACCCCACGCCGCGCGCTGGCGTAGCGGGCGGCGATACCGGACGCAGCCGCGAACGCACGATACGGATCGTCTTTCCAGCCCATGTCGATGACACCGGCATCCTTCACGAGGAATCTGTCGCCTGGGCGATCGCGGAACAGCCCGATTGGACCGCACGGCTGCGACGGAAATCGGACAATGGTGCAAGCGGTTTTGTCCGTTCGGTCGCGCGCGCAATGAAGGCAGCGCAGCAGCGGCCCGAAACAGCGTCGCCGCATACCGAAGATGGCACAGCCGAAACCGCCGATAACCCAATTTCCGATGATCCCTTTGTCATAGCCTCGCCGCTGGCTCTCCCCTCCACGGCGCGCGAGGCTGTTGCCGGTGCCTCTGCACCGGCGGTCGAGGGGTTCGACATGTCAGCCCCCCTCCCGCATGTTCGGACCCCTCGACACCCTGAAACACAAGACGCGCCCGTCTTTCCGAGTGCCGAGGCCATAGACGCCGCCAAGACGCCGAAGGAGCCCGAATAATGACAATGGGCTTCACTTCGCTAAAATCGCGGATTTTGGAAGGTCTTTTGGGTGACGCCGAAGAGGTTGAGCCGCCACGCGGCGGCTTGCTGCTCGAGATGCTATCCGACTGGCTTCCCTACCGTGTTTTCGATGCGCGCAGCCGGCTCTATCTCAACGCGCGCTCGAAGGGCTTTGTTCTCGGCGTCACCCCGCTGATCGGCGCCGATGAGCGGACCGCCGAGATATTGGGGCAGTTTTTCTCCGAAGGCCTGCCGCCCGGTGCCTGTCTGCAGATATTGCACCATGCAAGCCCCCGGATCAGCCGCATCATCGCTCCCTGGTTTGCGCCGCGTTATGCGCAAGGCGGCGTCTATGAAGCGATCGCACGGCACCGCGCCAACCGGATGTATGACCTAGTTTGGAATTCGGGAAGCAAGGATGCTCCTTTTCATACGCGTCACCATCAGCTGTTCCTGTCCTTGGGCGTTCCTTCGCAGGCGGATGTCAGCAATGAAGAACTGGTCCAGTGCCGCGACGGGTTGATGGCGATGCTGCGCTCGTTGAACCGTGGCGTTCATGAAATCGAACCGCAGGCGCTGATCGCGCTTATCGATGATCTGACTTCGCCGACGACAGCACCACAGGACGATGTCTGCCCCTATAATCCGCTCGATCCGATCTCCTCGCAAGCCTTGCGCCGCGACATCGAGCTTCTGGTCGAGGAAGACAGGATGCTGCTCAGGACCGAGCGTTTCCGTGCGACCGGTGAGGAGAATGAGGGCGTCCCCGAAATCGGCACGGTCTATCCCGATTGTTTTGATATCCGCCATTATGGGGTGCGCAACATGCCGCTGCGCTGGGCGCCCTGGGAATGTTCGCGGCTGATTGGGGATCTTTTTACCGACAAGCTCCGTTTCCCCTGCCCGACCGCGACCATGCTGTGCCTCATTTACCCTTCGCAGGAAGCAGCGGCGGCCCGGGCGGGGTACAAGTTCATGCGGACGACGAGCCTTGCAGGCACCAAAAGCGCGCGTTTCTTGCCCAAGATCGCCGAACAGTCTGCCGAATGGCAGCATGTACAGGCCGAGCTGCAGGAAGGCCGCAAGCTCGCCAAGGTGTTTTACGGGGTCACCGCCTATTCACCGCTCGGCGATGGCGACCGCAACGAACGCGCGATCAAGTCGATCTACAAGGCCGCAGGCTGGGACCTCATCGACGAGCGCTTCCTGCAAATTCAAGGGTTGCTCGCCGCAATGCCCCTGACGCTCGCCGACGGGCTCGCCAAGGACATGGAAAGGTTGAAACGCATGAAGACCTTGTTGTCGACGACGGCCGCCAATATCGCACCGATGCAGGGCGAATATCTGGGTGGGCCACTCCCCCATCTGCTGTTCGTCGGACGGCGCGGCCAGCCCTTTTTCTGGTCGCCCTTCGAAAATGAAGCAGGCAACCATAATGTCGCGATCTGCGGCAAATCGGGTTCGGGCAAGTCGGTGCTCTTGCAGGAAATGTGCGCAGCACTCCGAGGTGCAGGCGCACAGGTCGTGGTCATCGACGATGGCCGCAGCTTTGAACATTCGGTCAAACTCCAGGGTGGCCGCTTTGTCGAGTTCACGCTTGCCTCGGGCTTCTGTCTCAACCCCTTTTCGATGATCGATGCCGAGCGTGCCGAACAGAATGAAGATTATCGTCTCGACTGCTTCGGGATGGTCAAGGCCATTATCGGCCAGATGGCGCGGCACAGCGAGACCTTAAGCGATGCCGAACGCGGCTTTGTCGATTCCGCCGTGATGAAGGTCTGGAGCGAGGAAGGCACCAAGGGTTCGATCGACGGAATTGCGAGAGCGCTTGTCGCCACCGCCAATCCGATTGCCGAAAATCTCGCAGTCTCGATTGCGCCTTATATGGCAGGAGGCAGCTATGGCGCCTTCTTTACAGGCCAGGCGAGCATCGACTTGGATGCCGACTTCACCGTGTTCGAGATGTCCGACCTTGCCACCCGCGAGGATCTGCGCAGCGTCGTCCTGTCGGCTATCATGTTCATGACCAGCCAGGCAATGACGCGGAGCCCGCGCTCGGTGCGGAAATTGCTCCTTATCGACGAAGCCTGGAGCATGCTCAAAGGCGGCTCGATGGGCGAATTTGTCGAAACCTATGCCCGCACGTGCCGCAAATATGGCGGTTCGCTCGCAACTGCGACGCAATCATTGAACGACTATTACAAATCCGATGGCGCCACCGCCGCGCTCGAAAATAGCGACTGGATGCTCATCCTGCAGCAAAAGCCCGAGACGATCGCCGATTTCAAACGCGCAAGCCGGCTTGATATGGATGACCGTACCGAAACGCTTATTCGGAGTCTCAAACGCTCAGGCGCCGATTACAGCGAGGTTTTCATCAAAGGCCCCGAGGTCGAAAGCATCGGGCGTCTGGTGCTCGATGATTATTCAGCGACGCTCTTTTCAAGCTCGCCCGACACCTTCGCCAAAATCGATGCTGAATTGGCGCGCGGCATGCAGCTGGCGGACGCGATCGAGCGCATAGCCTTTCCACAAGCTTTCTAAAAACTAACTTCCAAGGAACTGAAAATATGACTTTTGATTTTACCACGCCGATGGACCGGGCTGCCGATGTAAGTCAGCAAAACCGGAAAGCGCAAGCCTTCCCCTGGCGGCGCTTCGTGGGCGACGGCTGCTATATCTTTCTGCGCAGCAGCGCCTTTGCGGTCACTACCTTTCTGATGACATTGGGGCTGCCGCTCTTCTTCTTCCTACTCATTTCCGGCTGGAACATGGATCTGCTGTTCCTCCAGCTCGACAATATCGCGAACCGCTATCTAGGCGCCGACAGCGCGCGCCAGCTTGCCTTTTCGGGTGAACTCCAGGGCGGCTTTTTCCTCTTCGTGTTGCTGATCGCGATCTGGCGTACTCCGCGCTTTGTCGCCGACCTGATGCGCACGCTCGACGAAGGTAAAATGTGATGGAGAACATTTTAGCAACATCTGATCAGCAAGTGCCGCAGCGTCGCTTTGCAGGCTATTCACTCGCCACCCTCGCCAATTTTGCTGGCATCATGGTGGCAGGCCTATGGGCAAGCTGGGCCACGACCGCACTGGTTGAAGTCAAAGAGCGCGAAGTCGTGACCGTCGAGCTGGCCGGCATGATGGGCGCCTTTGTCGAAGCTGAAGCGAGAAGCGGCAATCCCCCCGAAATCATGAAAGCGCGGGTCGAGCGCTATCTGAAGGCCGTCGAAGCCTCGGTCAATTCATTGAGCGCAGACGGACGTACCGTGCTCGTGGCCGAAGCCGTGATTGCAGGTTCGGCTCCCGATTTCACCGAAACCGTGCGCAAGGATGTTGCGCGGCGTCTCGAGGGCGAGGCCCATGCGCGTAAATAGAAACGGCTCTGCTCCCCGCTTGCCCAAAAGGCTGCTCATTTGGAGCGGTCTGGCTGCGGTTGCGATAAGCCTCTCCAGTCTTGCAGCCTTTGCCCGCGACCATGCATTGATGATCAATATAAGCCCAAGCCTGCCTTATTGGGCGATCTGGCTTGAGCGTGGGGTGATGCCGGCGCACGGCGAGATCATTGTCTTCGATCCGCCACCGTCCGCGCTTTTGACCGCGCATTTTGGCGACGAACCTAAGCCCTTCACCAAAAAGGTCTTGGGCGTCGCTGGCGACCGGGTCACGCGCAAGGGACGCACCTATTTCGTCAACGGACGCGCCGTCGCGACCGCCAAGCGCACGAGCATGAGAGGCGAGCCACTTGATCTCGGACCAACCGGGCTGATCCCGCATGGCTGCTATTTTGTAGGGACTGACCACAAAGACGGCTTTGACAGCCGCTATGCCGCGATTGGCTGGATCTGCCGCCCGCGCGTCCTCGGGGTCGGGAGGCCGATATTGTGAAACATGTCTCCGCAGTCTTCATTGCCACGCTTCTCGCCATGGCATTTGGCGCATCACAGGTGTCGGCAAAAGATTATGGCCAGCAAGGTGCGGTCTTTCCTATTGCCGAGCCCGATCTGCTCGAACAGATCCGCTCCAAATTGCAACGCCTCGAAGCGAGCGGTGAAACCGCGCGGTTGAATGCGGATTTGAAGCGCCGAACAATAGCCCGGGTCAACCGGCCCGAGCCTGTTGCTGGCATAAGCGTTACGCAGACAATGCGGCAATGGCGCTTTGATCCGACCATCCGGGTCGAACAGGACATAAGCGATGACAAAGGACGGCTGATCATAAGATCGGGCACACAGGTCAACCCGCTCGACACGGTGGTCTTGCGGCAAAGACTGGTCTTCGTCGACGGCGACGATCCCGCACAGCTTGCCTGGGCAACGAGGCGCTACAAAGCGACGGATGCCAAACTCATTCTCGTGCGCGGTGCGCCGCTTGAGCTGATGCGCGCGCGCCAGCGGCGCTTTTATTTCGATCAGGGCGGAACCCTGGTGAAGCATTTCGGCATCCGCGCGGTCCCGGCGACAGTTGAACAGCAAGGGCGCTTCCTGATCATCAGCGAGGTTCCGCTTCGCAAACGAGCGGAGGCACAATCATGAATTTGAAATCAAGGCTTTGCAGCGCATTTGTGGCAATGCTTCTAGCAATTGGTACGAGCGTAACACCTGCCTATGCCGATGCGGGACCTGGTCGCTGCACGGGCAAATTCGTCAACCCGATCACCGATATCTGCTGGTCGTGCCTCTTTCCGATCTCGGTCGGTGGCCTCAAAATCTGGCCGTCAAACCGCCCCGATCCCGACAATCCGGATTCGCCCCTATGCCTTTGCGGAATCCGCCCGGGCATCGCCATGGGCTTCTGGGAGCCAGTGCGTTTGGCGGATGTCTCGATGAAGCCATGGTGTTTCGTCAATCTGGGCGGATTGAAACTCGATCCCGGGTTCGACATCGGCTTCAAGACGATTGCAGGTCCCTCGGCAGTCGGGGGTGCCACGCAGTATAACTCGCAGTGGCATATCCACTGGTATGCCTATCCGCTGATCTACTGGATGGAACTGGTCGCAGACTTTCTCTGTCTAGAAGCGGCTTCGGTCGACATTCTCTACATCAGCGAGATCGACCCGCTCTGGCAGGATTCCGAACTGACCGCGATCATCAACCCCGAAGCGGTGCTGTTTGCAAATCCGCTGGCGCTCGCCGCCTGTGCCGCCGATTGTGTGCTGGCAACGCGCAAGCTCCCCTCGGACAAGCTCTTCTGGTGCGCGGGCTGTCAGGGATCGATGTATCCGATGAACGGCAATGTCTCGGCTACCATCGGCCATGTCCAGGCTTCAAGGCTCGCTTTGTCGCGCTTTGCCTACAAGCTCCACCGCCAGCTCGTCTCCTGGGGGACGATGGGTTCCAAAGGCCTGTGCGGCAAATATCTGATGCCGGTGATGAGGAAGCAACAATATCGCTTCCAGCCCACCAACCCCAACCCGCTCACCAAGGGCCGCTATGCCTGTGCGCCGATCGGGGCGTCGACCACCTTCAATTCGGCAGGCCAGGTCTATCCCGCAATCGGCGAGGATATGGGCTATCTGGTCTGGCGCAAACGGAATTGCTGCGCTTTATGAAATACTCACTCCTTTTCGCTGGTTTTGCCCTTTGCATCGGGACGGCCGCTGTCGCAGGACTGGCCGCTCAACATGGCGAGACCGAGCTCGACCTTTCCGCGATCCGCGCACGCGCCTCCGAAGCCGAGGCTGATGCAGCCGCGTTGAGCGCCACAGCGCGTGTGCGCGCCGAACAATTGCGCGAGAGCGCCAAAGAAACTGCACAGACGAGCGAGGCCAATGGCAAGCGCTATGCAGCTTCGGTGCGACCTCCTGCCGGGCCACCGCTTGATCAAGCCTTCGACTTCGACCGGCTCGTTGCCGATACCGCAGGCTTCGACGAAGCTCGCATGGGAGTCGCACCGCGTTTCATCGCCTTTGCCAGCGTGTCGATGCCGGCGCCCGCGCTCAAACAGATGATCGGCGATGTCTCGCAGGCAGGCGGCGTGGTCGTTTTCCGTGGATTTCCTCAGGGAAGCGCCAAAGCACTCACCACCGCACTTTTGAAAGTGACCGGAAGCCAGGGCGTTCCCGAAAATGTCGGGATCGATCCGCGCCTCTTTCGCGCGTTCAGGATCGATACCGTCCCTGCTTATGTCGTAACCGCGAGCGACTTTGATGTGTGCGACGGGTTCGATTGCGTCTCGAACGTCCCGCCGCACGACCGCATGACGGGCAATGTCAGCGCCGAATACGCCCTGTCGACCTTTGCCTCAGGCGGCGGACCCGGCGCGCCGCTTGCCCAGCTTCATCTCAAGGCTTTGCGAAAGGCAAAGCCATGACCGGCAAAACACTTATCCGGCTTGGCGCGCTGTTCCTTATCGCAGGATCGCTGCCCATGAAGGGCGCGTCTGCACAAACTTCGACGGCTGCGGCCAAAGCCGATGGCAAAGCCTTTGGCCGCGAAAAGGCTGCGACCGCGCAACCAGCGGCAAGCACCGATCCCGATGCCGAGCGCATTCCCAATTTTAACGATAGCCCTTCCCAATCGGCTTATTTCGACAATCCCGATGCCATGGCGGGTGCAGCAGCTAGCCAGACAAGCGCGCATGAAGGCTACCGCGCGATACGCTCGTCGATCGACCAGCGAGTGCGCTTTGCGCCGGTTGATCTGGATGCGACGATCGCACGCAGCAAGGCGATCAGCGAAGACCCGCTAAGCTATACAAGCGGCATGAGCGTGAGCGGAACGCAGGGGCGCTGCGTTCCCCTGCCTTCGGCTACGGCAAGTTCAACCCGCTATTTTGCTACCTGCAATTCGGGTTTCTCAGCGAGCGAAGAGCAGAAGAGCTGCAATATCCCGATTGTCGTTACCGCCGCACCCGCTACGCGCTATACCTATTGGTGCAGCGCCTTAGGCACCAACAGATTAAACCGGGTCGATGATTGCGCACTCTTTGACAATGCCCAATGCACCTATGCGGGCGAAATGCCGGGTATCTGCCTCGAATGGGAGACGCGTCCCAACAACCAGCGCTACTGCATTGAGCCCGGCGAACCCATTACCATATTAAGCTGTCCGTCGCAGGTCGCAGGCGGCACGGTCCGTGGTACCACCACCCAGAACAGCATTGTCGTCACGCGCGGTGAAAGCCAATGCGCGCCCTTTGCAAGCAACACCGATTGCGCTGAAGATCGCGAAACTTGTACCGACAGCGATCCGGTCACCCGCATTGTCAACGGCATAGCGGTTACCCAGCCCTGCTGGGCATGGGCGAAGAGCTATACCTGCCGGACCTTTACTGCGGCCGAGGATTGCCAGGCGCTAACACAAACCCCCGGCTGCAATCTGGTGCGCGAGGATTGTCTGACCGACGAGCCATGCCGGACATGGGAGCGGGTCTATGATTGCCCGGTCCCCGACCAGCCAGCCTCGGCGAACCAGTTTATCTGCGATGGGGATGTCTATTGCATCGACGGGGCGTGCGAGACCATCGAGCGCGAAGCCAATGACGAGTTCAAGGATGCCGTCGTTGCACTGAATGCGCTTGATCAGGCCCGCCGCGAATTTGATCCCAATTCGCTCACCTTGTTCCGGGGCACGCGCAACACTTGTTCATCGAAGGTGTTCGGTGTCCTCAATTGCTGCAAAGGCAAGGGCTTTCCGCTCATCCCCGGCATCAGCCTGCTCGTCGCACTGGGCTGCAACACGCAAGAGCTGCTTTTGCACGAACGCGATGCCCAAGGGCTGTGCGCCTATGTCGGAACCTATTGTTCGGACAGCTTCCTCGGTGTCTGCCTCACCAAGAAGAAGGTCTATTGCTGCTTTGAATCGAAGCTGTCGCGTATCCTCCAGGAACAAGGGCGCCAGCAACTGCCAAAGCCCTGGGATAAGCCCAAGACCGAGGCTTGCGCAGGTTTCACTATCGACGAATTTGCCCGGCTTGATCTTTCCCGCATGGATTTCTCCGAAGTCTATGCCGAGTTCACCCAAGCCGCACGACTTCCCGACGAGCTCGAGGCTGCCACCCAGATCCAGCAGAAAATCGAGGATTATTATGCCAATGCCCAGATTTGAACGCCGTGCGCTCGCGGCGATGATCGTGCTCGCACTCACAGTCGACAGCACTCAAGCAGCAATTGCTCAGACCGGCGCCACCAACGCACCTGCAGAAAATGACGCCTTTTACTGCGAGGAGAGGAAGCTCGGCTACTGGTTCTACTGCACGAAGCCCAAGCCTGCACCCAAGACAGAAGCAGCAGCACCCGCACCAGTCCCCGATGCCGTGACACGCATGGATGCGATCACGGCAGAACTGCGCGAGCTGAAAGCACGTGCAATTCTCGAGCCGACGCCCGCCAATGTTACCGCCTATATTCGTTTCCAGCGCGAGCAACTCGATCGCGCCTCCTTGTTCGCCGACGTCTGGCAACGCGCGATCTGGCAGGATCCTGATCTCGATTATACACTGCAGCGCCCGGTCTCGACGCTCGCCAAACGGCAATGGCAGGGCAGCCGCGCCAGCGAACGCAATGGGGTGATGGCCGGATTGTCGGCGCGCTACGGGCTCTTCTATTTCTTCGCCCAAAGCTGCGGTGCCTGCGAGGTCATGTCGCCAATTGTCCGTTCGGTTACATCGAACTGGGGCATTACTGTGCGCGCGATCTCGACCGATGGCGGCCCCTCGCGCCATTTCCCCAATTACATCGTCGAGACCAACCAGCGCAGCAAAATGGGGCTCGAGCCCAAGGTCACGCCCGCAGTGGTGCTTTGGGATGCCTTGAAAGGCCGCCCCATTCCCATCGGATACGGCGTGATGTCCGCCGATGAACTGCAGGACCGCATCTATCTTCTCACACAAAAGGAAGCCGGCCATGACTATTAGACCGAAAACAGCAATTGCCGCCCTCCTCGCCTGCTCGCTGCCGCTAACTGCGGCGCAAGCCGATGTTGGCAGTTCGATGGATTCCTTTTTGACTGATGTCGGCGGTGCCGCCAATGTGTCGGGACCAACCGCGTATGAAGGCCAGTCCGCAGGCTATTACAGCCTCGGCAATGTCTGGACGCGCTTCCCCCAGAAGACGACCAACATCGCCAATCTTCAACTTCCCCGCGCCCGCGCGGGCTGCGGCGGCATCGATATTTTTGCTGGCAGTTTCAGCTTCATCAATGCAAGCGAGATTGTGGCGATGCTCAAGGCCGTCGCCAACAATGCGGTTGGTTTTGCCTTCAGCCTCGCGATCGACACGGTATGCCCTGAATGCTCGAAGATCATGCAGGAGTTTTCGCAAAAAGCGCAGCTGATGAACAATCTCAACATCAACAGCTGCGAAATGGCGCAAGGTCTGGTCGGCGGCATCTGGCCCAAGGGCGACCTTGCCGACAAGGCGATTTGCGAGGCGATCGGCAATAGCGAAGGCATTTTCACCGACTATGCCGCCGCCAAACATGGCTGCGGCACCCGCGGGCAGCGCGCGAGCACGACGGCGCAAGGGGCAGGCAAATATGATGATGTGAACACAGGGGTTCCGCGCAATTACACTTGGACCATCCTCAAAAAATCGGCCTTCTTTTCGCCCGGAGGGACATTCGATCGGGAGCTTGCCGAATATGCGATGACGCTTATCGGCACGATCATCTATGTGCCACCCAAGGATGAGGAAGAAGGCAAGTTCGTTCCCTTTGCGGGCGACGCGTCTTCGACGCTCGTAACCGCCTTGCTCGACGGCACGCAGGGCAACCCGGTCAAAATCTTCGACTGCGACGAGCCCGACAAATGCCTCAACCCGACCTTCAAGACGCTGAGCCTGCAGACATCAAAAGCACTGCGCCCGCGCGTGGCAGCACTCATCGAAGGCATGGTGCAGGCGATCCGCGACGATACACCCATCACCGAAGCGCAAAAGGAGCTGCTGCAGGTGGCCTCGGTTCCGCTTTACAAGATCCTGACCGTGCAGGCGGCCTATGGCCGCGGCATGCCGACCGACGACCGCGAGACCCTGGCCGAGA
>NZ_DAOLHN010000051.1:0-17355 GCF_035329025.1 Sphingorhabdus sp. | reverse complement strand
CGCCGAGCGCTTCTTATCCTGCGCGCCCTTGCGGTGCATGATGTTCTTGAATTTGCTATGGCCTGCCATGGCTCTCTTCTTTTCGGCTGAAGGTGATTTGAAGGCGCGCCCTTACATCAGGAAACGCGCCTTCGGCAAGCCGCGAAGCTTATCCCAGCTTTACCGCTGTGCCCGAAGCGCTGACCATCAGCATCGAGCCCTGCTGGCCGAGCACCTCATAATCGAGGTCGATACCGATCACACCGTCGGCACCCAAGGTGCGGGCTTCGTCGGCCAGCTCTTTGAGCGCGGTTTCGCGGGCTTCGCGGAGGGAGTTTTCGTAAGCCCCGGAACGGCCGCCAACAATATCGCGTACGCTGGCAAACAGGTCCTTGAAGATATTGGCGCCGACAATGACTTCGCCGGTAACGACACCCAGATATTGGGCGACCGGGCGGCCTTCGACGGTGGCTGTTGTGGTCATTAGCATGGGGAGACTCCTCCTATGGAATGCGCCTTTATGCCAATCCAAGCGCCGATTTGTAAGTCTCCAAAATGGCCTCCATTTCCTGACGATCATGGGTTTCCATTTTGCGAAGGCGGACGATCTGGCGCATGATCTTGGTATCATAGCCCTGGCTCTTCGCTTCGCTGTAAACGTCACGGATATCGTCGGCGATGCCCTTTTTCTCTTCTTCCAGACGCTCGATGCGTTCGATAAAAAGGCGCAACTGGTCGGCGGCGATATTGCCTTCAGACATGATATTCTCCGGTTGGTTGTGGGCCAGACATGGCCCGAATCAGAAAGCGCCTCGCTTAATGGCTTGGTGCATTCTTGGCCATGCTTTCCTGCATCCGCTGCAACTGTTCGGGTGTGGCCTCCGTCTGATATTTCGCCTTCCATTCAGCAGGTGGCATGCCATGAATCAGGGAGCGTGCTTCCTCCTTCGAAAGCTCTGGCTGCGCTTCCATCACCCAGTCGGCGAGGCAATTGCGGCAGAATCCGGCGAGACCCATCAGCTCGATATTCTCCGCATCGTGGCGGTGCTGGAGATGTGCCACCAGCCGCCGAAACGCCGTTGCTGCCGCCTGATCACTGATTTGCATAGCTATGCTCCCTTCCCGTTCCCGTTCCTCCCCGTTATGGGAGGCAAGAGAGACAAAATCCAGAGCGCGAAAGAGCCTTCCCAGATGCAATATCACAAGCCGCGCATGCGCAAGGTCCGCATTCTCGCCACGCTGGGCCCGGCGAGCGACACGCCGGAAATGATTGAGAAACTGTTCCGCGCAGGCGCCGATGCCTTCCGCGTCAATATGAGCCATGGCGAACAGGCCGATAAAACCCAGCTGATCGCCAATATCCGCGCGCTGGAAAAAGCCTACAACCGTCCGACGACGATCCTCGTTGACCTTCAGGGGCCAAAGCTGCGCGTCGGCACATTTGCAGGTGGCAAGGTAGAGCTCAAGACTGGCGAACCCTTCCGGCTCGACACCAACAAAAAAGTGGGAGACGCGACGCGCGTCCATTTGCCGCATCCGGAAATCTTCGCCGCGCTCGAAATCGATACCCGTCTGTTGCTCGACGACGGCAAAGTGGTGTTGCGGGTTACCGACATCAGCCCCGACCATATCGATACCAGTGTCGAGGTTGGCGGAATGCTCTCCGACCGCAAAGGGCTTAACGTACCCGATGTTGTCGTCCCCATTGCCGCACTGACTGACAAGGACCGTTCGGATCTGGCCTTTGCATTGGAGCAGGGCGTCGATTGGGTCGCGATGTCGTTCGTCCAGCGACCAGAAGACGTGGCCGAGGGCAAAAAGCTGATCGGAGGCAAAGCGGCCTTGCTCGCCAAGATCGAAAAGCCCGCGGCCATCCACCGGCTCGAGGAAATCCTTGAACTGGCCGACGGCGTCATGGTGGCACGTGGCGATTTGGGCGTTGAACTGCCGCCCGAACAGGTTCCACCGCTGCAAAAGAAAATCGTTTCGACCGCGCGCCAGATGGGCAAGCCTGTGGTGGTGGCAACGCAGATGCTCGAATCGATGATCGTCGCCCCGACGCCAACTCGCGCCGAAGTTTCGGACGTCGCGACCGCGATTTACGACGGTGCTGACGCCGTAATGCTCTCGGCCGAAACAGCAGCGGGCGCATGGCCGATTGAGGCCGTGTCGATCATGGACCGGATTGCCCAGCAGGTTGAAAGCGACCCCGACTTCTTCAAGCGAATCCACTTTACCGAAACCCCCGCCGATGCCACCACCGCCGACGCGCTGGCCGAGGCGAGCGGGCGGATCGCCGATACAGTCGAAACCAGTGCGATTGTCTGCTTCACATCGTCCGGATCCACCGCACGTCGCATCTCGCGCGAGCGGCCCGCTGTGCCGGTTCTGGTGCTGACTGCGTCTAAAGCGACCGCACGCCGGCTGGGCCTGTTATGGGGTGCCTTTGCCGTCACCACCAAGGATATCGGCAGTTTCGAGGAAATGGTCGCCAAAGGGAAACGCATGGCGCTGCGCTATCACCTCGGTAGCGCTGGAGCGCGGCTGATCATGATGGCGGGCGTGCCCTTCGGGACACCGGGTTCAACCAACGTGCTGCACGTCGTCCGGCTGACGGGGGACGAGCTGAAAGGCCATTAACCTATCAGGGGATCAACAGGCTGCTGTCCCCATAGCTGTAGAACCGATAGCCCTTTTCGATGGCATGGGCATAAGCTGCCTGCATCGTCTCCAGCCCCATCAGCGCGCTGACGAGCATGAACAGGGTCGATTTGGGCAAATGGAAGTTTGTCATCAGCCCGTCAATTGCCTTGAAACGATAGCCGGGGGTGATGAAAATCGCCGTATCGCCCTCAAAAGACTGCACCAACCCGTCCGCGCTAGCGGCACTTTCGAGCAGGCGGAGTGAGGTGGTGCCAACAGCGATGATGCGCCCGCCTTTTGCGCGTACCGCGTTCAGACGATCCGCAGTCGCAACGTCGATATGCCCCCATTCGCTGTGCATCTTGTGCGCTTCGGTATCCTCGGCTTTCACCGGCAGGAATGTACCCGCACCCACATGCAGCGTCAGCGTTTCATGGCCAATACCGGCTTCCGCCAGTGCTGCCATCAGCCGCGGCGTGAAATGCAGCGAAGCTGTTGGCGCCGCCACGGCGCCCTCTTTTTCCGCAAACATTGTTTGATAGTCGCTACGGTCCTGCGCGTCGGTCGGGCGCTTCCCCGCTATATAGGGCGGCAACGGCATTTGGCCGGCGCGTTCGAGCAGCAGTTCGACCGGCTCATCGCCTTCAAAGTTCAGGATGAAACTGCCATCCTCCAACCGCTCCTGCGCGATAGCGGTCACTTCCGCACCGAATTCGATGCGGTCGCCTGCACGCAACCTTTTGGCGTTGCGGATAAACGCCTGCCAACGGCGCAAATCGATACGCTTGTGCAAGGTCGCGCCGATCCGTGCCTCTTCGCCCTTAAAGGTGCGACGTACGCCTTCCAACTGGGCCGGGATCACCTTCGTGTCGTTGAATACGAGGCAATCGCCCGCGCGCAGGCGCTTTGACAGGTCGAGGACATGGGCATCCTCCAGCCTTCCATCGCCCGAAACACATAACATCCGCGCGGCATCGCGCGGCGATACCGGGCGCAGCGCTATCCGCTCCGATGGAAGTTCGAAATCGAACAGGTCGACGCGCATCTCGCGTCTATCCTTTCGCTGGTTATCAGTTCAGCGGTTTGCTGAGATCGTCGAGCGTGATCTGCGGCTCTGCTGCCGCTGTCGGCTTCGCCAGCGCTGCAAAATCAGGTGGCGGGATATTGTCCGCAGCGATCGAAGCCTGCACAATCTTGTCGGGCGTTGCAGGCGGTTCGCCACGCTGGATCGCGTCGACATATTGCATGCCCGCAATCACGCGCCCGAAAGCGGTATATTTGCCGTCAAGTGCAAAGCGCGGCAGAAAACAGATAAAGAACTGGCTGTTCGCGCTATCTTCGCTCTGGGCGCGCGCCATCGACACCGTTCCACGCAGATGGGGCAAGGCGTTGAATTCAGCCTTTAGATCAGGCAGTGGCGAGCCACCGGTTCCTGTGCCAGTCGGGTCACCGGTCTGCGCCATGAATCCATCAATAACGCGGTGGAAAACCACGCCATTATAGAAACCCTGCCGGGTCAAAGTTTTGATACGATCGACATGCGCTGGGGCAACATCTGCGAAGAGCTTTATTGAAACACGACCTCCGGTCGACAGGTCGAGATGCAGGATATTTTCGGCTTCGTTTGCCGCCGGTGCGGGCGTTGGCGCTGCCGGTTCCTGGGCGTTCGCCCATGCCGTTGCAAAAAGAGCTATCATGAAAAAGACGAAATTACGCAACATATTGGAGATAACTCCCTGACTATGGTTCGCGCTTCCTTAGCCTTATCATCTGTCCTTGTCATGAACGAAGCGTAGCGAACGCAAAACGGTTGCCTTCTCAGTGGTTTCGCGACAAACAGATTGCGGGTGGCTAATTATTTGGAGGGATGCAGATGCGGAAATTCCTGGTACTGGGCGCGACGAGCGCTGTTCTTGCGATTACGGCCTGTTCGGACAAGGGCGCCGACACAGATGGCGATGGCAAGGTTACCGCTGCGGAAGCGCAGAAAGAGCTTTCTAGCGGAGGCGCGATGGCAATGAAGCCGGGGATGTGGGAAGTCAAAATGACCTTCGACAGCATCGATGCGCCAGGCATGCCCGAAGCCGCAAAAGCCCAGATGACCAAGGCCATGGGCAGCGGTATGAGCGTGAAATCCTGCCTGACCAAAGAGCAGGCTGAAAATCCGGGCGCAGATTTCTTCGGTGGCGATGCCAGCGCCAATTGCAGCTTTGAACAACTCAACCGGTCAGGCAATAAGATGAGCGTTCAAATGACCTGCAAGCCGCAAGGCGACATGGTGATCTCCAGCAAGATGGACGGCAGCTTCGAAGCAGAAACCTATTCAATGACGATGGAACAGAAGACTTCCGGAACACCGATGGGTGCTGTCACTATGAAGGGCAAGATCGAAGGCAAACGGATTGGCGATTGCCCGGCCTGACCATGACAAAGAAAGCCAAGCGACTTTCTGTAATCGGGTTGCTGGCCCTTGTGGCCGGTTGCAGCGATAATTCCGATGTGAACGGCGACGGCACGGTGTCGCGGACCGAGCGCGCGGCCGAAATGCGGCGGGACGGCTATCTCGCTATGCAGCCGGGCCGTTGGCGCATGAACTTCACTTTCACCGATATCGAGGTGCCGCGCCTTGGCGAGGGCGAAAAAGCCAATATCAAGGCAGAGCTGGCCAAGGGTGCATCGGGCCTTTCCTGCCTCAGCGAACAGGATGCGGCCAAACCGGGACCGGACTTTTTTGGAGGCGAAGGGGCCGAGGACTGCAGTTACAACACATTCGATATTGCCGGAAACCGGGTCAATATGGCGCTGGTTTGCGGCATGGGCGATCTGGGCAAAGCCGAGATGAAGCTTGATGGGACAATTGGCGACAGCGAATTCCAGTTCGACACCGATCTCGCGGTGCAAGTGCCGATGGCTGGCAAAATTAAGCTTAAAGGTGCGATGACTGGCAAATATGAGGGCGAATGCCGCGGCGACGAATAGCATCGACGGCGTTCTTTGCCGGTCTCGCTGCTTTGACAGTCGGGCAATCTGTTGCCTTTGCCCAAACCAAACTGCCCGAACCGGCAAAGGTACGCGTCGATTTTTCGACTAAGGCTGTCACTGTTCGCAAGATGGAAGGCGAGGCCGGAGTAATAGGTCGCAAGGTCGGCGCTGACGACCCTGTGAGGGTCGCGTCGATTTCAAAACTGGTAACCGCAATCGCCGTCATGCGCCTCGTTGACGAAGGGCGTATCAATCTCGACCGCGACATAAGCGCTTATTTGGGATTCGCGGTGCGCAATCCGGCATTTCCTGACCGACCGGTGACATTGCGTCACCTGCTGAGTCACACGTCGGGCATCAGGGATAGCATCGATTATCTGCTGCCACTGGACGGGAGCCTGCAAGCTATACTTTCCAATCCGGACATTTGGCATTCTGGTTACAAGCCTGGCGACTATTTCAGCTATGCAAACCTCAACTCGCCGGTCATCGCAGCGACGATTGAGGCGGTGACTCGAGAGCGTTTCGACCGGATCGTAGCGAAAAAAGTGCTGCAGCCGTTGCGGATCGACGGCTGTTTCAACTGGGGTGCAGGATGCAGCCCAGGTCGGCGCGCGGAAGCCGTGACTTTGTTGCGCAGCAACGGCGATCTCGCTCGCGATGCAGCGATAAGCGGTGCCGATCCCTGCCCTGTGCTCCCGGCGAGCAGCGGCAATTGTGATTTGGCGCGGTATAAAATCGGCAGGAACGGATCATCTTTCAGCCCGCAAGGTGGGCTTCGGATCTCCGCGCAGGATCTCGCAAAAATCGGCCAATTGCTGCTAAACGGTGGACGGCCCTTGCTGTCTGAAAAAGCGTTCGCCGAAATGACCAAAATGCAGTGGCGGTATAATGGCATCAATGGCGATACAGACCGCGGCTATTTCCAGGCCTATGGCTTAGGCGTGCACATTCACACCGATGGCCGGGGATCAACCTGGATCGGCCATGTCGGCGAAGCTTATGCTTTGCGGGCTGGACTGTGGGTCAATCCGGAAACCCGGAAAGGCTTCGCCCAATATGTAACCATGGTCCCCGCAGAAACGCCTATCGGCCATTGCCTTGAAACCTGTCCGTGATAGTCTTCGCGGAAACAGGGAGGAAATCATGAACATCGGACGATTCTTGCTCACCGCTTCTGCGGCACTAGCCGTGATCGCGACACCGGCGGCGGCAAAGCCCGATTATGCGGGCGATGTTAAAGCGGATTATGACAAATCATTAGGCGCGCTTTGGGATCATTTCCATCGCAACCCCGAACTGTCCTTCCGCGAGTTCAAGACTGCGGCGCGGATGGCGCAGGAGTTGCGCGCGATCCCCGGCATGGTGGTAACTGAAAAGGTCGGGCAAACCGGTGTGGTCGGCGTTCTCAAAAATGGCGACGGTCCTGTCGTTCTGGTTCGCGCCGATATGGACGGGTTGCCGGTGCAGGAACGGTCTGGCTATGCCAATGCCTCAACCGTGCGTCAGGTTGGTGTCGATGGGCTTGAAATGCCAGTCATGCACGCCTGCGGCCATGATGTACACATCACTTCGCTTGTCGGCACGGCTCGCCAACTGGCGCGGATGAAAGATCGCTGGAAGGGCACCGTGCTGTTCATCGTGCAGCCGGCCGAAGAACGTGTCGGTGGTGCAAACGCCATGGTCAAGGACGGACTCTACACCCGCTTCCCGAAGCCCAATTATGCGCTGGCTTTCCACGTGGCCGCCGAACTGGAAACAGGCAAGATAGCCGCATCGGAAGGTATCCAATATTCGTCTGCCGACAGCGTCGACATTCGCGTTCCCGGCATCGCAACGCACGGCGCGGCACCGCACCTCGGCCGCGATCCGGTCTATATTGCATCACAAATCGTGGTTGGTCTGCAATCGATCATCAGCCGCGAAAAGGGCCCACTGGAACCCGGCGTGATCACGGTCGGTGCCTTCCATGCGGGGCAAAAGCACAACATCATTTCCGAACATGCTGACTTGCAGGTCACCGTGCGTGCCAACAGCCAGGAAGTACGCGACCAGTTGATTGCTTCTATCGAGCGCGTCGCTGTCGGCATCGGCCGCGCCCATGGCCTGCCCGAAGATAAACTGCCCATCGTCAAGGTTACCGAGACTACGCCGGTGACTGTGAACGATGCCGCGCTCGCCCGCCGCCTGAATACGGCGATTGGTGACGCGCTTGGCAAGGATGTTGTCGTCCCCTTCCGTCAGACCAATATGGGTGCCGAAGACTTCGCCTTCTTTGTCGATCCTTCCTTTGGCATTCCGGGCTATTATTTCGGCGTTGGTGGCACCAATCCCGAATGGATCAAGGCTGCAAAAAATGGCGGCCCACCAGTTGCCGGACATCACTCGCCGCTGTTCAAGATTGATCCCGAACCGTCGGTGCGTCTGGGCGTCGAGGCGATGACGGCCGCTGTGCTTGATCTGCTGAAGCCCGGGCAGAACTGAACTTAGACCTTGGCGGCGCGTTGGCTTATCCCATTCGCCACTGCGCTGTTGCTGGCTGCGCTCGTCGTTCGGCTTTGGGCCAAATTTGGGAGAGGGCGACGAGCGCAGCCAGTCTGAGATCAGGCTGGTTTGGGGGACTTGCGACCCTTGGCCACCAGCGTCTGCAACTTATCCTTTACGGCGAGCTTCATACGCTTCAGCCGCTGGATTCGGGTAAAACTTGGCCAGTTGCTGCGCATTTCCGCGCGCAGCTCTTCATCGAGCTTCTGGTGATATTGCATCAGGCGGAATGTACGTTCCGACATGTCTTTCTCCTCTTGAACAATGGGTGTTCAATCGGAGCTCCGGCGTCGGGAAGGGGCATTCGGGGGAAACAGGGACCGCAAACCCAAGCACCGGAGATCCGATGCGGCCGACATCACGTTCCTTCCGAAGAAGCGAGCGCCAGAGGGGCCCGGTCCGCAGGAGCAAATTAGAGCGATTCGCTCTTTTATTGCAAGCGAAACCGGATGCAGTTCGTCGAAATATAAACGCAGTCAGTCGCGCAGCAGCTCGTTAATCGCTGTTTTCGAACGGGTTTGGGCATCGACCCGTTTGACGATCACGGCGCAGGCAAGGCTTGGGCCAGGAGAGCCGTCGGGAAGCGGCTTGCCGGGCAGCGCGCCAGGGACCACCACCGAATAAGACGGCACACGGCCAACAAAGACTTCGCCGGTTGCGCGGTCGATAATCTTGGTGGTCGAGGACAGGAATACACCCATAGCCAGCACTGCGCCTTGCTCGACGATAACGCCTTCGACGACTTCCGAACGCGCCCCGATGAAGCAATCATCTTCGATAATCACCGGGCCTGCCTGCAGCGGCTCCAACACGCCGCCTATGCCGACGCCACCCGACAGGTGCACATTTTTGCCGATTTGCGCGCAGCTGCCCACGGTTGCCCAGGTGTCGACCATGCTGTTTTCATCGACATAGGCACCCAGATTCACAAAGCTGGGCATCAGCACCACGCCCTTGCCGATATGCGCGCTGTGACGGACGATGCTGCCCGGAACGGCGCGGAAACCGGCGTCGCGAAAGCGGTTTTCACCCCAACCCGCAAATTTGGACGGCACCTTGTCCCACCAGTGTGATCCGCCGGGGCCGCCCGGAATGGTCTCCATATCGTTGAGACGAAAGGACAGGAGGACGGCTTTCTTCAGCCATTGGTTGACCTGCCAATTGCCATCGACCTTTTCCGCCACGCGACGCTGCCCACTATCGAGCAGATTGAGTGCCTCAACGACTGCCGCACGCACTTCACCACCGGTGCCGATGGTGATGCCATCGCGCTCTTCCCAGGCCTTTTCGATTGTCATTTGCAGTGCTTCGGTCATTTCAATTCCTTTTCTCCAGCCAGCCAGCTGGCCACATCTGCTATTTCATGGTCGACATAGTGCGGGCGCGCATCGGCGGATTCGGCGTCGCCGTTATGATTAACCCAAATAGTCGTCATGCCCAGCGATTTGGCTGGTTCCAGATTATGCGCCGAGTCTTCGACAAACAATGCTGACGTCGGCTCGATACCCAACTGCGTGCAAAGCGCATCATAACTATCCGTCGCCGGTTTCGGCTTGTGCTCCATCCGGTGAATGTCGAAAATATCTTCAAAAACCCCGTCCAGGCCGCGCGCCACGAGCACGCGTTGCGCATAAGGCGCATCCGCATTGGTGAAGATCAGCTTTCGGCCCGGCAATGTCTCTATCCCCGCCCGCAACCGTTCGCAGGGCTGCAGCAGCGACATATCGACATCATGGACGAAATCCAGATAGCCGTGCGGATCGACGCCATGTTCGGCCATCAGCCCGCCCAGCGTCGTTCCATATTTGCGCCAATAATCGTACCGGATCTTGTGCGCGCGTTCACCGTCGACCTTGAAATAATCTTCGACATAAGCCGCAATCCGATTGCGCACCTGCTCCATGATATTATGCTCCGGCGCGTAAAGCGTCAGATCCAGATCGAATATCCAGGTATCGACATGGCCGAAGTCGGGATGGGTCGCGGGAGACATCGCCGCCCCGTTAACTACAGGTATCAAATCTCGCAAGGTTCATCTGTGGTAAGGCTGGCGCAAGCGAGTCCGAAGTAATATCGTAGGTTATAGTTTGGGGAATGAAATGGCCAACACAGGCAAAGGTCGCAACATCGCGGTTGGCTCATCTATTATTTTTGCACTCTCGGTTTCTGCTTGCGGAAGTGGAGGTGGAAGCGGCGGTGGCATTAGTTCGACACCGCCCCCCCCGCCTGTAATAACACCTCCACCCCCGCCACCACCGCCGCCACCGACATCGAATTTCGACACAGCTGAGTACCAACGATCAAATGGTGCGGTGCAGGCACAGGCCATTGCGGCCTATAATGCCGGGGCCACCGGGGCAGGCGTCATCGCCGGTGTGGTCGACAGTGGTATCGATATCGACAGTCCTGAATTTTCCGGCAAGATTCATCCGCAATCAGGAGATTTTGCGGGAACACGAGGCCTTCAGGATGAAGGTGGACACGGTTCAGCAGTATCTTCAATCCTGCTCGGCGCAAAGAACGACCTCAATGCCCATGGCGTTGCCTTTGGTGCAACCTTACTTGTGCTTCGCACTGACACCCCAGGAACATGCGCCAACGCCAATCCCGATGAGGGATGCACGCATAACGACAATGATATGGCACGGGCTGTGGACCGTGCCGTGTCCGTCGGCGCTCGGGTGATCAATATGTCACTCGGCGGTTCGCCGATGAATTCGAACCTGCGCGCAGCCGTCGATCGCGCCACGGCCGCTGGCATAGTCATCGTAATTTCGGCCGGCAACGAATATGACACTGACCCGGCAAACGCAGTCAATCCTGACCCTATGGCGCTGACCGCTCTTGATCCGATAGCGCGGGGCCAAATCCTCATCGCAGGGGCCACGGACCCGAACCAGCAAATCTCGACATTCTCCAATCGTGCGGGCACTGGCCAAAATTATTATATTACCGCGCTGGGCGTTCGTGTGCGCGCGCCAGACGAGACAGGGGCACAGTTCCTGTGGAGCGGCACCAGTTTTTCCGCTCCAATTGTTTCAGGGGCGGTGGCTCTGCTCGCACAAGCCTTCCCCAATCTGACCGGCCGACAGATCGTCGACCTGTTGCTTTCTACGACAACCGATTTAGGCGCAGCCGGAACAGATGCCATTTATGGCCGGGGTGAATTGAATCTTGCGCGCGCCTTTCAGCCACAGGGCCAACAGTCAATCGCCGGGACCCCAATACCCGTGCCAACCGCTGCAACGGCTACACTGGGTGGACCGATGGGTGATGCCGGCGACGGCCAAGGCCCGCAATCCGTCATCCTCGACAGCTATGGACGCGCGTTCCGCGCCGATTTCAGTGGCACACTGCTCGCCGCCAAATCAGCGCCCAAGCTCGCACCCGCACTCAACATGGGAACCGATACACGCATAGCTGCCAATGAGAATCTGGCAGTTATACTTTCAGTGGCTAATCGCCGCGACGGGGTGGGGCCCGACCGGTTAGACCTGTCCCCGCGTGAACGATCGCAGGCGCGCGCGATTGCCGGTTCGGTGATCGCCAAGCTGGGCAGCGACCGGCATGTCGCGCTTGGCATTGCCAGAAGCAGCGGTGCCTTGATCGACCAGATGGCCGTCGACCGCGCGGCCAGCTTCGTTGCCGCCGATGCAGCACAGGAATCGTTTGGCTTTTTCAGTCAGCCCTCCTCAGCCTTTGCCTATCGCCAGCAAGTCGCCAGCTTTGGAATGACCGTCGCGGGTGAAGGCGGCGATGTCCGCCTGTGGAAGGAATATGCAGGCGATCCGCTGCGCAGCCGCTATCGCGGCTATGGTTATCGGCTCGCTTATGTCGGGCTTGATCGCGAAGTGGGTGCTTTGCGCTTAAAGCTGTCAGGCACAATGCTCGATGAACGCGAGACCATATTGGGTGGTGGCACCAATATGTGGACCGGTGAAACCGGCGCGCGCAGCTGGTTTGCCGATGCCGGTTCGTCATTGGCGCTGGGTTTCGCGTGGCGCGTTGACGCGAATTACCGCCGTGGCTGGACGCGGATCGCGGCCTCTGGATTGCGCGATTCCGCGGATTGGCTCGAAAGCGATGCCTGGTCCGCCGACCTCTCCCGATTTGGCCTGTTTTCGTTGCGCGACAGCCTCTCGCTGCGCTTCGCCCAGCCGCTTCGCGTGCGCGGTGGCGGCCTGAACCTGACACTGCCGGTGGGCTATGATTATTCAACGCTGCAGGCGAGCTTCGGGCGGCAGTTTGTCTCGCTGGCGCCGACAGGACGCGAACGCGATATCGAAGCGGCCTATGCGACATCATTCGCAGGTGGCTATCTGTCGGCCAATGCATTCTGGCGGACCGAACCGGGGCATATCGAGAACGCGCCCGACGACCTCGGGCTGGCGCTTCGTTTCAACCGCAAATTCTGATCACACGGTAAAGCTTTCGCCGCAACCGCAACTGCCGGTGGCATTGGGGTTGTTGAACACGAAACCGGCGGTGAATTCATCCTCCTGCCAGTCCATTGTCGAACCGACGAGGTACAGTACCGAGCCGCCATCGATGAAAAAGGTGCCGCCGGGGGTTTCAATGCGTTCGTCAAAAGGCACCGCTTCGCTGACATAGTCGACCGAATAGGCCAACCCCGAACAGCCGCGGCGAGGGGTCGACAGCTTGACACCGATGGTCCCTTCGGGCGCATTGCGCATCAGCTCGGCAACGCGTTCCTCGGCTGCAGGCGTCAGCGTGACGGCGGCGGGCAGCGGGCGACGGGTTTTGGTTTCAGTATTCATCACAGCATCCCCAGTTCGAGACGCGCCTCATCGGTCATCTTGTCCGGTCCCCATGGCGGATCCCAGACTAAATTGACCTCGGCATCGCCGATTCCGGGCACAGCACCGACGCGCAGTTCGACTTCGCCGGGCATGCTTTCGGCAACGGGGCAATGCGGCGTTGTCAGCGTCATCGTTACTAACGCATGGCCGCCATTGATCTCCACGCCATAAATGAGGCCAAGATCGTAGATGTTGACCGGGATTTCGGGATCGTAAATCTCCTTGAGCGCCTCGATTACCGCATCCTGCAGCGCCTCGTCACCCTCAGCCACAGGCTCGGGCTTTTGCGCGAGGAAACCTTCGAGATAATCCTTCTTGCGCTCCAGCTTTTCGACTGGACTTTCGGTATCCTCGACGCGCGCCTTGGGCGGCGGCGAAACGCTGTCGACTTCTTCGACCAAGATTTTCTGCTCTTCGCTCATCCGAAGATCCTTTTCACCCGTTCAAGACCGCGGACCAGGGCCGCGACATCGCTTTCATCATTGTAAATCCCGAAGCTCGCGCGCGCCGTA
This sequence comes from Sphingorhabdus sp., assembly GCF_035329025.1. Taxonomy (GTDB): domain Bacteria; phylum Pseudomonadota; class Alphaproteobacteria; order Sphingomonadales; family Sphingomonadaceae; genus Sphingorhabdus_B. The sequence goes on along the minus strand of NZ_DAOLHN010000051.1, from coordinate 3,875 downwards.
GCGGGTAGCCCCAAATGCTCCATCAGCGGCTGTGCGCAATGGTGGCCGGCGCGAATTGCCACGCCTTCCTCGTCCAAGATGGTGCCGATGTCGTGCGGATGCACCCCTTCCATGCTGAAGGAGACAATCCCGGCCGCATCTTCCGGCCCGTACAGCGTGATCGAGTTGATTGAACGCAGCGCTTCGCGCGTCTGCCGTACCAATTCTGCCTCATGTGCGTGGATAGCATCAAGCCCGATGGCGTCGACATAATCGATCGCCGCGCGCAGGCCCATCACCTCTACGATCGCAGGCGTGCCCGCCTCAAACCGCGTCGGTGCGGGGGCGTAGGTGGTTTTGGCGAAGGTCACCCGGTCGATCATCGAACCGCCGCCCTGATAAGGAGGCATGGCATCGAGTAATTCCTTGCGCCCCCATAGCGCACCGATCCCGGTCGGGCCGTAAAGCTTGTGCCCGCTGAACACATAGAAATCGCAGCCGAGTTCCGCGACATTGACCGGCAAACGCGGCACTGCCTGGCAACCATCAAGCAACAGTTTCGCACCAACCTGATGCGCGAGGGTGTCAGCGCGCTTGGCATCGAGAACCGAGCCCAGAACATTGGAAACATGTGCGAAAGCAACCAGCACATGGTCTTGGGTCAGCATCGCCTCCGCCGCATCGAGGTCGATCCTGCCATCCGCAGTCAACGGGCAGACGTCGATATCATATCCGGCAAGCTGCCAAGGCACGATGTTGCTGTGATGCTCCAACTGGCTGAGCAGGATGCGGCCCTTTTGGGGGAAGCTGTGCGCGACAAGATTGATCGCTTCGGTTGCGCCGCGCACGAAGACAATTTCATCCTCTCGTCCGCCGATAAATTCGGCCACCCGCCGCCTTGCAGCCTCATAGGCCAGGGTCATGTTCGCCGAGCGCGCATAGACGCCGCGGTGGACGGTGGCATAATCCTCTCCACCCGCGCGCATCATCGCATCGAGCACAGCCTGCGGCTTTTGTGCACTCGCTGCGGTATCGAGATAATGCCAGTCGCGCACACCGGGGAATTGGTCGCGCAATTCGCGCGCCAGACCGCCGCCTTCATTTTCCCAGCGGCCCAATGCGCGTTCGGTGACAATCGCCATCAGAACGTGCCCCGCAGCGCTGCCTCGGCATAGCCGATCATATGGTCGCGCCATTTGCTGTCGGCGATCTCGCCATAGGCTTCTGCGACGAAAGCCTGCATCAACAAATTGCGTGCCTCTGCCATCGGCAGGCCGCGCTGCTGCGCATAGAACAGCGCCATGTCGTCGAGCTGACCGATGGCGCAGCCATGCGCGCATTTGACATCGTCGGCATAGATTTCGAGCTCGGGCTTGGCGTTGATTGTCGCGGTGCGGTCGAGCAACAGCCCTTTCGCACCCAGCGAAGCGTCGGTTTTCTGTGCGTCTTTGGCGACGTCGATCCGGCCGATCATCGTGATCGTCGCCTTATCCATCGCCACCCCGCGCATCACCTGGTTCGAAGTCGCCCCCGGCGCAACATGGCGCAGGCGGGTCACGATTTCGGTGATTTCCACTCCGCGACCAATGCCGACCGCGCCCAATTCAAAATGCGCGCCTTCGGCCAGCGTCACGTCGATATCGAGCCGTTTGTAACCGCCACCTGTCAGCAGGAAAAACGCCTCGCACCGCGCGCCTTCGGCGATGTCGATCTGGTAACGTTGAATGTCGACCTTACTCGCGGCTCCCGTCGATACGCATCTATACATCGGATGCTTCGTACCTGCCGCAACGGCGATATGCTCCGCCTCGGGCAAGGCCTTCAGCCCGGCCAGCACCTCGGCAGGCGCATAGCGCCATTCCTCATCGCGGCGTGTTGGCAGCGCACTCATTGCACATAAACCCCCTCCGCGGTCTCTGCTTCCTCTGCGTCTCTGCGCGAAACAAAAACGTCGCAGGTTTCGCGCAAAGACGCAAAGGACACGCAGAGACCGCAGAGCAAAGGAATGCCTGCGGCGCTCATGCGGCCAGTTCCTTATAGCCTTCACGCTCCAGCTCGAGCGCGAGTTCCGGGCCGCCGCTGCGCGTAATGCGGCCATCGGCGAGGACGTGGACGAAATCGGGCTGCACATAGTCAAGCAGGCGCTGGTAATGGGTGATCAGTAATACCGCTTTGTCGGGGCGGCGCATGATCCGGTTGATGCCTTCGCCGACCACGCGCAGCGCATCGATATCAAGGCCGCTGTCGGTTTCGTCTAAGATTGCAAGCGCGGGGTCGATGATGCCCATCTGCACCATCTCGTTGCGCTTCTTCTCGCCACCCGAAAAGCCGACATTCACCGGGCGCTTGAGCATCTCCATATCCATGCCCATCGCATCCGCCTGTGCGCGCGCCAGCTTCAGGAATTCACCGCCCGACAGCGGCTCTTCGCCGCGCTGCTTGCGCTGGGCGTTCAATGCCTCGCGCAGGAACTGGACGTTGGATACGCCGGGTATTTCGACCGGATATTGGAAGCCAAGAAACAGGCCAGCTGCTGCGCGCTCATGCGGGTCCATGGCGAGCAGGTCTTCGCCGTTGAAGATCACCGAACCCTCGGTCACTTCATAGTCGGGGCGGCCCGAAAGCACATAGCCCAGCGTCGATTTGCCGGCGCCATTGGGCCCCATGATCGCGTGGATTTCACCCGCATTGAGCGAGAGGGTAAGGCCCTTGAGGATCGGCTTGTCCGCGACCGTGGCGTGGAGGTTGGTTATTTGGAGCATCAAACTCGGCCCGTCATGTTGTCCCAATAAAACGTTTGTTCATATTCGCGGAGACGTTTGGACTGCTGCACTAGTAACTCTTCGACATCCGAAGCAGGTTGGACCCGCCGCAATTCAGCCAACTCAGTGGCGCAATCCTGGAAAACCTCTTCGATCAAACCATCATGCGTGGGTGAAATGTAGATTTTGCGCAACCGCACGTCCAAAGCTCGAAAAGTGCAGACCCGGAACTCCCAACGAGCCGACGGAGCAACGGCGGGTTGGCTTGGCGCTCCTGACGCACTTGCTGCTAATGCTATTACCAAACCAATCATCCCACACTCCCTTCCAAACTGATCCCCAACAACTTCTGCGCCTCAACCGCAAATTCCATCGGCAGTTGCTGCAACACTTCCTTGGCAAAGCCGTTGACAATGAGGGCTACCGCTTCCTCCTGCCCCAGCCCGCGTTGCATCGCGTAGAAAAGCTGGTCGTCGCTGATCTTGCTGGTCGTCGCCTCATGCTCGATCTGGGCCGAAGGGTTGCGGACTTCGATATAGGGCACGGTGTGGGCGCCGCAGTCGCTGCCTAAGAGCAGACTGTCGCACTGGGTGAAGTTGCGCACTCCTTCCGCATTGGGGGCAACGCGGACCAGCCCGCGATAGGTATTGTTACTCTTCCCCGCGCTGATGCCTTTGGAGATGATCGTCGAGCGGCTGCCCTTGCCATTGTGGATCATCTTGGTGCCGGTATCGGCCTGCTGGTAATTGTTGGTCACCGCGACCGAATAAAATTCGCCGACGCTGTTTTCACCGTTCAAGACGCAGCTGGGATATTTCCAGGTCACAGCGCTGCCGGTTTCGACCTGGGTCCAGCTGACCTTGCTATTGCGCCCCTGGCACAAAGCGCGTTTGGTGACGAAGTTATAGATGCCGCCCTTGCCCTCGGCATCGCCGGGATACCAGTTCTGCACGGTCGAATATTTGATCTCTGCATCATCGAGCGCAACCAGTTCGACCACGGCAGCGTGCAATTGGTTTTCGTCGCGCATCGGCGCGGTGCAGCCCTCCAAATAGGAGACGTAGCTGCCCTTGTCCGCGACGATCAGCGTGCGTTCGAACTGTCCGGTATTTTCCGCGTTGATGCGGAAATAGG
>NZ_DAOLHN010000050.1:0-18678 GCF_035329025.1 Sphingorhabdus sp. | reverse complement strand
GACGATTCCGGGCGGGTTTCCTACCGCCGTTATGGCGGTGGCGACGATCTTTTTTTTCGCCACCCTATGATCTGGCTCCCTGCGACCCTCCTTGCTGCCCTGTTCCAGGCGTGGCGCACCGCGGTGCAGCAGCGGGTGCGGGCGGAGCTTTCGGTGAATGCGGCGGGTCTGGTGCGCTATCTCTATGGCTTGCCGGTGGGAATAGTGTTGCTGACGCTGTATCTCGGGTGGAAGGGTAGCGAGTTTCCTGCCCTCCATACGCCCTTCGTCGCTTATTGCGCCGCAGCCGGATTTGCGCAGATCATCGGTACCAACCTGTTGCTGATGGCTTTCGGCTATCGCAACTATGTCGCGGGCACGGCTTTTGCCAAGACCGAGGCGATGCAGGGCGCGTTGCTCGCATTCCTGCTGCTGGGGGAGACGTTGAGCTGGCTGACTATCGGCGGGATTGCGGTGGGTGTCGCGGGCGTGATGATCGTTGCGGCGGGCGGGCAAAGATTGCGCGTGCCCGATATTGTCCAGCCGGCCGCGCTGTGCGGGCTCGGCGCGGGGCTGGGTTTCACCATGACCTCGATTTTCGTCAAGTCGGCGTCGCTTGAACTGGCGACTGCGGACAAGCTGCTTGCCGCGCTGGTGGCGCTGGTGGTGGTGCAGGCGTGGCAGACGTTGATGCAGGGTGGCTATGTCGTCTGGCGCGAGCGTGAGCAATTGCCGCGCGTTTTTGCGACCTGGCGCACATCGGGGCAGGTGGGGGTATTGGCGGCGCTCGGCTCGGCCTGTTGGTTCACCGGCTTTGCGACGGCACCGGTCGCACTGGTGCGCGCGGTAGGGCAGGTCGAAGTGATCCTGACGCTTGGTTTTAGCCGCTTCTACTTGCGCGAGGCGCGCAAGCCCGGGGAGGCGCTGGGTCTGTTGCTTGTCGGCGCTGGCGTCGTTCTGGCGCTGGTCGGCGGGCTTTAGCTGGCAACGAAGTCCAGCAGGGCCTGCTCATAGCGGTCGACACCGGCGCGCTTTGCTATTTCATGATCCAGCCAGCCTTTTTCAGGCAAGCTAATCGCCTCGGCTTCCTCGGCTTCGGAATCGAGATCACGCGCGGCTTCGGCAGGGCGGAAAATCTCCGCAAATCCCGCGCTCAGGTCCAGATCGCCCATGCGTTTGAAGAAGCGCCCGATGCTCGGCGAACTGCTGCGCATGAAGCTTTCGAGTTGGGTTGCGCGCTCACGGGTCAGCGGGGTGTAGGCAGAGAAGCCCTGCAGGTGATTGGCAACGCCCTGTACGAACAGCTTTTCCCATTCGGGGGCATTGTTGCTTTCAAGGCAGGCATCCTTGATGCGGAACAGCATGTCGGCCTCTTCACGGCTGACGATGGCGGGGCCGTGACTGCCACAGGCAAAGATCAGACGACGCAGCAGATTGGCCTCGGCGGCGGTTACTGTGTTTCGCAGCGCATCGCCGTTGCGGGTCGGGCCTTCGCCGGAGATGATGATGCGTTCGATCTGGTCAAGCGCGTAGAATTTCAGGACATTGGGCAGGTCGACCGCCTTTTCCGCCAGTTTGACCAGCAGTTCCAGTTCGCCGGCACTTTCAACGCGTCCGTCCTTGTCAATTTCTTCGATAACCCACAGTGCGTCTTTTTCGCTGACATAGCCTTTCGGCTCGCTGCCATCGATCACGAAATCGCACACGGCTTCGGTAAAGAAAGCGATCCATTCCGGATCTTTGGACCCGGCATGGGCATTCAGCTCGAACAGGGCCTGCGCATCGCGTTGCGACAGCATGCCGTCGGCCCACGCCCAATGGCGCAACGCCTGTGTATCCAAGGCAGTGATGTTGCCGCCTGCACGCACAGCAGCCGAAAATTGTTCGAACTGGAAAGTCATCGCTCTTCCTCTCGCCTCCCGCGAACGGGCAATAGGCCGAAAGTCATAGCGCAAAGCGGTTAACCGGGTGTTACCCCGGCAACCGGATCAGTTTTGCGGTGGCGGTGCCCCCGCACCTGCCGCTCCAGCAGCCTTTTGCATCTGTTCCTGCTGTTGCTGCATTGCGGCTTCAAACTGTTCGCGCGGCAAGAAATCCTGCAGCTCAACGTCGAAAATCAACACACTTCCACCGGGAATGGCGACTTCGCCGGTTTTCTGGTCGGGAACGTCATTGGGGCCATAGCCAATCTCGCTCGGGATCCAGATTTTATACTTGCCGCCCTTTTGCATCAGCTTGAGAGCTTCGGTGAAACCGGGGATGCCACCCGAAACGGGGAAGGGACCGGAAGCAGGTTCCTGAAAAACCTTGCCGTCGCGGAGCGTGCCCGTGATCGAAATCATGGCGACATCATTGTCGGTCGGCGGTTTGCCTTCGCCGCTCTGGATCGTCTTTATCTGCAGGCCGGACTTGGTGACGGTTACGCCTTCTTCATCGGCGTTGTCGGCCAGATATTGAACATCGGTTGCATATTTGCTGCGGATGTCACCCGTGCCCCACCAGGCCAGCCCTGCGCCAGCCAGCGCAACAACGGCAATTCCTGCCCAGAATTTGGGGATGGAACCCTTTTTGATCGGCTGGATGGGTACGGTGGTGACGGACATGGTTGTTTCCTTATTTCATTCGGGAGCGGGCTGGCGCTGCTCTAGTCAGTTCAGCGCCCTCTTAGCGGCTTTACAGACAAAAAAAAGAGCGCCCGGAGGGGCGCCCTGTTTTTTGCCGTTTGGCGACAGCAATTATTTGTTGCCGTCGCGCTCTGCAGCTTTGCGTTCCATTTTGCGGGCACGACGGATAGCAGCGGCCTTTTCGCGGGCGCGCTTTTCCGACGGCTTTTCGTAATGACGACGCATCTTCATTTCGCGATAGACGCCTTCGCGCTGCAATTTCTTCTTCAGGGCACGCAGCGCCTGGTCCACATTATTTTCGCGAACGATAATCTGCATAAAAAATCCACACTCCGAACTCTTTGCGCAATCGAATCGGTTAGCGGGCCGAAAACCCGCAGAAAGACTGCAAAAACGAAAATCGCCGCGCATCGAAGGCGGCGAACCGAGCGGGCCTTTATACCCGAAGGTCTGCGATGACAAGAGGAAATGCCGTTTTCCTGCGGGTTGCGCACGGTTTAACCAGCCACTGGTCCGCTGTCTAATGCGGCTGGACCTGTTTGCAAAGCTGGTTTAGCGAGCGCATTCGATGACCAAACTTACCGTCAATGACCGGCCGGTCGAATATCGGATGGACCCGCAGACGCCGTTGCTATGGGCGCTGCGCGATGCCTCGAACCTGACCGGAACCAAATTCGGCTGCGGGCAGGGCGATTGTGGGGCCTGCATTGTCGATATCGATGGAGAGGCATTGCGATCCTGCCTCGTGACGCTGGCAGAGGCCGAGGGCCGGTTCGTGACCACAATCGAGAAACTGTCGGTTGATCGCAGCCATCCGGTGCAGCAGGCGTTTGTTGCGGCCGGCGCGGTGCAATGCGGTTTCTGTACACCAGGTATGATCATGGCGGCTTCGATCCTGCTCAAGAAAAATGCCAGCCCGACTGACGCGGATATTGACGCGGCGATCACCAATATTTGCCGTTGCGGCGTCTATCCCCGGGTGCGCGACGCCATACAGCGCGCAGCGCGGGTTATGCGCGGCGAGGCCAGGCTCTCGGTTGCCCCGCCGCCGGGCATCACGCCGGAAGACGCAGCCGCAGCGGTCCCTGCGTTGCGGGTGAAGAAAGACTAACTCGCTTCAATAAAGGGCTTTTCCTTTCGCCGGCCCTCGCATAGGCAGTGAGCACCAAATAATGGGTCGCGTCGAAAACTGTCCTTGGGAGGAAAGAATGACGCTTGCCCGTAAGTTCCGCTCTGTTTTGATCGCCTCGCTGCTGTGCAGCACGCCATTGGCGGCGCAAGTTCCGAAGGAGCAATTGCTGTCGCCACCAGACAATGCAGAGAGTTTCGCTATCGTTTCTTCGGGAGGTGAACATGGAATCGCGTCGATCTGGACCCAGCCCGACGGCCAGATTGCTTCGCGCATCAGTTTCCTGTTGCGCGGTATGGTCACAGAAGCCGATGAAGTCATCAAGCTTGGCTCCAATGGCTTGCCCGAAAAAATCGTCCTGCGCGGGGTAAATCCGTCGGGCGATGTTGCCGAGACGTTCGAAATTGCCGATGGCAAGGCCGTCTGGAAATCGCCGATCGATAGCGGTTCAGCCCAATATGACGGCACTGCACTTTATTTGCCGCTGGGCGGGACAATGTCCGACCTCAAATATTTCGCCGAGGCGCTGCACAAGGCGCCCGGGCGCAAATTGAAATTGCTGCCCTCGGGCGAGTTGCGGCTGTCGAAGCTGGTCGATATTCCGGTGGGCAGCGGCCCGACTGCGAAGACCATTTCGTCGTGGCGGATAGACGGCGTGTCACTGGATCCGGCATTGGTGCTGCTGGATGAACAGGGCAAGTTTTTCGGAACGGTGCAGTGGCTGGGCCTGCTACCCAAGGCCTATGCCGGTGATATGCAGAAAATCACCAAGGCGCAGGATGATGCCTTGGCAGCGGAAAACCCGGCCATGGTCGAACGCTTCGGCAAGGTTTCTCCGATTCCGGTCGCCTTCACCGATGTCCGCCTGTTCGACAGTCTTTCCGGCAAATTCGTCGATGGCCAGACCGTGCTGGTCGATAAGGGCCGGATCAAGGCGGTCGGCGACGCAACAAAAATCGGCGTTCCGCGCATGGCGAAGACCATCGACGGCAGGGGCAAAACGCTGCTCCCCGGTCTTTGGGATGCGCATATGCATGTCGGCAGTGACCGTCAGGGGCTGATGCTGCTGTCGATGGGCGAAACCTCCGCCCGCAATCCGGGCGGCGATGTTGCTTCGACGGTTGAACGGGCAGGGCGGATCAAGCGCGGGGAATTGCTCTTTCCAGCCATTTATTCGTCGATGCTGATCGATGGTTCCGGCCCGCTTGCTGCGCAAATGGCGGTAACGGCAGATACACCGGAACAGGCAATCGCCGCCGTGCGGCAGGCAAAGGAAAAGGGCTTTGTCGGGGTGAAATTCTACACCTCGATGCAGAAGGAGCCGTTGCTGGCGGGGGTCGCTGAAGCAAAAAAGCTGGGGCTGCATGTCCATGGCCATATCCCGGCCAAACTGCGCCCGTCGCAGGCGATCGATGCGGGCTATGATGAGGTGACCCACATCAACATGGTGATGATGGAGGCGATGCCCGATTCGGTTGTCGATGTCAGCAACGGCATCGCCCGCTTCAACGGCCCCGGCCAATATGCCAAGGATGTCGATCTCGACGCCGAACCGATGAAATCGCTGATCGCCAAGATGGTTGCAAAAAAGACCGTGGTCGATCCGACTTTGGTGACCTTTGAAGGAATGTATGTTCCGGAAAATGGGGAGTTGCAGGAGGCTTATGCCGCATTCCAGGGCACCCTTCCTGCGACCACCGAACGCTATTTCCGGGTCGGTGGTTTTCAGCCGCCCGAAGGGGTGACGCGGGCAGACTGGCGCGCGAGCTTTGCCAAAATGGAAGCCTTGGTCAGCAAGCTGTATAGAGCGGGTGTGCCGATCGTTGCCGGAACCGATGGTGGCGGACTGGAACTGGCCCGCGAACTGGAACTCTATGTCCGTGCCGGCCTGACGCCGGGGGAAGCGCTGCAGACCGCAACCATCGTGCCTGCGCGGATGGTGGGGGCCGACACAGCCACGGGGTCAATTACCGTGGGCAAGGAGGCCGATCTGGTTCTGGTCGAAGGTGATCCATCGAAGGATATTTCGGCTGTGCGGCGGACCAAATGGGTGATGAGCGACGGCGCCCTGATGAATGCCGATGAGTTGCGCGAGGCGGCCGGTTTTTCAGGGCCACCCCGCTAAGCGCTCACGCAATCGCGAGCACCATAGTCAGCAGTCCCAAACCGGTGGAAAGATGAACGCGAAGGCGCATCCAGCCTGCGGGCAAGGGGATGTGCCTTCCGAGCGCGGAATCGACCATCGGTGACAGCAGCAGGCAGACTGCCAAAATGTTGAGTGAAGGTTCGGGCCATTCGAGCCCCCAAATCCAGGGCAGGTAGGATGCGAGTGCGATCAGGCTGGGCGCGACAGCAACCGGATACAGCCAGCCTGGCGGGTTGGCGGTGTTGAGCGCCAACCCCCACCAGACACCGCCGAGGAAGCTGAAGATAAAGGCTGCATAGCCATAACCACCCGCGAGTGCGATCCATTCGAGGGTCGGATCGTAAAGGATCATGGCGACAGCGATGACTTGCGGCAGCAGGCCGGCATAGCCGAGCCATTTGGCCGAAGCGGGAAGGGGCGGGGCGGTTTCTGTCATGCTGCCCGCAATAGCTTTCCGCTGCTAGGTACCCAACACGACCTTATGCCTGTAGTGCCGCTGCTTTGGCGAAGCGCTAGGCGCGGGCCATGGCCAAGACGCTCGTCCTGATTTTGGGTGACCAACTTTCCCCGGGCATTTCCGCACTGCGCGATGCGGATCTGGTCGAAACGGTGATTCTAATCACCGAGGTTGCGGACGAAGCTGGCTATGTGCGCCACCACAAAAAGAAGATCGCCTTTCTGTTTTCAGCGATGCGCCATTTCGCGGAGGAATTGCGCAGCGCAGGTTGGACGGTCGATTATGTCCGGCTGGATGATACCGCGAACAGCGGCTCATTGTCAGGCGAAGTTCTGCGCGCAGCCGACCGGCATGGCGTATCCCAATTCCGTGTGACCGAACCGGGTGAATGGCGCGTGCTCCACGATCTGCAAGCGCTGGATACCGCGCTCGACCTCGAAATCCTGCCTGATGACCGCTTCATCGCCAGCCATGCCGAATTTGAAAACTGGGCCGAGGGCCGCAAGGCGCTGCGCATGGAATATTTCTATCGTGAGATGCGGCGCAAGACCGGGCTGCTGATGGATGGCGACAAGCCTGCTGGCGGGCAGTGGAATTTCGACCATGACAATCGCAAAGCCGCGGCGCGCGACCTCCTGATGCCGCAGCCTTTGCGCTTTGCGCCAGATGAAATAACCCGCGAGGTGCTTGATATGGTCCGGGCGCGCTTTGCCACCCATTTCGGCACGCTCGAACCTCTCTGGTTTGCCGCCACCCGCGCCGATGCCGAGGCGGCCTTTGCCCATTTCCTCAAGACCGCTTTGCCGCGTTTTGGCGATTATCAGGATGCGATGCTGGCGGGGGAGAAATTCCTCTATCACGCTGTGGTGTCGCTCTATCTCAATTGCGGCCTGCTCGACCCGCTTGAAATGTGCCGCGCGGTCGAGGCCGAATATCGCGCGGGCCGCGCCCCGCTGAACGCTGCCGAGGGTTTCATCCGCCAGATTATCGGCTGGCGCGAATATGTGCGCGGCATCTATTGGCGCGAAGGGCCGGATTATGTCCGCCGCAACGCACTGCAAGCCACACGGCCGCTCCCTGACTTTTACTGGAGCGCAGATACCGAAATGGCCTGCGTGAAGGCGTGCGTCGAACAGACGCGGGACGAGGCCTATGCGCACCATATCCAGCGGCTGATGGTCACCGGCAATTTCGCGTTGCTCGCCGGTATCGATCCGCACGAACTGCACGAGTGGTATCTGGCGGTCTACGCCGATGCCTATGAATGGGTGGAGGCCCCGAATACGGTCGGGATGAGCCAGTTTGCCGATGGCGGCCTGCTCGCCTCCAAGCCCTATGTGGCGAGCGGAGCCTATATCGACCGGATGTCCGATTATTGCCGCGGTTGCGCCTATGATGTGAAGGCGAAGGCAGGGCCAAAGGCCTGCCCGTTCAACTATCTTTACTGGGATTTTATCGCGCGCCACCATGGCCGGCTGAAGCGCAATCCACGCATGGCGCAGATGGTGCGAACGTACGACCGTTTCAGCGACGCCCGCAAAGCCGAGATCGAAACGGATTCGTCCCGCTTCCTATTGTCTATCGAAACCCGTAATCAGGAGCCTCTATGAGTGCAGCACAAAAGATTACGGTCTGGTTTGACAGCGGCTGCCCTCTTTGCCGGAAAGAGATTGGGCTGATGCGCCGACTGGATCGCGCGCACCGGATCAACTTTGTCGATGCGACCGATCAGGCCACAAGCTGTCCACTGGACCGCGCAGACATGCTTGCCCGCTTCCATGCGATGGAGAATGGTAAGCTTTTGTCCGGAGCTGCGGCTTTCGCCGCCATGTGGCGCGTCATACCTGTGCTGCGACCGCTGGGGCTGATGGCGCGGGTGCCGGGTGTGCTGCGGCTGCTTGAATGGGGGTATCTGCATTTCCTGCGTGTACGCCCGCGCCTGCAAAGGTGGTTGGCATGAGCGATCCGCGCTATCGCAAAGTGCCGTCGGCGCGGCTGTCACGTCTGGCCTCTTTTGGTCAATTGGCCGGCGGCATTGCAGGCGGCGTACTGGCCGAAGGGGCCCGTAAACTTGCAAGCGGCGAGCGCCCGCGCCTGTCAGACCTTTTGCTGACCCCGGCCAATGCGGTACGCGTAACCGAACAGCTTTCTCGGCTGCGCGGGGCAGCCATGAAGCTGGGGCAGATGATCTCGATGGATGCGGGTGATGTGCTGCCAGCCGAACTGACCGCGATCCTCGCGCGTTTACGCGATGCCGCCCATTTCATGCCGCCCGCCCAGCTCAACAAGGTGCTGATTGCCGAATGGGGTGCAGACTGGCGGCGCAAGTTCGCGCATTTCGAGGCGAGGCCGATCGCGGCAGCCTCGATAGGGCAGGTCCACCGAGCCACGCTTCCCGACGGCACATTGCTCGCGATCAAGGTACAGTATCCGGGTGTGGCCGACAGCATCGTTGCCGATGTCGATAATGTGGCGAGTCTGCTGCGCATGTCGAACCTGCTGCCCTCGACGCTTGATATCGCGCCGCTGTTGATCGAAGCTAAACGGCAATTGCACGAGGAAGCCGATTATATCCGCGAGGCGCAGCAGATGCAGCGCTATCGGCAATTGCTCGACGGGGAATCCGATTTCATCGTTCCGGCGCCATATCCGGAACTCTCCGGAAAACGGGTGCTGGCGATGGATTTCATTGCCGGCCAGTCAATCGAAACGCTCGATGCTGCTCCGCAAGACGTGCGCGACCGTATAATGGCCGCCTTGCTCGATCTGGTGCTGCGCGAATTGTTCGAATTCGGTTTCATGCAGACCGATCCCAATTTCGCCAATTATCGCTGGCAGCCTGATGGCGGGCGGATTGTCCTGCTCGATTTCGGAGCGGCGCGGGCGGTACCGGAAAAGACGGTCGCATCCTATCGGCGGTTGATGCTTGCAGGATTGGCACAGGATCATGAAGCCTTGCGCGATGCTCTGATCGAAATCGGCTTTGTTTCCCTCGACACGTTGCAACGATACCGGCCCGCGCTCGACGGGATGATCGACATATTGATGACTCATCTGGGCAGGCCGGGGCTGTTCGACTTTGCCGACCGTAGCTTTGTCGATCACGTGCGCCGCCATGCCGAAACGATCATCGCCGACAAGGCGGCATGGCATGTCCCGCCCGCCGACACGCTGTTTGTGCAAAGGAAGGTCAGCGGTACGGCCTTGCTGGCAATCCGGATGCAGGCCCGATTGCCGTTGCTTGAAATGGTTGCCCGCAGGGTGGGCGCGGGCGACTAGCGGGGTGCGTGCGTCTTTCCTGACCGGCACCGGTCGGAACAGTAACGCACATTTTCCCAATCACGCGCCCATTTCTTGCGCCATGTGAAGGGCAGGCCGCAGGCCGCGCAGGTCTTGGTCGGCAGGTCGGATTTCTTGCGCATTTTGGGCATGGGTCAGAGTGCCTGCCTTGGACACGAAACCGTAGCCCTGAGCCTGTCGAAGGGCGCATACAAGTTTACGCCGCCGCGTCTGACGGAGAAGCGTGCTTCGACAGGCTCAGCACTGCGGTGAAAGTTCAAGTGCATTTTCACCCTCTACAAATCCAGGACCATTTGCTCTGCCTTGACGCCTGCACGCTTCCTATCGGCGGAGCGTTTGCGGCTGCCATGTTTGTGGACGACGGCCTTGGCCTCGGCGCGAGCCTCGGGTTTGCGGCGCAGCGCATAGATTGCGTCCTTGGCAGACTTGGCCGCAGCCGCATGGTCTACAATGCGATCTGGATAGTCGGGGCAGAGCCGCACCCTATCGTCCGCCGCAAGCTTCCATGGTTCGTGCAGCCAGGTATCGGGCACATTGGCGAGTTCGGGAACCCAACGGCGGATGAAGACACCTGCCGGGTCTTGGTCATAGCCCTGCTTCACCGGGGAATAGATGCGGATGGTGTTGATGCCCGTCTCGCCCGCCTGCATCTGGCATTGCGGCCAATGGATGCCGGGTTCGTAATCGATGAACTTGCGGGCGAGCGCCGTGCCGCTCTCCTGCCAAGGCAGCCATAGGTCATAGCTCGCAAAGCTCATCAGCATCGCGCGCATGCGGAAGTTGATCCAGCCGGTGGCGTTCAGATAGCGCATTACGGCGTCGATGAAGGGATAGCCGGTGCGGCCGTCGGTCCATGCTGCGAGCTTCACGGAATCGGCGGGGCGGGGGCGCAATCCTTCGTAAATCCTCGCCATCGGGCGATATTCGACTTCGTGTTCGCTCTCCAGCTTCTGGATGAAATGGCAATGCCAGTGCAGCCGCGCGATGAAGCTGCGCAGCGATTGCCGCCACGCCTTTTCCGAGGGCGGCAGTTCGCGGTATCGCGCCTGCGCCGCCTGATAGGCCTCGCGAACCGAAAGCGAGCCATAGGCCAGATGCCAGGAAAGGCGGGAGCAGGCTCTTTCCCCACTGAGCGGGGATGACATTTCGCTTGTATAATGCTCGCCGCGTTCGTGTAGGAAGCTGTGCAGCGTGGCCAGGGCTTGCGCACGGCCAGCCAGGGGAACCACTTGCAAGCCGTCTTCTTTCAGGCCCAGTTCTGCTGCGTCCGGCAGATTATCGGTCACGCTCCGCTCCCACATCAACAATGGAGGAACCGGTTGGGCAGGCATCGCCATCATCCGCTCCCACGCCTGCGCCCAGCGATCACGGTTGACTCTGCGCCCGCGCCAAACGCCGAACTGGCGGCTTTCCTCGAATGCAATGCCCTCTGCCTTGCACCAGCGGCGCACAGCCTTGTCGCGATCAAAGGTCCATTCATTGCCGGTTTCCTCATGCGCACGCAGCACGAAGGGGCCGTGTTCGGCCTTGATTGCAGACAGCACTCTCACCGCGTCTCCCACCCGGATGCAAAGCTGCCCGCCTTTTTCAGCTATGGCATTATCCAGATCGGCGATGCAGGCCCGCCAGAAATTCCATTGCCGTGCGGAAACATCGGGCTGTCGCCAATAGTCCGGTTCGATGATGACGATTGGCAAGATGCGGTCACGGATCGCCGCCGCACACAAGGCCGCATGATCCTCCAGCCGCAAATCGCGTTTGAACCAGACGACTTGCAGCATCTTAAAAGGGAATCCTCTCGCCATCCCAGGCAAACAGCTGGCCACTGTCTTCGGGCTTCAGTCGGGCGAGTACATCGAGCATCCGGGCCGCCGCATAGTCGGGCGTGAACAGTTTCTGTTCGGGCACGCCGCGCTGGAACGGCTGCGACAGTTCAGTGTCGACGGTGCCCGGGTGCAGCGCGACGATGATCGCCTTAGGATGGGTGCGCGCCATTTCGATAGCGAAGTTGCGCACGATCATATTGAGCGCCGCTTTGGATGCCCGATAAGCATGCCAACCGCCCAGCCGGTTATCTGAGATTGAACCGACACGGGCAGAAAGGACCGCAAAGACGCTGCGCCGATCTTTAGGCAGGCGGGGTAGCAGATGCTTTCCGATCAGCGCGGGGCCGATTGCATTGGCTGCAAAGGCCGCCGTATAAGCTTCCGGCGTTTGCATTTTCAGGCTCTTTTCTGGCTGGATGTCGGCCGAATGCAACATCCCGGTGGCAACAATCGCCAGATCCGGAGAACCGACGCTGCCGGCCGCTTCAGCGATGCTCGCTTCATCGTTCAGGTCGAAAGCGAAAGGCCGAATTTTCGGGCCGCCATCGATATTCGAACGCGCGCCTGCATGAACAAAGGCTGTTTCCGGTTGGGCTTGCAACTGGCGAACAAAAGCGGCGCCGATACCTCCACGTGCACCGAAAATGCAGGTATTCAGACCTGAGGCGGACGGTGAGTGCATCGGATGCAGATGTCGTACGACGTTGCGCGCGGCAATTCGGGAGAAACGCTGTGGATGCAGCAAACGCAACCAGTGCAGATTAGCATTGGATCTACTGCATTTTGCGCGCTAAGTCAGTTCGGTTCCAATGAAAGTGAGTTATTTCAATGCGAAAAGCCGCTCGTTTTACTACTGCGTTTGCGATTATCGGTGTGCTTGCAGGCCCGATTGCGGCTGCCAGAATCTCCCTCCTGCCCAATGCAGTCCAAGGTATCTGGATGAAGGACGACAGCGAAGGGCACGGGCAGTGCAAGGCCTATATGGCAGCGATGCAGGCGGATAGTGAGGATGCGCATGCCCAGCTTGTCGGCGCGGAAGTGATTAGTGCCAATATGCTGCACAGCTATGCCGAATATGGTGAGGGCAATTTTTACCAGCCAAAGCGTATCGAGAAGCTTGGCAAGCAGACATGGCGAATAACGGCTGCGGTCGGGATAGACGGATCACCCGAAGGGCAGGACAGCGGCACGGCCAAATTCAAGCTGTCTCTAGTGCGAGGCAAATTGAAATGGGATATGGAATCGTTCGACGGTAAACCGGTCGATAGTTGGGATGCGCATCTCTATTTCCGGTGCAGCGCAGTGCCGACCGGAATGTACGCCAGCTGAGCCTGCCGTTCAGGCCTCCAGTTCGATGTCCCAATAAAGCCAGTCGCGCCAGCTATCGTGCAGATAATTGGGTGGAAAGCCGCGGCCGCGATCCTGCAATTGCCAGCTGGTCGGGCGGATCGCCGCCATGCGCAGCTGCATATGTGCCTGCGCAGGTGTGCGACCGCCTTTCTTCAGGTTGCACGGCAGGCAGGCGGTGGTAACATTTTCCCAGCTTGTCCGCCCGCCCAATCGGCGCGGGACGATATGGTCAAAGGTCAGGTTGTCGGTGCAGCCGCAATATTGGCACTCGAACTTGTCACGCAGGAACAGGTTGAAGCGGGTGAAGGCGGGGTATTCGCTGGGCTTCACATATTGGCGTAGCGCGATGACCGAGGGGATCTGCATGTCGCGGCTTGGGCTATGTACATGGCGTTCATAGCTGGCGACGATATCGACCTTTTCCAGAAACACCGCCTTGATCGCGGTTTGCCAGGGCCAGAGGCTCAACGGATAATAGCTTAGCGGCGTGTAATCTGCGTTCAAAACGAGTGCAGGACAATTATCGGGATGTCGTGCCCGCTCTACAGCTTGGAATGATCCGGCGTGGTACATGCCTCGAACCCTCTCCCCATGCTTTTAACACTGTTTCTTCCCTCTCCCAAGGAAGTTACAGCATTTTGACATAAGGCAGATTATGGCGGCATAAATTGACGTCAAGGGGGCAATGGACACCATATATGGTAATTCTGTGGGTAAAATAGCAGGCATCCCATTTGCGCCGCAACAGGTTGTGGCCACCCGCTTTGCACCCAGCCCCAATGGCCGACTGCATGTCGGCCATGCCTTTTCCGCAATGTGCGCGCATGATTTTGCCCGCGCCTTTGGAGGGAAATTCCTTCTGCGCATCGAAGATATCGACGGCACCCGCAGCAGGCAGGAATATATAGATGGCATCATCGAGGATATGGAATGGCTGGGGCTAAAGCATGACGGGGAGATGGTTTTCCAGTCGCAGCGCATTGCCGGTTACAAAGCCGCCCTCGACCGTTTGAACGATATGGGTCTGGTCTATCGCTGCTGGTGCACGCGCAGCGAAATTGCCGAGGCATTGAAGCACAAGCCCGTGCGCCACGGGCCTGACGGGCCGGTCTATCCGGGTAGCTGCAAGGGGCGGACCGAAAGGGCGGGCGATTTTTGCTGGCGGCTGGATATGCAAGCTGCGACCGAAAGTGTCGGCCCACTAAGCTGGACCGATCTGGCAGCCGGAGAGCAATTGGCTGATCCTATGTTGTTTGGAGACATCGTGCTTTGGCGCAAGGATGCACCCGCCAGCTATCATCTGGCGGCAACGATTGACGATGCGGCGGATGGTATCAGCCATGTCGTGCGCGGAATGGATCTGTTTGCCTACACCGCTATCCACCGGTTGCTGCAAGTGCTGCTGGGCTTGCCGGAACCTACCTATTGGCATCACCCGTTGCTGCTCGACGAGGACGGTAACAAATTGGCCAAGTCTAGATTGTCCCAGCCGCTGTCGGAATTACGGGCCAAGGGGATATCCGGTATCGAACTTGTCGAACAATTGCGGCAAGGGAAGCTTCCGCTTGGAATTGGCGTTTCGACAGCCTAGAGGGCGGACAAGCGATGCAGCTATAGGGCTGTGTCACGCATTTAAGGAAATATCCATGGGCGTTTTGCTGATTATAGCCTTGCTTGCCGTGATGGGCATGGTGGTGTTCGCGGTTGTACGCGGGCTGCATGCCTTTGCCACTATGGATCATAATGATGTCGACGAAAACGGCGTCCCGCGTGGGCTGGCCCGGCAGAATCAGATGATGTTTGCCCGAGTCAAATGGCAGGCTATCGCGGTTGCCCTGGTTGCCATCATTGTGATTGGTGGCGCCTTCGCCAATTGATGCGGCCCATATGGTCAAGCTGAACAAGATTTACACCCGCACCGGGGATGACGGCTCAACCGGGCTGGTCGATGGTTCGCGTCGGTCTAAGGCCGATGCACGAATGCATGCCATTGGCGAGGTTGACGAAGCGAATAGTACACTCGGTATCGCGATTGGAGCCTTGGAGCGAGACAGTGGCGACACCGAACTGGTCGCCGGATTGCGACGAATCCAGAACGATCTGTTCGATCTGGGAGCCGACATAGCAACCCCGGGTGAGGATTTCACACCTGGCGAGATGAGCTTGCGGATCGTACAATCGCAGATCGATTGGCTGGAAGCGGCTATCGACACTGCCAATGCGCAGTTGGAACCGCTGACCAGCTTCATCCTGCCAGGCGGCAGCGCTGCGGCGGCAGCGATGCATCTGGCCCGTGCCGTCACACGTCGCGCCGAGCGCGCGCTTGTTGCGGCCGCATCGGGCGAGTCCATCAACCCGCTGGCGACGACCTATCTGAACCGCCTGTCAGACTATCTGTTCGTGCTCTGCCGCTTAATCAACAGGGACCGTGGCGGTGATATTTTATGGGTACCCGGCGCTTCGCGCTGAACTTTATCGGGCCCCAGCCAAAGGCCGTGTGCGGCTACATGGGCCCAGCGACTCCATGACAAATCGATAGTCTGCCTGCGCCGATGCGATATCTTTCGCTTCGCTGCTTTCGACCAGCCGTGCATCCAGTGTGCGCGGCAGGCCGCAGGCGAGGCGATACCATAATAAAGTGTCTTTCGCAGGTGCGATCGCGGATTCATCGATTACATCGCCGGTTGAAACTGCCCAGCGTTTGCTCTGGCCAGGCCGGCTCAAAATCGAAACCGAAATTGGCTGGCCGCTCGCCGTACGCAGGAATATCTGCGTTTCACCTTCACCGAGAACCGTGCCCTGGCTGTGAAATGCGCCTGATACCCCGGTTACCGCCTCTGGCGCGTCAATTTGCACCGCCTCCCTTGTTATCGCGCGCAGCGTGACATCATTCGCCGGGCTCCATTCGACCAAGGCGTCGGGCTTCGACAGCTTTATGGTACCCGGCGAACCACTGACTTTACTTCCCAACAGGAAATAGCGGCGCTTCTGCAGTTTCGGTATCTTGCCTTTGTTGTTCTTTGGCACATCGAGCAGGAAGCGCGCTTTTGCAGCGAAACCATCGGTTCCGCGGATCAGCGAAGTGACATCTGCATCGACCAATACCCGCTGGATATTGGCTGGAACGCCGACGGCCTGTATATCGGGTAGCGACGTAACCTTGCGTATCTGCGCGTCAAGAATCAGCGGTGAGATGGTTACCAGATCGGCTATGTCCGCATAGGCAGCACCCTGTGCAGGCACAGCAAATGTCGATTGCACCAGTGTTTGGGCATGGACTACCGGTGTCCCCAGCAACAGACCAAGGCCGACCGCCAATTTTATGGTAAATCCTGTCTTCACCTTGGAAATCCTGTGCAAATTGAGGGGGTGTAGGGAATATTTGCATTCCTATTCATGCTAATCGATTGGGGCAAGGCCGATGAATTGCGGATTAATCGCAGAATCCGGATTGCCTGCGCTTTTGGGCGTCGCTAAGACGATGGCGGAATCAGCCGATTAAAAAGATTTCAATAGCGCTGACCAGTTGGGTGGCTTCTAGTTTTGTGACGCTTGCCGAGCGGTCCGCGCGTTTTGGGGAAAGTAGGAGAGTAGTTTCCGCATGGCATATGCTGATCAAGATGGAATGAGTTCGAGCCGCCTGGTCTCGATCATCATCGTCGCGCTCCTTCACGCTTTCCTTGGCTATGCGTTGGTTACCGGTCTTGCTTATGAGGCGGTACAACAGGTCAAGGCAAAGCTGAACGTCGTCGACGTGAAGGAAGAAGAACCACCTGAAGAGGAACCGCCGCCAGAGCCGGAAAAGCAGATCGAGCCGCCCGTCGTCTCGCCGCCGCCGCTCGTGACAACGGTTACACCTCCTCCGACCTTACGGACTGTGGACACACCTCCACCGGCCGCGCCGATCGTGCCGACTGCAGCTCCGCCTGCGCCTGCCGCTCCGCCGCCGCCACCGCCGCCGGTCGCCAAGCGCCCCAACCCGATTCCGAAAGGCAATCCGGGCAACTGGGCTAATACCAACGACTATCCGTCGCGCGCCCTCCAGCAGGAGCGTGAAGGCACCACCGGCTTCCGCGTATCGGTTGGCCCTGATGGTCGTGTCCAGTCTTGCACCGTAACCTCTTCAAGCGGCCATGCCGACCTTGACGACGCGACGTGCAAGAATATCCAGCGTCGTGGTCGTTTTGAACCGGCTCTGGACAGCAATGGTAACCCCACGACGGGTTCGTGGTCGAGCCGCGTGCGCTGGCAGATACCGAAGTAATTTCTGGCCCGGCGAAGGGGAGCACTAACGCCGGGCATTTTCATGACCTTAGATTTTTGAATTTGAGAGGAAGTACCAATGTCGATTGCAATTCTCACTGCAGCTGCTGCAAATGAAGCCGCTGCCGCACAAAAATTCGGCCTCATCCCCGCACTGAATGAAGGCGGCCCGATCAGCTGGGCTATCTTCAGCGTGATGGTGATCATGTCCGTTTTCTCGTTCTACATCATGTTCACCAAGCTGATCGAGCAGCAGAAGGTTTTGAACCAGGCGAAGCAGGTTAAAGCCGGTTTCTGGCGTGCAAACAGCCTTGAAGAAGGCGCTGCAAAGCTTGACAAGAATAGCGCGTTCCGCCAGCTCGTCGACGACGGCATCTCGGCGCAGAAGCAGCATGGCCTGCTGACCGATCCCGTTGAAGCCCATGACTGGCTGCATGGCGCGATGTCGCGTTCGGAAGAAGCGATCAACAACAAGCTGTCGGGTGGCCTTGCCTTCCTCGCGACCGTGGGCGCTACCGCTCCGTTCGTGGGTTTGCTCGGTACCGTTATCGGCATCTACTCGGCGCTCATCAAGATTGGTATCGCGGGTCAGGCCGACATCGGCAAGATCGCCGGTCCGGTTGGTGAAGCGCTGATCATGACAGCCATCGGTCTGTTCGTCGCGGTTCCTGCGGTGCTTGCCTATAACTGGCTGCAGGCTCGCAACAAGTCGATCGCTCGTAGCCTGGCTTCGTTCTCGAACGATGTTCTCGGTTACATCACTTCGGGCGGCAAGGTTAAGCCCGCAGTTTCGGCTGCTCCGGCTGCCAAGCCTGCTGCTGCTCCCGCCGCTGCTGTCAAGAAGTAAGAATGGGTTCGGGCCGCCCTATGCGGCGGCCCTACATCCTGTTCGAATGCGCAAGCCTGGAATATGGCCTTTGCGCAAGCAGTCAGAGAGGAATAGCAAATGGCAATAAGTAGTGGAGGCGGCGGCGAAGACACGCCAATGTCAGACATCAACACGACGCCGCTTGTGGACGTCATGCTGGTGCTTCTGATCGTCTTCCTGATCGCCATTCCTGTGGCCATCCAGACGGTCAAAATGGAACTGCCGGTGGTTCAGTTTGAACCGACCAAGGCAAAGCGTGAGAATGTCTTGCTTTCGGTTACGACAACGGACGCCAACGGCAATGAGCCTGGTTCCGATGCCTATCAGGGTGCATATACAGGTGGTGAATGCCGTATTTACTGGAACGTCACTCCGGTGGATTCGACCGAATTGGTCGAACGTGCGGCGAAGCATCTGAAGCGTGAATTTGACGCATTGGGTGGTGAAGAAGCTGCGAAAGCAGGCGCGATCACCCCCGATATGCTGCCCGAGGCGCATATTCGCGGTGACGTGAATACGCCTTACCGCTGCATTGGTGGTGCGATCTATTCGATGCAGATGGCAGGCTTTGCCCGTGTCGGCTTCATTTCGTCGCCTTTCCCGCCACTCGATTCGGCCAAGTAAGCCGGATCCGATAAGGAGCAAAAATCATGGCAATGAGTGGTGGCAAGGATGATGGCCAGCCGATGATGGAAATGAACACGACGCCGTTGATCGACGTCATGCTCGTTCTCCT
>NZ_DAOLHN010000049.1:0-18921 GCF_035329025.1 Sphingorhabdus sp. | reverse complement strand
CCCGGTCAAGGGTAAGGGCTTCGCTTCTACTTTGTGAAGAATCCGCGGGTTTTGAGGAGGAAGACGAGGAGGAAGATGAGGACAAAGGCCCCATCGAGTATAAATCCATGGATGGGCCACCAACACCTAATGGCCAATCGCGCAAAGCGCATTCCCTATCCTCTGCGACCTCTGCGCCTCTGCGTGATAAAAAATTTGGCTCACGCAGAGGCGCAGAGAACGCGGAGAGTTTAAGTGCAGTTGCGCTGCATTCGGGATTACCCCTCGGCGAAATGCCCGCGCTTGACCAAGGTTGTCACCACCCCGGTCGCGACCATCAAAACGCCGCCATAATAGAGCACCCAAATGGCAAGGCTAACCCATCCCGCCTCTGCCAACGCCCCTGCCCGCGCAAAAATCAGCAGGTCGGATGCGACAAAGGCCATAGCGCCGAGGCCGACGCGGTAGCGCGGGAAATTGCTGTTCCACGCACAGGCCGCCATGCCTGCGACGAACAAGGTATAGACCGCCGCCTGCATCCCCAACTCCCGCTCGGCGGGCAGGTAAAAGGCAATTACCGGCGCGAGAATGAACACCGCAACCGCGAGCAATTTCTGGCTTAACACCGGATGCACCCGGCGGTGGCGCAGGAACAGCGCGATGGCGATCACATGGCCAATGGCAAAGGCAATCGCGCCCCAGATCATGTCGATCTCGAGCAAGCCGTCGCCCTGCGCCCAAAAGGCCATCACCGCCGCGAGCAACAGAAATTCGCCGGTGTGATGCTTGCGCAAGGCAAAACCGGCAAGCAGCCCCACCCCGCCCATCTTCCACGCAATCGCGGCAATTTCGGGCATATCGAGCTGCCACGACAGCGGAAAGCTCAGCCCGAACAACAGGCTGCCAAACAGCCAAGGGCGTTTATGGGCGAGATCTTGGGTCATCGCTTCATCCTTTGCCGAGGCATCCAGCCAAGACAAGCGGAATCCAGTCCATCATTCCATCCGCGGTCAACCCTGGCCCGGAGCGGACACCAATATCGCCATGTAACCACGCGCCGATGCACGCGGCTTCGAACGCCGTATTTCCCTGCGCGAGCAAGCCGCAAATGAGCCCTGCCAACACATCCCCCGATCCCGCCGTCGCCAGCCAAGGCGAGGCGTGGCGGTTGACCGCCAACCGCCCGTCAGGTGCCGCCACGATTGTTTCAGGCCCTTTGAGCAATATCACGGCACCACTCAGTTCCGCCGCCAGTCGCGCCGCGGTCAGCCGATCATTAAGGTCGATGGCAGGAAAGACTCGCGCAAATTCGCCTTCATGCGGGGTGAGGACGACCTGGTCGTGCAACGCTTTGAAGAACTCCGCTGTCTGCCCCTCAAAACTGGTTATCGCGTCGGCATCAAGCACCAGCGGCAAACCGCGATGCAGCAGGCGCAGCACCCGCTCGCGGGTTTGCGCCGATACTCCTGCCCCCGGCCCGATTGCGGCGGCGCGCACCCGATCGTCAATGATCGCCAAATGCGCGTCTTCCTCGCGCAGCATGATCGCCGTCACATGAGCGGCATGTTCGTGCAGTGCGTCGCGCTCGCCCACCAGCGTCACCAACCCCGCGCCGACCGCCAGCGCCGCCTGCGCTGTCAATCGCGATGCCCCCGTATGCAAGGCAGGCCCGCTGAACACCATCGCGCTCCCCCGCGCATATTTGTGCGTGTCAGCAGGCGGCACCCGCAGCACTGGGCGCTCGATCACCCGCTCGTCGGAAATGGTGCAGAGGAAGCTCATGCCACGAAGCATGCCGCTTTTGCCTGTGCATCGCCATGCTTTTTTGATAGCGGCGCGGCCTATGTCTAATCATCAGGTTCATATCATCGGCGGCGGGCTTGCCGGAAGCGAAGCGGCGTGGCAGCTTGCCAAGCGCGGGGTCCAGGTACGTCTGTCCGAAATGCGTGGCGGCGGCGATATGACGCCTGCAC
The DNA here is from genome assembly GCF_035329025.1 of Sphingorhabdus sp. Taxonomy (GTDB): domain Bacteria; phylum Pseudomonadota; class Alphaproteobacteria; order Sphingomonadales; family Sphingomonadaceae; genus Sphingorhabdus_B. The sequence continues at coordinate 16,969 of NZ_DAOLHN010000049.1, read as the reverse complement.
ACCAGACCGATGGTCTTGCCGAAATGGTCTGCTCGAATAGCTTTCGTTCAGACGATGCCGATAATAATGCGGTTGGCTTGCTGCATCAGGAATTGCGCAAGCTGGACTCGCTGGTGATGCGCGCCGCCGAAGTGGCCAAGGTACCCGCGGGATCCGCCCTCGCCGTCGACCGCGATGTGTTTTCGGGTGAAGTCACGCGTTTGCTTTCCGAACAGCCTAATGTCGAAATTGTCCGCGAACGCGTCGATAAGCTGCCAACGGATGGCCTGACGATTGTCGCAACCGGGCCGCTGACCGCCCAATCGCTGGCGCAAAGCGTTCTCGCAGCTACCGGTCAGGACAGCCTCGCCTTTTTCGATGCGATTGCCCCCATCGTCTATCATGACAGCATCGACTTGGACGTCGCGTGGTATGCTTCGCGCTGGGACAAGGGTGACAGCAAGGATTATATCAACTGCCCAATGGATAAGGACCAATATCTGGCCTTTCATCAGGGCCTGCTCGATGCGCCAAAGGCCGAGTTCAAGGAATGGGAGACCGACACCCCCTATTTCGAAGGCTGCATGCCTATCGAGGTGATGGCCGAGCGCGGGCTTGATACGCTGCGCTTTGGCCCGATGAAGCCGGTGGGGCTCGATAATCCCAAAACCGGGCGCTGGCCGCATGCGGTGGTGCAATTGCGGCAGGATAATAAACAGGGCACTTTGTGGAACATGGTCGGTTTCCAGACCAAGATGAAGCATGGCGCGCAGGTCGAATTGTTCCGCACCATCCCGGGCTTGGAGAAGGCCGAATTTGCACGACTGGGCGGATTGCATCGCAACACCTTCATCCGCTCACCGATATTGCTCGACCGTCAGTTGCGGCTGAAATCGGCGCCACATATCCGCTTTGCCGGGCAGATTACCGGGTGCGAGGGCTATGTCGAAAGCGCAGCAGTGGGTTTGATGGCGGGCATCATGGCGGCGAGTGAACTCGCGGGGCGGGCCTTTTCTCCTCCGCCCGCAACGACTGCTTTCGGCGCGTTGCTTCACCACATCACCGGCGATGCAGAGGCGGATAGCTATCAACCGATGAACATCAATTTCGGCCTGTTCCCGCCGCCCGAGGGCAAGGTGCACAAGAAAGAGCGCAAGGCGTTTATGACAAACCGTGCGCGATCCGATCTGGAACGCTGGATGGACAAATTCAAGGTCAGCAGCGGCAGTTAGGCTTAGCCACGCGTTTCGGTCGCGTTGACAGGAATTCCTTACGGGTCAACAAATTGTCGCGATTGGAGTCTGCGCCGGCGAAGCGTTCGCCTGTTGCAGCCGCCCACTCTTCGAAAGACAGCAAATTATTGCCGTCGCGGTCGAGTTTCTTGAAGTCCTTGGTGCGGCTCGACATCATCTCGATCCGTGAAACCAGATCGTCGCGGTTGCGATCATAGCGGTTGAAGCGCACCTCCTCCCGGCTCAGCTTTGCTGCCTTGGGCGGCTCAGGCGGCGGAGCGCCAAAGGCTGGCGCGTCCTTGCCCGCAACAGGCAGCTCCAGCGGCGCAGGTTCCTCGGGCGGTGGTTGCGGTATGATCGGGTCAGCGGCAGCCCAACTCTGCCAAAACCAATATCCCAGCGAAGAGGCAATCAGGGCAATGCCCGCGCCAGCCAAAAGCTTCCGCATGGCTCAACACTCCGGCACCACCCTGTGTGAAGGCCCCGATTGTGCGAATTTCTAGCGGTTCGTCAAGGCATGCCAGAACAAGCGTGCATATTTGCCAGTTCGCCGTAACATACTGGTTTCCGCCTCAATGCCAGCTGACAGGAGCAAGAGGTTTAGAGGCTTGAGGCCCGTCACGAGTTCGAGGTTTGCAGAAGCTATTGCCAACCCAAAGCTTTGTCGCGACCAAATCGCGCCAGCTTTTCGGGCCCTTTCGAGAGCTAGCTGGTTCACACCCACCCAATCCGCATAACGCCCGAAGATCGCGTTCCCGCGCACTATACAGGCCTTGTCCAGTGCGGATTGTGCGTCGGCATCTTCTGAAGAAACGACAATATCCCAGGCATCAAGCAATTCACTCAACGCTTCTTCAAGGTGGTGCGATGAATTTTCGGCCCTAATTCTGGCAAGAAGCGGCTCACCCTTAGGCCGTTGATCGGTGGGCTTCCCCAGTTGCTCTCTCCACCATGCATATCGCAGCTGTTTTAATACCGGTTCCTGCCCTTTGGAGGCGATCGCCATCATACGGTTATCGAATTCCAGCAAGATGGACAACGCATTGCGTAGCGCCGATGGCGCATGGGCAACGGCCATTTGCTGCGGAGGACTGAGATGATTTTCGACTTCCATCACCCATCCCCAAACACGGATTCAGGGTTAGGCACAAGGCCCTCGGCTGGAGATGTTTCGCACAAAAGACGTGAAAAGGTTAACTCGAAACAGTGGAAATTACCCTGAAAACCTGTCTTTCCAACACTTAGCATGCTGAATTTCCCTGCAAATTAACCCGTTCCTAACCCTGTTTCTTCAGAGGACGGTTACGACCGTCAATGTAGATGGCACAATGAATCTAATTGGATTTGACAGGGGATTGTCGCAGTGAAGAAGAAACTGGAGACAAACAGTCTCACCGGCGTGCTTTCGCGCCTGTGCAAGGACCAAGCCGGTAATACCATCGCAATTATGGCCGCAGCTGTCATCCCGGTAATCGGTCTTGTCGGTGGCAGTGTCGACATGAGCCGTATCTATCTCACGCAGACACGCCTTCAGGCGGCATGCGATGCCGGTGCGCTGATGGGTCGTAAGGTCATGGCCGGTGGTGCCTGGGCGGACAATAGCGGCCGCGCCAACACTCAGGCCCTCGCCGCCTTCAATGCGAACTTTGAAAGCGGTGCATATGGCACAGAAAATATTCAAAGGTCCTTTACCGAATTAGGCGGCAAAGTTTCCGGCACTGCATCGGTCGATATTCCGATGACGCTGATGAAAGTGCTTGGCCAGGAAGAGCGCACAATAAGTGTCAGCTGCAGTGCCGAAATGCGCATCCCCAATTCCGATGTCATGTTCGTGCTCGATACCACGGGGTCGATGGACAGTGCCGTAGACTCCAGTGAGTCTGTATCGGCAACGAATCCCGTGAAAATAACCGAATTGCGTAAAGCGGTTAAATGCTTTTACGAAACGCTAACCCAGAAAAACATTGCCGATGTTTCGGCGACGGAATGCGGAGAGAGCGCCGATCCGGTTGAGTCCGCTTCGAACACATCGCAGATCCGTTTCGGATTTGTGCCCTATTCGATCAACGTCAATGTCGGTCGCCTGCTTCCACTCGAATATATGGCGGATACATGGTATTATCAGACTCGCCGTGCAAACACGACCGTTGACCCCGACTTTAGTTACACTTTGGGTACGCCAGGTCCGCTAACGCAAGTTGGTTCGCCCTCGACCGATCCGACGACCGGCAGCTGGCAGTATATGGGGAACAATATAACCATAAATGGCACAACTTATTTGAAGACGGTTTCTGTCAGCAAAGCGCCGCTTAACTGCAACAACATTTCCTGGCCGCCGACGCAAAATACAGGCCCGACGACAAACGGACCTTATGAAACGTCGACCGACACACCGACATATCCAGCCAATTCAACGACGTCTTATTACGAAAAAACCGTGACGAGCGGATCAACCGAATATCGCTATATTCCTGATAATAATAACGTCAGCAAAAACAAGAAATGCTATTTGCAGCGCAAAGTCAGCTCTTCGGTGACAACCACCGAATATACCGCTTCGCGACCAGTGACTTGGATACCTAAAACGGTGTTCAACAACTGGACCTATGATCGCATCGCAGTTGATGTATCGGGACTCAAAAATACGGGAACGAACAGCTACAACAGTTCGATAACGCTGCCGATTGGCACAAGCGGTGCCAACACTACGATCAACTGGGATGGTTGCATACTCGAACGCCCGACGCAGAAAAATGTGACCACATGGGACACGTCGGCAACATCACCGCAAAAGGATATGGCAATCGACCTTATCCCCACTTCGTCCGACCCGACCACATTATGGGGTCCGCGTCTGAAGGATGTGTTGTATTCGCGCAGCGACTCAAATGGCTGGACGCTCAACCCCGTTACGACAACGTCCAATTTCAGCCGCCCGACATCGGGCAGCACCACCACTGCTTGCCCCTCACCTTCCAAGCTACTTGAAGTTTGGGATCCGGGTGTTTTTCAGACTTACATTAACAACCTGACCACCGATGGTTATACATTCCATGACATTGGCATGTTGTGGGGTGCCCGCCTTATGTCGCCAACAGGCATTTTCGCCGAACACAATGCTGTGGCCAATGACAATGTGCAGCGGCACATGATTTTCATGACCGACGGCGATACCAACGCCAATTCGGATGCCCTGTCGGCTTATAATGTTCCCTGGTTCGACAGACTCCAGACCGACGGCGCTCCGTCGACTTCGACTTTGAACACTTTGACGGATCAGCGCACTGCGGCGCTCTGCACGGCAGTCAAGAATATGAACATAACATTATGGGTCGTATCCTATGGGTCGGACGTAAACAGTACGACCAATGCAAATCTCCAAGCATGCGCTTCGCCTGGCAAATTCTTCCAATATCAGCCGGGCGTCAGCCTGACGACCCAGTTCAAACAGATCGCGGGACAAATCGCTGCCCTGCGCCTGACAACCTGAGGATGGTTGCGATGAAGAAATTCGAACTGCAAAATCTGCTACGCGACCAATCTGCTGTTTCGGTAACCGAATTCGGATTGATAGCTCCTGCCGTCGTTACAATGCTTTTAGGGACAATGGATGTCGGCCATACATTGTATATGCGCACCGTTATCGATGGGGCCATTCAGGAAGTGGCGCGCGACTCCGCGCTTGAGGATGGCGGCATTCTGGCAAAGCAGGAAGCCATTGATGCGCGCATCAAAAACCAGATCCGAAAACTGAACAATAGCATCGATCCGGACGAAGGGATCATAGTCAAACGTCGCTATTATCGCAATTTCTCCAATGCATTTAACGCTGACGAAGAAGAATATACCGATACCAATGATAATGGTGTCTGTGACAATGGCGAGCCGTATGTTGACGCCAATTTGAACGAAACCTGGGACTCCGATGGCGGTGACGAAGGCCAGGGTGGCGCGAAGGACGTTTCAATTGTCACCGTGACAGTAACTTATGACCGCCTGTTCCCCTTGGCCTCATTGATCGGCCTGCCGGAGCAAATCACCATTGCCGCGAATACGGTTTTGGCGAACCAGCCTTATGCGGAACAGGCCGCTTATGCCGCTCCACAAACGAGAAACTGCGATGACTGACATCATGAAAAGACATCAGAATATCCGCACTTTTGCATCCGCGTTGCGCAAAGATCGCAGCGGACTAGCACTTGTCGAGTTCGCTGTATCGCTTCCATTCTTTATGGGCCTCGCCGTTGCCGGTATTGAAACGGCAAATTATGCAGCGACCACAATGCAGGTAAACCAGATTGTGGTTCACGTGGCCGATAACGCCGCTCGCATGGGCGCCAACAGCCTCTTGTCGGCAAAACGTGTGTCGGAAATCGATATCAACGACGTATTCACGGGTGCCCGTCATGAAGGCCGCGGTCTGACTTTGGATGGCTTTCACCCCTATCTCGATCCGGGCACCAATCAGGTCGTTTCGCGCGGGAATGCACGCATATTTTTGTCCAGCGTGGAGCCGGTTGCCAATCCCAACCCGACCAACAAATTCCGCATTCGGTGGCAGCGTTGCTCAGGCCCAGGTACGCATTATCAACCACTTTATGGCAAGCCGGGAACCCATGGCAATGTCGATGGCATCGGGCCGGCAGGCCGCCAAGTGACAGCTCCGGAATATGGCGCTGTCATGTTTGCCGAAATCCACTATCACTTCCGGCCAATGCTCGACATTGGCTTCTCCAATCTGGTGGAGAAGGAAATTGTGGCCACTTCCGCAATGATCGTTCGTGACTCGCGCGATTTCACGCAAATCTACAATGCCGAAGGTGTCACTGCTTCAACTTGCAGTTGATGGCGTTCGCCAAATTCTAGCGGCCGAACAATTTCCTGACACCACTGGCAATCTTGTCGGCGTTTATCAGCGTCGCGCGTTCCAGGTTGGCCGCATAAGGCATCGGCACATCTTCGTTTGCAATGCGCAAGACTGGAGCGTCGAGATCATCGAAGCCTTCTTCCATGCAAATGGCAGAAATCTCGCTGCCGACTGAACAGGTTGCCCAGCCCTCCTCCGCGATGACAAGGCGATTGGTTTTGGCCAAGCTGGCCAGCACCGTGGCTTTATCCAGCGGACGGATGGTACGCAGGTCGATGACTTCGGCATCAATCCCCTCACCTCCCAGCTTTTCGGCAGCTTCCAGTGCAAAGCCGACACCAATCGAATAGGAGACGATAGTGACATCGCGGCCTTCCCGCACGACGCGGGCCTTACCGATCGGCAGGACGAAATCGTCGACAGCCGGCACGTCAAAGCTGCGACCGTACATCAGCTCGTTTTCGAGGAAGACAACCGGGTCCTCACAGCGAATTGCGGCTTTCAACAAGCCCTTGGCGTCAGCGGCGTCGTAAGGTGAAATCACGATCAGGCCGGGAACGCTGGCATACCAGGGGGCGTAATTCTGGCTATGCTGTGCACCGACGCGCGCCGCAGCGCCATTGGGGCCGCGGAAGACAATAGGGCAACGCATCTGGCCACCGGACATATAATTGGTCTTCGCCGCTGAATTGATGATATGGTCAATCGCCTGCATCGCAAAGTTGAAGGTCATGAATTCAATCACCGGGCGCAGGCCACCCATAGCGGCCCCCGTGCCAATGCCGGCAAATCCGTATTCGGTGATCGGGGTATCAATGACGCGGCGCGGCCCAAATTCCTCGAGCAGGCCTTGGGTGACTTTATAGGCACCCTGATATTCGGCGACTTCCTCACCCATCACAAAGATGCGGTCGTCAGCTCGCATTTCTTCTGCCATCGCATCACGAAGCGCTTCACGAACCGTAACCGTCGCCATAGCTGTACCAGCGGGAACTGAGGGTTCGGCTGCAACTTTTGGAGGAGTAGCGACAGGCTTCGGCGCTTCGACAACTGCGACTTCTGCCGGTTCAGTTTTTGCAACTGGCGCAGGAGCGGCTACCTCATCGTCGCTTGCAATCAAAGCGATGACAGTGCCAACCTTCACGCCATCGGTGCCTTCGGCCACCAGGATCTGTGAAACGGTGCCTTCGTCAACCGCCTCAAATTCCATCGTCGCCTTGTCGGTCTCGATTTCGGCAAGGATGTCGCCAGAGGACACACTATCGCCTTCCTTCACCAGCCATTTCGCCAGCGTGCCCTCTTCCATGGTGGGCGACAAAGCGGGCATTTTGAGCTCGATTGCCATCAGTAAGTCTCCACCAGCACGTCAGTATAGAGTTCGGAAAGTTCCGGTTCAGGTGCTTGCTCCGCGAATTCCGCCGATGCGTTGACGATCGCGCGGATTTCCTTTTCGATGGCTTTCAACTCGTCCTCAACAACACCCATTGCGAGCAAATCTTCCTTGCACCCGTCGATCGGATCGGATTTTTCACGCACCGACTGTACTTCTTCGCGACTGCGATATTTGGCCGGATCGGACATAGAGTGACCGCGATAGCGATATGTTTTCATCTCAAGCAGGATCGGCCCCTTGCCGCTGCGCACCCAATCGAGCGCAACTTCGGCTGCCCCGCGAACAGCCAGCACATCCATACCATCAACCTGAAGTCCCGGAATGCGGAAGCTTTCACCGCGGCGATAAAGCTGGTCTTCGGCCGAGGCGCGATTGACACTTGTTCCCATCGCATATTGGTTATTCTCGATCACGAAAATGATCGGCAGTTTCCAGAGCTCGGCCATGTTGAAGCTCTCGTAAACCTGGCCTTGGTTGGCCGCGCCGTCGCCGAAATAGGCAAGGCATACGCCGCCATCATTGTTATATTTGTGCGCGAAGGCGAGGCCAGCGCCAAGCGAGACCTGCGCGCCAACAATGCCGTGGCCGCCGTAGAATTTGTGCTCGGTCGAAAACATATGCATCGACCCGCCCTTGCCTTTGGATATCCCCGCGGCACGGCCCGTCAATTCCGCCATGATGATGTTGGGATCGATGCCATAAGCCAGCATGTGGCCATGATCACGATATCCGGTGATAACACTGTCTTTGCCGGGAGTCAGAGCCGATTGAAGCCCGATGGCGACGGCTTCCTGTCCGATATAGAGGTGGCAAAATCCGCCGATAAGACCGAGACCGTACAACTGCCCCGCCTTTTCTTCGAACCGACGAATCAACAGCATCTGCTTGTAGAATTCGAGCAGTTCTTCCTTGCTCGCCTTGTAAGGCACCGGAGTTGCGGGACGTTCGCGGTTCGCAATCGCGTCGGTCGAAACCGATGCGGCTTTGGCCTTGCTCGGTTTGCTAGCTGGGGATTTTGCCAATGCGTCGTCCTCTCACGGGCTTTTGGTTTGACGTTAGGGAAAGCGACTAGTCAATCGCGCAGGCAGATGGAAGTGCCTTTATGTGGCGGGCCTATAAGACATAGCTATTCATTATCCTTCAGCGGGATAACAATTTCGTCAGGCGCAACGACATTCAACTCCTTGCGCATCAACTCACCCGCCAGATCCGGATCAACATTGTCGCGATCAAGCAACCTCTGGCGGTTGCGCAGTGCATCGCGTTCCTTTTCCAGCTTCGCCAACTCTTGGCTGCGTTCATTGATCGCCTGCCGATATTCGGCCCATGCGAGGATCCCCGTTGGGCCAAGCAGCGCATAGGCCGCTATCAGCAACAATGCCACCAGCGCAGCAGCCGTGACCAGCTTTGCCCGGAATTCTTCTGGATTCGTCTTGCGCTTTGCCTTGGCCATAAGGTTCTATACCATCATGGCGTCAGACGGCGCAATCACCGGAAGATGGAACGCCCGGCGTAAATTGCGCTCGATCCCAACTCTTCCTCGATACGGATAAGCTGGTTGTACTTGGCCAGACGGTCTGATCGGGCAAGGCTGCCAGTCTTGATCTGTCCGCAGTTGGTGGCGACAGCAAGATCGGCGATCGTCGAGTCCTCGGTTTCACCCGAGCGGTGCGACATGACGGCTGTATAGGAAGCGCGCTGAGCCATCGATACGGCAGCCAGCGTTTCAGACAGTGTACCGATCTGGTTGACCTTAACGAGCAGCGAATTGGCGAGGCCTTTTTCGATGCCCATCGCCAGACGCTTCGGATTGGTAACGAAAAGATCGTCGCCAACCAGCTGGACCTTGTTGCCGATCATATCGGTCACGGCCTTCCAGCCTTCGAAATCGTCTTCGGCCATGCCGTCTTCGATCGACTTGATCGGATAGTCTGCGCACAAATCTGCAAGATATTGCGCCATGGTGTGTGGATCGAGCGAGAGCCCTTCCCCACTGATTTCATATTTGCCGCTTTTGAAGAATTCGGTGGCCGCACAATCGAGCGCCAGAACCACATCGTCGCCCGCCTTGAACCCTGCTTTTTCAATCGAGGCCATGATGAAATCGAGCGCCGCGCGGGTCGACGAGAGGTTGGGCGCAAAGCCTCCTTCATCGCCTACCGCCGTCGCAAGGCCTTTTTCGTGCAAGCCTTTTTTGAGCGTGTGGAAAATTTCCGAACCCCAGCGCACAGCTTCGGCAAGGCTGTCTGCGCCTACTGGCATGATCATGAACTCCTGGAAGTCGATCGGGTTATCGGCATGTTCCCCGCCATTGATGATGTTCATCATCGGAACGGGCAGCACCTTGGCATTGACCCCGCCAACATAGCGATAGAGTGGCAGGCCGCGCGCGTCTGCGGCGGCCTTTGCAACGGCAAGGCTCACGCCAAGAATTGCATTAGCCCCGAGGCGGGATTTGTTTTCAGTGCCATCGAGCGCAATCATAGCGGCATCGATGTCTTCCTGATCTTCCGCCTCAAAATCAGTCAGAAGCGGTTCGATTTCATTGATAACAGCCTCTACCGCATGTTGGACGCCTTTGCCCATATAGCGGCTCTTGTCGCCATCGCGCTTTTCGACTGCTTCATGTGCACCGGTCGATGCACCAGAAGGAACCGCCGCCCGACCAAAACTGCCATCCTCCAGCAGAACATCGACTTCGACGGTCGGGTTGCCCCGGCTGTCGAGGATTTCGCGGGCGTGGATATTGATGATGGCTGTCATGTGAGGCTCCCGGGAGAAATGTTCGCCGCGCCCTTAATCGCTATTTCCCGTGCTGGCAATCGGTGCTCAATCCGAGGCCAATGGAATATGAATGCATGGCCAGACTTGCAAAATCGTGCTGTCCTAGTTGACTAAAGCACCTGCAGTACCAATATGGGTGAAAATGGTCCCGAAAGGAGGATTGAAATGGCTACACCCAAGAAACCCGCTGCCGCAGCGAAGAAGCCTGCTGCGAAGCCCAAGGCCACTACTACCAAGTCGACGTCAACCAAAACAACAGCTGCCAAAACAGCCGTCACAAAGGCGAAGCCCAATCCCGGCAAGGTCGAGACAGAGGTCAAAACCAAGATGAAAACCGAATTTGCCAATATGAAAGACAAAGCCGCAGGTCGCGCCCGCGAAGCCGCCGAAAGCGGCAAGGATAAAGCAAGCGAGGCCCTCGAAGGCTTTGGCAAGATCCTGCGCGACAGCGCGGAGCAAATCGATGAAAAGGTCGGCGCGCAATATGGCGATTACGCTCGCAAGGCTGCGGATGCAGTCGATGATCTTGCCGGCAAAATGGACGCCAAGCAGGTCGACGATATTCTTGAAGATACGCGACAGTTCATCCGCAAGAGCCCCGGCGCGGCTATCGGAGCTGCGGCAGCAATTGGCTTTGTACTGGCGCGCCTCGTCCGTTCGGGACGCGACTGACGCCGAAACGGCTTCAATAAAACGGCTTGCCGCATTAAAGGCGGGGGAGTGATGGATAAAGACACCTCTCCCGCCAGCGACACAGAAGCCGCCCCGCCCTCGCCCACAGAACAGGTTCGAACACTGGTGGCTGATGTGCGTGCTCTGGCGGAAGCCGAAATAGAATATGCCAAGGCGCGGCTAAGTTACAGCGGCGGGATCATACGAAAGGCCGGAATTCTGGCTTTTCTGGCCATCTTCTTCCTGTCTGGCGCGATTATTGCGCTTATCCTCGGACTTTTGCTGATCCTGAACCATTATGTCGGCCCTTGGTGGGCGACTGCTATTGTCGTCGTTGGCTTTACGCTCGCTGCGTGGGGCGCCGGTTCGGCCGCGCGTCGAACCGCCAATAATCTGAAGTTCGATGAAAGCGACGATCATGGCTGATGCCGAGCGCGAAGCGATACTGGAGCGCGATCGGGCGCGCAAACTTTTGCGACAGACGCTGCTCTCCGATGTCGAGCAAGCAAAGCATGATCTGCACCCTCGTACAATCTCCACGCGCTGGGCCGACAAGCAGAAAGCGCGATTGACCGCCGCAAGTTCGTCCGCAAAGCAAAATGTTGCAAAAAATGCACCGCTTATCGGGTTTGTCGCTGCGGCCGGGTTGCTATTTGCCGCACGGAAACCCATTTCGAACTGGATAGAGCGTTTTCGCAACCGCGGACCGCATGAAGAAGGCGATGACTGATGAGCAAGCTAGGCGATAATCTGAAAACCGCAACCGATACCGCCCGCGAAAGCATTGCGCATGCAGGTGAAAAAGCACGCGAAGCCAGCGCGGCTGCGAAACGCTCCGCTGCAGCTGCAGCCGAAAAGAGCAAGTCCGCCGCTTCGCGCAGCGTAGAAAGCTCTAAGCAGCTGGCGAAGAAGGCGAGCAAAGCCTCCAGCGATGGCATCGATAAGAACCCGCTCGCAATCGTCGCGGGTGGCATTGCCCTTGGCGCGATCATCGGGATGCTGCTTCCCAAGACCCAACGCGAAAAGAAAGTGCTCGGCAAGGCTGGCAAGGTCATCAACGAAACCGCCAAGCGTGCGGCCAATGCAGCAAAAGATGCCGGCAAGGCAAAAGTAGCTGAGGTCGGACTTGGCAGCGATGCGATTCGTGACCAGTTCCGCGATCTGGTCAGCAAGGCGAGCGAAGCGGTGAAAGCCGCCGGTCAAGCCGCTGCTAACGAAGCCCGCAAACGCGACTAATTCGCTCTAGCCTTTCCTTGCCGAACTCGCTAAGGGCGCCGCCAAGCCGTAACGGCACCCTCTCTCAGGCAAGGAAAATGGCAATGGCTCGGGCCAAATTGCATCTGGTATTCGGCGGTCGCGTCAAGGACCCGCAAACGCTCGATTTCTGTGAACTCGACAAGCTCGATATCGTCGGCATTTTTGCTGACTATGCCGAGGCTGAAGAAGCCTGGCGCGGTGCCGCGCAGCGCACGGTCGATGATGCCGAAATGAAATATGTCGTCGTGCATCTGCATAAGCTGCTCGAGCCTGACCAGCAGTCGGCTTGACGATCAGGCGTTACGGTAGCGCCAGTTCAACAGCGGCCAGGTTAGCGCAAGTCCGGCAACAAACCCGCCAATATGCGCCCAGATGGCGATATTCACACCGATGCCTGGGCCGACAAAGCCCAGCATCAGGTTGAACGCGACCCATGCGACCAGCAATTGCAGCGCGTGCACCAGCTTGCCTGAAACGCGTCCCCAGTCGGCGGGCCGATTACGCGGGAACAGCTGCATATGCGCTGCAAACAATGCCGAAATGGCGCCGCTTGCACCAACCACGGGTACCACTGACTGCGGGTCGCTGGCGAATTGCGCAGCAGCTGAAGCGACGACTCCCGCGCCATAAAGCAGTGCAAAGCTTTTGCTTCCCAACACCCGTTCCAGATTGGCACCCACCATCAGAAGCATCAGCATGTTGAGCGCGACGTGCAAAATGCCACCATGCAGAAAAGCTGAACTGAACGGCGTCAGCCAGACGGGCAGCATATAGCCGACATCGCCAAACACACCGTCACCGAACGTAAAGCGCGCGGGGATCAGGGCACCCGCGACTGTAACCGGCGCATACAGTCCCGGTATTAATACCAGCACAGCCAGCGCGATGTTAATCGCAGCGATTGTTTTGGTCACGGGTCCGGCGGCTACATGCATCGCCTATCCCTGCCAGAAATTGACAATCAAATGAACTCGATCTTCTGCACGAGATAATATTTGTCGCCCGACGGCACGGTCACTTCGACTTCGTCGTCGACCTGACGACCGATCAGCGCGCGGCCAAGTGGCGAATTATAGCTGATGCGGCCAACCTTGGCGTCTGCTTCGGCTTCACCCACAACCTGATAGCGCACCGGCTTGTCATCTTCATCAAGCAAAGTGACGGTCGCGCCAAATACGATCTTGTCGCCCGAAAGCGTTGTCGGATCAATTATCTGCGCACGGCTAATCTTGTCTTCGATGTCCGAAATCGAGGCTTCAACCTGGCCCTGACGTTCCTTCGCGGCGTGATATTCGGCATTTTCCGAGAGGTCACCATGCGCGCGGGCTTCTTCGATGGCGTCGATGATGGTCGGACGCTCTTCGCGCAGCCGTTTGAGGTCAGCAGTCAGCTTTTCAAAGCCCTCAGCCAACATCGGCATTTTGTCCATCGTCGCCATGCTACTCGTCTTCCTTCAGTCAAAAACTCTCTCGGAGCCGGAGGGCCAGCCCGCAATTTTTCAGCAATATGGGGAGTGCTGTTACCGCTTATGATAGTCCTGAAGCGTGCAAACTTCAAGTTTTCTCGCTTTCAGGGCCTCGATGGCTTCCGCAGCCGCCAGCGAAGCACTGGCGGTGGTGAAGTAACTCACCTTGTTGACCAGCGCCGAACGGCGGATGTCTTCGCTGTCTTTCAGGCTCTGCCAGCCCTCTGTGGTGTTGAACACCAGAGCGATTTCGCCGTCGATTATCTTGTCGACAATATGCGGGCGGCCCTGCGCCACCTTGTTGACGCGTTCGACGGCGATCCCCTGCCCTTGCAGATAGTCGGCGGTCCCACCTGTGGCGCAAGCGGTGAAGCCCATCTCGATAAGCTTGGAAACGGCAGGCACGATATGCGGCTTGTCGCTGTCTTTCACTGAAACGAACAGCTTGCCCGACTGCGGCAATGTCATGCCGGCACCCAGTTGCGCCTTGGCAAAGGCCATCGCAAAATCCTTGTCAATACCCATCACTTCGCCGGTCGATTTCATTTCTGGCGAAAGCACGGGGTCGACGCCGGGGAAGCGGTTGAACGGGAAAACGGCCTCCTTGACCGCGATATAATCGATATCGAGGTTGATTTCGGGAAGATCCTTGAGTTTCTCGCCAGCCATCACCCGCGCCGCAATTTTGGCAATCGGCGCGCCGATCGCCTTGGCGACAAAGGGCACGGTCCGTGAAGCGCGCGGGTTGACTTCGATCAGATAGACCAGCCCATCTTTTACCGCGAACTGCGCGTTCATCAGGCCTTTGACCTTCAGCGCACGCGCCAGAACCTCCGCTTGACGGCGGATTTCGGCGATGATTACCTCGGGCAGATTATAGGGCGGCAGAGTGCAGGCACTATCGCCCGAATGGACGCCAGCTTCCTCGATATGTTGCAATATGCCCGCCACCACGACGTCATCGCCATCGGCAACACAATCGACATCGACCTCTACTGCATCGCGTAAATACCGGTCGATCAGCACGGGGCTGTCGCCTGATACGCGGACTGCGGTTTCGATGTAATTTTCCAGCTGCGCCTGAGTATCGACAATTTCCATCGCGCGGCCGCCAAGGACGTAAGAAGGCCGCATCAGCACCGGATAGCCGATGGTTTCAGCGACCTTGATCGCTTCCTCACGGCTGCGCGCAATGCCATTTTCGGGCTGTTTGAGCTTCAGCTTATTGATCAGCGCAGCAAAACGCTCCCGGTCTTCGGCCAGGTCAATCGCGTCGGGCGATGTGCCGAGAATCGGGATGCCTGCATCTTCCAGCGCCTTGGCCAGATTGAGCGGGGTCTGCCCGCCAAACTGCACGATCACGCCCTTCAGCTTGCCATTTTGCTGCTCGACATGCAGGATTTCGAGGACATCTTCGGCGGTCAGCGGCTCGAAATAGAGCCGGTCGCTGGTGTCATAGTCGGTGGAAACCGTTTCCGGGTTGCAGTTGACCATGATTGTTTCATAGCCCGCCTCTTCCAGAGCGAAGCATGCGTGGACACAGCAATAGTCGAACTCGATCCCCTGCCCGATCCGGTTCGGACCGCCACCCAAGATGACCACCTTCTCGCGGTCGCTGGGTTGCGCCTCGCATTCGGGCTCGCCAAAGGTCGGGGCCTCATAGGTGGAGTACATATAAGGCGTTTTCGCCTCAAATTCCGCCGCACAAGTATCAATGCGCTTGAACACCGGGCGGACGCCCAGCTTATGGCGCGCCTTGCGCACTTCGGCCTCGGTAATCCCGCCGGTCATAGCGACAATGGCCTCGCGGATCAGGCCCGAACCGCGCCGGATGGCCGATTCCATGCCCGGGCGGACATGGGCGGATTCGAGCGCGAGGAAAGCGAGGCGTTTGTCCGAAAAACCCATGGCTTTCAGGCGGCGCATCCCCTCGGCATCCTGCGGAATACCGTTGGTTTTCACTTCCTCTTCCGCCACAACGATCTCTGCCATACGTTCGAGGAACCAGGGATCGAATTTCGAATATTGGTGCACCTCGGATACCGACATGCCTTCGCGCAGCGCCTGCGCCGCAACCAGCAAACGGTCAGGCGTCGCGCGAGTCAGTGCAGCTGCCAGCTCGTCCTTGGGCGCGCCTTTCAACTCATCGACATAGTTGAAGCCCGACAGCCCGGTTTCAAGACCGCGCAGCGCCTTTTGCATCGATTCATGGATGTTGCGGCCAATCGCCATCACCTCACCGACCGATTTCATCGCGGTCGACAGCAAAGGTTCCGAACCCTTGAACTTTTCAAAGGCGAAACGCGGGATTTTGGTGACGACATAGTCGATCGTCGGCTCGAACGACGCCGGCGTCGCACCGGTGATGTCATTGTCAATTTCGTCGAGCGTATAGCCGACCGCGAGCTTGGCCGCGACCTTGGCAATCGGGAAGCCGGTGGCCTTCGATGCCAGCGCCGAAGACCGCGACACGCGCGGGTTCATTTCGATCACGATCAGGCGGCCATCCTTCGGATTGACTGCGAACTGTACGTTCGAACCGCCTGTTTCGACTCCGATTTCGCGCAACGTCGCGATGCTCGCGTTGCGCATGATCTGATATTCCTTGTCAGTCAGCGTCAGCGCGGGCGCGACGGTGATCGAATCGCCGGTATGCACACCCATCGGATCGACATTTTCGATCGAACAGATGATGATGGCATTGTCCTTTTTATCGCGGACAACCTCCATCTCATATTCTTTCCAACCGAGCAGCGATTCCTCGATCAGCACCTCGGTCGTCGGGCTGGCATCAAGCCCGCCGGTGACGATCTGGATGAATTCGTCGCGATTATAGGCAATCCCGCCGCCGGTGCCGCCCATTGTGAAGCTGGGGCGGATGATGGCGGGCAGGCCAGTGCGCTCGAGCACGGTCAACGCCTCTTCCAGCGTATGGGCGATGCCCGAGCGCGCGGATTCGAGGCCGATCTTGTCCATTGCGTTGCGGAATTTGATCCGGTCTTCGGCCTTGTCGATCGCTTCGGCGGTTGCACCGATCATTTCGACATCATATTTCGCCAGCGTGCCATTGGCCTCCAGCGCCAGCGCGGTGTTCAGCGCGGTCTGCCCGCCCATTGTGGGGAGCACGGCCATTTTTTCTTGGGGGTACTTTGCCCGCTCATTTTCAATGATCTTGGCGACCACTTCCGGCGTGATCGGCTCGACATAGGTGGAGCCATTTTCGCCGACCATTTCCGGATCGGTCATGATCGTCGCCGGATTGGAATTGACGAGGATGATGCGATAGCCCTCCTCGCGCAGCGCCTTGCACGCCTGCGTCC
>NZ_DAOLHN010000048.1:0-21797 GCF_035329025.1 Sphingorhabdus sp. | reverse complement strand
CCAATGGCAGCATAATTTAAGCTGAATGGCCTCCGGCAATCCCGGGGCGGTTCAGACTTTAGGGATCCGCCACTTTTAACGCGTTGTAAGAGGTCGTCGTAAACTTCTATCGCAATCCGTTCAGCTTCGCCCAGCCTAACAGCCTTGGTAGATATGATCTTGTAACCTGTGGCGTTTGGGACTCGAATCCGAGCCTGCCACTTAGGGTTTTTAAGCCCCTCTCGTTTGTACAGTATTATACGCCCATCACCTCGAACGTCGATGCGCTCAGAGTCCCGGTTTGTCGCAGGCGGAGCCTTATCCATTAAATATGTATAATCAGAAACTTATTCCCATGAAACAAGTTTTGTGAACTTTTTGTACATAGGAGATTAATGCAATTCGGAGCCCCCCTCCGAACCGGTGCGGATACAATGTATTGTTTTTATTAGGAAAAAATGGCGCACCCAAGAGGATTCGAACCTCTGACCTCTGCCTTCGGAGGGCAGCGCTCTATCCAGCTGAGCTATGGGTGCTTTAACGAACCGCGCGGTTAGCAGGAGCATCGCGCAGTCGCCACCCTTTTTTTGCATCACGGCCGCAGAGTCCCTTGCCTCGCTTGTCATTGCGGCAAATCAAAAGCGACAAAATTTAATCGTACGATTAAATTGCGCTTGACTCGCCGCCCAGCCCTGTCAACTTTCACCCAAGGCAAGTGGAGAGGCTGTCATGACATTGTTCGAAATCCCCAAGGAAATTACCGATTATCTGGCCGAGCTGGATGATTTCATCGAGCGCGAAATTGTTCCGCTGCAGAATCAGGACGATAATAACCGTTTTTTTGACCACCGCCGCGAATGGGCGCGCACCGACTGGGACAATGACGGGCTGCCACGCAAAGAGTGGGAGCAATTGTTGGTCGAGATGCGCCGCCGCGCCGACAAGGCCGGGCATTATCGTTTCAACCTGCCCGTCGAATATGGTGGCAAAAACGGTAGCCATCTGGCCATGGCCTGCATCCGCGAGCATCTGGCGCAAAAGGGGCTGGGCCTGCACAACGACCTGCAGAACGAAAGCTCGATTGTCGGCAACCTTGTCCAACCACTGATGGTTCGCGATTTCGGTACGCCCGAACAAAAGGCTGAATATATCCCTGCCATGCTTGAGGGGCGCATGCGCTGCACCTTTGGCCTGACCGAAGAACATCATGGTTCGGACGCGACATGGATGGATACCCGTGCGGTGCGCGAAAAGCGCGATGGCGTCGACGGCTGGCTGATCAACGGCAACAAGATGTGGACCACCGGCGCGCACCATCATTCGCATTGCATGGTATTTGCCCGCCACAGCGGCAATGATGGCGATGCGAAGGGAATTGGTTGCTTCCTTGTACCCGCAGACACGCCGGGTTTTGAAGTTGGTGAATATCTCTGGACGTTCAACATGCCGACCGACCACCCAAAGGTCGCGCTCAAGGATGTCTGGATTCCCGAACATATGGTGCTGGGTGATCTCGATTACGGACTCGCCTTGGCGCAGCATTTCGTTCACGAAAACCGCATCCGCCAGGCCGCGAGTTCGCTGGGTGCTGCACAATATTGCATTAACGAAGCGGTGAAATATGCGAGGGAGCGTAAGCCCTTTGGCAAGCCTCTGGCTGTCAACCAGGCGATCCAGTTCCCGTTGGTCGAGTTGCACACCGAAGCGGCCATGCTGCGTCAGTTGATCTACGCGACCAGCGCCCAGATGGACACGATGCCCAAACCCGAAGTGGCGAAGCGGCTGTCTGATGTCATTTCGATGTGCAACTATCGTGCAAACCGCCTTGTTTGCGATGCGGCGGACCGGGCGATGCAGGTGCATGGCGGTATCGGCTATTCGCGGCACAAGCCGTTCGAACATATCTATCGCCACCACCGCCGCTATCGCATCACCGAAGGCGCGGAGGAAATCCAGATGCGCAAGGTGGCGGGCCACTTGTTTGGTTTCATGAGCAAGGGTTAGTGGGGTAAGCGAGCTGATGCAGCAGGCACAGGATTTTCAGGACGAGAGCGAGGCGATTTACACCTTGCTCTCGCCGCTGTCTGACGAGGACTATGCGAAGCCGACCTTGTTCAAGGGGTGGACCATAGATGAAGTCCTGCGCCATTTACATGTCTGGAATATCGCTGCTGATCTGGCGCTGAGCGATGCGGAGGCTTTCCGCGCCTTTCTGGGCCAGATGGCAGCAGGGATTCGCGGAGGAAAGCTTCCCGATTTCGAGAAAGTCTATCTTGACGGCCTTTCCGGCACAGCGTTGCGCGATGCCTGGATTGCGCAGGTTAGGGCAATGTCTCCGCGTTTTGCCGCTGCCGATCCTAAGGCGCGGGTGCCTTGGGTCGGGCCGGAAATGAGCGTGATCAGTTCAATCACTGCGCGTCTGATGGAAAGCTGGGCGCATGCGCAGGCCATATATGATGCACTGGGCGTTGCGCGTGTGGATGCCGACCGGATCGGCAATATCGTGCGGCTGGGCGTCAACACCTATGGCTGGACCTTCAAGAACCGCAAGGAGGAGCCGCCCGTCCCGATGCCGCGGCTGCGGCTGACCGCGCCTTCAGGTGCAATTTGGGAATATGGCGACGGCGATGATTTGATCGAAGGCAGCGCCAGCGAATTCTGCCAGGTCGTTACCCAATGCCGCAATATCGGCGATACCTCGCTGTCGGTACACGGCCCCGTCGCAACCCGCTGGATGGCGATTGCGCAATGCTTTGCAGGGCCCCCGCAAGATCCGCCACCGCCCGGAGCGCGCCATCGGGCGTAAATTCGATTGCGGTCCGTTGACAAGGTTCTGGACCCTTGGCGCGAATTCGCTAGAGAAGCGAACGATGGACGACAACGCGCCAACCAATATTCGTTACAAGCTTTCCCGAAGCGCCGGTGGCCTGTGGGAAAAGCTGCAAGTCTATTGGGAAAGGAAATGGTTCCGCTGGGTTAGCTATGCCTTGGGCGGCTTGCTGGTCGGTTATATCCTCTTATGGGCTGTGTTGCTTCGTAGTCTGCCGGACGCCGAGGCGCTTGTTGAATATCAGTCGCCACTGCCAACCGTGGTGCGCGACGTCGATGGCGAGCCATTCCACAGCTATGCCCGCGAACGGCGCGTTCAGCTCGACTATGCCGATTTCCCGCCTATGCTGATCCGTGCCTATCTTTCGGCTGAGGACAAGAATTTTTTCAGCCATGGTGGGATCGACTATATCGGTATTGCAGTTGCGATATTCGATAACCTTACGAGCAGCGGCCGATCACGCGGTGCTTCGACTATCACCCAACAGGTGGCAAAGAATCTGCTGCTGACCAACGAATATAGCTATACCCGCAAGATCAAGGAGGCGATCCTCGCCTATCGGATTGAGAACGCGCTCAACAAGCAGCAGATCCTTTCGCTTTACATGAACGAGATTGCGCTTGGTCGGCAGGCATTTGGCGTGGAGGCGGCAGCACAGGCCTATTTTGGAAAGAGCGTCGATGCACTTGAGCTGCATGAAATGGCTTTCCTCGCAGCCCTGCCCAAAGCACCAGAACGCTATAGTCGTGCCGAACATGAGCGGGCCGCGATTGGTCGCCGCAACTGGATCCTTGGCGAAATGGTTTCGAATGGCTGGGTAACTCGCGAGCGTGCGGAGGCTGCCAAGGCCATGCCGCTGGGATTGATCCCCAGGCAGGGACAGCAATATAAAAATGATGGCGGCTATTTCGCCGAAGAAGTCCGCCGCCAGTTGATTGAGCAATTTGGTGAAACCGCAGAAAAAGGACCATACAGCGTTTATGCGGGCGGACTGTGGGTGCGTTCGTCAATGAACCCTGAATATCAGGAACTGACGTCCAAGGCGCTGCGCGATGGTCTTTTGCGCTATCATGGAGGGCGCGGCTGGTCCAAGCCGATTGCGACCATCCCGATGGATGATGGCAAATGGCAATCGCGGCTGGCCAGTTCGAACATTGGTATCGGCTACAGCAACTGGCGCATTGCGGTCGCCATACGTAAGCGGGCTGGCGGGGCGGAGATTGGATTTGCGGATGGCGATACCGGTGTCCTGGACGTTGCTCCAGCCGCTTTGAAGGCCGGCGACATCATAGCTGTGGCGCCATTGGGCGGACGCAACTACCAGTTGCGGACCGTTCCTGAAGTTGGCGGCGGCATGGTTGTGCAAAATCCGGTCAATGGGCGCATATTGGCCATGCAGGGCGGTTTCGACTCGCGCATTTCGAGCTTTAACCGGGCAACGCAGGCTCAGCGGCAGCCCGGGTCCACGATCAAGCCATTCGTCTATGCGACGGCGTTGGAAAGCGGAATGACGCCTGCGTCTATAATAGTCGACGGGCCCTATTGCGTTTGGCAGGGCGCATCGCTCGGTCAAAAGTGCTTCCGTAATTTCAGCGGTGGTGGGGCCGGGCCTCAGACTATGCGCTGGGGCCTTGAACAGTCGCGCAACCTTATGACGGTGCGTGCCGCCAATGATGCCGGCATGGAAAATGTCGTCAACACATTCAAAGCGGCAAGTATCGGCGATTATCCGCCTTATCTTTCATATGCTTTGGGTGCTGGTGACACGACCGTGCTGAAGATGACCAACGCCTATTCAATGCTCGTCAATCATGGACGCGAACTGAAGCCTACGGTGATTGATTTCGTGCAGTCGCGCACTGGCAAGGTGATTTGGCCGAAAGACTGGAAGGCCTGCGCAGGCTGCAACATGAAGGACTGGGACGGTAAGCCCATGCCGCGCTTCAAACCGGGCGGCAAACAGGTTATTGATCCGGTAACAGCTTATCAGGTTGTCCATATGCTGGAAGGTGTCGTGCAGCGCGGAACGGCTACTATACTGCGCGATCTGGACCGACCGCTGTTCGGCAAGACAGGGACTACCAATGGCCCGACCAATGTGTGGTTCGTCGGCGGGTCCCCCAATCTGGTCGCGGGCGTTTATCTGGGCTTTGATCAACCGCGGAATATGGGCGGTTATGCGCAGGGTGGCTCGATTGCCGCACCGATATTCAAGCAGTTCGCGCGGCAGGCCTATGTCGGCTTGCCCAAATTGCCCTTCACCGCGCCCAACGGCGTGCGGTTGGTGCGTATCGATCGTAAGACCGGGAAGCGCGTTTACGGTGCCTGGCCAGATGATGACCCCAAGGGTGCGGTAATCTGGGAGGCCTTTGCTGCTGAAACAGAACCCAAACGGTCGATCCGTCAGGATGAACTGGAAAAGCGCGGCGATAAACCCAAGAAGAAGACTGAGGCCAAAACAGATCAGGGCGCTGATAGCGGCGCGGGCAGCGCGCAAAGCAGTGCGCAGCGCGATCAGGAATTCATGACAAAAGAAGGCGGAATCTACTAGATTTGACCTTTCAAAACGCGATGATTTGGGCTTTCGGTTTACCAGTCGTTAAGCATTTTTCTTCAATATTTCCTCGAAAGAAAATGGGCGCGCACCCGGATTTGGGAATGGAAGAAATGAGCATCAAATTGGGATTTATGAAAATTCTGGCGCTGGCTTTTGCCGGCAGCACGGCTTTGGTGGCCACGCCCTCCTTCGCCGGTTCCGTTCCTGCAATCGCTTTTGCAAACTCGGTTGTCCTTACCAGCGAGGCGATGATCGAACGCACCGAAGTTGATGCCAATGGCAAGGAAAGCCAGACGCTCAAGCAGCCCAAGGATGTTATCGTTGTGCCGGGTGACCGGGTCATTTTCACGCTGCGTTACGTCAACAAAGGCGCGGAGCCGGCAACTGGTTTTCGCGCGACCAATCCTATGCCAGGCCCGGTACAATTTGTTTCCGTCGCAGAAGATTGGGCAGAAGTATCAGTGGACGGTGGGGCAAATTGGGGCAAGCTTGCCAATCTGAAAGTAGCGGCCAAAGCTTCAGAGGGCTCCGTCGCTACGCTTCGTCCGGCGACGGCAGAAGATGTTACCCATGTTCGCTGGGTGTTCACGGCACCGATCCCGCCGGGTGCCGAAGGTTCGGTTTCTTTCCGCGGGCTGATCAAATAGCCGCAACAGCCCGATTTGATTAAACATTGGCGAAGGAATGTCTCGCGCTGGCACAGCGCGGGACTTGTTGTGTGAAAACAACAGGATTAATGTATCGGAACTGGCTGTTAACTCTCTTTCGGGCTGGATTTGCGTCGACGCGCGGAGCAGCCTTGGCGGCAACAGCATATCCGGAGCATTATATATGCAATTCAGGGCAAATAATTTTCGATCCGCTTTGGCGCTTGCGGCTATCGGCATGTCGATGCTTTCGCTTTCCGCATGCGGTGGCAGCGATGCGGGCGGTGATGATGTAGCTGCGCTCGACGAGAAGCTGGTCGGCAAGGGATCCGACCCGGCAATGACGGGCGCCCTGCAGGACAAGATTTTGGTTGACCCTGATCTTGCTGGTAAATCCAACGGCAACATGGTTCGCTCCGGCGTCCGTCCGCTTGACGGCAAGATGCCATCTGACGCAGGCTATGAAGGCTCGACAGCCTCGGCTGAAGAACTGAATGGTGCAAAGCTGATGCGCGCACCAAAACCCAAAATTGTCGGGGCAGAGGACTGCAATGATTGCGCTGCCAATCGGGGCGAAACGCTGGAAGCCCGCGCAACCGCACAAGGCGTGAAGCGCGGTAAGGGTACCTGCGAAGCCAAGCTGCAATATGGTGCAGGCTGGGCCAACCGTATGCCCACCGAGTTTCCTGTATATCCCAAAGCCCGCGTGAAAGAGGCAGCTGGCGTTGAAGGCGGGATTTGCGATATCCGCGTGGTCAGCTTCACAACTTCGGCAGGTCGCCAATCGGTTGTCGATTATTATTATACCCGCGCCAAACGTTCGGGGTTCTCCGCCGATTATGAGATCCGCGACGGCGAACATATGCTCGGCGGCGTGCGCGACAATGATGGCGGCGCTTATGTTATCACACTGACGGCGCTCAAGAGCGGCGGCACGGCAGTGGATATTGTGGCCAATAACGGCCGCTAATTTTTAATCTGGTCTCTGGTTCCGAAACGACTTGGGGGGCTTCGGCTCCCCAATTTCTTTTGGGATAGCCAGAATGACGGGACTAGCCTTGGCAGATTCAGCCGTTAATGCAGGTTTAATGCAGGCCTATATTCTTGTCATGACCGGCGGTGCAATTGGTGCAGCTGCGCGCTATGGTTTGGCGCGCGCGATTCCGAGCGTATCAACCGGGTGGCCCTGGCCCACCTTCATTGCGAATGTAGCGGGCGGGCTTTTAATGGGTTTGCTGGCGGCTTTTATTGTCCGGAACGGCGCGGTTGACGAGAATATCCGCCTGTTTGCAGGTGTTGGCGTGCTCGGAGGCTTTACGACTTTCAGCGCCTTCAGCCTTGAAATGGCGCAGATGGTTGAGCGCGGGGAGCTGGCATTGGCAGGCGGCTATGCGCTGGCCTCAGTTCTGCTGGCACTGCTGGCGTTGTTTGCAGGGCTCTTAGTCGGTAGAGCGGTGTTCGTATGAGCAAGGACGGCCTGAGCATCCGCCGCTTCGTTGTCGATTCCGAAGATGACGGCATCCGCCTCGACCGTTGGTTCAAGCGGCATCTGCCCGATGCCAGCTTTAACATCGTGTCGCGTTGGGCGCGGACAGGGCAACTTCGGGTTGACGGCAAGCGCGCGGCACCCGGCGACCGCATCGAGGCTGGGCAGGAAATTCGCGTTCCACCCGCCGAGGCAGCAACCGATGCACGTCCCAAAAAGGCGCGGCCGCAAATAAGCGAGGAAATGGCCGAATTCGCTCGCAGCCTTGTCATCCATAAAGACAAAGCGGCGCTGGTGATCAACAAACCGGCTGGTCTGGCGACGCAGGGCGGCACCAAGACGGAGAGCCATGTCGATGGATTGCTCGATGCCCTGTGTTTTGAGCTGGAGGGGCGGCCCAAGCTCGTCCACCGACTCGACAAGGATACCAGCGGTGCCCTGCTTCTCGCCCGCACGCCGCGTGCCGCAGGGCATTTCTCAAAGGCTTTTTCGTCGCGCACCGCGCGCAAAGTCTACTGGGCGCTGGTCATGGGTGTGCCTGAAATTTACGATGGCGTCATCGATCTGCCTCTCGCCAAGCAGCCCGGTACGGGCGGCGAAAAAATGCATGTCGATGAAAAGGAAGGCCAGACAGCGCGGACCCGCTATCGCGTCGTTGAGCGGGCAGGGAACCGCTGCTGCTGGGTCGAATTGCAACCCTATACCGGGCGTACGCACCAACTGCGTGTGCATATGGCGGCAATAGGCCACCCGATTGTCGGCGACGGCAAATATGGTGGCAAGGACGCGTTCCTGACCGGAACGATCAGCCGCAAGATGCATCTGCATGCACGGCGCATCCGCATCGACCATCCCGATGGCGGGCATATTGATGTACGCGCCGATCTGCCACCGCATATGGCGGAGAGCTTCGCCGATCTAGGACTAGACATCGAACTGGGCGATGCGCTGGTCCTCGATGAACCCAAGAAGTCCGAAACACCCGAGGGCAAGCGTCGCGCCGCCGCCGCGCGCGCCAAGGACGTGCGTAAGGAACGCAAAGGCGAACGACGCAGTCGGGGCGAGGTCAAGGCACCACCCAAGACGACACGCGCAAAACCCGCTGCGAAGCCCAAAGGTCGAAAGAAATAATGCATCCCAATTCGATTTTCCGTCTGAAAGGTAGCGATGCCAATCAGCGTGCGACGATGGAAGCGCTGGTTCAGGAAATCGGCTTTGGAATGGTTTTTGCGCAAACCCCCGACGGCCCGCGCGTTGCACAATCTGCGCTGTTTTCAACCGGCGACGGCGCGGTGCAGTTTCACCTGTCCAACGGCAACGCGATGACCAAATATCTGCACGGTACCGACGCGCTGGTCGTGGTCAACGGGCCTGACGCCTATATCAGCCCAGACTGGTATGAAGGGACCAATCAGGTGCCGACCTGGAACTATATCAGCATCGAGCTGGAGGGGCCGGTCCGCAAGATGGACGATGATGGCCTGGTTGCGCTTCTCGGCGATCTCAGCGCGGTCAATGAGGCTCGGCTCGCACCAAAAACGCCGTGGACGCGGGACAAGATGGACGGCGCTTTGTTCGACAAAATGACCCGGGCAATTACCGGCTTTGAAATGGAAATCCGGGCTTGGCGTCCGACTTTCAAGCTGTCGCAGAACAAACCCGATGCTGACCGTTTGCGGGCTGCCGATGAACTCGAAAAGCAGGGCAAGAAAGCGCTGGCGCATTTGATGCGGGAATGGGTTCAGTGACCACGCCCCGCCTCGCCATATTCGATTGCGACGGCACGCTGGTCGACAGCCAGGCCAACATCTGCATGGCGATGGAGCATGCCTTCGACGAAATGGGCATGGCCCCCCCACCGCGCCATATAACGCGGCGTATAGTCGGGCTCAGCCTCGTCGAGGCGATGCGACAGTTGCTGCCTGAGGCAGAAGATACGCTCCACCGCGACATGGCAGAGCGGTACAAGCAGGCATTCTTCGCGCTGCGGGGAAACGGGCTGGTCGATGAACCGCTTTATGAAGGCATGGCGGCGGTGCTGAGCGAGCTCGACGAGAATGGCTGGCTTCTGGGTGTGGCAACGGGCAAGTCAGATCGGGGCTTGGAACGGTGTCTCGACCATCATGGCATCAAAGGGTTGTTTGTGACGCTGCAGACTGCGGACCGGCACCCGTCCAAGCCGCACCCGTCGATGGTCTGGCAAGCGCTCACCGATGCAGGCGCCGACGCCGCCAATGCCGTCATGATTGGCGATACCGTTTACGATATCCATATGGGTAAGGCCGCCGGTTGCCGCACGATAGGCGTGAACTGGGGCTATCATCCGCTCGATGAATTGCGCGAAGCGGGGGCCGATCATCTGGTTGAAAGCATGGAAGAATTGATGCACGCGATTAAGGGGCATTTATGACTAGCGACGAACGCGAAACACAAGCCAAGCAGCGCTTTATCATTTTGAACATCATGCGCTTTTCGGGTGCCATCATTGTCATGATCGGCCTTGCCATCAGTGCCGGCCGGTTGTTCCCGGATTTCCCACCGCTTTTGGGCTATTTGTTCATCGTGCTTGGCATGTTTGAATTTTTCCTGTTCCCGATTCTGCTGAAAAAGAGCTGGAACAAGAAGGATGCCGGGCAGGGCTGAACATGCGTCGTTTCTGGAAACAGGTCAGCCTTGAACAGGGCACGTACGGGCATGGGATAAGGCTCGACGCGCGCGCGCTGAAAACGCCGATGCGCAATGAACTGTATCTTCCAACCAAGGCATTGGCTGATGCGGTTGTGGCTGAATGGGAGGCTGTGGGAGAGGTGATCGACCCAGCTGCGATGCCGATGACCGGCTTTGCCAATGCATCGATCGATCATGTGGCACCCGACCGGGCCAAATTTGCTTCAGCCATTGCCGCCTATGCCGAAAGCGACGCTTTTTGTTACCGCGCCGAACCCGATGAACCGCTGGCGCCCAAACAGGCCGAGATCTGGGATCCCTGGCTTGATTGGGCGCGGAGGCGCTATGATGTGTCGTTCCAGATCGTACATGGCGTACTGCACCAGCCGCAGCCCGAGGCGACGCTGGAGAAACTGCGTGCTGCGGTGATGGCGCGCGGGACTTTCGAATTGGCGGCAATGGCCAAGCTGGCCCATTTGGCGGGGTCACTGATCGCGGTGCTGGCGATCGTCGAGCAGGCGGGCGAAGCAAAAAGCCTGTGGGAGGCGACCTGCCTTGAAGAGCTGTGGCAGGAACAGAATTGGGGCGAGGATTATTGGGCGCAAAAGAACCGTGCCGACCGTGAAGCTGAGTTCTTGGCTGCAGCCCACTTTCTGGAATTGTTGCGGGTTTAACCGAATTTTGGTTGTCTTGCATCAATCTGCCCAGATGTCTGGAGGAGGTTGCGCATGCAGGACTATGTCACGCCATCTGGCCTGATCATGCTCGGCGCAGTTGCAACCTGCATAGCGCTGTTGATCGCGGCGATTGCCGCAATACCTGTCGCGACCAAATCAGGCTGGATGCTGGTGCGCCCTGGCAGCATGCACTGGTTTTCCTTTTATGGTAGCGCTGCCTTATTTGCACTGATCGCATGGGTGTGGATTTTTGTCGGCTCGGCGCGCTCCGATGCGGCATTTCAGATGCGCATCGCCTTCTGGCTGTCATTCACATTCGGCATCGGCGCAGTCTATTCCGGCCTGTTGATCCGTAATCTGCGCAAGATGGCATTACGCATGCGAGGCCGCCAGATTGCCTATTTCGACAGTGACGGGCGTGAGGCCGGTCAGTCTATTGACAATTTCACGGCCTTCCGCCGTCGTTGGCGTGGGGATTATCAAGTGTTGTTCAACGATGGCACGGTGATCACGCTCGATCCCTACGCGAAGAACAGCGATGAATTTATGGGGCGGCTGTTCGACGAGCCTCTACCCGAGGACCATTAGCTCGCTACCAGATCGCGGACGAAACCGATCAGACCCTTTTGCCGCCGCCGCTTTAGCCGCTCTGCGGTCAATATCTGGCGGACCTGCGCGAAGCAGCCATCTACGTCGTCGTTGATCAGGACATAGTCATAGCCATCCCAGTGGCCGATTTCGGACTTGGCGCGCGCCATGCGTTCGCCGATTACGGCGTCGCTGTCTTGCGCGCGGGCATGGAGCCGACGCTCCAATTCTTCGATTGAGGGTGGCAGGATAAAGACGCGGACGACGTCAGGGCCTGCTTCCTGATACAGCTGCTGCGCGCCCTGCCAGTCGATATCGAACAGCACATCGCGGCCTGCCGCCAGTTCGGCCTCGACCGGCTCTTTCGGCGTGCCATAACGGTGGCCAAAGACATGCGCCCATTCGAGGAATTCGCCATTCGCCGCCATCGCCTTGAATGTAGGCACGTCAGTGAAATGATAATGCACACCGTCAATCTCGCCGGGGCGAGGTGGACGGGTAGTGTAACTGACCGAAAGCGCGATTTGCGGGTCAGCCTCAAGCAGCATCCGCGACAATGTCGATTTGCCTGCGCCGGAGGGCGAGGAGAGCACGAACAAAAGCCCGCGGCGTTCGAGTTGGTTGTGGGAACCGGCCATAGCCGCTACTGCGCGAAAGGGTATCGGGGCGTCAAGCGGGATTTGATTGGCACGGATGCCGAAAAGCACCGAAGCCCTGAGCCTGTCGAATGGCGCTTGCCTGCTGGGCGTGCTTCGACAGGCTCAGCACTACGGTTTTGAAACGGGGAGTGTGTACATGAATTGGCCGCTTCGGATCAGCAAGTTCAGCGCACTGATCGCCATCCTGCTTTTCGCAATTATCGGTGCAATCCTGTGGTCGATGGGCCGCCCGCCGATTTGCGCGTGCGGCGATGTGAAATTGCTCCATCTGGTTGTGCAATCGAGCGAAAACAGCCAGCATCTTGCCGACTGGTACACGCCGAGCCACATCATCCATGGGTTCCTGTTTTACGGAGCGGGCTATCTGTTGCGCCGTAAATGGCCTGCGCTGTTCCCACTGGGCGTCGCGGTGGCGCTCGCAATACTGGTTGAGGGTGCATGGGAGATACTGGAAAATTCGCCAGTGATCATCGACCGTTATCGCGAGGTGACCATTTCCTATGGCTATGCCGGCGACAGCATTGTCAATTCGCTGGCGGACATTGCCTGGATGATATTCGGCTTCTTCGTGGCTTCGCGTTTGCCCTGGAAGGCAACGCTGGCGCTCGGGCTGGCGATGGAGCTATTCGTCGGCTGGATGATCCGCGACAATCTCGCGCTCAACATATTGATGCTCGCCGCCCCGCTCGAAAGCGTCAAGGAATGGCAGGCGGGCGCAAGCGGATATTGGGTGACGGGGAAGGCTTAGCCATTCCGCCTCTTGCGCTTGTCGTAAAGCGCTTTGGCTACCAAAGCCCCACCCACGAGCAGCGCGCCTGGTATCGAGCGGGAGGCGATCCGTGTGGCCGCGATCCCCAGCCCCGCACCCAAAAGGCCATGACCGCGCTTGCGCCCGACAACTTCTCCGACAACGGCTCCGGCAATGGTTTTCAACAGGGGCATGTGGATAACTCCTTTTTCCACAGGGTGGTGTGGATAATCACACCATGTCCTCGGCCCTGACATGGGTATCGAAGGTCGCCTCGTCAACCAGCCCCAGCGCCAGCGCGGACTGTTTGAGCGTCAGGCCGTTCTGGTGCGCGTGCTTCGCAATCTTGGCGGCATTGTCATAGCCGATAACAGGCGCAAGCGCGGTGACCAGCATCAGCGAACGGTCGACCAGTTCGGCAATCCGTTCGCGATTGGGCTCCAGCCCTTCGACGCAATTCTTCGCAAAGGTTTCCATACCAATGCTGAGCAATTCGATCGAGCGCAGCACATTGGCGCCAATCAGCGGTTTGAAAACATTGAGTTCCAAATGCCCCTGCATCCCGCCCACCGTCACCGCCTGATGGTTGCCGATCACCTGCGCCGCGACCATGGTCAGCATCTCACACTGGGTGGGGTTGACCTTGCCGGGCATGATCGAACTGCCGGGTTCGTTTTCCGGCAAATTGAGCTCGCCAAGACCCGAGCGAGGTCCGGAGCCGAGCAGGCGGATGTCGTTTGCTATTTTGGTCAGTGACACGGCCAGAGTGTTAAGGACGCCCGAAAATTCGACCAATGCATCGTTGGCGGCGAGTGCTTCGAATTTGTTGAAAGCGGCCGCGAAGTCTACGCCAGTCAGTCTGCTGATTTCCTTGGCAAAGGCCTCATCAAAACCATTTGGTGTGTTCAGCCCGGTGCCGACGGCAGTTCCGCCCTGTGCAAGGTCATGAAGTCCAATCAGGCCGGTGGTAATCCGAACCGACGCCTTCGCCAGTTGGGTGTCATAGCCTGAAAATTCCTGCCCTAATGTCAACGGCGTCGCATCCTGCATATGGGTGCGGCCGATTTTGACCAATCCGCGCCATGCTTGGGCCTTGTCGGCGATCGCATTGTGCAAGCGGTGCAAGGCAGGCGTTAGGCTATTGCGAACGGCGAGAACCGTTGCCACATGCAAAGCCGTCGGAAAGCTGTCATTCGACGACTGACTCATATTGACATGATCGTTCGGGTGGACGGGGCTTTTACCGCCTCTGGCACCTGTCAGCATTTCATTGGCGCGACCGGCAATCACCTCGTTGACGTTCATGTTCGATTGGGTGCCGCTGCCCGTTTGCCAGATGGTGAGCGGGAATTGGTCGACATGCTGGCCCGCGACCACCTCGGCTGCCGCCGCCTCGATGGCGTCGGCCAGCTTCGCATCCAGCCCATGCTTGCGGTTTACCCGCGCGGCAGCCTGTTTCACCAGAGCCAGTGCATGGATGATACCGAGCGGCATCCGCTCTTGCGGTGGGAAGGGGAAATTACCGATGCTGCGCTGCGTCTGCGCCCCCCAATAGGCGTCAGCGGGAACGTCGATAGGGCCGAAACTGTCGGTTTCGCTGCGGGTTGCCCCGGTCACTTCTTCCGCCCGAAATCCACCGTCACGACGTTCGAGCCGTCTTCCTGCTCGATGGTCGGGCCGTCATTTTCGGCCTGTTCGTGCGGTTCGGGGCCGGATTCGGCGTCGACATGGAATTGCAGCGCGAAATCGACTGCAGGATCGACAAAGGCGGTGATCGCCGAAAAGGGGATGTGCAGATGTGCGGGCACCTGGCTGAATGACAGGCCGACCTCGAAATAATCCTCACCGACCTTTAGATCCCAATATTTATGCTGCATCACGATGGTCATTTCGTCGGGGAAACGCTCCATCAGATGCACCGGGATGGCAACGCCAGCTGCACGGGTCTTGAAGGTGATGTAGAAATGATGGTCGCCGGGAAGACCGCTGACCATGACTTCGCCGAGTACGCGTCCTACCACCGCGCGCAGAGCCTCCTGCACGATATCGTCATAGGGAATCAGGCTGTCAGGGGCGTCGTCGCTCATGCTCGCCTTGGTGGACTGACCGCGATTTGAAATCAAGATGAACTTTAGCAAGGCATAGGTTCGCGCACTTGCACTGGCATTTTATCGGCCTATAGCGCACAGCCATGCGCACCGCCTCGATCAACCGGAACACCAAGGAAACCGAAATCGCGGTCGAGGTGAATCTCGACGGCACCGGTCAGTATGAAATTTCGACCGGGATCGGCTTTCTCGACCATATGATCGAGCAGTTTTCGCGCCATTCGATGATCGACATCAACTGCCTCATCAAGGGCGACCTGCATGTCGACCAGCATCACACGGCTGAGGATAGCGCGATTGCCATCGGGCAAGCGATTCTGAAAGCGCTGGGCGATAAGGGCGGAATCGTGCGCTATGGCAGCGCCTATTCGCCGATGGACGAGACTTTGAGCCGTGTTGCGCTCGATATTTCCGGGCGGCCCTATTTCGTCTGGAAAGCGGGCTTCACGCAGGAACGCCTCGGCGAGATGGATACCGAACTGTTTGAGCATTGGTTCCATTCGATCGCCGATGCCGTCGGGCTGACGCTGCATATCGAATTGCTGTACGGCAAGAACAACCACCATATCGCGGAGAGCATCTACAAGGGCTTTGCCCGCGCGATGCGGCAGGCGGTCGAGATTGATCCGCGCAAGGGCGGGGCGATCCCCTCGACCAAGGGGATATTAGGTGGCTGAGCGCGTCGCGCTGATCGACTATGGCGCGGGCAATCTCCAATCGGTTCGAAACGCGCTGAAGGCAGCAGGGGCGGCGGATATTGCTGTGACTGCCGATCCGGAGGTCGTCGCCCGTGCGGAGCGCATTGTCCTCCCCGGCGTTGGCGCCTTTGCCCATTGCATGGAAGGCGTTTCGGGTATCGACGGGATGATACAGGCGCTGGAGCAGCGCGTGCTGCGCGATGCCGCGCCTTTCCTTGGCATATGTGTAGGCATGCAATTGCTCGCCGATGAGGGCGTGGAGCATGGCAGTACCAAGGGGCTGGGCTGGATCGGCGGCACAGTGCGGGCGATCGAACCTGCTCCGGGCCTGAAGGTTCCGCATATGGGCTGGAACGATGTCAACGTGCACGGAGCGCATCCGGTTGTGGAGACCGGGGAGGCCTATTTCCTGCACGGCTATCATTTCGACGCTGCTGATAAGGCGCATGTGCTGGCCACCACCGACCATGGCGGTGCGCGTGTGGCGGCAGTGGCAAAGGACAATATCCTCGGGGTGCAGTTCCATCCCGAGAAGAGCCAGTCTTATGGAATAGCCACGCTCGCTAGATTTCTGGAGTGGAACCCATGATAGTCTTTCCCGCGATTGACCTGAAAGGTGGGCAGGTTGTGCGCCTTGCCGAAGGTGATATGGATCGTGCAACCGTCTATGCCGATGATCCGGCAGCGCAGGCGCTGCTCTTTGCCGAGGCCGGGGCAGAGCATCTGCATGTTGTCGATCTGGATGGCGCTTTCGCTGGGAAACCGGAGAACGCCGAGGCGGTCGAATATATCATCGAGAATTTCCCCGGCTATGTGCAACTGGGTGGCGGCATCCGCAACCGTGATACGGTCGAGCGTTGGTTCGATCTGGGCGTGGCGCGACTGGTAATCGGCACTGCGGCGCTCAAGGATCCGCAGTTCGTCAAGGATATGGCACACGAATTTGAAAACGGCATTGTGGTTGCTGTCGATGCACGCGATGGCTTTGTCGCGACCGAAGGCTGGGCCGAAAAATCGGACATGCCGGTTATCGACCTTGCCCGCCGGTTCGAGGATGCAGGCGTCGCCAGTCTGCTCTTCACCGACGTTGGCCGCGACGGAATGTTGACCGGCTGTAACATCGACGCGACGGTCGATCTGGCGCGTTCCGTGGATATTCCGGTGATTGCGAGCGGCGGCGTGAAAGGCATTGATGAAATCCACGTGCTGGCTTTGCACGCGCAGGACGGGATTGAGGGCGTGATTACCGGGCGGGCGATCTATGATGGGCGTCTGGATCTGGCGACGGCGATCAGGATTGCGAACCGGGGATGACCGTCCGCATCCGCGTCATTCCTTGTCTTGATGTCGCCAATGGCCGCGTGGTCAAGGGTGTCAATTTCGTCGATCTGATGGATGCGGGCGATCCGGTCGAACAGGCCAAAGCCTATGATGAAGCGGGCGCGGACGAGCTCTGCTTCCTGGATATCACCGCCAGCCACGAAGGGCGCGACACGATCCTCGATGTCGTCCGCCGCACAGCCGAAGTCTGCTTCATGCCGCTGACCGTTGGCGGCGGGGTGCGCAGTGGCGAAGATGCGCGGGCTTTGCTGCTCGCCGGGGCGGATAAGGTCGCCGTGAACAGCGCTGCCGTTGCGCGACCCGAAGTGGTCGCGGACATCGCCGAGCGTTTCGGCAGCCAGTGCGTCGTTGCCTCGGTCGATGCCAAGCGCTGGTCCGATGGCCGCGACGGCTGGGAAATTTTCACCCATGGCGGGCGCAAGCCGACGGGGATCGATGCAGTCGAGCATGCGCTGAAAATTGCCGAACTCGGCGCAGGCGAACTGCTGGTTACCAGCATGGACCGCGATGGAACCAAGATCGGTTTCGACCTTGAACTCACGCGCACTATTGCCGATGCCGTGGACGTGCCAGTGATCGCCAGCGGCGGTGTGGGAACGCTTGGCCATCTGGTTGAGGGCGTAACCAAGGGCCATGCCAGCGCGGTGCTGGCGGCTTCGATCTTCCATTTCGGCACCTACAGCATCGCCGAAGCGCATGCCGCGCTGCGGGCCGCAGGTTTGCCAGCGCGCGGCTGATTACCAGCGGATCAGGCGCGGCACGATCAGCCGACCGAGCAGTGCGCAGATACTAACAGCGAGCGTGTACCAGAAGCCCGTATAAACGATGCTGTTGAACGGGCAGTGGAAATTATAGGCAAAGGCACCCAGTCCACCTGCAGCAAGCCCTGTCAGCCACCCTGCTTTTTCCGGTGCGACCGGGGCCCCACGACGCAGCCACAACACCATCGGAATGGCGGTCGCAAGGCCGCCGATGAAGCTAAAAGTCAGGCACTGGATACCAGATTGCATCGTACCAGAAGACCCGCTCGGTTGTCCCGCAACGGCGAGTATCGTCGCTGCCAATGGAAAGAGCAAAGCTGCGGTCAGCGCGGTTTTCCAGCCATTGCTATGGCGACCGACACCGGGATTGGCCATGGCCAGCAGTGTTGCCGCACAAACCAGCCCCAACAACAGCAAGGTCCCTGCGCGCAACAGGAACATCGGGTGTGGTGCGCCTGCCATCAGGTCCGCGCGGATACCGGCATAAGCCGCGATCACGGCAATTGCCGCCATGGTCATTCCGACAGGCAGGATCAACGCCCGCCGCAAGCTCATCGGTCGCACAGGCTCCAGTTCGTCGACGAGCTGCGAAATGTTGAAGGGATGTTGCATTTTGTCATTCATTCTCGATCAGGGCGGCCAGTTTTCTCAAGCCGCGATGGATATTCACTTTAACCAATGTTTCCGACTGGCCGGTCTGGTGACACGCTTCGGCGATGCTGTGGCCATCGATCTTGACGATGCGGATGACCTCCGCCTGCGGTGACGGAATGAGGTCGAGCAGACGATCTATGCTGATGCGCGCACCAACGACTTCTTCATGGCTTTCTTCGGCCGCGTCATGGTGATCCAGCGCCTCGGTCTGCTGGCGATAGCTTTGCCGCAGCCGATCCACCCAGCGATAGCGCGCGATCGCGGCGAGCCAGGGCAGGAAAGGGCGGGAAGGGTCGTAACTTGCCCTTTTGCGATGGAGCGAGATCAGAGTTTCCTGCACCAGATCGTCAATCGCGTCAGGGGCAATTTTTTGCCGGAAATAACGGGCAAGCCAACTGCCACATTGTTCGAGGAGGACGGCATAGGCCTGCTTGTCGCCAGTTTGCGACATTCGCATCAGCCTGCGCAGTCCTTCCTCTTTCGCAATCACGCGCGGCGGCCTGAAAGCAATGCATCAACCGACAGACCGCCGCCCCCGCGCACAATGAGTATCAGCGCGAGCGCGACCCAAAGGCTGTGCACCTGCCACCATGCTTCGGGGAAAACGAATATCTGGATCACCACGGTCATGCCCAGCAAGGCCAGCGCCGAGAGCCTTGTGAACAGCCCAAGCACCAGCAAGATCGGCAAGGCATGTTCGGCATAGGTCGTCAGATGCGCTGCGAGTTCGGGGGGCAGCAATGGCACCTTGTTGAACGGATCTTCGGCAAATTGGTAGATGGTGGTCTCGCTGACCGACAGCCAGCTGCTTTCCTCAACCTTTGTACGTCCCGAGCGCCAGAAAATACCCGCCAGCGTTACACGGACAAAAAGCAGCATCAGAGATTCGACAAATCCGTCGGAAATCAGGGCGACAAAACGGTCATAGGGTCGAGCCAGCGTCTGCAACATCTCTCACTCCATCGCGACCAGCGCGCCGGTACCGATCAGGGTCAGAACCGGCCCGATGGGGTCGGTATCTTCCCCTTGTTCGCTGGCGAGTGCGAGAAGGTTACCGATGGTGTTGGGATGCAGGCATTTTTCTACGCATTGGAGCGTGCGTGCGTCGATGGCGAGCAGCCGGACTTCAGCCTCCGGGCGAACAACCAAAATCGCTTGCGGCATATCTGTTTCGCTAGCGAGATGAGCGAGCGAAGCCGCCAGAGGAGCGTGCAACACGCAAAGGCGCGTTGCGGGGTGCAACAGGATAGGCAGGGCCAACAGATCCGCTTCGGCCATCGCGCTCACCGCTTCGAGCGTCAGCGGTGTCCGATCTGCGGCATGATAGCTTTCCAGCCATGCCCATTCGATTGTAGCAAGGTCGCGAATAGCAGCGGGAATGCTTGAATTTTGTAGGAACGACCCAAAGTGACGGCCGATGTGCGCAAGGTCACTAGTTTTGGCGGGCGTTGTTTCGACATAATCGCGGCACAATGCATTAAAAGGCGTTTCGCCCATTTCGCCGCGGGTCAGCGGGAAGCTCTCTTCGAGTGCTACAAGACGGGCATGGCTGATCGTATTGGTATGGGCCTTCAGGCCAAGGATGACGCGCTCCGGCGTCCCGGCGAACAGCCCGGCATCCAGTGCGCCCGGCCCTTCATTGACCGTCGCGATGAAATTGCGCTGGGCGTCAGCGAGCGACGGCATCGAGGATCGCCTGCGCCTTTTGCGCCTCGGCCATATAGGCCTCATAATCCGGTGTGTTCGTATCCCATTCGATTAGCGTCGGCTTCGGTCCATGATCCGCAATGAAATCCAGATAGAGCATCCAGGCAATGTCACCGACCGGGCTACCATGATCGTCTATATAAAGCGTTCCGCTTTCATGGATTTCGGTCGCGTGGCCTGCAAGATGGATTTCGCCTACCCAATCAGGATTGATCTGCGCCAACCAATCGCGGGGTTCGCCGCCGAGATTGCCAGTGGAAACGACCACATTGTTGATGTCGAGCAGCAACCCGCACCCTGTTCGATGGATCAATCGGGCGATGAATTCCATTTCGGGCATTTCATTATCTGCATAGGCCAGATAGCAGGAGGGGTTCTCGATCAGAATCGAACGGCCGAGCCGTTGCTGGACGCGGTCAACCTGTGCGACAAAATGATCGAGCGCTTCTTTGGTGTAGGGGACAGGCAAAAGATCGGCAAAGCGATCATGTGCGTTGCCGCTGAAGCTGAGATGGTCTGAAACCATTGCGGGCTTATATCGTTCGCACAGCGCAGCCAAACGGTCGAGCTGATCGTCGATCAACCCTTCTGCGGTGCCCAGAGATAAACCAACCGAATGGAAACTGATCGGATAGCGTTCTGCGACGACGGCCAGCCAGCGATGTGGCGGACCACCATCACAGAAATAGTTTTGCGGATGGACCTCGACCCAGGCGGGGCGACCCGGGTGGGTTTCTGCGTCGAGGACGGCACCATAATGTTGCGGCTTCAACCCGATCCCGGCTTTTGGGGGGAGGGTACCGGAATATCCGGGTCGCGCCGTCTGATTGGCCGTCTTGTCCATCCGCAGACTTTAGAGCAGATCTCAGCTCTGCGGAACCGGCTTGGCATTGCCCTGCTTGGCGGTGAGCGATCCGCCCATCTTCACGCAGCTGCCCTTGGCAACATATTTCCAGGCATTACCCTGATAGTCGACGGTTGAGGTGCCTGCGCAGCTGGTGCCAGGCCCTGCAGCACAATCATTCTTGGCTTTCAGGGCAACGCCGTAGCATTTTTCCTTGGCACCAGCGGCTGCAGTGGCAGGCGTAGTCGCGATCGCTGCTGCAGCGGAAAGTGCGGCTGCGGCTGCGGCGATCTTCAATACGGAAACAGTCATAAAATCCTCCAGATAGGAATAGTGTTTCGGCCAGGGGGATGGTCCGGAAGCCCGACGCAATGCCTGCTTCACAACGGGGTTCGCCAGCGATGCAGTAATAGTTACAGCCCTGTGCATTTTTTTGCGCGGCGCCGCTTGACCTGAGCGGGATAATCCCTATCTCGCCATCATTAGCACTCAACATGAGTGAGTGCTAATAGCTATTCAGGCGTATGGGGAGTGCGCATTTCTGCCTCTCTTCTGCGTCATCAACCCAAAAAGGAAGGCATGGCATGAAATTTCGTCCGTTGCATGACCGCGTCCTCGTCCGTCGCGTCGAGGCAGAAGCAAAAACCGCTGGCGGGATCATCATCCCTGACAGCGCGCAAGAAAAGCCGCAAGAAGGCGAAATCGTCGCCGCTGGCGAAGGCGCGTATAACGAAGATGGCGAGCGCATTAAGCTCGACGTCAAAGTTGGCGACAAAATCCTGTTCGGCAAATGGTCGGGCACCGAAGTCAAGATCGACGGCGAAGACCTGCTGATCATGAAGGAAT
>NZ_DAOLHN010000047.1:0-22015 GCF_035329025.1 Sphingorhabdus sp. | reverse complement strand
CTTAAAATCTGTCGCCCTTTGGGCGTGCGGGTTCAAGTCCCGCCGTCCGCACCAACCCCTTCCCTGCGAATGCAGAGTTGCCCTGAAGCGGGCCACCGCCTAGTCTTGCAAGATGCGTTGGCTTGCCCCGTTCCTTGTCTTTTTGCTTCTCTCCTGTGGCGGAGGAAATACAGGAAAAGGCAGCGAAGGAGATGCCATTGTCCGGCTGATGGAAGCGGATTCCCGTGGACTTGATCCGCAATTGGTTTCCGATCTGGCCTCTACGCGCATTGCTGCCGACCTGTTCGAAGGGCTTACGCGTTTCGACGCAAAGGGAGAGGCCGAAGCCGGGTTGGCGCAAAGTTGGCAAACCAGCATGGATGGCCGCCTCTGGACGTTTCGCCTGCATCCCGGCCTTCGTTTTTCCGACGGGCAACCGCTAACGGCAAAAGTGTTCGAGCAGGCATTCCGCCGCATTCAGGACAAGCGCAGCGGATCACCCCATGGGCCCCTTTTTGGCGTGATCGAAGCAATCAATGCCTCTGATGCGCAAACGGTCGTCGTTCGGCTCAAAACCCCATTCCCGCAACTACCCGCACTGCTGGCCCATCCAGCGATGGCGGCACTACCTTTTCACCGGATAGAGGCGGCGGGAGAACGATGGGCGGCCGAGCGACCTCTGGTAACAAGCGGGGCGTATCGATTGACCGAATGGCGTTTGAGCCAGCAGCTCACCCTTGAAGCCAATCCGGAATGGCACGGCGGGACGCCCAGAACGCAACGCGTAATCTGGAAACCGATGGAAAATCTGAACTCCGCCATGCGACTGGTGCTTGCTGGCGGTGCCGACATCGGCAGTGAATACACCCCTGCCCGATACCACTGGTTACGCGAGCATCATCGGGATATCGCCAGAAATGCGCCTTTCCTTGGCACCTATTATTTCGCCTTCAACACGAGAAAGCCGCCATTCGATGATGTCAGGGTGCGACAGGCGCTTTCGATGGCGATTGACCGCGAATGGATCGCCTCCAAGATGGTCGACGCCGGCAACCTGCCCGCCTGGGGCCTGCTGCCGCCGGGACTTGACGGGGGACAAAGCTTCAAGCCGGAATGGGCGACACTGTCGCAAAAAGCCCGCACGGAGCGCGCCCGGAAATTGTTGGGACAGGCTGGCTATGGCCGTGGTCATCCACTTCGGTTTGAAATCCGCTTCAACAGTTCGACCGAGCATCGGCGCGCTGCCGTAGCGATGGCAACGATGTGGCGCGAACTTGGAGTAGAGGCCAAATTGCTCAACAGCGAAGCGAGCCTGCACTTCGACAGCCTGAAGCGCGCCGATTTCGAATTGGCGCGTTCAGGCTGGATTGCCGACTTGCCTGCACCCGAAAACTTCCTCGCGGTCCATTTGAGCAATAGCGGCCCGCAAAATTATTCGGGCTATGCCAATCCAGACTATGATCGCGCCGTCGAGCTGGCCATGGCCGAACCTGATCCAAAGCGCCGTGCAGGGTTGATGCGCGAGGCGGAAAGGATATTGATAGCCGATATGCCAATCCTGCCACTATACTTCTACGCATCACGTTCGCTGGTAAGCCCGAAAGTCCGCGGTTGGCAGGATAATCCCGGCAATATCCACCCCAGCCGAACCCTGTGGAAAGTGCCATGACGCGCACCTTTGCCATTTTGGGCGCGCTGCTAGCGTTGTCTGCCTGTTCGGGCGGTATCGACAACAACCGTCTGCGAGTGGATGTGATCGAAGACAGCCCACGGGAAATAGCGGTCGGGCGCATGCCGCTGTCACCAGCGTCTGCCTATTTGCGCAACGCAACAGCGCAGGGTCTTGTCGCCTTCGATTCCGAAGGTCGCGTCGTTCCGGCGCTGGCCTCACGTTGGATCGTCACTGACGACGATAAGGGTTATATTTTCCGACTGCAAAAAACGCGGTGGAACAATGGGCGCGAAGTGCGTTCCGACGAAGTTGCCGCTGCGTTGAAGGTCAGAGTCGCCGAACTGAGTCGGTCACGCTTTGGCGATGAACTGGCAAAGATCGACAGGATCTTGCCGATGACAGGCAAGGTCGTCGAGATCCGGTTGAACGCACCTGTACCGAACCTGCTCGAACTGCTGGCACAGCCCGAATTTGGAATGATCCACAGGGCTAACGGCTCTGGCCCGATGATTGCCGAGCGGATTGCGGGAAATCTGCAATTGCGCAACAGAACCGATGAGATTGACGGCACGATAGCTCTCGATGAAAAGCGGGTCATCCTCGCGGCGCACTCACCTTCTCGGGCTTTGGC
Source organism: Sphingorhabdus sp. (assembly GCF_035329025.1). Lineage (GTDB taxonomy): Bacteria > Pseudomonadota > Alphaproteobacteria > Sphingomonadales > Sphingomonadaceae > Sphingorhabdus_B. The sequence goes on along the minus strand of NZ_DAOLHN010000047.1, from coordinate 19,733 downwards.
CCGCTTTGCAGTCGGGCAGAGTGACCTTATTTTGAACGGTCGTTTCGAACATCTTCCTCTGCTGACAGCGACGGAGGGCAATGAGGCAGGCACGCGGTTCGATGCCGTTCCCGGACTGTTTGGCCTTTTGGTAACGGGTGACGGGCCGTTCCTCTCCAATGTTGCCAATCGCGAGGCGATCGCCATGGCGATCGACCGGCCTCGTCTTTTGACCTCTTTTGGCATTACCGATTGGCGGGAGACTTTGACGCTGTCCCCGGAAGCCCTGACCAATCGCGAACAATTGCCACGCCCCGAATGGTCAAGCCAAAATGTTCAGGAGCGCAAAGCTAGCGCGCAATCGACCATCGCCGCGTGGGAGGGATCTAACGGCCCTGTTCGGACGCTGCGCCTTGCCATGCCACGCGGCACGGGCAGCCGCATTCTCTTTGCACGCATTCGCAGTGATCTGGCCGCTATCGGACTTGAAGCGGAACGGGTAACCTATGCCCAGCCCGCCGATCTGGTCCTGATTGATCGCGTCGCCGACATATCAAGTCCGGGATGGTATTTGGACCAGATGTCTTGTCGGGCAACACCGATTTGCAGCGAGAAGGCCGACCAGCTGCTCGATGAAGCACGCACTGCCTTAACGCGCGAAGAACGTATTCGCTTGTGGGGGGAGGCCGAGCGCGAACTTATCGCTACCCGCAACTACATTCCCATCGCCAATCCGGTTCGCTGGTCGCTGGTACGTGACGGCCTTTTGGGCTTTGCGCAGAACCCGCGCGGATGGCATCCCTTGCAATATCTGGGGCGCGACCCGACATAAGCGAAAGAAGGAGGCACCATGCCCATTTCGCAGAACCAGTTTGAAGAGCTTGCCAAGACCTTGCCCGGTATGGGAACCGATCCGCATTCCGTGCGTCAGCGCGTGGAAGCGCTTGAGAAACTGCTCGAGCGCAGTTTTGTCATACCTGGCACCAAAATCCCATTCGGTCTGGATTCTGTCATCGGACTGGTCCCGGTTATTGGCGACCTGATTACCGCCGCCATGGGGGCTTATATGGTCTGGGAAGCGCGCAATCTGGGCATGTCAAAATGGCAATTGATGCGCATGTCCGCCAATATTGGAATTGATACCGCCTTAGGCGCTATTCCGCTTGTGGGTGACGCTTTTGATTTCATCTGGCGATCGAACAGCAAGAATCTGCGCATCATCCACAAGCATCTCGACAAACATCATCCGGGCACGCGGATTATCGAGAGCTAGGTTCCCCGCCAGATCTTGATCTGCGCATTGTCCGCAGCACCGCGAACGAAGTTGGGGCAAGCGCGTGGCTTGAATTTTTTATCGAGGCAAATGTGTACCTCTTCGAGCCAGCCTCTCCGGTTGGTTTTGACCTTGATCGCCTGGTCCGAAAGCCCGTCATTGTTGAGTGCAAATTCCTCGGTAAGGCGGGCAACCGTCAAATTGCCCTCCTTTTCACCTTGCCGGGACAGACGCTCCATATCGGGAAATTCCATCGCATCGAACAACAACCGCGCGGCACCAAAATAGGTTTCCGGCTTTCGCGCCATGCAGGTGCCATGTTTGGCCCACTCGTGCTGGAGCAACTGGACCGAAGGTGTCATGCAGATGTTCTGCGCCACCATTTTGCGCGACAATAACTCCGCCTTGCGACACCATTGAGGGTAGTTGGGTCCCTTAGCCTCCGGCCAAAGCCCATGGAGCACGAAGCCGAATTCGCCCATCGTCCTACCACATTGCAGCGCATCGTCAGGGTTCTTCTCCCGCCCACGGCAATGTTCACGGCTCCAGCTGAGTGCCAGGATATAGCCGTCGACAGCTGTACGCCGTATCTCGCCTGGCTTGGCAATTTCCGGCACCGGACGGGGAAGGCTTGCAGGTGGGCGGCACTGCCAAGCCTGCGCGAGCGCCGGTTCATGCGGCGTAGACGTAGCAAGCAATGCGAGCGCCGGCAGCGCCAGCGCGAACCTAGACCACATCGAAATCCAGCCCGATATCGGCAGCGGGTGCGCTCTGCGTCAGGCGGCCTACCGAGATATAGGTTACCCCGGTTTCGGCCTTGGCGCGGATGGTTTCTAGCGTGACGCCGCCGCTCGCTTCGGTAGGCACACGACCGTCAACTAGCTTTACCGCCGCTTTCAATTGCTCAACATCCATATTGTCGAGCAACAAATGTGTCGCACCTGCCTCGAGCCCCGGCTCAATCTGCTCGATCCGGTCGACCTCCAGGATGATGCGTTCAACGCCATGATCCTTGGCACGCCGCACGGCTTCGGCGACACCGCCTGCTACCGCGACATGGTTATCCTTGATCATAGCAGCATCCCAAAGCCCCATGCGATGGTTGGTGGCACCACCCATCCGCGTTGCATATTTTTCGAGGACACGCAGGCCCGGAATGGTCTTGCGCGTGTCGAGCAGCGTGCAACCCGTGTCCCGGATCGCCATCACATAGCGTCGCGTCATTGTCGCTATGCCGGACAGATGCTGCACGGTGTTGAGTGCAGAACGCTCCGCCGTCAGCATCGCCCGCGCCTTGCCGCGGATACGCATCAAGTCTGTTCCAGCCTCAACGCCATGGCCTTCATGCGCGAGCACCTCTAGCTCTATGTCGGGATCGAGATGGCGGAAAAAGGCCGCCGCTATCGGAAGCCCCGCCACAACAATCGGGTCGCGGCTGTCCATTACTCCTGCAAAGCGCAGATCAGCTGGGATCACGCTTTCCGAGGTGACGTCGCGCCCCGTCGGACCAAGGTCTTCGGCGAGTGTGGCGCGCACGAAATCGTCAAGATCAAAGCCGGGAAGATTGAACGCCATCATTTCTCTCCTCGCTCGGGCAACTTGTTGATTGTTCCCTGTGCCGCTGCGCACAATTTTTCAACGCCATCGATCACGCAATAAACCTCGCAACGGGCAACCGATTGGGTCGAGCCGCCGCTGATAGCGGTCGCGCGCGCGATCAGTTTCTCGGCAACCGCCGGGCGGATATAGTTGATTTTCATTTCGCCGGTTACGATCGCCGTACCCGCCAGTTTGGCGGCGCCCGCAAATGTCAGGGCGTTATCCGCCATATAGGCAACCACGCCGCCATGCACGAAACCGTGCTGCTGCCGAATTTTGTCGCTTATTTCGAGCTCGAGTTCGACCCCATCCGCGCTCCATTTGGAAAGTCGGGTCCCGATCAGCGCGCTGAATGGCTGACTAGCGAGAGCAGCCTGGCCGCGCGCCAGCATCGACATGCTCATATCTGCAATTTCTGTCATGATCGCAGCTAGACCGAAGTCGACGCCGTGGAAAAGCGGAATCTACTACAATCTGCCTTTTTTCGCCAACGCTTCACGCGCCAGTTCGACCAGCCAAGACGGTGCACTCACCCCCGGATCGTCGGGCAGGCAGATTAAGGCGATTGTACTGCCTTCGTCATATTCGGCCCATTTGCCGATACTGACCGAAGCAGCACGCCGATATTCGCGCCCGTCGGGGCCGGTGTAGGTAAAAGCCGGTCTTCGACTTCCCGACATTTCGGCACTTCCGGCGCGGAATTTATGCACAATGCGTCCCGTGACCGGCATTCCACGCCGTGCCAGCTCACCAAATTGTCGACCGCGCCAGACGCCAAAGCCGACAAAGGCTGCAACCAGAAGCAGGACAGGAACAATCCAAGTCATGCGCTGACCATAGTCCCGATTTGTGCAAAGAAAAGGGGCGGCCACCTCTATAGCCGCCCCTCATTGTCATTATCGCGATTGCCTTACTGGACAGTCACCTCAACCCGGCGCGCCGCGGTGTTGTCACCCGACGTATCGGTCGTATCGCTAGGCTTGACCAGTTCGATGGCCGTCGCCGGAATGCCGACAGCTTCCAACGCCTTGCCAACGCCCTGCGCCCGCTTTTTCGAGATTTCCGCGTTTACGGCTGCATTGCCAGTCGGATCGTTATATCCTGAAACCGCCAGCTTCGCCGTCGGATTTGCATCGATATAAGCCTTCACCTTTGCGGCTGCTGCTGCGAGGTCATTGGTGACATCCGATTTGCCACTGTCGAAATAGACCGTCAGCTTGGGTTTGCCATCGACATCCGCAGCGACCACACCCGCGCCTTCCGGAATGGCGGCGGTTGCCGTTGCATCGCCGGCTGCGGCATCGGCAGCTTCACCACCGGTTGCTTCGGTCGTCATCCCGTCATCCGCCGGAGCAGTTGCCTCCGGCGAGCAACTGCGCATCAGGAAGAAGAGCAGCAGGGCGAGCAAAGCCGCGAGCAAAAGCCATTTGAGCCAGCCGAGGCCACCACCAGTGTCTTCATCCTCATAACTCGATGCCGCATAGGCAGGTGCGGCTGCAGCAGGCGCTGGTTCAGGGGCAGGAGTCGGGGTCGCAACAACCGGTTCCGCTGCAGCAGCTGTAGCCGCTGTTCCCGCCACCGCAGCTGCGCCCAGTCCGGCTGCGGCAGCAAGCGGCGCGGCGGATGCATTGGTCCCGCCAAAGACGCTGAGAAGGCCGAAATGTTCGGCAAGGAGGTAATACACCGTGACGCGGTTCTTCGTCCGGTCTTCCTTCATTCGTTCGCCTACCGCAGCAATCGCACCGTCGAGCTCGGCATCGCTATTGGTAAGGCCGAGCTTTTTCTTCAGATAGTTTTCGCGAACACGGTCGGTTTCTTTGGCGTCCGAAAATGCCACCAGCGAACTGTCACGATTCTGGAGCGCAATGCCGCAATATCGCACAATCGCCTTCACCACAGTCTCGTCGGCATCCGCGACATATTTGCGGACATCTGCCAGCCAATCTTCAGCCATAAACGCTTCCTTTCATGCCTTGTGCTGCATGTTTGCAGCACGGTTTTAGCCCTGTATGGCCCAATGCCACACCCCAGGTATCTAAAGAGCGCGAAGCCTATTTGGCTGGAGCTGCAACGCAAGCTGACTTCAGTTACGCGACTCCAAATTTGCAAGATTATACAATGATTTTTGAGCAGATGCGAATCAAGTCTACACCCTTGGTTCGGGCTATGAAGCGCTCCACCCTTTGGCCTTGATCCAGGTATCGACCGCTTCGACCGGATCACCGTCCTTGCTACCCGGAATGGCAAGGATGAACTTGCCGTCAGGGCGGATTAGATGCACCTCGTCATAGGCTCCTTCTTCGGGATTCTTCGGATAAAGATGCCGCTGCACCAGCAAATAGCCCCGATAGGGCCCGGTCCGCACCAGCGCGTGGATCGAACCATCGACGACATATTTCTCCGCGCCGGTCTTCACATTAATCTGGTGGATTGCAGCGGAGGTGACCCAAGCCTCGGACTCGACATAGACGAAACCGCCATTCAGCGAGAAAACCGGATTCCACAGCGCCGCCATATTAGCCTTGCGGTCGTCTGCCGGGCGCGGCTTGAACAGGATGCGCGCTTTCCCTGTTGGCCCGTCGGCGATCCACAATTGCGTGCGCGTGTCATCATAGGCCGGTGTGCCCTCCACCAACACTTCGATGAACGCCACTGTGCGATAATCGGGCGCCAAGGCGGCTTGTTTGAACTTGCCCGTAGCGCTCAGCCGGGTGGGACGGCCCTCCCCGTTATAATAGAGGAGTTGCCCTTCGTCGGTGATCGAGACGTCGGGTTGGTTGGCGAAAGATGGGGCAGTCAACGCCAGCCCGACCAAGCCCAGCGCAATATGCAGCCACTGCCTCATGGATTGGGCGTCGCAAGATCCTTGCGCCCCAAATCGCCCTGCCCGACCGTTTTCGAGGCCATTTCGAGCATCCGGTCGAGGCTCTTCTTGGCCGCCAGCCGGACGCCTTCGTCCAGCTCGATCTGCGGCTGCAGGTCGCGCAGGGCGAGGTACAGTTTTTCGAGGGTATTCAGCGCCATATAGGGGCAGATATTGCACGCGCAGTTGCCGTCGGCGCCCGGCGCACCGATGAAGTTCTTCTCCGGCAGCGCCTTTTGCATCTGGTGGATGATGTGCGGCTCGGTTGCGATGATCACGGTATCACCGGGCACTTCCTTGGCATATTTCAAAATGCCGCTGGTCGAGCCAACATAATCGGCGTGATCGATGATATGCGGCGGACATTCCGGGTGCGCTGCAACGGGAGCGCCGGGATATTGCGCCTTGAGCTTGAGCAACTCGGTTTCGCTGAAAGCCTCATGTACTATACACACACCGGGCCAAAGCAGCATTTCGCGTCCGAACTTTCGACTGAGATAGCCGCCCAGGTGCCGGTCCGGGCCGAAGATGATTTTCTGTTCCTTAGGAATCTGCGCCAGAATGGTTTCGGCGCTGCTGCTGGTGACGATGATGTCGGACAGCGCCTTCACCTCGGCCGAGCAGTTGATGTAAGTGAGCGCGATATGATCTGGATGGGCGTCGCGGAAGGCTTTGAACCGGCCCGGCGGGCAGGCATCCTCCAGACTGCAACCGGCCGCCATATCGGGAAGTATCACTGTCTTTTGCGGTGAAAGTATCTTCGCGGTCTCGGCCATGAACTTCACCCCGCAAAAGGCGATGACATCGGCATCGGTTTCCGCCGCGCGGCGCGACAACTCAAGACTATCGCCCACGAAATCGGCCAGATCCTGAATCTCGGGCTTCTGATAATAGTGCGCGAGGATGACGGCGTTGCGTTCCTTCTTCAGCCGGTTGATTTCGGCGAGCAAGTCAAGGCCGGAAAGGTTTTCACGGACGGGGGCGTTCATTAATCGATACTCCGAATCTTCACCGTAGCGCTTAGCTTGTCGAAGGGCGCTTCTCGGCTGCAGAGCTACCCTGTGAGACGTGCTTCGACAAGCTCAGCACTGCGGTTTTTATGATATTTGAATTTTCAGCGCTTCAATATCTCTTCAAGCGGTGTCGATTCATCCCAGCGGGTAGTCACATCACCGCCAAGTTCGTCGGCGAAATAGGCCTCAACCTTAGCATCGAGTCCTGCCGCACGCAGCGGAGCCTCGAAATTTTGCTTGACCGCGCGCTTGAACGCCTCGCGTGCTAGCGTCATCGGCACCGGTCCATTGGCCTGTCGCGTCAACTCGGCAAGGCCTTTGTCGCGATTGGCATCATCGAGCACGTCGTCCACATCAGTGAACGCCCGCAATATGCCGTTCTCGCCATATTCCTGAATGGTTTTGAGGTCGATCTGCGGTGGCGCGGTTTCGATTGGCGGGATTTTAACGCGCAGCGTGCCAGTGTCGGCATCCCAACGGACGTCCTTCTCTCCCAACTTCGCTAGATCCACCTCGTAGCGCACCAATCCCTGCATGATCAGCGTCTTTTTCGCCGACAGGCCAAAGCGGCGCTGTTCGCTGGTGACGACCGCAGCATAGTTGGCGGCGAAGGCTGAAAGGCGATTCTGTTCGCGCAATCCCTGCAGGCTGGCACTGGCCACCGTTTCCGGTGCCGGGCCATCACGTAAACTGCGGAACCCGTCTATCGCCCACCAGACGGCAAGGATAAACAGGATGGGGGTGGCGAGCGCGGCGCCGCGCATCGCCCAACTGCGCAACTCGTTCTGGCTCAGGCTGCCAACTGCCATGCCTCACCATCCAGCGCCACGCGGCCCTGCTTTTCAAGATCGACCAGATGCGCAAGCACCGAGCGGCCTGCCGCGCCTTTAAGACGCTCGTCGAGGCCTTTGTACATTTCAGTCACCATATCGGGAATGACCTGAGCCCCCTGCTCGAGCAGGCCCAATATCTGCCGCTCGCGCATGCGCCGGTGGCCGATCATGCCGCGCACCAACTGCCGGGGATTGTCGACCGCCGGCCCATGCGCAGGATAATAGACGCGATCTGCGCGATCATAGAGCTTTTGCAGCGAAGCCATATAGGCAGACATGTCGCCATCGGGTGGAGAGACAACGCTGGTCGACCATTTCATCACATGGTCGCCGGTGAACAGCGCCCCGCTTTCGAGCAAAGCATAGCAAAGATGGTTGCTGGTGTGCCCGGGGGTTGCGACCGCCTCGATTGTCCAACCTTCACCTGAAATCCGTTCGCCATCCTCAAGGATGCGATCAGGTGCATAATCAGGATCGAAGGCACTATCGGCGCGCGGGCCATCATCTGCAATCGACAGCGGTGCGCAGCCAATGATTGGAGCCCCCGTCAGCGCCTTGAGGGGCGCCGCAGCGGGCGAGTGGTCGCGATGCGTGTGGGTGCAGAGGATGGCGGTGATCTTCGCGTCGCCCACGGCGCGCAGGATCGCCTCGACATGGCCTTCACCATTCATGTCCTTGGGATCGCCGATACTGAGGCCGCTTCCAGCAGGACCTGGATCGATAACTGCGATCTCGCTTCCCGCGCCTACCAGCCAGGTCTGCGTTCCCGTGAAGGTGTAAGGCGACGGGTTGGGTGCCAGCACGCGCCGCACCAGAGGCTCATGCTGTTCGGTTTCGCCTGCGTGAATGCTGTCGGGCCATTCGCTCATACTGATCTATATGGTGGCGCGAACGGCGCTGGGCAATGAAAAAGGGGCGAGTCCTATGACCCGCCCCGTCTAGGTTGCGAAGCTGAACTGGGGAGCTAGCTTCGGGGATACCCCAAATTTTGTTTTTATCTCGAAAATTGATCAGGCGTCGCCGCTGGCCTCGGGCGCGTTTTTCAGTTCACGCTCCAGCTGCTCGATATTTTCCTGAAGACTCTTCATGACATCCTTGCGCACGGATTCGGGAATGTTCGCATCGCGCTTAATGCTCTCGCGGGCTTCTTTGAGGCCTTGAATAGCATGTGTACGCGCCATCTTCGCATGCGCATTGGCGCACATTGCGATTTTCACGCGCGTTTTCCTGTCGCCGTCCATGCCCTCGACATTCGTCGTCAACAGTTCGCCGTCATTGCATTTGACCTGCACCTTACGAACCGCCTCTGGCGCGCCTGGAGCGACAGGCGGCATCGGAGGAACCACCACTTCATCGACAGTGAAATGCATAACGTCAGGGCTGGCAGGGTCAGCCAGCTTGCCGTCCTTGGTTACGCGAACGAACATAGCGGTTTTCTTCTCACCATCGGCATCCTGCCAATCGGCCTTGGCGCGGGAAGCTTCTGCTTCGGCAACCATCTTGGCGATATCAGCTTCACTCAATTCCTTGTTCGAACGCAGGATGATGGTTTTTCCGTCTTTCTCGATTTTTTTGACAAAAGGTGTGTCAGCGTCCCCCGAAACATCGACAGTTACATCCTTACCGTCGGCATTCTTTACGACGATCACCTTGTGTTTGCGGACTTCAACCGTCTTTTCTCCTTCGGAACCTGCGAGCGCTGGTTGGTCTTCGGCAAACACGGGCACAACGGTTGCGGTCAATGGCAGGGTAACGATGGCTGCTGCCAGGATCGCCAGCTTGCCGGTCAATCGACGACCTTTGCTGGTCTCATTCATCATCAGTCTCCTCAATCTCTGAATTATTGTTTTGGGGTTGTTGAGCGCCATTGCAAAAGCCGGCAGCCCTTCGGTGGCAGTGCGCGCAAGGGCGCGGCCATAGCTTTGGCGGGTGGAGGCATCGGCTCCCGCAACGACGCGAGCATCACAGGCCGCCTCCTGATCGAAACGGAACGCGCTCCAGGCCATCCAGGCGAGTGGGTTAAACCACATCAGGCACAGGAAGATGAAGGCCGCCAGGTTGGCGAACAGGTCTCCGCCACGATGGTGCGCCAATTCATGCGCCAGAGCCAGTTCGCGCTCGCGGGGAGAAAAGGTGCGCGTGAATTCGCGCGGTACCGCAACATAGCGTTTGAAAAGGCCGAATGCGAGCGGGCCGGGTATGCGGTCGGTCTGGATGACGCGGATTCCATCGAGCTGATCGATTTCGACCGCATCACTCAGCAATTCTTCGCGCATCGCTGTGTAGCGGAACATCTGGATTATGAAGAGCAACGCCGCCCCGCCCAGCCACAGCGACAGTGCGACGACCGACCAATCGATCGTCATGCCGGTTACCGGAGATACCGGTGCGTTTGCCGTGACCGTCGTGAGTGCTGCTTCGCGCACGGTTTCAACAATCGCTGCGTCGACTGGTACAGCAGGAGCGGAGACTTCCTGCGTCAGCGTCGGCATGAACAGTCTCGCCGCAGGTAAAGCCCACAGGAAATAGGCCGTGCCCGCGCCAAAATGGCGTGCCACAGGAGCTCGGATCAAAAGCACCAGCAGTAGCAACGCGCTGGTCGCAAGCAATGTGTCGCTCAGCCACTCCGTCATGATTTCATCTCCCTCAGCAGCTTTTCGATTTGGGCAATTTCATCGTCGCTCAGGCTCTGTTGCTCGGCGAGGTGCGCGACCAGCGGCATCAGCTTGCCGCCAAAGAAGCGGTCGACAAGGCGGCGCGATTCGCGACTGACATAGGCTTCGCGCTGCACCAGCGGCGAATAGAGAAAGCGGCGGCCGTCGAGATGATGGCCGACCGCTTCCTTCGCGACAAGGCGCGAAAGCAAAGTCTTCACTGTCGCCAAAGACCAGTCGCGCTGGCGGGCCACCCTGCCGGCAACATCGGTGGCGGTCAGGGGTGCTTCCTCCCAGAGCACTTCCATCACTGCCAACTCTGCTTCACTGATACGTTCGGACATCCAGAATCACCTTACCTATGTTGCCCCAATTTCGATTACAGGCGTAGTCATATCGATTACGGATGTAAACCATCGCTTCGACGAACGACATCGGCGAGCGGACAAATGGCAGGGAGAAAGGGCGTCAAAATGTCGGCGATTTTTACAGCGCGAAGAAAGTTAATTTCACTGAAACCAACCAACTAATTGTTTTACTTATATGATGTAAAACTGGCACGGGCACTGCATTAGGATAGATGTTCAACACCCACACGCCATGGACGGGTTGGTTGCTTATCTGGTCTCGCACCAACCCGTCCCGGCACTTCTTCCCAAAAATAGAATTTCAGCTCAGGCAGCCAAACCCTGTTTCGCGTCCGCGCTGGCGATCGCAGAGGGCATCGCCGCAATCTTGTCTCGCCATGCCTTGAGATGGGTCGCATCATCGGGGATCGGCTGCCCCACCATTGCGCCAAATTCGACCCAGCAAAACAGCGATATGTCAGCAAGAGTGAACGCATCGCCTGCTACAAAGGGCTGCGTTGCCAAAAGCGCATCCGCCTGCCGCAAGCCGTCCTGCGCATAGGCCTTGTTGCCCGGCGCCGCTTCGGGAACGCACAGCATGCGTTTCTCGAACATCGGCAGGCCTTCGGCGCTACGGAAGCCGTTCATCATCGGGCTGCCAATGCTGTAATCGATATGGCGGATCGCGGAACGCACTGCGGCGCGCGCCTCGGGCGTCGCACCGACCAAAGGCTTTTCGGGAAAGCGCTCATCGAGATAGTCGCAGATCACCGTCGCTTCGGAAATCAGGCTGCCATCATCGAGTTCCAGCACCGGAATGCCGCCGCGCGGATGCTTTTTCAGCCATTCGCCCTGCCGGTTCTCACCAGCCATGATGTCCACAAAAGCACGATCAATTTTGAGGCCTTTTTCGGCAAGATAGAAGAGGACAACACGAGGGTTGGGGCCAACTGACTGGTATAATTTCATCGTCGCACTCTCCTTTTGCGGTCAAAAATCACCGTAGCCCTGAGCCTGTCGAAGGGCGCTTGTCGGCTGGACGTGCTTCGACAGGCTCAGCACTACGGTTCTGCTTAATGCCATCATGACTTAACCGGCGTCCAGCCCCGCCAGTCGCGCAGACTGGTCCTCGGATATCAGCGCGTCAACCATCTCGGCCAAACCACCACCCTCAAGAATCTCGGGCAGCTTGTGCAGCGTCAGGTTGATGCGGTGGTCGGTGACCCGGCCTTGCGGGAAATTATAGGTGCGGATGCGCTCGCTGCGGTCGCCGCTGCCGACCATCGCCTTGCGCGCCTCGGCCTCGGCCCCTTGCGCCTCTTCGCGTTCCTTTTCGTAGATGCGGGCGCGCAAAACCTGCATCGCCTTTTCCTTGTTCTTGTGCTGGCTGCGGCCGTCCTGGCAGGTGACGACAATGCCGGTCGGCGCGTGGGTGATGCGCACCGCGCTATCGGTGGTGTTCACATGCTGTCCGCCCGCGCCCGAGGCACGATAGACGTCGATCTTGAGGTCCTTGTCCTCGATATGGACATCGACCTCGGTGGGCTCGGGTAATACCGCGACGGTCGCGGCGCTGGTATGGATGCGGCCGCCGCTTTCGGTCACCGGCACGCGCTGCACCCGGTGCACGCCGCTTTCAAATTTCAGCTTGGCAAACACGCCCGCGCCCGAGACAGCGGCAACGATTTCCTTGAACCCGCCCACGTCGGAGGCGCTCATCGAGATCGGTTCGACTTTCCAGCCCTGCAATCCTGCATAGCGTTCGTACATCCGGTAAAGATCGCCAGCGAACAGCGCGGCCTCATCCCCGCCGGTGCCAGCACGGATTTCGAGCATCGCCGAACGCTGGTCGGCAACATCGCGGGGGAGGAGGAGGATGGCAAGATCATGTTCGGCGGTTTCGATCCGCGCGCGCACCGCATCGATTTCCTCACCTGCCATCGCCTTCAAATCGGCATCATCCCCGGCGAGCATTTCCTCCAGCCCGGCCAGTTCATCGCGCAAGCCGCGCAGGTCGGCAGCGGCTTTGGCCACCGGCTCGATCTCCGAATATTCCTTTGACGCCTGCACAAAGGCATCACCCTCCAGCGTGCCAGAGGCCATCCGCGCCTCAAGCTCGGCAAACCGCGCCTGTATCTGCGCGATGCGTTGGGGGGAGATGGTGGTCATTTTTGACTCACGCAGAGGCGCAGAGGCGTGGAGAGATCGTGCTTTAAATCACCTCCACACACATCGTCGCCCCGCACTTGATGCGGGGCTTGGCTTTTCTCTGCGCCGTAAGAGAAACAGCCTAACCCCGTGTCAAGCACGGGGCGACGGAGCGGATAGTGTGCCAATTTATCTCTCACTTCGTCATTCCCGCGAAGGCGGGAATCCATCACCGGCACTCTCGGGTAAACCTGACGGTCAGGTGATGGCCCCCCGCCTTCGCGGGGGTGACGAATGGCATGGCTTGTCATTGAAAAAAGCCTTCAATTCTTGCGCGAATTTCGTTCTCTGCCTTCAGCGTCACTTTGACCGCGCCGTCTTGCGAAGCAATTGTAGCAATTGCGTTCGCACCAAATTTAACAGCTTTATCAAATCTCTTGCGAGGAGAACCGCTCGCAACAAGTTCGGCCTTGAAACCGGCCCGTCGCATATCGGTCACCGCCGCAATCCCGCGGCCAATAAGCTGATCATCTTCGACCACGATGACAATGTCGAATACCGGTTCGGCAACATCACCAATCAACATCGCCAACCGCTCAATACCCGCAGCCCAGCCCACCGCCGGTGTCGCAGGCCCGCCCAGATTTTCGATCAATCCGTCATAACGCCCGCCGCCGAGCACGGTTCCTTGCGCGCCCAGCCGGTCGGTGGTGAATTCGAACGCGGTGTGGCGGTAATAATCGAGGCCGCGCACCAGTTTGGCATTGCGCGTCCAGGCGACGCCGGCGGCATCCAGCCCCGCCGTCACAGCACCGAAAAAGTCCTGCGCCTCGCTGCTCAAAAACTCGTCAATTTTCGGTGCGGCATGGGCGACGCCGCGATCGTCGGGATCCTTGCTGTCAAGGATTCGCAGCGGGTTTTTCTCCAGCCGCGACAGGCTGTCTTCGGAGAGGACATCCTTGTGATCGTTGAAATAGGTGATCAGCGCCGCGCGCCAGGCATCGCGGCTGGCGACATCGCCGAGCGTGTTCAATTCCAGCGTGACGCCTTCCTTGATGCCCAGCTCGTGCAGCAACTGGTCGGCCATCACCAGCAGTTCGACATCCGCCGCCGGTTCGGCCGCGCCGATGATTTCGGCGTCGATCTGGTGGAACTGGCGATAGCGGCCCTTTTGCGGGCGTTCATAGCGGAACAGGGGCCCATGCGCGGTTACCTTCATCGGTGCATGTTGCTGCCAGCCATTGGTGAGGTAAGCGCGCGCAATCCCCGCCGTAAATTCAGGGCGCAGCGTGATCGAATCCCCGCCGCGATCCTCGAAGGTGTACATTTCCTTGGATACGACATCGGTCGCCTCGCCTAGCGAACGGGCAAAAACCGCGGTCGGCTCGATAACCGGCAGTTGCAGCCCCTTGAAACCATAAAGCCGCCGCACGCGCTCAAAAGTCGAAACGACATGGGCAAACCGTTCCTCGGTTTCGCCATACATATCCTGTGTGCCGCGCACGGGCTGGGGGGTCTGAATCTTTGCCATATCGCGCGCGTCCCTAGCGGGTTTTGTGGGGGTAAGGAATAGGGTCTCTCCCCTCCTCTTCAGGGGAGGTGCAGCGAGACTTGGCATCTTTGATGCCTAGTCGCAGCGGGGTGGGGTTTTGCAGTCCTTGCGCAATACTGACAGACCCCACCCCAACCCCTCCCCTGAAGGGGAGGGGCTTAGCCCCCTCATTCAGCCTTCCGTAAGCCGCAATATTCGACTAGGGGCCGCGCCAAACAACCATGAAAGCCACCTCCCATGCGTATCGACCTCATCCCTGCCGGCGACAATCCGCCCGAAAGCCTCAACGTGCTGATCGAAGTGCCCATCGGCGGCGAACCTGTGAAATATGAATTCGACAAGGCATCGGGCGCGCTGTTTGTCGATCGTTTCCTGCACACCCCGATGCGCTATCCGGCCAATTACGGCTTCGTGCCGCACACGCTGGGTGAGGATGGCGATCCGCTGGACGCGCTGGTCGTGGCGCGTTCGCCGATTGTTGCGGGTGCAGTGGTCAAGTGCCGTCCGGTCGGCGTGCTGATGATGGAAGATGACGCAGGCGGCGATGAAAAACTGCTCTGCGTGCCCGTCAACAAGACTTTTCCTTATTATGCCGATGTCGTGACCTATAAGGACATGCCGCCGATCGTGCTGCAGCAGATCGAGCATTTCTTCACCCACTATAAAGACCTTGAGCCCGGCAAATGGGCCAAGCTCAACGGCTGGGGCGATGTCGACGAGGCCAAGCGCATCATCGTCGAATGCGTAGAGCGTGCGAAGGAACAGGGCGTATGAAGCGGCTGATGCTCGTGCCTGTGATTGCGCTGGCACTAAGTGCCTGCGCCACACCGGAAAAGCGTATCCGCACCGCATTGACCGATGCCGGGCTCTCAAAGCCGATAGCAGGCTGCATGGCCGACCGAATGGTGGACCGGCTGTCGCTGTTTCAGCTCAACAAGTTGAATGGCCTGAAGAAATTGCAAGGCAAGAAAGCCAGCCAGATCACCATCGAGGAATTCGTCAAGCGCACCAAGGCTCTTCAGGATCCAGAGATATTGGGCGTGGTGAGTTCATCTGGCGTAATCTGCGCGATCAAGGCTTAAGCCTGTTTCAACAGTCGCGGCGTTGCGACAAAGATTCCCTCAGAAGGAACAAGAAAATAAGGAAGAAGGGCGGCAGCCCTTCCACTTCCATTGCGCCGAAATGCGATAGCGCCGTTGATTAATGGCGCTTCGCGCCTTTTTCCTTATTCCCTTCTTCCTTTTGAAGAAAACGTTTCACATACCAAGCGTCTGCGAACTCGCTCCCTTTATCGACCGACAGCTAGACATGTAACACCTGACGCTACGTCATTCCCTTGACATTGCCATGTTATGTTGTATCATTAACTCGCGACTATCGGCCTGGGCGGGCTTTAGTCCCGCTTGCTCCCGGGCCGGTAGCTGCACAGCTACAGGAGAGAGGAGCTGCAATGAGTTACGCAAGCGAAAACAAACGCCCAAACCCCGCGAGCATGGCGCTCGCCATCGGGCTGAATGGCAGCATCATATTGGCGGTCGCGCTGTCGCCTGTGATTGTCGAAAAGGTCATCCGCGATCCGTTTGAGGGCCGAAGCATCCCCGTCGAGCCTCTGCCCCCCAAACAGGACGAGAAACAACAGGATACCGAAACCAAACCGCTCGACCCGATCTATGTGCCAGACCCGGTGATCAAGGATATTCCCAAAGACCCGGTCGACATCCGCACTGGCCAAGATGAAACCAAAGGCACGGTGCTGGCGGGCGGCAGCGGCACCGGTGAAACGCTGATCAAGGATCCACCGCCGGACCCGCCCGCAATCTTCAAGGCGGCCAACCGTGATCCGCGCTTTGCCCGCGATTTCCAACCCGACTATCCGTCCAACTTGCTGCAACGCGAGATTGAGGGCAGCGCCACCGTCCGCGTGCTGATCGGGAGCGATGGGCGCGTACGCGAGGCGCAGGTGGTACGTGCGACCCATCCCGATTTCGGCAAGGCGACGGTGAAACAGGCTTTGAAGGCATGGCGCTTCACGCCTGCTACGCGCGGGGATGTTGCGGTCGAGGATTGGCAAACGCTGAGTGTGCGGTTTACGATTAATTAGAGCCAAACTGAGCAAACATTACCGTAGTGCTGAGCCTGTCGAAGCACGTCGAGAGGTTGGCGCCAACGCTGAAAGGCGCCCTTCGACAGGCTAAGGGCTACGGTTTTGTTCTAGCTCATATCGCCCTGGCTGCACCCATTGGCCAGTTCCGGCGGGGAATCCCCACTGGAATTCCGCCTCCGCAATCCCTACACAGGCCGCATGAGTTTCTTCCAGGATGCATCGCTAAAAGGCGGAATGGCCGACCTGTTCGGCTATATGCGCGAACAGCGCGGCGGGCGGCTGTTGATCTTGCTGCTCGCCTGTGTGCCAACCGCGACGATCATTACGATGTTCTATTTCGACGCGAAGGACAAGGCGACCCCGCCGCCTCCGACCGTCACCTATTTCGAAAGCTGGCCCGCTGACCGGTCGGTCGAAGAAAGCCTTGCAGCGATCCGCGAATATCAGAAGAAAAAGGATGCGATGCGCGCCCGCGAGCGCGAAGCCTATAAGGCCTTGGGCAGCGCCGTCGGCATGGATGTCGAGACTCTCGATGCAGAAGCGCAAAAGGACGAGGCCGAACGCCGCGCCAAGGCCGAGGCAAACATCGCTGCCCGAGTGGGAGCGTCGAAATAGCCGTCGTAGCCAAAGTTTCTGGCGAAGACCGGCGTTGGCTTTCCGCCGCCATCGCGCTTGCCGAACGCGGCAAGGGGCTAACGGGTAACAACCCCTCGGTCGGCTGTATCATCGTCAAGGATGGCGTCGTCATCGGGCGCGGCTGGACACAAGCCGGTGGCCGCCCCCATGCAGAAGCGGTCGCACTGAAGCAGGCGGGAAGCGCTGCGGCAGGCGCGACAATCTATGTCAGCCTTGAACCCTGTGCACATGAAAGCGCGCGTGGACCAGCTTGCACCGACAGCCTGATCGCCGCCAAGCCCGCGCGCGTCGTCGGCGCACTGACTGACCCCGATCCCCGCACCGCAGGCAAGGGTTTTGACCGGCTCGAAGCTGCGGGCATTATGGTCGAACGCGATGCGATGACGGCCGATGCACGCGCCGGTCTGGCCGGTTTCATTAGCCGCATCATCAAAGGCCGCCCGCATGTTACGCTCAAGCTGGCGACCTCGCTCGACGGCTGCATCGCGATGGCGGATGGCAGCAGCCGCTGGATCACCGGCGATGCCGCGCGCGCGCACGCGCATCTCGAGCGCGCGCGATGCGATGCCATCCTGGTCGGCGCAGGCACGGTGCGCGCAGATACGCCACGGCTCGATGTCCGCCTGCCCGGTCTGGAGGCGCGCACTCCGCGCCGCATCATGCTATGCAGCGGTGACGCGCCCGCAGGCTGGGAAGCCCTCCGTACGCCGCAAGATATCGCCTCGCTCGATTGCAACAGCCTGATCGTCGAAGGTGGCGCACAAACAGCCAGTGCCTTCCTGCGCGCCGGGCTGGTTGACCGGTTGATGCTCTACCGCGCGCCGATCCTGATAGGCGGTGGCAAGCCGTGCCTTGGCGACATAGGCCTCACCGATCTGGCCGAGGCACATGGCCAATGGCGATTTACAGACACGCGGATGCTTGGCAACAACCGGTTTGAAGTCTACGAGGCCATCCCATGTTCACAGGCATAGTCACCGACATCGGAACCATCACTACCGCCGAACAACGCGGCGACCTGCGGCTCGTAATCCAGTGCGGCTATGACATGGGCGGGGTCGATATGGGCGCGTCAATTGCCTGTTCGGGCTGCTGCCTGACCGTGGTCGATAAGGGCGTGGACTGGTTTGCAGTCGATGCTTCTGGGGAAACCCTCAGCAAGACCGCAGGCGGTATGTGGACGCAAGGCCGCCGCCTGAACCTCGAGCGCGCGCTCAAGCTGGGCGATGAGCTGGGCGGGCATATCGTCACCGGCCATGTCGACGGCGTCGGCGAAGTGTTGTCTGTCGAACCCATTGGCGATTCGCATAAGGTGACCATCGCTGCCCCTGCTGCGTTAGCGCCTTATATTGCCGAAAAAGGCTCGATCACCATTGATGGCGTTTCGCTGACAGTCAACAGCGTGACCGATGCGAGCGACGGTCGTGCGCATTTCACGCTCAACATCATCCCGCACACCTGGGACGTCACCACGCTTGCCGAACTGGCGGAGGGTCGCGCGGTCAACCTCGAGATCGATGTCCTCGCACGCTATCTGAAGCGTATGGAAGAAGTCCGCGCACGCTAGATTAGTCCGGCACCAGCCCTCTCCCCGCCCGTTTGCAAATGTCCGGGGGACATTTGGTAGGGCCGGCCTCCCAAACAGGATATGCTATGGGAGGCCGGGTGGGGGAGCGGGTCGGCGCCGGACAACGGGCAAAAAAAGGGCGTCCCGAAGGACGCCCATTTAGCCCCTGTTTGGTGCGACCCGGGGGCTTAAAATGGCAGCCAGCGCTGCTTCTTGGAAAACTTCATATAGCCGACATTGGCCCCGAGCCGCAGCCCGGCACCAACGCGGATCGGGATGAGCACAATATCGCCGCGGCGCAGATAGCTCGCGTTGAACCCGCCCACCAGATAGGCCACACCCTCGCCCGAGGGGAAGCGGCGGTACAGATCTTCGGTGTCGTAAAGATTATAGACCAGCACAAAGGTGCTGCCCGCATTGGCACCCGCGTCGAAACCAATCGAAGGGCCGGTCCAGTAAACCGGTTTCTCGCCCTCAACCTTGTGGTGCAACGTGCCCGAGCCATAGCGCAGACCCACAACCAGCGCGCCACCACCCTCTCGGCCGACAATATAGCCGTTGGGCCTGCCCTGCTTTTTGAGGATATCCTCGATCAGATTGCCCAAGCCCTGCGCACCTTTGCCGAACACGCCCTCTGCTGCACCGATGAGGTCATCTTCCTGATAGGTAGATTGATCTCCCGCCGGTGGAGTTGCGGTCGGGGCCGCGGAGCTTTCCATGCCCGGCGCAACCGTCGTATCGCCTTCGATTGGCGGATCGGTGGGAATGTCCGTGGCAGTTGGCGTTTCAACTTTAGGTGGCGTTCCCAGATCGGCGTCGATGGCGTCGTTGGGGTCGACAGTCTGGATTTGTGCACTGGCGGGCAAGCCAGCCAGCAGCAATGCGGCAAATGCAAGCGCCAGACGGCTCCCGAATTTTTGCAGGGACAGGCCAGTCATAAGTCGCAATCCTCCATATTCACGTGAAAGGCTAACGGCCCGCTTAGGGCACGCACAATGAACCGGCGATGAGTCGAGTCGCTTTCGCGCCCAAGCGAGTCAAATTTCACGTTGTAATAGGCATTGCAGCCCGGGTGCTTGCTCGCTATAGGCCCCCGACGCCAATCGCGCAGGAGACGTGGGTGAGTGGCTGAAACCAACGGTTTGCTAAACCGTCGTACTGGTAA
>NZ_DAOLHN010000046.1:0-24330 GCF_035329025.1 Sphingorhabdus sp. | reverse complement strand
AAGGATTGAACTTGCGACCCCTGCGATGTCAACACAGTGCTCTACCACTGAGCTATACGCCCACGCTGCGGGCCCATTAGCGGCCTAAATGATTCCGTTCAAGCCCGAATATCGGCGTTCAATTGAGACCGGATGCGCTTTCTTTGGTGAACAGCCTCTCAACTTCAAGAACCAGGTCCTTCAGGTGGAATGGCTTCGACAGAACTTTCGCCTGTGGCATCGATTGCCCTGCGCGCAATGCGACACCGGAAAATCCGGTAATGAACATGACTTCGGTGCGCGGCGAAACTTTGCTGCAATGGCGGGCTAGCTCGATACCGTCCATTTCGGGCATCACAATATCGGTCAACAGCAAGTCGAAATGCTCGCGTTCCAAAAGTGGTGCCGCCTCAGTCCCCCGGTCGACGGAGACGACGTCATATCCTGAGCGTTCCAGCGCGCGCGCCAGATATTCGCGCATCGCTTGTTCATCTTCCGCAAGAAGAATTCTGGTCATTGCTTGTCCTGTCATCGGGCTTTTCTGCCGTCGCGATTCTCTATTGGGCCGTTGATACCACCAGACCGTAAAAATATTGCACCGCATTTACCAATTTTGTCCTATCCTATGCCGCAATGGACAAAACGGGCTGCATCGAAAGTTCCGAAAACAGCGGAAATTGTGGATTTCAGCTGTTCAATCTGGATTCACCCGCCCTGCCCATTCTCATTTCCGTGCCGCATGCCGGTCGGGAGTATCCGGCCCAACTCCTCGATAATCTGCGAATCACCCCAGCCGCGTTGCAAAGGTTGGAAGACCGCTATGCCGACCGCCTTGTGGCAACGGCAATTGCATCCGGAACACCCGCAATTGTCGCCAGTCGGGCCCGAGCATGGATGGATCTGAACCGAAGCGAGGACGAACTCGATCCGGAAATGATCAAGGGCGGCGGTGGCGGACGAAAACTTTCAGGCAGTGCCAAAATGCGCGGCGGGCTTGGTTTGGTACCCCGCAGGTTGCTGCACTGCGGGGATATCTGGAAACACCCGTTTGACGTCGATGATATTGAGCAGCGTCTGGATAGTTTTCATCGCCCCTACCATCATCAAATCGAACACATGTTGATGCAGATGCGTGACCGCTTTGGTATCGCTCTGCTGGTCGACATTCATTCGATGCCGCCGCTTCTGCCCGTGGGAGGGTTTCGGCCGCACATTGTAATTGGCGATAGGTTTGGGCAAAGCGCAGCTTCGCTTTATTCGGAAGTCTTGTTGCAGCGGTTAAAGCAGATCGGGATGTCGGCTGCGCTGAACCACCCCTATTCCGGCGACTATATCTTGCGCAGGCATGGGCAAGTCCGCAAGAACATCCACGCCATCCAGATAGAAGTCGACCGTTCACTTTATCTCGACTCGGACCTGCGAGAGCCGGACGCGGGGCTTGGAACGACCAGCGAGTTGATAACCGAATTACTCATGCTGCTGGCCGAGCTGACGGGCGGCACTTCGATGTCGATGGCAGCCGAATAGCCTTGGAAAACAACCATTTTCGTTGCCCAAGAAAAAACCACCCCGGAAAAATCCGGGGTGGCCAAGGTTCAGGGAGGTGGCGCTGACCTGCAGCGCCGTAGGACGGATAAGGGAGGGGAGATATCCGTCCTGAAGCAAAGATGGGGTTTTCGTGCCTCCAAATCAATAGCCGAGTCTGTATCAACTCGTATCAGCGCGACGAAATCCCCTCCGATACGTGCAGATGTCCTAGGGCCACATGCGCTGGAAGAAGGGTAATTTGTCCGCAAACTGGTGCTTCAAAGCACCAAGAATATGCAACAATATCAATAGAAAAAGAGGCTTTGTGAGGACTTCATGAGCTTCATGGCCGATGCCTGCGAGGTCCTTGCTTTTGTCTATCGGCAAGGTCGCATCGAATAGGCCGAAAAAGTCAACTGGCGGGGCTTGCGGGTGCGCCGATGCCATCAGCCATCCCGAAAACGGAACGGCGATGATCAGGAAATAGAACAGGAGATGTACGAACTTGCCGAGCCCGGCCTGCCATGCAGGAATGGCTTCAGGCAGCGGCGGCGGCTTGTGGCCCACACGCCAGAAGAGACGCAGAAGCGACAACAGCAAGATAGAAATACCTATAGCCTTGTGCGGAGCCATGAAGACGCCTTGCGCTTCGCGCGGTAAATCCTCTGCAGCACTGGCGAGGTAGAAATTGGCAAAGACCAGTAGCGCGATCAGCCAATGCAGAATAATCGCGACTTTGCTATATTTGTTGGTCATGGCGGCCCTCCTGTAAAGGGGGCCGCCCACAGCATCACGCGGTGGCAGCCCCGTCGGCAACCGGCACCTTACCTTGCTGAACCTGCAAAGCAAATATATCACGAACCAGCTGCAACGAGAACAGATGGGCATGGATCAGCGGCAACATACCGTTCTGGTTGATCTTGCGCAGTTCATCACCACGCATGTCGCGAAGCTTCTCTTCATTCACCATCTGGAAGCCGCGATACACATAAGGCGCTTCCTTACCTTCCTGTTGAATGGCGACTTCGCCTTCCATCAGCAGTCCATATTTCTGCAATTCTTCGACAAAGGCAGCGGTGCGGGCACCTGCCTGTTCGAAATCTTCGCAGAATTTCAGGATCTCGCGCGTTGTATCTGTAGCATCGTTGCCGTCAAAAAGGGCGGCACCTTCATCCTTGAAGTCGCCAATGACTTCCGAAGTTGGGTCGAAGCACAATGTGAGCTCGTCGCTGTCGGGACGCAGACGGGCCAGCATGAAAGGATAGCGACGGATATAGGCAGGCAAATAAACGGGCGAACTGAATTTTCCTTCGTCGTCCAAGAAGACATTGACGCCTTCGTTCATGCCCATAAGCGCAAGCGGAACAGGGTTATCACCAGCCGAAAAAATGATCGGGAAGTTACGCGAAGCCGAGACAAACTCTTCTACCGTCAGCGGAATGGCATGCTGACCTTGCATGAACTTGGCGCTGTCCATCGGACGGCTCTTGAAATTGCCATGTTCATTACTGTTCAGCGGAACAAGATCTTGATAGAAAATCGGCAAGCCTTGCGGCGCGGGCTGGGTAGCCATTGAATACTCCGTCATTTGGATTGGAATTAAAGATTGCTGGCGGCTTTAGGCGGCGGCGCCGTTGCTGGCAAGAGGAACGAGCTTTCCGGGGTTCATGATCCCCTTTGGGTCAAGTGCAGATTTGATGGCACGCAAGGCCGCAAGGCGTGCTGGATCGGAAAGCCGTTCAAACTCGGCCAACTTTGCCTTGCCTATCCCGTGCTCGGCGGAGAGAGAACCCCGATATTCGGTAACCCGGTCATAGACGTCCGCGCTGATGCGTGAGCCATAGTCTGCATACCATCTGTCGGCGACGACACCTTTCGGCGCTTTCACATGGAAATGGATATTGCCATCTCCCAAATGGCCGAACGCGATGATGGATGTGCCCGGATAGCGCGCTTCAAATATCGGAGATTCCTGCTCGATGAAGCGCGCCATCGCATCGACAGGTACGCTGATGTCATGCTGCAAGGCGGGCCCTTCAGCACGTTCAGCCTCGGCAATGCTGTCTCTAATTTTCCAAAACGCTTCCGCTTGCGTCTCACTCGCTGCAATTACGGCGTCGCGCGCAAGACCCTGTTGGAGCATCGTGCCAAGAAACTGTTCGGCGGCAAACAAGGGCGGATCCTCATCCGGACTGTCTTTGGCGAGCTCCATCACAATATGCCATGCATATTGGCTTCCCAAAGGGGCACGGGTTCCCGGAATATGCCGCAGAACATGACGGAGTGCCGTATCAGGGAGTATCTCAAACCCTTCGAGCATAGCTGGAAATGCATGCTCTGCCTCGCGCAGAAGCTTATAGGCGGCAGATGGGCTATCGACCGAGACCCAAGCGACGCAGCGTTCAATCACGGCCGGAACAAGATGCAATGTCGCCTTTGTAACAATGCCGATCGTGCCTTCGGCTCCAATCAGCAGATGTTTCAGATCATAACCCCGATTGTCTTTTTTGAGCGGCGTTAGTCCGTCGAAAATCGAACCGTCTGGAAGTACCGCCTGAACACCAGCAACCAGATTGCGCATCGTACCGTGGCGCAAGACCTGGGTTCCGCCGGCATTGGTCGATATCAAGCCTCCGACTGTAGCTGAACCTTTGCCGCCAAGCGTCAACGGAAAACGCATTCCTTGCGCGGCCACTGCTTCATGCAGGTTATGAAGGATCACGCCCGCTCCACATTGTACCAGTCGAGCGATCGGATCGATTGTCTCGATCTGGTTCAATCGCCGGAGCGAGAGCAGACAGCTATCACCACTGTCATCCGGCGTTGCACCTGCGACCATCCCGCTATTTCCACCTTGGGGAACAAGGGGCAACCCCGCCCCACTGGCAATCTTCACGATCGCCGCAACTTCTTCGGTTGAAGCCGGTGACAGTAGCGCTGCGGCCTTACCCGTGTATCGACCACGCCAGTCGGTGGTCCAGGGCGCAAGATCGTCTGGATCAGCGCTAAAGCCCTTGGGGCCCAAAAGCTGCTGCAGCTGCTTCAATATATCAGCATGTGACAAAAATTCTCGCTCCTGCAGACCTTGCAATTGACTCACCTATTTGCCCTTCATAGGGCTGGATTAATGCTCCGTTCAACCGTTACGGCTATTGGCAGCAAGAGGCGAATTTTAGTCGGGACCCGACATTGCGCATTTTTCTGATTGTCATTGCCGGTCTCGCGGTCGCTTCAAGCGTGGCATATGGTGCCTATGGGCAGTCGTCCAATGCACTTTTGGACCTTCTGGGAAGCACCAAAGAATTTCAGGCACGTGTTGAGCAAAGGGTGATTATCCGCTTTCCCAATCAGCCTGTTCTTGCGGCACCCGGACGCACCGAAAAGCGTAAGGCGCCCATCTATAATGAGGAAAAGATTGGCAAATGCCTGTTAATGGACAGGCTGGTCGCCTCGCGTCCTGGCCCCAAAAACAGTCTTGAACTGGTCACTCGTGAACGGCAGTTGATACGCGCCTATCTGGGCGATGGATGCCTCGCCCGAGAGTTTTATGCGGGTGCCTATGTCGAACGATCGAAGGACGGCAAATTATGCGTCGATCGCGACCTGATGCACGCCCGCACAGGAGCGAAATGCGAAATTGACAAATTCCGGCTGCTCGTTCCAGAGTAAGATACGCCAAATTCCTTGACTTTTTGACGATGTTTCGCCAATCGCCGCCCACCGGATGCGTGGGACTGCGCTGACCGGCTTATTACCTTCCTTGATATTGGAACCTTATGTCATTTGCCGATCTCGGCCTTTCCGAAGAACTTTTGAGTGCCGTCCTAGCCGCCGGTTACGATACGCCTACGCCAATTCAGGCACAGGCCATCCCATCCGTTTTGATGATGCGCGACATCATCGGCATTGCACAGACCGGTACGGGCAAGACCGCGTCGTTCGTTCTCCCTATGATCGATGTGCTCGCCCATGGTCGCGCGCGGGCACGGATGCCGCGCAGCCTGATCCTAGAACCGACCCGTGAATTGGCGGCTCAGGTGGCTGAGAATTTTGAAAAATATGGCGTCAATCACAAGCTGTCGATGGCGTTGCTGATCGGTGGCGTTTCGATGGGCGATCAGGTAAAGGCGCTCGAAAAGGGTGTCGACGTCCTGATTGCAACCCCGGGCCGGCTGATGGACCTGTTCGAGCGCGGCAATATCCTGCTCAATGGCTGCGAGTTACTCGTTATCGATGAAGCGGACCGCATGCTCGACATGGGCTTCATTCCTGACATCGAAAATATCTGTACCAAGCTACCGACGACACGACAGACCTTGCTGTTTTCCGCGACGATGCCGCCGCCGATCAAGAAGCTGGCGGACAAGTTCCTTTCGAACCCGAAATATATTGAGGTTGCGAGGCCCGCCTCCTCGAATCTCAACATCGAAGCCAAGCTGGTCGATGTTGCACCGATGAAAAAGCGCGAAGTGCTGCGCGGCCTATTGCGCAGCGAAGATGTGCATACCGCGATCATCTTCTGCAACCGCAAGACCACCGTGCGCGAGCTCAACAAGAGCCTGCAGCAACATGGTTTCCGTTCTGGCGAAATCCATGGCGATATCGATCAGGCGTCGCGTCAGCGACAGCTGGACGCGTTCAAGAGCGGCACCATCAACCTTCTGGTGGCATCCGACGTCGCCGCTCGAGGTCTGGACATCAAGGGCGTCAGCCATGTGTTCAACTTTGACGCACCCTGGCATCCCGACGATTATGTCCACCGCATCGGCCGCACCGGTCGCGCAGGTGCCAAGGGCAAAGCCTTTACCTTTGTGACCAAGGCCGATGAAGAAGCGATCGATAATATCGAGAAGCTGATCGGCCTGAAGATCGAGCGTCTGGGTAAGCAGGCAAGCGAAAGTGCGGACGAACCGGAACGCGAGCGTCCGTCGCGCCGTAAAGCCTCGACGAAACCCAAAGAGCCCAGTGAAGCAAAAGCACCATCTCGGCCGACGAAATCGGAACCTAAAAAGCACAGTAAGCCTGCCGCCAAAGAACGCAGCGACGATACTGACGATGGCGACTGGAACGGCCCGATGCCCGATTTTTTGAACTTCACGATACCGCTCTAATTTTCGGTAACGCATCAAACAAAAAGGCCCGCCGAAGCGGGCCTTTTCTATTTTTGGTTCGGCATTCCTCAGAATTTGCCGCGAAGCGTAATTCCGTAGGTGCGCGGTTCGGCCAGGAAGTGTGAGAACAGCTGGCGACCGCCCGGATATTGCGGATCGGCGAATTGCGCGCTGGCGCCACCAGCCTGGAACGGCGAGTTGAAGGCAACCTGCGCATAGTCCTGATTGAAGATATTCTGGCCCCACAGTTCGAGCGACCAAGCCTCATCCGGACCGCGGATGCCGATGCGCGCGTTGAAGATCGCATAGCCATCCTGTTCCTTTTGCGGGAACAGATCCGAGCCGGTGTTGTAATCGCCAGTCAAACGACCGTCGATGTAAAACAGGCCGGACAAGCCACTGCTGCCAATTTCAGGGGTCCAGGTGATGCTGCTGGTTGCCACCAGTTCGGGTGCGTTCGACAGATTGTCGCCCGGCAGTTTGCGCAGGACGGCATCGAGCGGCGCGCCCGACTTGTTGCCTACAAGGTTGCTGCGATAGCTGGTGTTGGCATAGGTCAGGCCAGCGGCCATCCGGAAGTTGCGAGCTGGCACCAGCGAGGCTTCCAGTTCGAAACCTTCTGCGCGGACGCCATAGCCGACATCGCTGGCAGCACAGGCTCCGGTGGCATTGCTCGAATCACGATCTGCACCACCGAGATCATTAGAACAGCCATTGACGGTCTGTACTATGTAGACAGCGCCATTAAAGGTATTCAACTGGAAGTTGCTGAAATCCGAACGGAAGGCCGAAAGGCTCAGACTGAATGGACCGGTTGCATATTTCGCACCCAGTTCATAACTGTCGACCAGTTCGGGATCGAACTGTAAATTGCCAACCACTGCCTGTGCGCCGCCTACAGCCGCAAAAGTTGTTATGGGTGATTTCAGTGCGGATCGGTCAAGATTGAATCCACCGGCCTTATAACCACGCGCAAAGCTGCCATAGAGCAGTAAGTCATCGGTTGCCTTCCATGAAAGGATCGCGGTGCCGGTAAACTCGTCTTCGCTGCGGCGATCATTGATCGAAACGCCATTCAGTTCTGCCGTCGAATTGCCCTGGCACGCAAGCCCTATAAGTGCGCCTGCCAGCGCACGTGCTGTTGCGATTTGAGCAGGCGTGCCAGCTGTCGTGGTAGTAAGATCATCCGTCACTAGGCCTTGGACGGTCGTGCAACGTGTATTGTCGTTACCAAAGGTGGCGGCGAACTTCTTCTTGTCGCTGGTGTAACGGAGCCCCAGGGTCAAGTCGAGTGTATCGGTGATATGAATGATATTATGGGTGAACAACGCCCAATTGGTACCATTCTGGAAATAGTTTTCAAATGTGCTACCCAGATCGTTCAGGCTGTCGAGTGCGGTAAATGCAGCCACGATATCCGCCCCCGACGTCCCTGTTGCGCCCGCCAGTGTCGCTGGTCCTACTACGGGCGCTACGCAAGAGGGATTAGTCGGCGAATATAGCCCTGCAAGTCCACCGCCCGAAATGATGCGGCAAGTCGCAAATCGGCCATATTGATTGCCGAAGCGCAGATTGTCACGGACCGTCAACTTTTCGTTGGCGTAGAAGCCACCGGCCAACCAGTCGAGTGTGCCGCCAAAAGCTTCACCCTGCAGGCGCAGTTCCTGCGTAAAGGTGTGGAACTGGCGATAGGCATCATCGCTCGGCGCACGATACAGGATGTCGACTTCACCATAGTCGGTGTCTGAGGCCTGACTCGAACGATATTCACGATAGGCCGTAATCGAGGTCAGCTTAGCACCGCCAAAATCATAATCGATCTGGCCCGAAAAACCGTAATCCTTGGTTTCACCAGTGAAAACACGGTTCGGGCTATTCGAAATCTTGCGACCATAGCCTTGACTGAACGACGACAGCGGTTGACCCAGATCACGAAGCACGTTGATAATGTTGTTGGCAGCCGGATTATTCAGCGGCGTCGCGAGATTGTTCAGATTGCCGATATAAGGATTGACCGTGCCGTCAACATAGGTCGCAGCGCAGCATTCTTCCTTGCGCGATGTATAGTCGGCGATCAGCCGAATCGACAAATCATCGGAAGGTTCGATTAGCAACTGACCACGCAGGAAATAACGGTCGCGATTGTTGACGTCGCGGCCGTTCGTATCATCGCGGTAAAAACCATCACGCTTCACATAAATGCCGTCCACCCGGAAAGCGATCTGCTCGCTGATCGGTCCGGTGATGCTGCTGGCAGCGCGCATGAAATCGTAATTGCCATAGGTCAACTCACCGCTGCCACCGAAGGTGAATTCCGGCTTTTTCGAATAGATGCTAATCAGACCAGCCGAAGAGTTGCGTCCGCCAAGTGTACCCTGCGGACCGCGCTGAACTTCGACGCGATCGATTTCACCAAGTTCATTGAGGCCGATGCCTGAACGCGAGCGGTACACGCCATCGATAAAGACTGGAACCGAGCTTTCGAGACCGGGGTTGTCACCAACCGTGCCGATACCGCGGATACGCGCCGAACCATTGGCTTCCGTTCCAGTCGAGGAAACGAGCAGTGAAGGCGCAACCTGGTTCAACTGGCGAATGTCATTCGCGCCGCTGTTCTGCAAAGTTTCGGCATTCACCGCCGAAATAGCCACAGGTACGTCAGACAAGAGCTGCGAGCGCCCCTGAGCTGTCACGACGATTTCGACTTCGTCTTCGGCAGCTTCGGCTGCTTCATCCTGCGCATAGGCAAATGTCGGCATGACCAGCGCACAAGTTGCAGCGGACAAAGCGAACACAGTTTTCCGGATGCCAGTAGTGGCCTTCATAAATCTCTCCTTCAACGTCAAATTATATTATTGGCTGCATACCTATGCGCATTATGCACATAAGTCACCCATGACAGACATTATCGTAACAATTTTTCAAAAAATGTTGCTCAACTGCAACAGAGCGCAACAGTAACATCTAAATTAATCGATTAATTAAAAATATTGTTGCGCGCCAGCTTAACGCGATGTCGCGTCATTTGGGGTATTTGTCTTGGCTATATCATCTTGTTTGTAGACCGGCCGTCCGCCCAACCATGTCTCTTTCACCCGAGCCGCGCGGATTTGCGCAGGCGATGCCAGCAGTGGATCAGTGTCGACCAAGATAAAGTCGGCGCGATGCCCGGGGGTCAGCGAACCCACTTTTCCCTCCGCAAAAGCAGCATAGGCCGCGCCAATGGTGAATCCAGCCAAGGCTTGTTCGCGCGTTACTCGCTCGGCGGGAATCCACCCTCCGAATGGCTGCCCCTGTGCGTCCTCGCGTGTCATTGCCGCTGCGATGCCAGCAAAGGGATTGGGCGCTTCAACAGGCGTATCAGAGCCGAATGCAAGCTTCCCGCCCGCTTTCAGTATCGAGTTCCAGGCATAGGCACCGGCCAGTCGCTCAGGCCCCAACCGCGCTTCCGCCATTAGCCGGTCAGATGTCTGATGGACCGGCTGCATCGACGCTATGATGCCATTTTTGGCAAGGCGGGGCAGGTCGGCCGGATCGACTATCTGCACATGCTCGATCCGCCAGCGCCGGTCGCCCGCATAGGTCTCCGCCAAATCCTCGACTGCGCCAATCGCATCTGCGTTGGCGGCATCACCGATTGCATGCACAGCAGTCTGAAAGCCATCCATAGACGCACGGACCATCAGATTACGGATTTCAGCACTTGCCAGAAATGAAAGACCGGTTTGACCGGGTGCATCGGCATAAGGCTTTTTCAGCCAAGCCCCGCGACTGCCCAGCGCGCCGTCCAGATAGAGCTTCACACCGCCCAGACGCAGCTTGTCGTCATACAACCAGGGTGTCGGGCGCGGCCCTGCAATGGCCACCATATTGTCGATTCCGCCTGCATAGCCAAAGATACGGATCGACAGCCAACCAGCATCGCCTGCGCGCCGATAGCTTTGCCAGTCCTCGATTGTCGTTCCCATATCGGCAATGCTGGTCACGCCTACCGAAAGTAAGGCCTTCTGCGCCTCCGCCAATGCCAGATCGCGTTCCGCAGGTTTGGGTGCGGGGATGTGTTTTGCCACGAGATCGCTGGCCGCATCGACAAAGATGCCACTAGGCTTGGCACCCGCCATCTCGATCCGGCCGCCTGCCGGAGATTTGGTGGCACCGGTCACGCCTGCAATCTCCATTGCCTTGCTGTTGGCCCAGCCTGCATGGCCATCAACCCGCTCGAGCCAGATCGGGCGATCAGCAACGACGGCATCCAGATCGGCAGATGTCGGGAAACGTCCCAAGCCCCATTTTTCCTGGTTCCAGCCACGCCCGACGATCCATCGGCGTTCTGGATATTTGGCGGCATAGGCCTTGATGGCTGCCTGCGCCTCTTCCAGCGAGTTGGTGCCCGACAGGTCGAGCGTCAGCGCGGCAAAACCCAAACCCATAACATGGCCATGCGCATCGATCAGGCCCGGCAACATCGTCAGCCCGCGCCCGTCATGCCGGAAATCGAGCTGTTTGGGAGCCTTTTCCTTGCTGGTCAAAAGCTGGCTGACTTTGCCTTCCCTGTCGATCAGCGCCGCAGAGAAACGCACAACCTTGCCGTCCTTGTCGAGCGTGATGCCATTGACATTTTCGACTATACCATCGGCGTAAACGGGAGCTGCGAGTGCGATGCAAAACGCCGCAGACAATCGGGTTATGGCTTTCATCGTTTCGGCAACCTCCGCACCAATGCGCTCGTATCCTGTCGTCCCCCACCCATATATTGGATGTCAGAGAAAAACTGGTCGGTCATTGCCGCGATGGGAATGCTGGCACCATTGGCGCGGGCTTCGTCGATTGCCAGCCCCAGATCCTTGCGCATCCAGTCAACGGCGAAACCGAAGTCAAACTCGCCTTTCGCCATCGTTGCCCAGCGATTGTCCATCTGCCAGCTTTGTGCAGCACCCCCCGAAATGGCGTCGAAAACCTTGTCGAGGTCCAATTCGGCGCATTGGGCGAAGTGCAGGGCTTCGGACAAGCCCTGCAGCACGCCCGCAATGCAAATCTGGTTGACCATCTTTGCCGTTTGCCCATCACCGGGGCCGCCAACATGGACGACACGTTTGGAATAGGCCGCCATCACCGGTGTGGCCGATGCTACCGCTGCTTCTGTGCCCCCGCACATGATTGCCAACGTACCATTTTCAGCCCCAGCCTGTCCGCCTGTCACAGGCGCGTCAACGCAATGGATGCCGCGTCCCTTGGCTTCGACGGCCAACTGACGCGCGATCCGAGCCGATACCGTTGTATGATCTATGAAGGTGCTGCCCTTGGGCATCGCGGCGAATACACCATCGCGGCCCAATGTGATGCTGGCCAGATCGTCGTCGGTGCCGACACAGCTGACGACAAATTCGGCGTCTTTCGCGGCCTCTGCCGGCGATGCGGTCTTTTGCCCGCCATGTTCGGCAACCCATTTGTCGGTCTTGGCTGATGAACGGTTGTAGACGATCATCTCATGACCGGCATTGCGAAGGTGACGTGCGATCGGGCCGCCCATGACGCCCAATCCGATAAAAGCTATTCTTGCCATGCCTGAGCCTTAATGTCTGTTTTCACATTGCGCCAGATAGGTTAGGGCCCGCGCCACTATGTCCGAGCTTCTGACCCTTGCCGATGTCCGCGCCGCGCATGAGCGCATCCGCGACGCCATTGTCGCAACGCCCACTTTGCACAGCAAAACGTTGTCCAACCTGACAGGCGCGAATATTTACCTGAAGTTCGAAAACCTACAGTTTACAGCGGCCTATAAGGAGCGTGGGGCGCTGAATGCGCTGTTGCTGATGCCTGAAGAAGCGCGCAATCGTGGCGTTATTGCGGCGTCTGCTGGCAATCATGCCCAAGGCTTGAGCTATCACGGTACGCGGCTCGGCGCTCCGGTGACCATCGTAATGCCCAAGACCACACCGACGGTCAAAATCATGCAGACCGAAGCAGTGGGCGGTAAAGTGGTCCTCGAAGGCGAAAAGTTCGATGACGCCTATAAGCATGCGCGCCTTCTCGAAAAGGAACTGGGGCTGACTTTTGTCCACCCCTTTGATGACCCCAAGGTCGCGGCAGGCCAAGGCACCGTTGCCCTGGAGATGCTCGAAGAGATTCCGACGATCGACACTTTGGTTGTCCCTATCGGTGGCGGCGGGCTGTTGTCAGGCATGGGCACTGCGGCGCGCGGCATCAATCCGGATATCGAACTGGTGGGCGTGCAGGCCGAGCTTTATCCCTCGATGTACGCACTGCTGAACAACAAGCAGATGCCGTGCGAGGGCGATACGCTGGCCGAAGGCATTGCGGTCAAGGTGCCGGGCGAATTTACTTCGAAAGTCATCCGTGACATTGTCGACGATGTTGTTCTGGTGTCGGAACCAGAGCTCGAAACGGCAGTCAGTCTGCTCCTCCAGATCGAAAAGACCGTGGTCGAAGGCGGCGGTGCAGCCGGCCTCGCAGCCGTGATGGCTTATCCGGAAAAGTTCAAAAGCAAGAATGTCGGCATCGTGCTGAGTGGCGGCAATATCGACACCCGCCTGCTCGCCAATGTGTTGCTGCGCGATCTCGCCCGTTCGGGCCGCCTCGCCCGCTTGCGTATCACTCTGCAGGACCGCCCCGGTGCGCTCTACAAGGTGATGAAACTGTTCAACGAGCATAATATCAACATCATCGAAATCTATCACCAGCGCATCTTCACAACGTTGCCGGCAAAGGGCCTGATAACGGACATTGAATGTGAAGCGCGTGATGCCGAGCAGCTGCAGGGTCTGGTCGATTCGCTGAAAGATGCAGGCTACAAGATCGAACGCGTCGAACTGAATTGAACAAAATCAATGCCATCGCATATTGATGGTAAATGCCCTTTTCAGCACTCCCGTAAAGCGTCATAACCCCTCGCAACCAACAACATAAGGCGAGGTCGGTTTACCATGAGCGCACCAGTCCGCTTTCCGCGCTTCTTTGTCACAAACCCGGCCCCCTGCCCCTATTTGCCCGGCAAAACCGAGCGCAAGGTATTCACCGAACTCAACGGTGCACACGCAACCGAGCTGAATGAGGCGCTGGGCCGCATCGGTTTCCGCCGCAGCCAGAATGTCGCCTATCGACCCAGCTGCATCGACTGCAAGGCATGCGTCCCCGTTCGCATATTGGCCGATGGGTTCCAGCCCAACGCCACCCAGCGCAAGATATTGAAGCGCAATTCAGACCTGCAGGTCAGCGCTTGTCGTCCCTGGTCGACCAACGAGCAATATGAGCTGCTGCGCCGCTATCTGAAACAGCGTCACCCTGAAGGTGGCATGGCCGATATGGACGATATGGATTATGCCGACATGGTCGAGCAGACGCCGGTGCACAGCCATGTCGTCGAATATCGGCTTCCCGCTCGCTATGGCGCGCAAGGCGAACTGATTGGAGCGTGCATTACCGACCAGCAATCAGATGGTCTGTCGATGGTATACAGCTTCTACGATGCCGAAGCCGAAGGCCGTCTGGGCTTGGGCAATTTCATCATCATGGATCACATCATGCGCGCGCGCGCGGCCGGGCTTCCCTTCGTCTATCTGGGCTATTGGGTCGAAGGTGCAGCGCGGATGCAGTACAAGACCCGCTATCGTCCGCTCGAAAAACTCAGCCCCGATGGCTGGGTGGATTTTGAACAGGGCGAACAGGCCGACCTTTTCAGCTAACAAAAAACCCCGCCAAGGCGGGGTTTCTTATTTGGGCTCGTAATCACTCAGCGGCACACGCAGCGCGGCTTCGGCTTCGGCTTCGCTTTCCACTTGCGCACAGCCTTCCTTTTTACGGGTACCGTTTCATAATAGATTTCTTCGGTTACCGTGGTCGTGGTCACGGGCACCATCGAATATGTGACCATCGGTGCCGGGTAGTAATAATAGCCATAGGGAAAGGCGCCGTAAGCGTGGCCATAGCCTGAACCATATCCATTATCGCTCGGCAGATATTTCTCGCACTTCTTCATCGACTTTTCGACACCGAGACCGGCAAGCGCACCAAGCCCCGCACCAATGAGCGAACCTTCGGTACGGTTACCGCGGCCCGCAATGCGGTTACCGGCAATCGCGCCCAATATCGCGCCGATTGCGGCACCGCCAACACCGTCGCTCTTCAGGCACTTCTCATATTCGCGGTTGTCATAGCCTGCACCATAAGCAGGCGGCATGGGATAGGGTGCTGCGGCATGCGGAACGTCGTATGGCGCACCGGCTGCGGGCATGGGATGATGCGGCATCCGGTGATTTGGTGTCTCTTCGCCGTGACGGGTCACGGTGCCATTCCACTGGCCTTCATAAACCCGGCCATCCTTGTCGACATATTGGCCCTTGGTCCATTCGCCCTGATATTCATAGCGCACGCCACTTGCATCAGAATAGGTCGGCATGCCTGGGCCATCCAGATCGTAGATGCCATGATCGGCACCCATGGCCGGGCCATATTCGGCATGATCATGATGCTTCTTGCCCGAGTCGCTGGCGGCCTGTGCTGGCATCGCTATTAAAGCGCTGGTCGCAAGGCTCGCAATCAAGAGGACTTTCATGGTTAATCGCTCCCTAATCACGAAGACGCGCTTTGCACGCATTCTTCGATAGTTAAGAAGTGCTTAACATTATTTTGAAGTGCGCACCATGACGCGAATGTAAATTGGGGGTGCCCTAGAACTTTTGTTCCAAAATGAAGCAGTGAGTCAGATGCGCGTTGAGAGCAGTTTAGCAAGCGCTTCGAACCCTGCGGCATCATCCGCATCGAACCGCGCTGGCAATGGGCTGTCGAGATCAATGACGGCTATCACTGCACCGTCCTGCTTCACCGGCACAACCAGTTCCGACCGGCTATCCGCATCACAGGCGATATGGCCGGGGAAAGAGTGGACATCTTCGACCAGTTGCGTTGTTCCTGTGCGCGCCGCTGCTCCGCATACGCCCTTATCGAGCGGGATTCTAATGCATGCCGATTTGCCTTGAAAAGGCCCAAGCACCAATTCACCGCCGACCATGCGATAGAAGCCCGCCCAGTTAAGGTCTGGCACGAATTGCCAGATCAACGCCGAGACGTTTGCCATATTGGCAATGCCGTCCGGCTCGCCGGCGGTCAGCGCATCGGCTGCCTTCAATAGCTCGGCGTATAGCTCCGTTTTAGGGAGGTCAGTTGCGATATCGAATGCGTACATGCTTGCCCAGATAGTCAATCGAGCCGGACTTTACCACGGCCCTTCTTGATTTCCCCCCGCCCCTTTTTGGCATCGACGCGTTTGGCCTTGGATGCCTTGCTCGGCTTTGTCTTGATCCGCGGGGCCTCCCGAACGAACGCCTGATCGATCAGGCGGATGATGCGCGCGCGGGCCTCTGCCCGGTTGGCCTCTCTTGTACGGTGTTCGCGCGCGGTGACGATCAACTCTCCCGACGATGTCATCTTGCTGCCTGCAAGGGTTTTCAGTTTGCGATAAGCATAGGGCGGAAGGCCCAATCGGAACACATCGACCCGCAACTGGCACGCGGTTGCCACCTTGTTGACATTCTGCCCGCCCGGACCGGTCGATGCCAGAAAGGTCTCTTCAAGCAGTTCCTCGGGCAGTTCAAACGGCATATCTTCTTTTAGGCCGCAGCTGACCACGGCGCTAGTCGAAACGCCATGCATCCATCGCGAGCACGCCATATTCGACGCTGGCGTACAGCTTGGTAGCCTTGCCCTCAAGACCGCCTGCGCCCAATGCCGCGAACAATGGCAGGATATGGTCCATAGTCGGATGATTGTCGGTTCCGTGCGGCGCGTGTCCAATCGCGCCGAGTACCGCATCGTGGCCGCCAGCCATCAATTGCCTATCGAGCCAGCCGAGGAAATCCGTTACCCAAGGTTGCGTAGGCGCATCGGCCGCATAGCCACCCCGGAAAAATGCATACAGATTGTGCGTAATCGCGCCTGATCCGATAACGAGGACGTTGTTGTCGCGCAGCGCCTCCAGCGCCAGACCCAGCCGATAATGATAGTCCGGCGTAGCACGCGAGTTGATCGAGACCTGCACCACCGGAATATCGGCATTGGGCCATGCCAGCATCAACGGTGTCCAGGTGCCGTGATCGAACCCCCGTTCAGGGTCGAGGCGGTTCGCAATATCGGCGTCATCCAGCATCCGGGCTATGCGTTGCGCCAGTTCCGGTGAACCCGGA
This sequence comes from Sphingorhabdus sp., assembly GCF_035329025.1. Classification (GTDB taxonomy): domain Bacteria; phylum Pseudomonadota; class Alphaproteobacteria; order Sphingomonadales; family Sphingomonadaceae; genus Sphingorhabdus_B. The sequence continues at coordinate 7,514 of NZ_DAOLHN010000046.1, read as the reverse complement.
GCCGGATAGCGCATACGGTAAAGGGCATCCGGAAAGCTGCCAAAGTCGTGAATGGTTCCCGGTTGTTCGGCAGAGGTAATCGACGCCAGTGGTTCGTCATGATGCGCCGAGATCATGACGATGGCGTCCGGCCGTGTCGGCAGCTCGCCTGCCAGCCCGGCCAGAAAATGCCGGGCTGGCGTGTCGTCAATCACTATGGTTGGCGCACCATGCGAAACGAATAAGGCGGGCTGCCTTGTCATGGCTCAGCCAAACAGCTTTGCTGCGGTGTTGGCAACGCGGCGACCAAGATAGCGCGCGCCTTCAAGTTCGGTCTCGCTTGGCTGGCGGCTGCCATCACCATTGGCAATCGTAGTCGCGCCATAGGGCGCTCCGCCGACCACCTCGTCATTTCGCATCTGCCCGGCAAAGCCGTAATCGAGACCGACGATGGTCATGCCGAAATGCAGCAGGTTGGTGAGGATTGAGAACAAGGTCGTTTCCTGCCCACCATGCTGGGTAGCGCTGGAAGTAAAGGCCGCGCCGACCTTGCCATTCAATTCGCCGCGCGCCCAGACGCCCCCGGCGGTGTCCCAGAACGCCGCCATCTGGCTCGACATCCGTCCGAAACGGGTGCCCGTGCCGACGATGATTGCGTCATAGTCTTTGAGTTCCTCGATAGTGGCAACCGGGGCAGCCTGATCGAGTTTGAAATGCGCGGCTTGTGCGATCTCGAGCGGCGCGGTTTCGGGAACGCGTTTCACATCGACGGTCGCGCCGGTTTCACGCGCACCTTCGGCAATGGCGTTGGCCATGGTCTCGATATGGCCATAGCTGGAATAATAGAGGACGAGGACTTTGGGCATAAGATGGTTCTTTCTGGAAAAGGCCCCTCCTCCACGGCGGGAGGAGGGGTTCAGGGGGGAGGGTTAGTCTGCGTCTACAAGGACGATTTCGCTGTCTTCGATGGCGCTTATGGTGATCGTTCCCGCAGTGATCGCCACGCCGTCACGGGCGTTGGCGCGCTGACCATCTATGTCGATGGCACCCGTGGCAGGAACCAGATAGGCGTAACGCCGGTCGCCGACCTGATAGGTCAGGCTCTCGCCTGCCTTCAAAGTCGCACCGAGCACCCGCGCATCGGTGCGGATGGGGAGTGCATCGCTATCTTCTTCAAAGCCGCTGGCCAGCACCTGCCAAGCACCGGAACGGTCACTTTTGGGGAAGGGTTTGGTACCCCAGCTGGGCGCGCCACCGGTCCGCTTCGGCACGATCCAGATCTGGAATAGCGTCGTTGCCTCATCCTCCAGATTATATTCGGCGTGGCGGATGCCAGTACCAGCGCTCATCACCTGCACATCGCCCGCAGCGGTGCGGCCTTTGTTCCCCAGGCTATCCTGATGGGTAATTGCGCCAGTGCGGATATAGGTGATGATTTCCATGTCCGCATGAGGATGCGGGGGGAAGCCGGTTTGCGGCTGGATGATGTCATCATTCCAGACACGAAGGCTGCCCCAGCTCATGCGATCCGGGTCATGGTAATTGGCGAACGAGAAATGGTGATGGGCATCGAGCCAGCCATGATTGGCCCCGCCAAGGCTGGCGAAGGGGCGGATTTCCACCTTTGCTTTGCTGTCGATCATCGGAATGCTCCTTATTTCTGTGTTGCCGCCAAAATAGGTCTATGAATTGGGATTGAAATAGAAACATTGGAAACCTATTGTTTCCAAATATGCGACTACCTGATTATGAAGCCTGGAGCATTTTCGCCGCCGTCGCCGAAGAAGGCGGCTTTTCGCGCGCGGCGGAATTGCTCGGCCTGTCCAAGGCGACGGTATCCAAGGCCGTCTCCCGTCTGGAGGCTCAAGTCGGTGCGCCATTTTTCCACCGAACCTCGCGGCGTTTGGTATTAAGCGAGAGCGGCGTGTCGCTGCTCGAGCAGGCAAAAGCGATCGTCGCCGCAGGCGAGGCCGCCGAGGAAGCGGCGCGCGATGAGGCAAGCGAACCGGTCGGCCTGATCCGCCTCGCCGCACCGATGAGCTATGGCATCAGCCGCGTTGCACCTTTGCTCTCCGAATTTCTGTGCAGCCATCGCGGCATCAGCATCGACATGCACCTGTCCGACGCCAAAGTGGACCTGATCGGCGAGCGATTCGATCTGGCGCTGCGCATCGGCGCGCTGCCCGACAGCTCCTTGCGCGCGAGGCGGTTGCGCGGGGTTACCGGCTATGTCCTCGCCAGCCCCGATTATCTTGCGCAAAACGGCGAGCCGCGCCACCCTGCCCAACTGGGCGAGCATCGCTGCATCAGCTATTCGCTCTCCTCCAGCCCCGAAAGCTGGCGTTTCACCGGTTCTGATGGCAGCGAGGCAGTCGTGCGGCTGTCCGGCCCACTGCGCGTAAACAATGGCGAGGCGATGCTGCCCGCCCTCTGTGCTGGTCTGGGCATTGGAATGTTGCCCGATTTCATCTGCGAACGGGATATCGCTGCGGGTCGTCTGAAACCGATATTGCAGGGCTGGAAAATCCCGCCCATCGCCATCCACATCGTCACCCCGCCGAGCACATTCCGCCCGCGCCGGGTTACGGCCTTGATCGATTTTCTGGTGGAGAAATTGTCGACTATTTAGGCGACCGCAGGCTCCAGCAGCCTCAACGTTCCGGCATCGGCATCAATTTCGGCCATCACGCCCTGCGGTATTGTGAACTGATCTGAAATATGCCCGAACCATGCGCCTTCAAAGGCAGGGATACCCAAAGGTTCAAAATGCTGGCGCAGGATCGAATTGAGGGTGAAGCTGCTGCCATCGGGATTTCGGCAATTGGTGCACTGCCCAAAGACCACGCCTGCCAATCCCTTGAGCACGCCCGCCTGCCCCAATTGGGTCAGCATCCGGTCAATGCGATATTCGGCCTCGTCGATATCCTCGAGGAAGAGGATCGCACCGGTAAAGTCGGGTAGATAGGGCGTACCTGCAAGCGCAGTCAGCACCGTCAAATTGCCACCGAGCAATTGTCCTTGAGCCTTGCCACCACGAATTTTGATCGTCCGCCAGCGCCGCTGCACCAGCCGGTCCTCATTGGCCTTGGGATTTTCAAACAAAGGCGTCGCCGCATCAAAGGCAATCCCTTTGAAGCTTTCAACCGAGGCCTTGCCCCAGGCGCTGCTGGCATTGGGTCCGTGCAGCGTCACCGCCCCGCCCTTTGCCGCGATTGCCATATGGAGCGCGGTGATGTCGCTATAGCCCATCAGGAATTTGGGATTGGCCCGCACGACATCCCAGTCGACAAAGGGCAAGGCACGCGCCGCGCCCCAGCCACCGCGCACCGCGAAGATCGCTTTGACGTCCTTGTCGGCGAACATCGCATTGATATCGGAACCGCGTTCCTTGTCCTGCCCCGCCAGATAGCCATAGCGCTTGAGCAGATTGGGCGCGCGCTTGGGCACCAGCCCCATCGCCCGGATCGCTTCCTCTACCAGCACCAGATCGAAGGGATCGTCGCTTGCCGAAGCGGGTTCGATCAGGCCGATGGTATCGCCGACTTTGATCCGTGGAGGCTTTATGCGCTTACCGGCAACAGGAGCGGCGAAAACCGCAACATTCAAAGCAGGCAGGGCCGGCGACGCCATCAGCGCCGCCAGCCCCGTCATGATTGTGCGACGCGACGGCGTCAGAACTTTGCTTCCACAGCCAGCGTGAACGAACGGCCACGTGGGTCGGCGACGCGGGGTTCCCACGACCCACCCGAGCCGTTGATAGTATCATATGTGATCGCAAACGGCGGGTCCTTGTCGAAAAGGTTCCTGATACCGAAAGTGATCTCATAATTCGGCGCCAAGCCCTTATATGCCAGCGCAAAATTATAGGTCATGTAAGGCTTTACCCGCTCGTTATAGTCAGGTCGCGTATTGCCACGCGGGTTCAGGAAGTTCGGCAGAACGAAATTCCTGTAGCCCGAGCGATAGATTTGCGACAGCGACAGCGAAATATCTTCGGTCGAATAGCTGATGAAGGCATTATGCTTCCACCGCAGTCCAAGATCACCCGAAAGCGAGAAGATATTGATCAGGCTCGCGCCGAATGGCGATGTCGGCGTCAGTTTCTCTTTCTTCTTAAGAAGATAGGTTCCATCCAGTCCGAAGTCGAGCGAACCGCTCAACGCATCAAAACCTCCACGAAATGCCACTTCAATACCTTGCGTCTTGCGAGCACCCGCATTGATCCAGCGTTGGTCGATAGCTGTTATGTCACCCGCCGCATCCTTTATGAATCGATCCGGGAACGTTGCTGCATTCTGAAGCAACTGCTGGACAGTCAACGTTGTAATGGTTCCGTCGACGTCAATCGACCACCAGTCGAGAGACAAGCTGAATCGCGGCGCGGGCCTCAATACAATGCCCAGCGAGAATTGCTCAGCCTCTTCAGGCCCAAGATTAAGGTTACCACCGTTCAATAGTGCAGGCGTTATATTGGCGCAGTTGGGGTCGATTGGTGGCGTGTTGTCGACAACCAATGACGGGCATTTGAACGGATCGACGACGGCTGCGCTAGTTGAAGTAGTCGCAGTGATGCCATTGAATATCTGGTTAAAGGTCGGAACGCGGAATCCCGTATTATAGGAACCTCGAAGCAAAGCCCAATCCATAGGCTGGAATTTAAACGAAAATTTCGGGTTAATAGTGCTGCCAAAACCCGTGTAGTCATCGATACGAGCAGCAGCCGTAAGTTCCAGCATATCAAATACGGGGAGCAAGACTTCTGCATATGCGGCCTTGACGTTCCGCTTCTGGGGAGCGAGCGCATTCGCGTTGTCAAAGGCCACATTGAATATATCCGGCTGCGCAAGGATGTTGCCGGCATCCGATCCGTTGAATTCGTAGGTCTCTTTGCGATAGTCGATGCCAACGGCTACTTTTGCATCGCCACCGGGAAGAGCAAATAAGGAGCCTGATACTGAAGCATCAAACTGCAGAACTTTGTAGCGCCCACCATAAAGCGTCGTTCCTTTGGCTGAAACTGCATCGAGCGCGGCAAGTGCAGCTGCCGATTGCTGCAGCGAGAAAGGGTTGATGATCCCACTGTTGAAAAGGCCGACAATACCTGGCCCCGAGGCCCCTGGCGCCGTTGGCGCGCGCGGATCATTTTGGCCTGGCAGACCGATAATCACACCATTGGCATCACGGGTCGTGGTGCGGAAAACACCAGTGTAGTGATAGCCTGTCCCCAACACCGATTGCGACTCGCTTTGGGCGTAGGAACCGCCAACGCGATAATCCCATCCGCCGCCGAGCGGGCCATCCAGCCCCAATGCGGCACGGAAAGTTTTGGTATCGGTTTGATATTCGCGCGGGCCACAAGTTACGCAGCGCCAGCGGAACGACAAAGGCAAACCATAGCGAGCATCCAAAGCCGCCTGCTGAGCCGGGTTGGTAAAGGCACCCCTGATCGAATTGAATACCTGATTATATGTTGATGCCGTCTGTGCATTTAATGGATAATAAATCGGCAGGTTCACAGCTGTCGAAACAGATGTCGAATATTGGTTGTTCGAGAATATTTTTGACGAATTAGCGTCAGATCCGGTCAGTTCGGCCGACAGTAAATGGTCGCCACCCAGATCAGCTACACCGCGCACATAATAAGTTAGCGTTTCGATCGGCTGCTGCAGGACAACGTTGCGTCCGGTATCCCACGCGCAGGCATAATAGGCCGTCGCGGTGTTCCACAAATCATAGTCATAATTCATCCCGTCAGGCATTGAATCACAGCCCGCTCCACCCGGGAGGTCAAGAATATTAATGCCGCCCGCAGCAGCGTTGGCGCCATTCGGCGCAGTCAAAGTCAATCCTTGCAACAAAGAACCGGTTGGTGACTGGAAGGCATTTCCTGCAACGTTGAAAGCCGTCGCAATAGGTGTACCGCGCGTATCAATCGACAGGCCTTGGTTGGGACGGTCACCATCGGTGAATTTTCGGTCCGAACCTTTCAGTATTTTGTTCCAGCGATAGGAAACGGCACCCATGATGTTGAAGCCGTTCTCGTTCAAATCACCATAGCCCGCAATTCCACCTAATCGGTAAATCGCTCCGTCGCCGCGCTCGGTAATGTCAACATTGCCTGAAAGGCCAAGACCCTGATAGTTCGTCTTGGTGATAAAGTTGATCACGCCGCCAATCGCATCAGTCCCATAAATGGCCGATGCACCATCTTTCAGGATTTCGACGCGCTCCATAGCAGAAAAGGGAATCTGGTTGACGTCGACTGCCGAGCCGGAAAGTCCGTGCGCCGCAACACGTCGACCGTTCAACAGCACAAGTGTTGCCGCATTACCCTGACCGCGAAGGTTAGCGGACGACAAACCATTGGTGCCGCGCTGGGCACCCTGCACGACATCGGCGTTAGATGCGAGATTTTCGGGGCCCGTGCCGCTGGTGCTCAAAAATTGGAGCATCTGTTCGGGGCTGGTAATGCCTTCACGCGTCAGTTCCTGCGTCGTGATCACAGTCAAAGGCAATGCACTGTTATTTGGATCCTGCTTGATGCGTGAGCCGGTCACAACAATGGCTTCGCTGCTCGCTTCCGTTGAAGCGTCATCGTCGGCAACGCTCGCATCCTGCGCCACCACCGGTGCCGCGAGGCTCGCGGCGGTCAGATATAATGCCAGCTTGTGCAATTTCATGTGATAGCCCTCCAGCTAATGCCACCCCGCTGTACGGTTGCGGCATATTAAAACCCTGAAAGTTAAGGCTAGCAACGCAATATCCGCTTGGCAAATGGCAATTCGACAAAATATTCGGGTATTTTAATGCGTACCGCTGAAATTATTTTCTGACGCCCGGAAACCCGAAAACCCTAGGATTTGAGTCACTTTTGCTCGATCGGACTCCCCGCGACTCGTGGATTCCCGCGCGTTAAGACGAAATTAACCTTTTCAGTTCATTTCCCTTATGGTTAATAACGATCGATGGCTGCGTCGCCGCTTCGGGCAGCACAGGCATCGGGGGTTGCAAAAGCAAAGAGGGGCCAGCCGCATGCGCGTGTTGCTGATTGAAGACGAACCGACCACCGCGAAAGCCATCGAGATGATGCTCGCGACCGAAGGGTTTAATGTCTATTCGACCGATCTGGGCGAGGAAGGCCTCGATCTCGGTAAACTCTATGATTACGATATCATCCTTCTCGACCTCAACCTGCCCGACATGCATGGTTATGACGTCCTGAAGAAGCTGCGCGTCGCCAAGGTGCAGACGCCGGTGCTCATTCTCTCCGGTATTTCGGAAATGGACAGCAAGGTTCGCTCCTTCGGCTTTGGCGCCGACGATTATGTAACCAAGCCGTTCCACCGCGAAGAACTGGTCGCCCGTATCCATGCAGTTGTGCGCCGTTCGAAGGGCCACAGCCAGTCGGTCATCCGCACCGGCAAGCTGGCGGTCAATCTGGATGCCAAGACCGTCGAAGTTGACGGCAGCCGCGTCCACCTGACCGGCAAGGAATATGCGATGCTCGAGCTGCTTTCGCTGCGCAAGGGCACCAC
>NZ_DAOLHN010000045.1:0-25994 GCF_035329025.1 Sphingorhabdus sp. | reverse complement strand
CCTGCCAAAATATTGCTCATCCTGTAGTTGAAACCGATTTCCTTATGCTCATACCAGGGGGCAGGTTCGCGAGCCTGTGTCGAGAGAAAGCGCGCCCTTGCAATCAAATCGGCATCGTCTGAAACCAACATCCCGCCACCTGATGTCGTTATGATCTTGTTGCCATTGAATGAGTAAATGCCCAATCGGCCAAATGTACCACTGGCCTTGCCCTTATAGGTTGCGCCCAATGATTCAGCGGCATCTTCGACCACCGGCACTCCATGCGCGTTGCACAGGTCCAATATCGCATCCATGTCCGCGCTTTGACCGTATAGATTGACGACGATGACGGCTTTCGGCAGACGGTTTTCACGACGGGAAACTGCTAGGGCGCGTTCGAGCGCAGTGGGGCACATGTTCCAGCTTTTTTCATCAGAATCGATGAACACTGGCTCAGCCCCCTGATAGACTATTGGATTTGCACTCGCTGCAAATGTCAAAGAAGAGCAGAAAACCTGATCACCTGATCCAACACCAAGCAGTATAAGTGCGAGATGAATCGCGGCCGTTCCAGACGACAAGGCAGCCGCATGGCCGATTCCAACCTTGCTGGCCAAGTCGGTCTCGAAGGCGTCTACATTGGGCCCCAGTGGTGCGATCCAATTGGTGTCAAAAGCACTTGCAACAAATGTACGTTCCTCATCACCGATATGTGGTGTCGACAGCAGGATGGGCATGTCGATGTCGGATTGGCGCCAGACCTCTGTCACACGCCCCTGTTCATCGACAATAGGAACACAATTGATCGCCTTTTCGCGCATCAGATCCACTGCGCTCCGGCGGGTGGTTCCGACAGGCAATGTCCATGGTTTTTGGTTGTCGAGAGTATCAAGGCAATCGTTAAGCGACGCATTGCCCATAAGGAACCGACGTAGATCTCCATCGGTAATCGTACGTACGAGTCGACCCTCTTGATCAACAAGCAGTGCAAGACCGAGTCCGCCTAAATCAATAACTGCCATAGTTTCGCGGACGGTTGCTAGGCTGGTAACGCTCAATGACTTGGGATCAACCATCTCAATATTGCTTCCTAATTACGGCAGGAATACCGGTCACCACGGCCTCCTTTGGCACATCTTTTGTCACTACAGCTCCGGCACCAATTGTGGCCCCATCGCCAATGTTCAATCCGGGTAAAACATTTGCTCCGGCGCCTATCAACACGCACTTACCTACAACGACTTGCCCGCCGAGACTTGCGGTAGGGGCGATGTGGCTGAAATCACCTATCGTGCAATCATGGTCGATCACTGCAGCATGATTGACGATCACGGCCGATCCGATTTTGCACCTAGGCCCCAGTACGGATCTAGCTGCGACAAAACAGCCCGAATCCAGTTCAGCGAACTCTGATATTGTTGCATCGGGATGAACAATTGTGACAGGTGTCCCAAATCTCTCAGTGAGTCTAGCGCTTACAGCCTTTCGGACAACGCCATCACCGATTGCCGCGTGGAAGCCCGTGACGGGAATGTCCAGCATCGAAGATGTAGAGTGAATCATGAACCCCAGAAGTGTTGCACCTTCCAATTCAGGATTGTCGTCAACGATCGTCAACTTTGTTGTAGACTTTCGGGCAACAAGCGCATCGACTACTACGGCTGCATGGCCGCCCGCCCCAAAGATCAGCACATGTTCAGTAGGCACAGGCTTTATCCAGTAATGACGAAGGTAGGTCGATATTAGCCAATAGATCGGTTATGCGGGAGGCGCTATCGCCATCACCGTAAATGTTGTTACACGGGAATCGCCCTACTTCCAAAATGTGATCTAATGCTGATAAAATCGCTACTTCGTCTGCTTCGGAATCAAGCACATTGGCGTTGCGCTCTCGCAGGTTTTGCCTGCTTCCGACATTTATCACAGGCGTACCAAAACTGGCAGCTTCGATAATACCGGCGCTCGAATTTCCAATCATGACATCGGCGACTGCCATCCAACTGATAAATTCCTGGCGCGGGAAATGAGTGTATAACTTAAAATCTGGCGAGCCAGATTCAGTGTCGAGCAAATTGCGAATGGCATCACCACCAAAATCAGCATTTGGTCGCAAACCAACAATTGCAAATCCGCCTTTTCGCAAAGCGGAAATAATCTCTGCAACTTGCCGAGGGCCGTCATTGGCATTTTGAACAACGGGGTGAAAGATCATCAATGCAATGGGGATGCCTTCTGCTATTCCACTCTTCTCAAGCAACTCTTTTTTTGAGAAAATTGCTTCGCTCTCCAAACCATCCAGCCCCGGCGCTCCGACGCAGAAGACGCTATCGCTCCGTTCACCCATCCTGACCAGCCGCTGTGCGGCATCATCGGTGGCTGTCAAATGGATATGAGCCAGCTTGCTGATTGCGTGACGCACCGGTTCATCAACCGTTCCCGATCGTTCGCCACCGTGAATGTGTACGATCGGAATATTGAGGTGCAGTGCGGCAATCGCGCCAGCCAGCATTTCGCCTCGGTCGCCAAGCAGCATCAGCATATCGGGCCGTTCTCGTTCTAGGATCTCACAGCACCCGTTAATAGTGGCAGCGATGGCACGGGCCATGAAGCTCTCGTTAGACCCAAAATGCGTCGCAATACGACCCGCGATTCTCAGTCCGTCGCCTTCAATCTCTTGCACTGTTTCGCCATAAAGGGGATCGAGATGCATCCCTGTCACAACGATCCCAAGTTCCAATTCGCTATGACGGGAAATGCTGAATAAGGTACGCCGCATCAATCCATAGTCTGCGCGCGTGCCAGACAGATAGAGAATTCGGCGCATCAGTCAAAATCGTCCCAAGACAGCAATGTGCCTGCCTCTATTGCACGGCTGGTTTTGGCGCCGATGACTTCATCAATATGTGCGGGTGATATACCGTCGGCAGGCCGCAGCATTATAAGATCGTCTTTATGGATAGTCGCGCCGGCAGACAAATTCCGCGCTACAGAAATGCTGCGGCGAACGAGCGAGCGAACCGCCAGTTCGGAAGGCCGTGGGGCTTTTACACCACTTCCTATTGCTGCCTCGATTGCCCTTATCTGTTCGACCAGTGATTTGAATTCAATAGGGTCAAGCGAGGCTGCGTGGTCTGGACCAGGTAAGGCCTTGTCTAGCGTAATGTGCTTTTCAATTACTACCGCACCCAGAGCGACGGCACCCACTGCGACGGCTGTTCCACAACTATGGTCCGAATATCCAATGGGGCAATCTAATTCGCGCCCCATAGTTACCATCGCCTGCAAATTTACATTCACTGGTTCCGTGGGGTAATTGCTGGTGCAGTGCAAAATGACAAGGCGGTCATTGCGCTCTTGCATCACGTTCAGGCGATCCCACTCCGCTTCGATACAGTCCTTTGCCGAACGGACTTCATCCATGTCCGCCATGCCGGTTGACATGATGATCGGCAAATCCAGCGCCGCCATTTTCCTAAGCATTGGAAAATTGTCTATGTCGCCTGACGGCAGCTTCATCCGCTTGACACCAATTGACTTCAGAAAATCGGCAGCATCGAGATCAAATGGAGTCGACATGAATTCGACGCCTTTTGCGTCGCAATGGGTTGCCAGTTCGACATGTTCGCTGTCCGAAAGTTGCAGTGCTTGGAGCATATCTTTCTGGTCGCCATCGCCAGTTTGCTGCTTCTGATACTCTGCTTTTTCCGCCCCTGGCCTAACGAGCTTTGCCGCATCAAAGGTTTGAAACTTAACGGCATCGGCACCTACATCGGCCGCAATATCGATCAGCTCTCGTGCCATCTGCAAAGAGCCATTATGATTGACCCCAACTTCAGCGATGATGAAGGTGTGAGAATTACCAAGCACTCCAACCCCCATCGATAGCAAAATTTTGACCGGTGACCCATGCAGATGCATCGCTCGCAAGATAAGCAACAATGCCGAGAAAATCTTCTTCGCGACCCATACGTTTTAGGGGGGTTCTGGCAACGTATTTCTCGACAAATGCATCAGGTTGCGCACGACCAATACCCCCTGGGGATATCGAATTTACGCGTATTGCAGGCGCCAGGCTAGTCGATAGCCAACGTGTAAGTTGTATCAGGCCACCTTTGCTGGCAGCATAAGCCGCCGGATTAGCCATTGGCGTGCCTTCGTAAAGGGACCAATCGGGGCCGAGCATGCCATAGATTGAACCAATGTTTATTATCGAGGCGTTGCCTGACTGTACTAATAGAGGGTGCAGCAATTGTATTAAGTGAAACGGCGCTGTTAGATTAACTTCTAATGCGCGTCGCCAAGTTTCCACGCTCTGTCCCAGAAAAGTAGCGGCCCAACCGCTCAGCCCAGAATCTCCAACAAAAGCTGCGTTGTTGATAAGAATGTCGATGTGTTTGAAACGCGAAGCTATTGCACTCGCCAGTCGGGTGCGTTCGCTGTCTTGTTCCAAATCTACTGCGAAGCAATTGGACGGGGCCATTCGTAACTGGATCGCGCATTCATTGAGCCTTTCTTGATTGCGATCGACCAGTAAGACTGTACATTCTAACTCGATAAGCGCCGATGCCATGGCTCGTCCAAGATGACCCGAACCCCCAGTGATGATTGCTACTCGGCCAGAGAGGTCATGCAACTCTTTCAACGTTGCCATTTGCGGCTCCCATTCGGGTCTATATGTTTCGCTAACAACTCCGCGACCAGAAAGTCATAGGGTGTATCAATGTCGAGTGCCCGTTCGGCAGGCACTTCAACGGCGCGCACCTTTCCTTCGAACAGCCCATTGGCGTGTTTGATCAGTTTTGTTCGAACGGCATATGCCACGGTAGTTATGTCGAACACTTCGGGTACGTCCTGCCTCCGTTGAAAGGCTTCACCACTTTTACATACAATTTCAGCATTTCCGTCAGGCAACACCTGAACCATATTAAAATAAGGGCTACGCTCTGCTTTTCGAACCGTTATTACCACGTCGACATCAGGATTTTGATCTAGCACCATTAAACATGCTTCAACATCTTCGACCGCTCGAAATGGAGAAGTTGTCGGTAGGCTTACGAGAATTTCAAAGGGACTCCCTAGATTTTCCATTGCCTCAACAGCATGTCGCCAAGCGTGCCACTCCGACGCTGAATCACCTGCCAATATCGCTGGTCGCATAAATGGCACTTCAGCGCCGTAAAGTTTGGAAACCTCTGCAATCTCATTATCATCAGTCGAAACGACGACATGTCCAAGCGATGGGCAGGACAACGCGCAGTCAATAGAATAGGCGATGAGAGGCGTTCCATTTAGAGGTTTGATATTCTTCCGAGGAACACCTTTCGAGCCGCCGCGCGCAAAAATAAAGGCTTGGGCGAGTTTTGCAGACATTTATGGCCTTCCAATTTGTACAGTGCCACCCAACACCACAGAACGTCGAGCTGCTTCAATGACCAACATCACATCGACGCCATTTTGTACGTTTGGTTGGACGTCGTTGCCATTAGCGATTGACGTTGTGAAATGGCGAACTTCGTCCAAATAAGTTTGATTTCCATCTGATGGAGAAAAATCAAACGTTTGCGCTTCAACAACCTCCGGACTTCCGGCCACTATCACACGGTCACCCAACGCATCCCATTCGATTGTGCCGTTGGTCGCGATGAACTTGCACTTACGCGTCGCAGGTTTCTGCAGGAAATCCAAATGGATATTGATTATTCGTTTTGGTGATTCATATTCCATTGTAAGATTGACCAAGTCTTCGACATCCAAATCCAGATCTGAAAATCGTCCCATATTGCAATGAACCTTGTCCGGTAGCCCGAACATCCACAGCAAATAGTCAATCTCGTGGCTCAGCTCGAGCAAGGCCCCTCCGCCCAGCGAGGATTGGGCTGAAACCGAATTCCGATAATCTGTTCCCGGCCGCCAAGTAGAAAGATGCTGCCCAACCTCGGCCCGAACGGACAGTACCGACCCGACTATTCCGGAATTTAGTAAGTCGTGCACTTTCAGCAGCGACTGCTTGAAGCGCAAATTATACCCAACCATGCAAATTATTCCCGCGCCAACTGCCGCCCGGGAAATGGTGTCGGCCGAAGATAAATCGGCAGCGAGGGGTTTTTCAATTAGCATGTGAACGCCACGGGCTGCTAGCTTAGATGCTATATCGGCATGCATGGAGGCTGGGCTGGCAATAATCGCTGCATGCGGTTCGAAGGCTAACGCGTCTTCGAGGGTGTAGACAGTCAAATCCGCTCCAACCGCTGACTGCGGCTCCGGAATTTTAGACGTCCGTAATACCGCAATTGTGGCGGCGGGATTGAGCAGACGCAAATTGCGCAAGTGGCGTCGCCCAATGCTACCCAGACTTACAATCAAGAACCGATTAGGATATTCGCCCATTGCCGTTTGCGCATCACATCTGCATAAATCGTCGCAGAACATCCAGGCCTAATTCACCGCTACGCTCAGGGTGGAACTGGGTGGCCATGACGTTTTCGTGCTGGACCGCAGCACAAATTCTGTGCCCTCCGTAAACGCAGTCGGCAAGACGTACATTAGGATCATTCGGGACGGCCGCGAACGAATGCACAAAATAGACAGCAGAGTTGACTGGCGTGGTTTCGAGTAATGTTCCATTCCATGATCGATCTGTCTCAGGAGCAGTTAGCCCGTTCCAACCTATATGAGGAACGCGCTGTGTTTCGCCATCGGTCTTCAAAGCTGGCACAGCCTTCACCCTACCTGCAAGGATACCAAGCCCTGCATGTTCACCAAACTCCTCACTCGCGTCGAAGAGCATCTGCATACCGACGCAAATCCCGAGAAACGGACGTCCGCCGCTTTGAAATCGCCTGATGGCGTCATCAAATCCTTTTTCGCGGACGGCCTTCACACTGTCTTCGAAGGCACCAACCCCCGGGACGACAAGTCTTTCCGCAGTCGCGGCGGTGGCAGGATTTTCTGTCACATCGACGTCAACGCCAACATGGGTAAAGGCCCTTGCAACATTGAGAAGATTGCACATTCCATAGTCGACAATAGTAACTTTGGCGGCCATTTTAGACTTTCCTTACGGCAAATCCGCCGGCGAGGGCGTGTTCGCGGATTTGACCTACCGTCCCTCGATTGTAGTGCAAAATATCCGCCATAGCGACGGCATCAGCGCCGCCGTCTGCAACTGCCTTGGTGAAATCCTGCAATTCTCCCATGCCGCCACTCGCGATGACTGGAACCGATACGGCGTCGCGGACTTTCCGAATAAGTTCTATTTCAAACCCCTTGCGCGTGCCCTCACGATCAACTGACGTCAAAAGGATCTCGCCGGCCCCGCGCGATACCGCTTCTACCGCCCAAGACAGCACATCTCGACCGGTACGTTCGCGACCATTGTCAGTATACACTTCCCATCTACCGTCACCCACCGCTTTTGCTTCGATTGATAGCACCATGGCCTGTGAGCCAAAGTGGTGAGCGACTTCGGTGATCAATTCCGGCCTGGCGATTGCAGCTGTATTGATCGCCACTTTATCGGCACCAGAGCGTAAAATGTGCTTAGCATCGTCCACGGAACGAATGCCGCCGCCCACGGTAATCGGGATGAATACCTGATTGGCTGCGCGGCTAATGATGTCGCTTAGATTGTTCCGGCCATAAAGACTGGCTACGATGTCCATGTAGATCAGTTCATCTGCGCCAGCCTCATAGTAGCGCAACGCATATTCGTGCGGATCGCCAATAACTCTCAACCCTTCAAGGCGGATGCCCTTGATGAGGTTCGGCCCTTTGATATCGAGCCTCGGAATAATGCGGACATTACTCATGGATAATCAGTCGTGCCAGACAGCGTGGCGCAATTTCCATTCCCCGTCCCAGACCCAAAGATGGGGGGAACGGAAAGTTTCCGCCAATTTCATGAAATACTCGCGATCCAAAATCGGTTCATCAAACATTTTACTCGCTTCAGGAAACTCGGATTCCGGTATCGACAAATATTGGAAAATTTCGTCGGCAAAGCGTTCCGGGAATTCGTGATCAAAGCGCTTAACCAATGCCACGCCCTCGTCGCGAGTGATATCGCCAGAGCGAATCTCCTGCGCAGCATCATAACTTGCCCGACCCAAACCGAATTTCACTCCTGTCGTATAATAATGGAAGTCATCAATACGATCATCGATCGAGTTATACTTTGAATATGTTCCGGGCGTGCGCTCAGGTGATGCTTGAAAGCCACCATGCTCCACCGCATAATAATAACAGGCTTGTGGATGCCATTTCAAATAGTATCCTAAATAGTGGACTTCGACTTTTTGCTCTTCGATTTGGTTGGGATCAGCCGGCAGATATGGCAAAAGGTCTTGCTGGACGATGCCGAAGTGCTCCTTAAGGTCAGGTACCGAAACACCACCTAGGCTGACTTTCGACTGGTCTTCAGACGTGAAATAAGACCAATCGCGCTTCGCAGTCTCGGTATCACCGATCGGATTGCCGTATTCAGCTTCGTTTTCGCCGAAGAACACAAGCGGTATTTTGTGGAGCAGGGCCATTTTGGGCGCGAGCGATTTCTGCCCGAACATAAAGGCTTGGAAAGGGTGAAAAAGGTTGTCGACCGCCAATCTTGTCAGCAGTCTGTGCACTCTGCCATTAGGCGTTGTGAGCAAATTGTCATGCCCAGCATGGATCCATGCTTGAAAATTCTTCCATCCCCATTCCGTGTAAACATGCGGTGCCCAAGTAACAGTAAGCGGGTTCATACGATATTTGGTTCGCAAGATATGGGACGCGTAAAAACTGTCTTTGCCGCCCGAACCGGGTACGATGCAATCATACTGGCCATCTTTGCTGCGATGGCGATCGCATAAATCCATCAACTGGCGCTCACGTTCTTCCCAATCGATCGTTTGATGCTTTTTTTCCGCAAAACGGCATGCGTCGCATATGCCTTCAGCATCGAAATAGATCGTCGCCTTCTTGCTGTCCTTGGTGTGGCTATATTCGACAGCAGAATTGGGACGCTGATTTGAAATCACACATTTTTTGCAAAACACCACTTCTTGGGGGAGGCCGTATTTTGTCGATGGATTCTGGTTATCTGGCGCGAATGCAGCTTTATCTATGTTCGCAGGATAGGGAATCTTTTGCATTAAACACTCCGCTGTAATCTCAAGACTTTTTCGATTTCCATGACAACTGCATCTTTCGCAGTGGCCAAAAGAGAAGGTGGCGACAATTGGCCCGATAGTGGAAAAGCAATCTGCTTGCCAGCCAAGTCTTGCAACAAATCTGCAAGTTTCTCGATTGATGTCACTCGCTGAGCAATACCCATTTTTGCAAATGGCGCATCTGCGGTGAAAATCGAGCCGTCAATTGACAGAACAGGGCGCTTCGCCAGCCACGCTTCAAGTCCAACTGTTGAGGCAGTGACCACAACCAGGTCGACTGCATGAAGCAGGGAATGCAGTGGTTCGGTTGTAGGACTAAACTCTATATTCTGTTCGGGCACAAACGTAACATTTTCACTTGGATGATATCTAAGCACCAATCGCAAATTTTGGTCTTGCGTTACAATTTCGCGAAGCTTTCTTTCCACGCGTCGAGGTAATTCGGGGTCACCAGGCTCTCCGGTAAAGGGATGTCGTTGCGGCTCCACTGTCGATGCCCACAAAATCGTCAGGCGCCCATCATCCCATTTGCGGGCTTTGCGCAACGCGCGGCCTGCGGCAATCGTCGAAGGTATGTTTATTACATCAAACGCCGGATTGCCGGTTACGACAACGTCGTCGGGGTCGCGTCCATAGGCGATGAACATCTGGCGTACTGCCTCGTTCAGTACAGTCACTCGATCCGCATATGCTGGTTCACCAATCCACTTAATTTCTTGCAGCGCAAACATGTCGACCATGCAAAGAGAGGGAATGCCAAGCTGCTTGGCAGCCGTGATAGTGGCGCGTTCCGTACGTGGGCTATTGGTTGCAATGACTACATCTGGCTTATACTCAGTCAGAACCCGCCGCATGAAATTTATCGGCAGAAATGCTTGACGGGCACTTTCTTCCCACTGTCGCCATGCAGATTCCAAGTCGCTTACTTCTACCAACTCTGCGAAGTTTGCACCATGATAGGCGAGCGTTTCTTCTCTGCTGACAGGGCCATTGTCATCAAGGTCAGGGCAAAGTTGATTGCCAAAAGCCTGTGCGTTTGGAGCTGCAAGATGCATAAGATCCTTGTAGCCGATATAAGGCTCCCCTGCCTGCTCAGCTATTGCAGACGCAGTTGTCAATGCAAGCAGTGTAACCTTCCATCCGCGCTCTCGCAGAGCTTGGCAGATTGGCAGAATCATCGAAATATGACCGCCGCCATATGCCGCCAGGAAAGCATGTGGCTTGCCCGCGTGCATTCAGTTTACGCCCTTTCCAAACAGGCCGATTGCCGTGGCAAAGATTATTTCCAAATCTCTCAGTAAGCTGGGCTCTCGAGCATATTCAAGATCAAGATCCAGCCGCTGTTCTGGAGTTGCATTTGAGCGAAGCCGGGACTGCGCCAATCCAGTAATCCCCGGCCTAACCGAACAGCGAAGTTTCCAGTGTTCGGGCCGGTAGCCCGACACCTGAGCCTCGACATCAGGGCGTGGTCCCACGATGCTCATTTCACCGCGGATGACATTTATAAGCTGTGGCAACTCATCGAGGCTGGTCCGCCTTATAATTTTCCCGATCCTCGTTATTCGCGGATCGCCGTCGCTCGTCGCATAGCTGCCAACATTTGGGGCTGTCACAATCATCGATCTAAACTTGAATAGCTTGAACGGGATACCATGCATCCCCATTCTATTTTGCCTGAAGAAAACTGGACTGCCGTCGGTTGCCAGAATCGCGGCTGCGACCCCCAACATGATAGGCAGTGTGAGCACCAAAAGTACTGTTGCCACCATAATATCGAACAACCGCTTCAATGCACTTATCCTTCTGGTTCGCATTTCCCAGTTTGGATTGCCGTCGGCAGACCGCAATAACTGGTTCCTTAGATCGATCGTGGGCCCCGGTCCGGCAGCATCGCGCGGATTTCTGCAACTGCTGATCTTACAGCCGCTAGATTTTTTCGATACTCTTGATATTTCAACTGCTTAGCAGATAAGTATACATCGCGAAGCTGCGAAACCTCAGTAACAAAATCCATGGTTTGTTCGATTTCTTCCGGGCTGGCTGCCCCTCGATGGAAAGTGCGAGATAGGATTGCTGCGTCTGAACCCAATCTTGCATGTTCGACCAAGATCCTCTCTGCGGGCAGAAGGCCTTCGCCGACCCTTGCTACGCCACCTATCCCAAATGGCATGCCTACCTTTCTTAGATCTTCGACCATTTCCTCCACTGTTCCATCGATTAGTAATTCGAACATGAAGCGGCGATTGAGTTCTAAGCTCAGGTCGTTTAACCCGATGTGTACACGTTCGATGCCATCGACCTTACAGCAATCGAGTAAATTTTGCTTCGCCCCCTTGGTTTCGACCAAAAGATGTATCCTAGCTCTGCCGTTGACAATTTTTGCATATTTCCGAACTTCGGATACGCTGTGGAACCAAGGTAACATCAATATATCCGCCCCGGCATCGATCAATGCGTCGATTTCACTGAGGGAGTTTTCGTGCAGCGGGTTGGTACGGACCAACAGTCGGCCCTTTGGGACACTGGTCCGAACGTTTTGAACATCGGCGATAGTATGCGTGTTCATCACCGTATCCAAATGACCCTGGCGTTCCGATTTTCCAAGTGTTTCAAGGTCGACCATTATCCAGTCAACGCCTCTTTCGCATGCAAATCGCGCTACGCGAGGCTGGTTTGTAATCAAGATGAAGTGCAACGGCTGCTCCGTTAAGCTGGAATTTTCGGGCGTTTAGATGCGCGACAAAATAGTATCAGCCAACTGCCTGATCCATCGATTCGGTGACTGCGGGATTGTATTCGGGGACGAGCTTTCTAATCAATTGCGACAAATATTGTTCGTCACCGATCTCTGCGGCTGATACCGCTTTTGCAATCAATTCCGACAGTTCTGTCCATGGGATAAATTGCTCACGTGCCTTCATTATCAGTTGATGCTGGGTTGGCTCGGGATTGTCGCCAATTAGAAGTTCTTCATAGAGCTTCTCACCGGGCCGCAATCCGACGACTTTGATCTCTACGTCGCCATCGGGCTGTTCGGCGTTACGCTCGGTAAGGCCCATAAGTATTATCATGCGCCGTGCGACATCGATTATCCGCACTGGTTCCCCCATATCGAGAACGAATACTTCACCGCCACGCGCCATTGCCGCCGCTTGTATAACCAATTGCGAAGCTTCAGGGATGGTCATGAAGTAACGGGTAATGTCTTTGTGAGTTATAGTAATTGGCCCGCCATTCTGGATCTGGTTTCGAAACAGCGGCACCACCGACCCCGATGAGCCCAAGACATTACCAAAGCGCACCATAGCAAAGCAGGTAGCCGAATTTTCTGCGGCTCGCGCCTGTAAAACTTGTTCGGCTAGACGCTTAGTGGCGCCCATTATGTTGGTTGGACGTACCGCTTTGTCAGTTGAAATTAGAATAAAATTTCCGACATTGAAGCGTTCTGCGATAAGCGCCATGTTCATGGTGCCGAGTACATTGTTCAAAACGCCTTCGGTCATGTTAAATTCGACCAGTGGGACGTGTTTGTAGGCCGCAGCATGATAAATAGTATCAGGCTTCCAGCGCGCTACAATTTGTTCCATTCGAGCCTTGTTTAAAACCGAGCCGAGTAGTGGAACTATTTCAAGTTCGTCTTTGAAATAGTTTTCCAGTTCCTGATGAATTGCGTATAGATTATATTCAGAAAGTTCGACCAGAACCAGCTTTGATGGCGCCAAACGCGCTATTTGGCGGCACAGCTCGCTGCCGATTGAGCCACCAGCGCCTGTGACGAGCACAACTTTGCCTTCAATATTCCGTGACATCAAGTCAGGATCCGACTGTACGATGTCGCGCCCGAGAAGTTCTTCTATTTGCAGTTCGCGGAGTTCACTGACTTTCACCCGACCGCTGGCGATGTCGATAAAACTTGGGATCGTACTGATTTTGACAGGATACCCTTCTAGGCTTTCGACAATTTCCTTCCGTCGCTGGCGACTGGCCGAAGGTATAGCTAACAGGAAATCTGTTGCGTCGTATTTCTTCAGCACGTCGACCAGACTTGACGCATCGTGGATGACTTTGCCGTGCAATTTACTGCCTTGTAGAGAGCGATTGTCGTCAACAAACGCAACTACGTCCATTTCGTGTGCTCGGGATAAGGCCGCCTCCAGTTGGCGACCAGCGGCGCCTGCACCAAATATTACGGCGCGTCTATGGGGCTTGCTTATTCGACCTGAGTGGTAGCCGCTTAAAAGTGCCCTAGCTGCGGCCCGGCTTCCGCCAATCGCCATCAAAAGTAAAATTGGTTGAATGACGCCGATCGTACGTGGAATGCCATCAATTCCAAAAGCCGTGAAAATCGAAGCGTAAATAAGAAGGTAGCATAAGGTGCCCTTTGCAAGATTGCTTAAGGTTGCCCACCCGGCTGAGCGGAAAATATCGCTATACAATCCCCATAGTGAAAGAATTGGGATCGCCAAGACAGGAGCCAAGGCATATGATGCCCATTGATTGCCCGTCGGAACGATCCATTCGGATAGTCGAAGCCAGTACGCCAGTTGTACGGTAAGCAGACAAAGTATCACATCAACCGCAAGGGCTATTCCCCGCTTTGCTGAACGAGGTAATTTATCGACTATCGCGGTCGGCATGGCTAACTATTGTTCCCCTGTCGCCGATTGAACAGCGATAAGCTCGACATTCGATAATCTCATGCAGATATCAGACATCGTCACTATTCTGTGATGCGCCATATCCATATCCATATCCATATCCATATCCGTAGCCGGCTTGCTTGTTACGGAGCTTGGTCAGGACTACTCCGAAAATTTGTGCATGCACCGATTGCAATCGTCCAAGCGAAGCCTTGATGCCGCGTATAGCCACACCTTCGGCTTCCGCGACAAATACGCAACCTTCCACCGCACGCGCCAACAGCGGGGCATCAGCAAGCCCTAAAATTGGCGGAGAGTCGATTACAACATGGTCAAACAGCTCAAGCGTTTGTCTCACAAGTAGCAACATTCGATCACTGCTTAGCAGCTCTGCAGCGCTGGGCGGCGTCGGACCAGCAGGCATCAAATGCAAACCTTTTGATTCCGTGAGGACAATGAGCTGCTTCCAATCATTTTCACCCGCGAGGAAATTGCTCAATCCCATTTTGTTCATTTGACCGGTGAACTGGTGCATCGACGGTGATCGCATGTCTGCGTCTATCAGCAATACCTTTTTGCCGGTCCGACCGAGGACAGTAGCGATTGCCAAACTCGACGTACTTTTGCCTTCGGCCGGCCGTGTACTTGTAACCATCAGTGTCCGCGGGACACCGTGGTCCGTCGAGAATGCCAAGTTGGATCGAATACTGAGATAGGCCTCTGAAAGTGCCGATTTCGGATCGCGCAATAAATCTAGCGCACTCTGTTCTTCGACATCGGGTACGCTGCCAAGCAAAGGCACCTGCAGCAACCGATTGACTTGCGTCGGATCACGTAAACCTTCATCGATTTGGTCCAGCGCGAATGTTGCAACCGCAGCCAATCCAATCCCCGCCAACAGTGCAAGCGCGAGATTCAAAGGCAAGATCGGGGAGGAAGGATCGTCAGAAATCTTTGCTGTATCCACAATCGCAATGTTGTTAGCGCCAACTCCGGCTACACCGATCTCTTTGTATCTTTGCAAAAGCCCGTCATACAATTCGCGGTTCGTATCCGCTTCGCGCTGATAGATGTTATATTGGATGCTATCGCGTTGCTGGCGATTCATCTTGTCTTTAAGTTCTTCAACCTGAGCCTTTAGCTCGACTTCACGTCGCTGCGATTCTCTATATTGGGAAGAGCGACTGGAAAGTACCCGCGCTTCTTCTCTTGCAATACTGGCATCGAGCGCGCGTACTTGCTCGGCCAAGGCTTTGGCTGCTGGATATTCTGGTTCAAACTGCACCATTAACTTGGCGTATTCAGATGACACCTCAGCTCTCTTTTGCCTGAGCTGGGTAATCGCCGCATTATTCAACGCCTCTATATTGGCCCCGCCACTTCGCGCTGTGGCCTTGCTTTCCGCAGCGATGCGATCTGCGGTTGCTTCAGCTAGCGCTGAATTCAATGCTTCCAAGTCGCTGGAAACCAAGGTCCGCTCTACCGCAGTGCGGCCGTCCATGCTTTTACTCTTGCCGAGCGCAACAATGCCTTTGTTTTCCGCATAGTTTACGAGTTCACGCTCTGAAGTTTCCAAGCGTGCTCTAAGGTCGGCCAGCCTTCCTTCAAGGAATTTACGGGCATCGGCGGTAGATGCAAAGCGTCGATCCATACTCTGCAGGATAAACTGCTCCGTCCAACTGTTCGCTATTTGTGCTGACAAAGCCGCCGATGCGCTCGTGTAACTAATATCAACAAGCGCAGATCCACGTATCGGCGTAATTGAGATATTATCGCCCAGAAGCTCAATCGCCAGTTTCTCCCGCTTGAGCCTTTCAGCCGAACTGAGCGGTTGCCCAGAATTAGATGCAAAGAGCGCGCCGTCGTCAGGATTCACACCATGGGCTTCAAAGAATGCATCGCTGGTAGCCAGCCTCAGCTGGCGTGCCACTCGTTCCGCCAGGGATTTTGCTTGCAGCAACGAGTATTGCGTCTGGTAAAATTCCAGATCTTGGCTGGCATCCTGAGATTCAAGCGCCTCTACATTGGTGACCTTTTTTTGCTCACGACTTATTTCTATCCGGGAGGTCGCTGTATATTGTGGCGTTGCAAGAAGCGTTAAGACTAGGCCTAAAGCCAGCGCTGCCGCAATAATTCCGGCAATCACCCATTTCCAACGCAGCACCACCTGCCAATATTGCAGCAAGATTGGCGGTGCGATGCTGGATTGCGCATCACCTTGGCTAGCGGACATGTCTGCCGGAAAATTTGCCGGACCCGACGCGGGCGGGAGTGTTCGTAGCATTAAAATCCTAGTCCCAGAATACTGTGTTGCAAAGTCGGCGCAGGCTCTCTGATTGCCTTCAACAGGATATGATGATGCGCTGGCAGCTAGCCCAAAGCACCGGCGAGTTCCACTCTTTTTATGTCAAATCCTGGTAGACTGATGTCTTTCAGGCCAACTTAGGCAGACTTGCAAATAATCCTCCACAAACCTAGGTGCATGTCCTTAAGATTCCTTTTGATGATAGGTTCACATTGCCTCGCTTTGGACAAAAAGAAGGTGCGCCTTCGCTCCAGTTTTGGCTGCTCGCAGCGTTTCTGGTTCTGGTGTTTCTGACTGGTGGTGGATCGCGGACGGATATCTCATCTTTGGCGATATTACGGCCCGCGTCGGTGATTGCTTGTGCCATCGCTTGTCTGACGGTTCGTAAAGCCCATTTTGTTCAGCACGGCACCTTAATAATTGGTTTCGGCGCTATTGTATTGCTGGCGATTCTTCATGTGATCCCGCTTCCGCCGATCTTTTGGCAGTCTTTATCTGGCAGGAATGAGATCGTTGAAATCGATAAGCTGGTAGCAATCAACGATGCGTGGCGGCCGCTAACGCTGGCGCCAATGAACGGCTGGCACGCTATTGCTTCATTGTGTGCACCCTTGGCGACACTACTTTTCGGAATCCAACTCAGTCGGGAGGACACTTATCGTTTGTTGCCGCTGATAATAGGGCTTGCGTCTTTTTCGGGGTTTTTAGGCTTGCTGCAGGTCATTGGAAGCGTCGACGGCCCGCTGTACTTCTACAGAATTACAAACTTTGGCGCTGCGGTTGGACTGTTCGCCAATCGCAACCATGCAGCGACACTGCTTGCCTGCCTTTTTCCTATGCTGACCGTATTGGCGGTAACGGCCCAAGGCTCTGCTGACGCTCAATATCGCCGCAGAATTACAGCAGCGGTTATTGGCGTCGTTCTGGTTCCTTTGGTGTTGGTTACCGGTTCGCGCGCGGGACTGATGAACTCTGTGATTGCCATGGCTGCATCAGCTTTGATTTACGCCACCGCGAAGCCTCAACCAGGTGGGCGCAAAGCTGCGTTCAAGAAAAACGGGTTATTAATCTCATTGCTTGTCATTGGCGGCGTTACCGGCCTTGGTATGCTGACTTTCTTTTTGTCCCGAGCAACTGCTGTGGAACGGCTAATCTCCAAAAGCTTCGCAGAGGAGGGACGGACCGGTTTTTGGCAAGTGTCGTTGGAACTTTTCTGGAAGTACTTCCCTTGGGGTTCCGGCTCCGGCTCTTTTGTAGAGGCTTACCTACTTGCTGAACCTGATGCCATGTTGGACTCGACTTATCTTAACCGAGCGCACAACGACTGGGTGGAAATCGCTGTTACATTTGGATTGGCTGGCGTGATCGCTCTAGCACTGGCATTGGTGGCATATTGTTGGCGTACATTTAAGCTATGGAGGCAAAGCAACAACCGTGCACGGGCAACGGTTTTTGGCCGAATGGCAGGTATTGCAATTGGTATTATCGGAATAGCGAGTATTTTTGACTATCCGTTGCGGACACCAACATTGATGTGTGTTTTTACCGTGCTCGCCCTTTGGTTTACGATGTCACCTACCCAGGTCACGAGTTCGTCTATGATTAACCGAGGGCGTGGGGGAGGAGTCCTGTGATCAAATCCAACTCCATTCGTTCAAAATTTTCAGGCATCGGCATTAGACGTGCGTTTCTTGTCCTGGGAATAACTCCATTTTTGACCTATGGCGCATTTGCACTGGCGGTGTCAGGCATTACCCGTTTAAAAAATCCCGATGTCGCATTGCGATTTGTTCCAGATGAGAGTGCCGCTCTTGCGGCTAAGGCCGACCAACTCTTTTTCGCGAAACCGCAAAACCCTCCCGAAACTGTTCGCAGACTCGCGCTGGATGCATTACACAGCCAAGCATTCAATCCCAAAGCTTTGCGCCTGTTAGGCTATTTTTACGACGCGCGTGGCGATTCCGCCCGTGCAGAGCGATATGTCAGGAAGGCTGCCCATCTTTCCCGCCGCGAACCTGGGGCTCAACTTTGGCTTATCGAAGCGTCTGCGCGATCCGGAGATGTCGAGAAAACGTTGAAACATTATGATATTGCGCTTCGCACGAAGCCCGAGACCCAAACGATACTCTACCCGAGGTTACTCAAAGCCATCGAAGACAAAGAAATTCGAACTGCTCTCAAACCCTATTTCCGCGACGATTCGAGCTGGATGTACGGATTTTTAGTTTTTGCCAGCGGTAACAGTAACAATCTTCCGGCACTGGTGGATTTGATTGTAGAAACCGGTGGGCTAACGGATGTTGCCAACGCCCGAGAGCGGGGAACAGCTCTGCTGACAAGGCTCGTTGCCGAAAATTATTATGAAGACGCGCGCAGGCTGTTCCTGAAATTGCCTGGCAACAAACCGGCGCGTGTCACAAGCGCCTCATTTGACGCTAGTGATCGTGATTCGCGCTTTGGGCCTATGGGCTGGCAGCTGGTTGAAGACCCAAATGCTGGAGGTGGTTTCACTGGGGGTGCCGGCGATCGTCGGACCATGCTCTCGCTCTTTGCCAATTCGGCTACGACTCGGCCGGTGGCGACGAAACTTCTGTACCTTGCGCCAGGCAATTATCTGTTTTCTGCGCGTCTCGCCAATCTTGATCGCGGCGATGGCGGTTTCCTGCGCTGGCAATTGCGCTGCCCAGCTATAGGCGGCACACCGGTTTGGACAATTGACAGCATCAACGCCTTGCTGCGAGCTGAATTGTCGGTGCCGGCAAATTGTCCGGTACAATTCCTCGACATTGTGGCCTCCGGCGGCAAAGGGCAGATGGGCCTCGAAGCAACCGTTGCTTCTGTTTCCGTTGCTCCGGCAAGCTAATGGACAGCAAACGCATATTCATCACTGGTACGGCTGGCTTCATTGGCTACCATCTGGCCGAACTCCTGATCGCGCAGGGGCATGTCGTCGGCGGCTATGATGGCATGACTGACTATTATGACGTCCGCCTGAAAGAGCGCCGTCATGCGATGCTTAACCAGCATG
Organism: Sphingorhabdus sp.; assembly: GCF_035329025.1. Lineage (GTDB taxonomy): Bacteria > Pseudomonadota > Alphaproteobacteria > Sphingomonadales > Sphingomonadaceae > Sphingorhabdus_B. Next base: position 6,893 of record NZ_DAOLHN010000045.1, on the reverse strand, counting down.
AGGGGTTCAGTGCGACCGAGGCGATGCTGGAGGATCAGGAGCGACTTCAAACTGCCATCTCGTCTTTCAAGCCGGACGTTATCGTTCACCTCGCGGCGCAAGCCGGTGTTCGCTACAGTATCGACAATCCGCGGGCCTATCTGGACGCCAATATCGTCGGCACTTTCAATGTTATGGAGGCTGCTCGGGTGTCGGGCGTGCAGCATCTCCTGATGGCATCCACTTCAAGCGTCTATGGCGCGAATACACATATGCCCTTCACTGAGACGGAGCGGGTGGCAACGCCGCTCACTTTCTACGCTGCCTCCAAATTGGCGAATGAGGCGATGGGGCACAGCTATGCGCACATCTATAATCTCCCGATCACCGTGTTCCGCTTCTTCACGGTTTACGGACCTTGGGGTCGACCTGATATGGCGCTGTTCAAGTTCACCAAGGGCATCATCAACGGCACCCCCATCGATATCTACAACAATGGCGACATGTGGCGTGACTTTACCTATGTCGAAGATCTTGTTCGCGGGATTGCAGGGTTAATCGACGCCGCCCCGCAGCGGCCGGAAAAGCCGGAAGATATATCGCCCGGCGATAGCCTCAGTCCTGCTGCGCCTTTCCGTGCCGTCAATATCGGCAATTCGGAGAAGGTGCGCCTGATGGACTTTGTCGACGCCATTGAGGCTGAAATCGGCAAGAAAGCCATCCGCAATCATATGCCCATGCAGCAGGGTGACGTTCCCGCGACCTGGGCGGATGCCTCGCTCTTGCAGACCCTGACCGGTTACCGCCCGCAAACACCCTTCCGGGAGGGTGTGGCACGTTTTGTACGGTGGTATCGCGACTATTACGAGTGTTGAAGTTTTCGTCTGTTCGAAACTTCTCCAGACCTTTCAATATTCACCGCCCGTCATTTCGATAGTTCAATGCCCTTCGCTTGACCCTTGGTCAAATTGGAACATAATGCGAACAAATGCGAGTCGGTGATTCTTTGCTGCCCGCCCTCCGGGGCGAAAAGGGCCTGTTGCGGGTTGGAGCGCACCATATGCCGCTATGCTCGCAGCCGACGTTGCGGCGCTGGGCCAGCGGGGTGACGTCGCTCGATACCGCGCTGGCGGGGGGTCTGGCTTATGGGCGGGTGCATGAACTGTATGCCGCGCAGGACGAGGATGCAGCGGCGGCGACCGGTTTTGCGCTTGCGCTGCTTACGGCAATGGCTGACGGTGAGGATCGCACCGTGCTCTGGTTGCGCTCGCGCCGCGCGGTGCGGCAGGCGGGCGTGATGCAGGCCGATGGTTGTTGCGATCTGGGTGCGCGCCCCGAGGACTGCCTGTTCGCGATGATTGCTGACACGAAAGAGCTGCTCAAGGCCGCGGTCGATGGCCTGCGCAGTGGGGCACTGGGCACGGTCGTTATCGAAACGCAGGGGAGCCTGCCCGAGCTTGACCTGACCGCCAGCCGCCGTCTCGCGCTGGCTGCCGAAAAATCGGGGACGACGCTCTTCCTGTTGTGCAGCGGAGCGGAGCCAGTGCCGAGCGCCGCCGAAACGCGTTGGCGGGTGGCGGCGGCGCCTTCACGCGCGCTTCCGGCCAATGCGCCGGGTGCGCCTGTTTTCGACATCGAATTGTTACGCCAGCGTTCGGGCCCGTCAGGCCTCAGCTGGCAATTGGAGTGGGACCGTGACCGACGCATCTTTACCGAAGCGGCGGCAGCTGGCGCTCTGGTTCCCGTTCCTGCCTGCGGATCGCCTGCGGCAGCAGGAGCCGGACCGGTGCGTTTCGGCCAGCGCGCCGCCTGACGCGGCACTGGTCTTTGTCGCCAAACAGAAAAATGCGCTGCGGCTGGCGGCGGTGGATGCGGCTGGGCAAGCATTGGGGCTGGCACCGGGGATGGCGCTTGCCGATGCGCGGGTGCGCGTCCCCGGCCTGATCGCGGTCGAGGCGGATGCGGCGGCGGACCGGCACTGGTTGGAGCTGCTGGCGCGCTCCTGCACCCGTTTCTCCCCGCATGTCGTGGCGCACCCTCCCGATGCCATCGCCATCGATATTGCAGGCTGCGAGCATCTGTTTGGCGATGAGGCGGGGCTGATCGAGGCGGTCTCTGATCATGTCGAGCAACGCGGGATGACGGCGCGCATCGCCTGCGCCGTGACGGCAGAGGCCGCGCTGGCACTTGCCCGCTATGCCCGGTTGCCAGTGATGGAAGAGGCCAAGGCCATCCGCACGCTGCCGGTTGCAGCGTTAGGCCTTGATGACGAAGCGACGCTGGGGCTGGTACGGGCGGGGCTGAAAAGCGTTGGGGCAGTTGCCGCACGGCCAAGGGCTGCGCTGGCGGCGCGCTTCGGGATAGAGGCGGTGCGTGCGCTAGAACGGCTGTTGGGGGAGGAGCATCGCCCCGGCACGCCGCTGCGCCATCAAGCCCCCTTGCGGTTCGAGCGCCGCTTTGCCGAGCCAGTTGCGCATGAGCGCGCGGTGGCAGCGGCCTTTACCGAATTGCTGGCGGAGGGTGCGCTGGTGCTGGAGGAACGCGGGCTGGGCGGGCGGCGTTTCCGGCTGGCGCTGGATCGCAGCGATGGTGCGAAACGGCAGCTCGCAATCGAAACCGGCGCGCCGACGCGCGATGCCGCGCTGGTGCTGCGGCTGTTTGACGAGCGGATCGCGTCGCTGGCCGACCCGCTCGATCCGGGCTTCGGCTATGACCGGCTGACGCTCCACATTCCGCTGGCGGAACCGCTGGCGGCGACCCAGCCTGCGCTGGACGGGACGGAGAAAGTCGACGGCCGCCTCGCCGAACTGGTCGACCGGCTAAGCACGCGGCTCGGCCCGGGGGCTATCCGGCGGTTGGTGCCGCAGGACAGCCATATCCCTGAGCAGGCGCAGCTCGCATTACCCGCCATCCACTGCCCCGCGCCGGTGCGCTGGCCCGCCCCCCGCGCAGGTGAGCCGCCGCTGCGTCCGCTCTTCCTTTTCGATCCGCCACAACCGGTCGAGGTGGTCGCCGAGGTTCCCGACGGCCCGCCGCACCGCTTCCGCTGGAAACGCACATTGCACGAGGTGCGGCTCTATGAAGGGCCCGAGCGGATCGCTGGTGAATGGTGGAAGAAGAAGGGTGGTGAGCAGGCCGGACACGGTGGTCTGACCCGCGACTATTACCGCATAGAGGATGCGCGCGGCCGCCGCTACTGGCTATTCCGCCACGGCCTGTATGAGGAAAAGGCGCAGCCCAAATGGTACATGCATGGGCTGTTTGCATGAGCGGGGATTTCGCCGAGCTGGTCGCTGCGAGCAATTACAGCTTTCTGCGCGGGGTATCGCACCCGGCGGACATGGTGTGGCGTGCGGCGCTGCTGGGGATGAGCGGTATCGGTATCGCAGACCGGAACAGTGTCGCCGGCGTCGTCCGCGCGCATGTCGCCTGGCGTGAGGTGCGCGCGCAGATGCCCGATTTCCGGCTGGTGGTGGGGGCGCGGCTGGTCTTTGCCGATGATACACCGGATATCGTCGCTTACCCAATGACCCGTCATGGTTGGGGGCGGCTGACCCGGCTGCTCACGCTGGGTAACCGGCGCGCGGTGAAGGGGGATTGTATCCTCCATTTTGATGACCTGCTGGAACATGCAGATGAGATCGCGTTCATCGCACTCCCTCTTCGTACCTTCGCGTCTTCGCGTGAGTCCGATAAAAATTCTCACGCAAAGGCGCAAAGGCGCGAAGAAGAATACCTTTGGCAGCTAAAGAGTAAAACACCGCACCTATGGCTCGGCGCCACCATGCCACGAAGCGGGAGCGATGCGCGCAGGCTGGCTGAATTGGCCGAGTTGAGTGCGGCAACCGGCATCCCGCTGCTCGCCACCAACGATGCGCTTTATGCCACGCCAGAGGTGCGAGCACTCCACGATATCGTCACCTGCATCCGCGAAGGCACCACGATCCAGAGCGCAGGCAGGCGGCTTCTTGCCAATGCCGAGCGGCACCTGAAATCGCCCGAGGAAATGGCCCGGCTGTTCCGCAAATATCCGAAGGCCATAGCCGCAACGCAGGATTTGCTGTCGCGCATCACCTTCACGCTCGATGATCTCAAATATGAATATCCGCACGAGCCGGTCCCGCCCGGTTGGGAACCGCAGGATTGGCTTGAGCATATGGTGATGGAGGCAGCAAACCAGCGCTTTCCCGAAGGCTTGCCCGTCCTCTGGCGCAAGACCATCGATGAGGAATTCCGCCTGATCCGCGCCAAGGGCTATGCCTATTATTTCCTCACAGTGCATGATGTGGTGCGCCATGCCCGCAGCCTTGACCCGCCTATCCTGTGCCAGGGGCGGGGGAGCGCGGCCAATTCGGTGGTCTGCTATTTGCTGGGCATCACACCGGTCGATCCGGTCGCGAACAAGCTGCTCTTCACGCGTTTCCTCTCCGAAGAACGCAACGAGCCGCCCGATATCGATGTCGATTTCGAGCATGAGCGGCGCGAGGAGGTGATGCAATATATCTATGCGCGCTATGGCCGCGAGCGTGCCGGGATCGCCGCGACCGTGATTCACTACCGCCCGCGCAGCACAATCCGCGAAGTAGGGAAAGCACTGGGGCTGACCGAGGATGTGACCGCGCGGCTCGCGAGCACCATCTGGGGCAGCTGGGGCGGTGATGTGCCAGAGGCGCGGGTGACTGAGGCGGGGTTCGATCCCGCCAATCCCGAAATCGCACGGCTCAAAAATCTGGTCGACCAGCTGCTCGAATTTCCCCGGCACCTCTCGCAGCATGTCGGCGGTTTCGTGCTCACCGAAGGGCGGCTGGACGAACTGGTGCCAATCCACAATGCGGCGATGCCCGACCGCACCTTCATCGAATGGGACAAGGACGATATCGACGCGCTGGGGCTGATGAAGGTCGATGTGCTCGCGCTCGGGATGCTGACCTGCATAAGGAAGGCATTTGATATTTTGAATAAATCCCCCTCCCGCTTGCGGGAGGGGTTAGGGGAGGGGCGAGCGGAGCGAGCTTGCGCTCTCACAGGCCCTCCCCCGGCCCCTCCCGCAAGCGGGAGGGGAGAAAATCTCCTCACCCTCTCCACCATCCCCACCGAATGCCCCAAGGTTTACGCCATGCTGCAAAAGGGCGACAGCATCGGGACATTTCAGGTCGAAAGCCGCGCGCAGATCAACATGTTGCCGCGGATGAAGCCTGCCTGCCTTTACGACCTTGTCATCCAGGTGGCGATCGTGCGGCCGGGGCCAATCCAGGGCGGGATGCTGCATCCCTATCTGCGTCGCCGCAACAAGGAGGAAGCGGTCGACTATCCCTCGCCCGCACCGCCGCACGATCCGGATGAATTGCGCGACGTCCTCGAAAAGACGCTAGGGGTTCCGCTGTTTCAGGAACAGGCGATGAAGCTTGCCATTGTCGCCGCCAATTTCACCCCTGCGCAGGCCGATGGCCTCAGGCGGGCGATGGCGACCTTTCGCAATGTCGGCACGATGCATCGCTATGAGGAGATGCTGGTCGATGGCATGGTCGCGCGTGGCTACACCCGCGACTTTGCCGAGCGTTGCTTTGGCCAGATTAAGGGCTTTGGCGAATATGGCTTTCCCGAGAGCCATGCGCAGGCTTTTGGCTGGCTGGCCTATGTGTCGAGTTGGCTCAAATGCCACCATCCGGCAGTCTTCACCTGTGCGCTTTTGAATTCACAACCCATGGGTTTCTACGCGCCGGCGCAACTGGTGCGCGATGCGCAGGAACATGGGGTCGAGCTGCGCGGTGTCGATGTGAATGTGAGCGGGTGGGATAACGGGGTTGAGGCTATTAGCCCTCTCCCCTTCAGGGGAGAGGGTTGGGAGAGGGGGAGTCTGGCGACTGCTTCGCCGTCATGCCCCTCTCCGCTGCGACTAAGCGGACAAGCCGCCAAGTCTCGCTCCTCTCCCCTGAAGGAGAGAGGGGATTTCGCCCTGCGCATCGGCTTCCGCCAGATCGACGGCTTCCGTCAGGCCTGGGGAGAGGCCATCGAAGCCGCACGCTTATCCGGTCCATTCAGCTCGATTGAGGATCTGGCCCGGCGTGCTGCCTTGCCGCCTGCCGCTTTGCGCAAGCTGGCCGATGCCGATGCCTTTGGCTCCTTGGGCAAGGGGCGGCGTGATGCGCTGTGGGAGGCGCGGCGGACTCCGGCTGACCAGTTGCCGCTCTTTGCCTTTGCCGATGCAGCGGAACTGGGGGCGGAGCCCGATGCGCAGCTTCCCACCATGCCGCTATCGGAAGAGGTGGTCGCCGACTACCAGATGCTGCGGCTGTCGCTGAAGGCGCATCCGATGCAGTTCCTGCGCGAGCGCTTCACCCGAGAAGGCGTGCTGAGCTGCGCCGATACCAACGCTGCACCCGACGGGCGCAAAGTTGCCTGTGTCGGCATCGTCCTCATCCGCCAGCGGCCGGGCAAGGGCAATGCCGTATTTATCACCATTGAGGACGAAACCGGCGTGGTCAACGCGCTGCTCTGGGCGCGTGACATGGAGAAGCAACGCCGTGCGGTGATGGCATCACGGCTGATGCGGATCGAGGGCGTGATCCAGCGCAGCAAGGAAAATGTCGTCCACCTGATGGCCAGCCGCATCATCGATTGCACCGAAAGACTAGACCATCTCTCCGAAAGCCACCGCGCCGACCCGCAACTGGCGCGCGCCGACGAGGTCGCCCGCCCGCAGGTTCCGCGCGCATCATCCCCCCGCGCACCGGGGCGCAGCGCCGGGCATCCGCGCAATGTGCGGATATTGCCCAAGTCGCGCGATTTTCATTGAGTCACAGGGCAACAGCATCGCAACGTCGCCTGCAGGCTGCGCGATCAAAATCGACTATTTTTAGAAAAACTGGAGCGGGCGAAGGGATTCGAACCCTCGACCCCAACCTTGGCAAGGT
>NZ_DAOLHN010000044.1:0-27163 GCF_035329025.1 Sphingorhabdus sp. | reverse complement strand
CCATTTCACCGGCCTGGACATTGTCGAGGCCGTGGATGCGGGCGATACCGTCACCCACCGAAAGCACGGAGCCGACTTCGCTCACTTTTGCTTCGGTGCCGAAATTGGCGATCTGGTCCTTGATGACCTTTGAAATTTCTGCGGCGCGGATATCCATGGTTTAGCCTTTCATCGCTTGCGCGAGGGAGTTCAAACGGGTTTTGATCGAATTGTCGATCAGGGTGCTTCCGATCTTGACGGTCAGGCCACCAAGGATCGTGGGATCGATTTTGGCGCTGATCGCGACATCGCGACCGACGCGCTCTTTCAGCTTTGCCGAGAGGGACTTCATCTGTGCAGCCGACAAAGCATGCGCGCTGGTCACTTCTGCAGTGATTTCGCCGCGATGTGCCGAAGCGAGCGCAGCGAATGCGCGAGCGACGCCAGCGGTTTCAGCAAGACGACGATTCTCTGCGAGCACGCCAAGCGTCTTTGCGGTCAGCGCATCGAGCTTCAAAGCATTGGCAATCGCCGCAACAGCCTTTTTGGCGGCATCGCGCGAGATCGAAGCATTGGTCGTGAGCGAGGCAAAATCGCTCGATTCGCTCAGCGCTTTCTGCACCTTTGCAAGGCTGGCTTCGACTGCGTCGATTGCCTTTGCCTCGCGCGCCAGTTCGAACAAAGCGGTAGCGTACCGCCCTGCAAGGCTGGCTTGCACATTAGCCTGATTGCCGCCGGAGTTATCCACGCGTTTTAGTGTCCCTGTACAGACTGGAATATATGTCGCGACTGAAGCGCGAGGGAATCGTTCCCTCACAAAGTCGAGGGGCCGGTAGCAGGGGATTTGCTGCGATGCAAGATAGGGATTGGGGTTGATTTAGATGTAGCTCTAACCACAGGCAACTCGTCATCCCCGCGAAGGCGGGGATCCATCACCAGAGCTTTCCTTTTCAGCGACGGTTGCGTTATGCCTTTGCCTCAGGAGATGGATTCCCGCCTTCGCGGGAATGACGAAGTGACGGGAGGGCTGCCAATGGGCCAAATGATCAAAATGAAAATGTCCGATGGCGCAGAAATCGCCGTCTATCATGCAGCACCCGAAGGCGAACGGCGCGGCGGGCTGGTTTTGATCCAGGAGATTTTCGGCGTCACCGACCATATTCGCGACTTGTGCGATGAATATGCAGTCGATGGCTATGAAGTCCTGTCCCCAGCACTGTTCGATCGCGAACATCCCGGTTTTGAATGCGATTATACCGGCCCCGAATTTGAGCGCGCGGTGGAACTGGCGCGCAAACTGCACCCGTTTGATCAGTCGCTGGCTGATGCCCAGACCTGCATTGATGCCTTAAAAGACAAAGGCCCCGTATTCATCACCGGTTATTGCTATGGCGGTTCGGTCGCGTGGCGGATGGCGCAGATCAGCCCGGATCTGGCCGCAGCCTCTTCTTATTATGGCAGCATGGTTCCAACCATCTTTGCCAATGAGGCTCCGCGTTGCGCAACCATCGCCCACTTCGGCCGCTTTGACCAAGGCATCCCGATGGAGGGCGTCGAGGCCTTGATCGAAAAGGCGCACCCGACCGCGCAGATATTTGTCTATGATGCCAACCACGGCTTCAACAGCGATCGCCGCAAGGATTATCACGAGCCCAGTTCAGAACTGGCGCGGGAGCGGACACTGGCTCTTTTCAAGGCGTGCGGCGGCTGAAACTTTGAAAGCAAGAATCGGGACGCAGGTGGTTTCCGAGGCGGTTAGATGCGAAATCCACATCAACGATGAGGATGAAGCCATGACCTACAAGATTACCGGATTGCTTCCCGCTGCCCATGCCCATTTGTTCGCGATGAGCGATACCCAACTGGCTGCAGTCAATGCCCGCCGCGTCACCGCAACCGCCAGCAAGGGGTTTCCCTGTCGCGTTTCGTTGGAGGATGCGTCGGAAGGCGAAAGCCTGATCCTGTTTAACCATGTCAGCCATGATGTCGCGACACCCTATCGTTCTGCCTATGCGGTCTATGTTCGTGAAACGGCGCAGCAACCGGCTGAATATATCGATCAAACGCCGCCAGTGTTCGAGGGCCGTCCGATCGCGTTGCGCGGCTTCGATGCCGAAGGAAATCTGCGTGAAGCAGCCTTGGCGTTACCCGGGCAGGCGGATGCGCGTATCCGCGAACTTTTCGCGGGTGAGGAGATCGCCTATATCCATGCCCATAACGCCGCGCATGGATGCTTTTCGGCAGCGATAGAACGGACCTGAGATGATAGACGCCGATACCGCCTGGGCCGCCGTTCTGCGCCGCGACCGCAGCTTTGACGGACGCTTCGTCACCGGTGTGCTGACAACTGGAATTTATTGCCGTCCCAGTTGTGCTGCGCGGCATCCCGCGCGCAGCAATGTGCGCTTCTTCTCAGATGGCGCAGCGGCACGGGCTTCCGGACTGCGGGCTTGTAAGCGATGTGTTCCCGACGATGTCGCGCGCGATGAAGCGGCGATGGCAAAGGCCCTGCATCTGTTGCGGGCCCAAGAGCCGCCGTCGCTCGACGAATTGGCAGAGGCGGTCGGCTATGCGCCGCACCATTTCCACCGCCTGTTCAAGCGGGCAACCGGGGTAACGCCTGCCGCCTTCGCCCGGGCCGAGCGCGCCAAGCGGGCCACTTACGCGCTGGCGAGTGAGGAGCGGGTGACTGATGCGATTTACGAAGCAGGCTATTCGGGGCCGAGCCGATTTTATGAAGACACCAAAGGACGTTTGGGGATGACGCCGAGTGCCTGGAAAAATGGCGGAGCAGGGGCGGTCATCCGTTGGGCTGTGGTATCGACATCGCTCGGGCAAATGCTGGTTGCGGCAACTGAAAAGGGTATCTGCCGCCTGTCATTTGACGAAGGTGGAGAGGCTTTGGCGGATCGCTTTCCAAAAGCGGAAATTCTGCCCGCAGATGCAACGACACAGTCGCTGATTGAAGGAGCGGTCCAAGCGGTCGAAAACCCGTCGCGCATGCCCGATCTGCCGCTCGATGTCGCAGGCACTGCGTTTCAGGAAGCGGTGTGGCAGGAATTACGCCGTATCCCGGTTGGCGAAACCCGCACTTATGCCGATATCGCGAATGCAGTCGGCAAACCAAAAGCGGTGCGCGCGGCTGGTTCGGCCAATGGCGCCAACAATGTTGCGGTGCTGATTCCCTGCCACCGCGTTGTCCGCACCGATGGCAGCCTAGGCGGCTATGCCTATGGGCTGGAGCGCAAGGCAAAGCTGCTCGAACGCGAAGGCGCGGCTGACTCGCCGCAAATTCCCATGCTATAACTTCCGCTATAGCGCGGATTCGCGCTTTTCGGCGGTATGGCAGGGATTTTACATTTCTGACGCTTTAAGACTAACGGTCTGTTCACCCTTTTCCGCCATAGGGAATGCGATGCTGTGCGTAGTGCAGCTTGGATTTCCGCCGAAAGCAGCTGCCTTTCGCGCGGGCTGGAAGGATGTGGGAATGAACAAGTCATTGAAGTTCAAGGCTTTGCTTGCGCTCAGCGCCAGCAGCATGGCAATCACTGGCTGTTCGACGACGGGCGGATCGAATCTGCCCCCCGCCCCGTCGATTCCCGCGCAGCAGCAGGTAAGCGAAGAATATATCATCGGCCCGCTTGACCAGATTACCATCTTTGTCTGGCGCAATCCGGAACTTGGCGCGAAGGTGCAGGTGCGCCCCGACGGTCGCATCACCACCCCATTGATCACCGACATGCCCGCTGCGGGCAAGACGGCGACGATGCTGCAGCAGGATATCAAGCTGCAATTGTCGCAATATATCAACGATCCGATCGTTTCAGTGATCGTCAATGAATTTGCCGCGACCAACAATCAGCAAGTGCGGATCGTCGGTGCGACCGAAAAGCCTGCCTCAATCCCCTTCCGTGCCGACATGACCTTGCTCGATGCAATGATCGCGGTAGGTGGGCTGTCCGAATATGCCGCCGGCAACAAGGCGCGGCTTGTGCGCTTCAACAAGGCCACTGGCAAGAGCCAGGAATATGCATTGCGCATCAATGACCTGATCCGCCGCGGTGACAGCAAATCCAATGTCCTGCTCCAGCCCGGCGATGTCATCATCATCCCCGAAAGCATGTTCTAAAGGGTAGCGGCACAGCGATATGAACGGATTGTATGACGAACTGCGCATTGCCGTCCACAGCGTGTGGAACCGCCGCTGGCTGGCGCTTGCCATCGCCTGGGGCGTGTGCCTGCTCGGCTGGCTGGTCGTCTCGCTGATCCCTGCAAGCTATGAATCAAGCGCGCGGATCATGGTGCGTCCGCAGACGGTGCTGTCGGAAAAGGTGGGTATTACGGCTGGTGAACGCCGCAAAGCCGTTGAGCAATTGCAGCAGTCGTTGGGCTCGTCCGCCAATCTGGAACGTGTGGTCAAGGGCACGGATATCGGCCGCACGGTTGTGTCGGAAGCCGAGCTTGCGACCGCCATTTCCGCGCTGCGCCCGAACATCGCGGTGAAGGCCGATCCTACCAATGAGAATGTGTTTTCGATCACCGCGATGCACAAATCGCCGCGTATTGCGCGGGATGTCGTGCAAAAGCTGATCGACATCGCCGAAGAGGAAAATATCGCCGGTGATCGCGCCGAAACCTCGAAGACGCTCAAATTCCTCGATGCCCAGCTTGAGGCTCGGCAAAAGGAATTGGCCGAGGCTGAGGCCAAACGCGTTGCCTTCGAAACGCAGAATCTGGGCATGTTGCCGGGGGCCGGTTCAGCCTCGACCCGCATGGAGGCCGCGCGTGCCGAAATGTCGCAGATCGACACGCAGTTGATCCAGGCGCGCAGTGCTGTTGCAGCGCTGGGCAGCCAATTGGCCGGAACCCCCCGCTCGCTGGCAGGTGTCGGCGGAGGCGGCAGCCCGCTGGCTTCGGCACAAAACGACCTCGCTTCGATGAAGGCGCGCGGTTACACGGACGACCACCCCGATGTAATCGCGATACGCAACCAGATTGCGATTTTGCGCTCGCAAGGGGCAGGGGCTTCGGCGGGCGGTGGCGGAATGCCAAACCCGGCTTATGCTTCGCTTCAGTCGATGCTGGCCGAACGCCAGGCATCGGTGACGGCTCTATCCGCGCGCAAAACCGCACTGCAGGCCGAGATCAGCGACTATACCGCAAAACAGATTTCGCAACCCGGGCTGTCCGCCGAATATTCGCGTATCAGCCAGGATTATCAGGTGCTGAAAACCCAATATGACAAGCTGCTCGCCGACCGCGAAGCGATCCGCCTGCGCGGGCAGGTCGAAAATGAGACCGGCACAGTGCAGTTCGAGGTTGTGGACCAACCCGGCGTACCGTCTGCGCCAGCCAAGCCCAACCGCCCGCTGTTGCTGGCGCTGGTGCTGTTTGCGGGCCTGGGTGCCGGGGCAGGCGTGGCCTTTGCGCTTGGCCATTTGCAAACCAGCTTCCCGACCGCTGCCAAGCTGGAAAAGGCGAGTGGCCTGCCGGTAATCGGCGCGATTTCGCAAATGCTAACCAGTGCGCAACGCGAAGAGCGCAAGCGCAAGATGAAGATGTTTGTTGGCGGGGCCAGCGGGCTTGTCGGCGTCTTTGCCCTGCTGCTGGTGGTTGAATTCATCCAGCGCGGCATGGCGGCATGAAGGGGCCCGATAAAATGAACAAACACAGCCCGATCAAGCCGCCCGCGTCGTTGCTCGAACGCGCCAATGAGATGTATGATTTCGGCGCTGCCTTGCGTGGACCCGCCAAGGAGGCAGCCCCGGCGGAGCAGCCCGCGCCGCCACCCCTTGCAGAGCCTGAAGCTGCAAAAGCGCCGCCCGCTCCGGCTGCCGCTCCCGCTGCGGCGCCTGTTATGCCGCAACCCGTTGTGCGTCCGTCTTCAGGCCGTGCCAAACCGCGCGTCCATATCGATCGCGATGCATTGCGTGCTGCCAATTATATTGATCCGGAAGGTCCGGTCACAGGCTTGTCTGAAGAATTCCGCATCGTCAAACGCCAGCTTCTGTTGGCCGCTCGCGGTGGCAAGGGTTTCGACGCCATCGAACATGGCGAACGCATCCTGATCTGCTCGGCAAACCCCAATGAGGGCAAGACCTTCTGCGCGGTCAATCTCGCTTTGTCGATGGCGACGGAGAAAGACAATCGCGTTCTCCTCGTCGATGCCGATTTCGCCAAGCCCAGCGTGCTGGCACGGCTGGGCATTGAAGGCGGACGCGGGCTGATGGATGCCCTTGCTGATCCTTCGATCGATGTTGAAGACCTTGTCATTGAAACCGATGTCGATGGGCTGTCCGTGTTGCCCGCTGGTGCGCAGACCAATCAGGATACCGAATATCTAGCCGCCGCGCGCACCGCTGCGGTGCTCGACCAACTGACCAGTCACGATCCGGCCCGGATCATCATTTTCGATTCTCCGCCTGCGCTCGCCGCTTCGCCCGCATCGGTGCTGGCGCTGCATGTCGGACAGGCGGTGATGGTCGTTCATGCCGATGTGACGACCGAAACAGCCCTCCGCGATGCACTCTCGCTGCTCAGCGGATGCGAGAATATCCAACTGTTGCTCAATCGTGCCAAATTCTCCCCCACCGGACGCAAGTTCGGCAACTATTATGGATATGGAGCATAAAATGCCCAGCCAAACTCAAGCCGGAACCAAACTGCTGCTTGCTTCGGTTGCACTGATAGCTCTGCCGTCGATGGCGCATGCGCAACTACTCGACACCGATTGGTCAGATACGGAAAACAGCGCGCCTGCTGCTGCTGCCGAGGCGCCCGCCAAGAAAGAACGCACGCGTCGCGCAGAGGTTCGGCCCTATCTGGAGGCACGGCAGGTTCTGCTGGCTGATCTCGACGATGGAGGTGATGTCCTAACTTATTCGACGCTGGCCGTCGGCGTTGATGCAAGCGTTTCTGAGCGGAATGCCGAGGCGCAGGTGAATGTGCGTTACGAAAGGCTGATCGGATATAGCAGCCGGGTTCGCGATCAGGACAATCTCAGTGGTCTTGCACGCGGTAATGCCCGCTTAGGTCGCAATGTGAGTATTGAGGCCGGTGCCTATGCCAGCCGTGCCCGGACAGATAATCGCGCGCCGACGCCGGGAACCTTTCTCGGCAATCCGGATAATGTGAGCCATGTGTATTCGGTCTATACCGGTCCGACATTTACCGCCCAACTCGACGATGTGACCGTCGCTTCTTCACTGCGTGCAGGATATACCAAGGTCGACAATGGCCGCGTCGCCACTCTCCCGTCAGGGCAGCCGGCGGTGCCAACTTTTGACGACAGCGTCAGCTATGCGGCGCAGGCAACCGTCGCCATGCAACCAGGGCGTTTGCCCGTGGGCTGGGCCGTCAGCACGGGATGGAACCGTGAAGATTCGAGCCAGCTCGACCAACGCATAGACGAAAAATATATGCGCGCCGATGTGACAGTGCCCGTTTCGCCCACGCTCGCACTCGTTGGCGGTGTCGGCTATGAAAATGTCGAAGTCAGTGAGCGCGACGCGCTGCGCGATGCATCCGGAAATCCGGTTCTGACTTCCAGCGGCCGCTATGTTACGGACCCGGCCTCCCCTCGATTGAACGCCTATGACAGTGATGGGTTGATCTGGGATGCCGGGGTTCTGTGGCGTCCCAGCAGACGAACCTCGCTCGAGGCGCGCTATGGCCATCGCTATGGCAGCGATACTTATTATGGCAGTTTCAACTACGCGCCGAGTGAACGCATGGTGGTGAATGTCTCGGTCTATGACACCATTTCGGGCTTTGGCAGCTCGCTCAATCGAGCGCTTGCAGGATTGCCAACCCAGTTCACCGCGATCCGGAACCCACTCTCGGGCGATCTGGGCAATTGCGCATTCGGCAATACAGGTAGCACCTGCCTCGGCAATGCGCTCGGGTCGCTGCGCCCGTCAGCTTTCCGTTCACGCGGAATTTCCGCATCGATGGTCACCAGCAGTGGCGGCTGGGATTCGGGCATCGCTGCTGGCTATAATCGCCAGAAATTCCTGAACTCGCCGCTCGGCGCGCTGCCCGAACTCGACGGGCTGGTTGACCAGAATTACTATATCGTCGGCTATCTTGGCCGCGATCTTGATCGACGTTCACGCTTCGAAACCAATGTTTACGGCAATCTGCTCGAACCTGGCTTTGCACTGGCGCCTGATATCTTTAGCATCGGTGCCAATGCAGCCTATTATCGCCAGATCTGGCGCGGGCTTACGGCCGGTGCCGCTGTCGGCATCGACAGCGTAAAGCCGGAAGATGCCGATGGCGATGTCACCGCATCGGCGCTGCTCGGGCTGCGCTACAGCTTTTAAGGCCAACTGACAGGGAAGATAAGACCATGTACGATCAATATTACGGCTTGTCAGGACGCCCATTCCAGCTGACGCCCGATCCGCATTATTATTTTGAAAGCGGAACGCACCGCAAGGCGCTCTCCTATCTCGGCTATGGCCTTGCGCAGGGCGAAGGTTTCATCGTCATCACCGGCGAGGTCGGTTCAGGCAAGTCGACTTTGGTCAGCCATTTGATGCAGACGATCGACAAGGCGCGCCTCACGGCTGCCACCATTGTCACCAGCCAGCTCGACGCCGTTGATCTGGTACAGATGACTGCCGAAAGCTTTGGTATCGATACGCGCGGCATGGACAAGGCCGCAACGCTGAAGGCAATCGAGAACTTCCTCCATGCCGAGGCGCGCGCAGGACGCCGCTGCCTGCTGGTGGTTGACGAAGCGCAGAATCTGACGGTCGATGCGCTGGAAGAATTGCGTATGCTGTCGAACTTCCAACTTGGTTCAACCGCGCTGTTGCAGATATTCCTGCTCGGCCAGCCGGAGTTCCGCAATTTGCTGCAGACTGCGCCCGAACTGGAGCAGCTGCGCCAACGTGTGATCGCGACGCACCATCTGGAAGCGATGGATGCCGACGAGGTGCAGCCCTATGTCGAACATCGCCTTGCGCGCGCGGGATGGACCGGTCGTCCACAACTGACCGCAGATGCTTATGATGTTTTGTACAACGAAACCGGCGGTGTGCCGCGCAAGTTGAACGCATTGATGAACCGCTGCCTGTTGATGGGTGCAGTCGAGCAGACTGATACCATTAATGGCGATCTGGTTGTTGCCGTGATTGCCGACATGACCGGCAAACCGTTCGAATATGATGCCACCCTGGCGTCGCAGGCACCTATGGCCGAGGCGGCGACCGTGCCAGCCGCTGCAAATGCGCAGGCTGCATCTGCCGCCCCGGATGGCGCGCAGTATCAGGCGCTGGCATCGCGCATCGATCAGATCGAAGCGCGCATGGCGGCACAGGATGTGACCATGCGCAGGGTGCTTGCCATGCTGATCGATTGGATGGAAAAGGAAAACCAGTCGCTCGCCGCCCGCATGCGGGATATGCGTGCAGCCTGATCTTGGAAGGATGAAGGGTTTTATCCTTTGTACAATGCTTTGTCGGTCGATGTTGAAGACTGGTTTCAGGTCGGGGCGTTCGAGAATGTAATCTCGCGCGATAGCTGGGACACGCGCGAATGCCGTGTCGAGCGCAACACCGACGCCTTGCTCGCGATGTTTGACGAGGCAGGCATTAAGGCGACCTTCTTTACTTTGGGCTGGGTTGCAGAGCGGTATCCTGCGCTCATCCGCCGGATAGCCGATGCGGGACACGAACTGGGCAATCATGGCCAGAACCATGATCGCGTGTTCACCTTCACACCGCAGCAATTTGCCGCCGACCTTGAACGATCGCGAAAGACGATCGAGGATGCGGGCGGCGTTGTCGTAAAGGGCTATCGCGCGCCGAGTTTCTCGATCAACCCGAACACGCCCTGGGCGCATGAAATCATGGCCGAGCAGGGCTATACCTATTCGTCGAGCATCAACCCGATCAACCACGATCACTATGGCTGGGCGGATGCGCCGCGTTTTGCCTTCCATCCTATATCCGGCAGCGATTTTGTCGAAATACCGGTGACCACAGCAATGCTTGGCCCGAAGCGGATTGCAGCAGGCGGCGGCGGATTTTTCCGGCTATTGCCTTATGTCTATTCGCGTTGGGCAGTGCGGCAGGTCAATGCCGAAGCGCGCCCGGGCATCATCTATTTTCACCCCTGGGAAATCGATCCGGGCCAGCCGCGCGTGGCGAATGCGTCGATCAAATCCAAGCTGCGCCATTATACGAAGCTGGATGCAATGGCAGGCAAGCTGAAACGGCTCATTGCCGACTTCAAATGGGACAGGCTTGATCGCATCGTCGAACAGGAAAAGGCCAAAATCGCATGAATGCGCCGCTGATCCATGAACGGGTGACTGTGCGCAGGGTCGATCTTACATTGTCTGATGAAACCAGGCGGATCGATTCATGGGTTCGTGAACAACCGCCCTCAACGCCATTTCACCTGCCGTGCTGGCTCAATGCCATTGAGCGCGGCACCGGCCATAAGGCCTATTGCCTCGTGGCAGAGAATGAGTCGGGTGACATGGCCGGTCTGGTACCGCTGCACGCCGTGGGCTCTCCGCTATTCGGGCGCGCTCTGGTGTCGAGCGGCTTTGCTGTGGGTGGCGGCATTCTGGCCGGTTCGCAGGGCGTTGCTGACCGGCTGGCCGATGCCGTTTGGGACCTTGCTGTTGAACTCAATTGCCCAACTGCCGAATTACGTGGCGGAGCGATCCCGCATCAGAGATGGATCGTCAAAAGCGATGCCCATGCCAATTTCGAACGCGAATTGGCGGGCGATGACGAGGCCCAATTGCTCGCTATCCCGCGCAAGCAACGGGCGGAGGTGCGCAAGGGGCTCGACAAAGGATTGGCAATCGAAACCGGCAATGGCCAGCGCGATCTCGATTGGCACTACCGCGTTTATGCCGAAAGTGTGCGCAATCTCGGCACGCCGGTCTTCCCGCGCGCGCTGATGGCAGAGACGCTGAAGGCCTTTGGCGATGATGCCGATATCCTGACCGTGCTGTCGGATGGCAAACCGGTAGCGAGCGTTTTGAGCCTATATTTCAATGGCGCGGTCATGCCTTATTGGGGCGGGGGTGTTTGGGAAGCACGGGCGTTGCGAGCCAACGACGTGATGTATTATGCGCTGATGAACCATGCGCGTCGGCGCGGTTGCTCGCGTTTTGATTTCGGGCGATCAAAAGTTGATTCAGGGGCTTATTTCTTCAAGAAAAACTGGGGGTTCGAGCCTGAACCTCTGTCCTATTCTACACGTACTGCGGATGGCTCCCCGCCGCGCGACGTGAACCCGAATAGCGCGAAATATAGGTCAGTCGTCTCTGCATGGCAGAAACTGCCATTGCCCATCGCCAACCTGATCGGTCCCTGGATTTCCAAGGGTCTCGGCTGATGCGCGAGATATTGTTCCTCGCCCACCGCGTCCCCTGGCCCCCGGACCGCGGCGACAAGATCCGTTCCTTCCACATCCTCAAAAAACTGCAGACGATGGCACCTGTGCATGTCGGTGCCTTCGCCGATGACGCACGTGACATGGAATGTGCCGAGGCAGAACGGGCAGGGTTGGCGTCGCTGCACGTTGAACTACGCGACAAGCCCAGCTGGTTTTCGGGTGTTGAGGCGATGGCAAGCGGCAAACCGGTTTCGCTGACCGCCTTCGGTTCGAAGGCGATGCAGGATTGGGTCGATGAACGGCTTTCTAGTGGAGCGATCAGCCACATCTTCGTTTTTTCAGGCCAGATGGCCCAATATGTCCCCGTCGGTTTTGACGGTCGTTTCGTCATGGACTTTGTTGACGTCGATAGCGCGAAGTTCGAGAGCTATGCGCAAGAAGGCAATGCGTTGATGCGCTGGGTCTATGCGCGGGAGGCAAAGAAGCTTGCCAATTTTGAAGCTGAAATTGCCAAGCGCGCCGATGCCAGCCTTTTTGTCAGCGAAGCCGAAGCCGCGCTGTTCCGTGAGCGAAGCGGGGTAGCCAACGCCGCCGCGCTGGGGAACGGCATCGACACGATTTTTTATGACCCGGCTGCGAAGTTCAAGAAACTCCATCCGGTTTTTCCCGATCCCCTGATCGTCTTCACCGGGCAGATGGATTATCGCCCTAATATCGAAGCTGTCAGCGAGTTTGCCCGCAATGCTATGCCAGCGATCCGGCAGGCACATCCGGAAACCACCTTCGCGATTGTCGGTCGAAATCCGACGCCTGCTGTTGTTGAACTGTCAGCGCTTCCCGGCGTGCAGGTGACAGGCGCGGTCGATGATGTACGCACATGGCTTGCAGGCGCCGATGTCGTCGTTGCACCATTGCGCATTGCTCGCGGTATCCAGAACAAGGTGCTGGAGGCAATGGCGATGGCCAAGCCTGTTGTCGCGTCCAGCGCCGCCGCTGAAGGTATCGACGCGGTTGCCGGCAAGCATCTGCTGGTCGCCAAAAATGTTGAAGAAGAGGCCGCCAAGGTCTCGGCGCTGCTGTCCGATACCGACGAACGCCTTCGACTGGGAGCGGAGGCTCGTGCGCATGTCATCACCCATTATGGCTGGGATGCGCAGCTTGCCTCGCTTGAAGGGTTGATCAAAGGCGAGGCTGCAAAATGACCGCCAACTGGCGGACATCGCTCGCGCGCCTCGGCATCATCTGGGTGGCGCTGCTGGCGCTGTTCTGGCGCGATGCGGCGGACATGGCATCGATCTGGTGGAACAGCTCGACCTTCAACCATTGCCTGCTCATCATCCCGATCCTGTGGTGGCTGGTTGATCAGCGCAAACCCGAACTGGCCAAGCTGGAGCCAAAGCCGTGGGCGCTTCCGCTGGTCTGGATGGCCGCTGCGTCTTTTGGTTGGCTGCTCGGCGATGCGGCTGGGGTGGCGCTGGCGCGGCATGCGGGGTTGGTGATGCTGTTGCAGGGCAGCGTTGCACTATTGCTAGGCCCAGCGGTCACTCGCGGACTGCTGTTCCCGCTCTTCTACATGTTCTTCCTCGTGCCGTTCGGCGAGGAATTCGTGCCAGCCTTGCAGACCATCACCGCCGAAATGTGCATGTGGTTGCTCGGCCTGACAGGAATCCCTGCGCATATCGACGGAATTTACATCGCAACACCCACCGCGCTGTTCCGCGTTGCAGAAGCTTGCTCCGGGGTGAAATTTCTCGTCGCGATGGTCGCCTTGGGCGCACTGGTTTCCAACCTATGTTTCAAAAGCTGGCCGCGTCGGATCGCCTTCATGGCCGCCTGTATCATCATCCCGATCATCGCTAACGGCCTGCGCGCCTTCGCTACCATCTACATTGCGCACCACGGCAATCTCGATTTTGCCGCGAGCTTTGACCATGTGATTTTCGGCTGGGTGTTTTTTGGCATTGTGATCGCTTTGGTATTGGCCGCCGGCTGGCCTTTTTTTGATCGGGCTGCAGATGCTCCAGCGATCCATGCGGATCAGCTGGCGAAAGTTTCCGGCACTGCATTGAAACCCGCAATAGCATTGGGCGCAATGGCGGCAATCGTGCTGCTGCCATTTGGATGGAGCACCTATATCGCCAACCGTGCATCGCCTGTTCCGGCACAAATAGATATGCCAGAAGTGGCAGGTTGGGCACGGGTCGATCATCGCCCATTACATCCCTGGAAACCGCATTTTGCCAAAGCCAACCACACTCTGCTTGGTCGCTATCGCAATGCGCAGGAGCAAGAGGTCGATCTCTATATTGCGGTATATGACCGCCAGTCCGAAGGCCGCGAGCTAGTTGGCTTCGGGCAGGGTGCAGCGGGTGGAGCAAGCGACTGGTCGTGGATCGAGAATTGCGATGCACCTGCCAACGCCCGTTGTGAGCGCATCGGCACCAAAGATCGGAACCGCCGCGATGTGGTCAGCTTCTACCGTGTGAACGGCACCACAAGCGGTTCTGGCGCCACAGTGAAGCTGGCAACTCTCAAGGCGAAATTGCTCGACGGCAACCAGCAGGCGGTAGCGATATTGGTGTCGGCTGAGCAAAAAGGTCGCGAAAATGCACGTCCGGCCATCAACTCGTTCCTTCAATCGATTCAGGATATCGATAAACTGGCTGACCGCATGGCTGGTCTGGACTAAGGCGCTCGCATCATGTGCGGCATTGCCGGTATCTTCCACGTCGAAAGCTCGAAGCCGGTCGACCCAGAACGCGTCCGGCGGATGACCGATGCGATTGCGCATCGCGGGCCTGACGGTTCGGGCGTGTGGACTGCGCCGGGCATTGGTCTTGGCCATCGCCGCCTTTCGATCATTGACCTAGGCGGCGGCGCGCAGCCGATGCTGACCGAGGATGAGCGTTATGCGCTCTCGTTCAACGGCGAAATCTACAATTTCCAGGAGTTGCGCAAAGAGTTGGAGGCAATGGGCCACCAGTTCCGCACGCATAGCGACAGCGAAGTGATTTTAGAGGCCTATCGCGCCTGGGGCCCGCAGTGCGTCGGACGGCTGCACGGCATGTTCGTGTTCGCGCTGTACGATCAGGCGAACCGGCAGTTGCTGCTGGCGCGCGACCGGTTGGGGGTAAAGCCGCTTTATCATGCGCGGCTGGCCGATGGCAGCATCATCTTCGGATCCGAACTGAAAGCGCTGCTCGAACATCCCGCATTGCGGCGCGAGCCCGATCTGGCGATGGTCGATGACTATCTGGCGTTCGGATATGTGCCCGATCATGGCTGTATCGTGGCCGGTGTCCAGAAGCTCGCAGCTGGCCATTATTGGCTGCTCACGCAGGGCAAGCCGGAGCCTGCGCCAACGCGCTACTGGGATCTCGATTTTTCCAACCGCGTTAAAGGCAGCGAAGCAGAATTGCAGGAAGAACTTCTCCGCCTGATGCGGCAGGCGGTGCTGAGCCGCATGGTCGCAGATGTGCCGTTGGGTGCCTTCCTCTCGGGCGGCGTTGATAGCAGCAGCGTCGTCGCACTGATGGCCGAGGCGTCGCGGCTACCGGTCAAGACCTGCTCGATCGGCTTCGATGTCGGCGAACTGGACGAAAGCGAATATGCGAGCCGCATTGCCAAGCGCTTTCTGACAGAGCATCATAGCAAGACGGTCGCCGCCGACGATTTCGGTCTCATCGATACGCTGGCCTATCATTTCGACGAACCCTTCGCCGATGCCTCTGCGTTGCCCACCTATCGCGTCAGCGAAATGGCGCGCGAGCATGTAACCGTGGCGCTATCGGGCGACGGCGCGGATGAAGCACTGGCGGGCTATCGCCGCCATGTCTTCCACCATGGCGAGGAGCGGATGCGCGGCCTGTTGCCGCAAGCCATTCGCGGCCCACTATTCGGAACACTGGGGCGGCTCTATCCCAAGGCCGATTGGGCGCCGCGCCCCTTGCGTGCTAAAACGACGCTGCTGTCGCTCGCTCGCACAGGAGCTCAGGGTTATGCCGAAGCGGTTGGCGTTACCCCTCCGCTTATTCGCGACCGGCTTTATTCGCATCGCACGCAACAGTCGCTTCGCGGTTACCGCGCTGAATACCATATGCACCGGCTGATGGATAAAGCCCCGGCGCGCAGCGGGCTCGACCAAGCGCAATATGCCGATATGAAGCTGTGGCTGCCCGGCGATATCCTGACCAAGGTCGATCGCACCAGTATGGCCGTGGGGCTGGAAGCGCGTGAACCGTTGCTCGACCACCGTCTGCTCGAATTTGCGGCGTCCTTACCCGAAAATATGCGTGTTCGCGGCGGGCAAGGGAAGTGGCTGATGAAGCGTACGATGGAACGCTATTTGCCCGAAGACATTCTCTATCGCCCGAAAATGGGCTTTGTAACGCCGATTGCGCAATGGTTTCGCGGGCCGCTAGCTGAAACCGCGCGCGGGATTGCATCGAACACCACCTTGGCTCGGACGGGCTGGTTTGAAAGTGCGGAAATAGCACGCGTGGCCGAAGAACATGTTGGAGGTCGTTCGGATCATAGCCGCCTGCTGTGGCAATTGCTGATGCTCGAAAAGTCGGTCGCGCGAATATTCGGCTAGGGATAGATCGCCCGCACAAAATACAGGCCGTCTGGCGGGGCATTCAGCGCCAACGCGGCCCGATCTTTTGCCTCCAGCGCAGCTTGCAAATCATCCGCACTCCAGCGGCCCATGCCGACAAAGGCAAGGCAACCAACCATTGATCGGACCTGATGATGCAGGAAACTGCGGGCTGCGGCTTCTATCAATAGATGCTCGCCCTCGCGCCGCACATCGAGCCGGTCGAGCGTCTTGACCGGGCTGTCCGACTGGCAGTGCGCCGACCGGAAAGTGGTGAAATCATGCAGGCCGACAAGCTGCTGTGCCGCTTCATGCATCGCACCTGCATCGAGCGGCTGCGGCACTTTCCATGCGCGATGAGCTTCCAGCGCGAGCGGCGCGCGACGGTTGGCGATCCGATAAACATATTCGCGCCCGATGCAGGAAAAGCGCGCATGCCAATCATCGGGAACGGTTTCGCAAGCGAGGATGGCAATCGGCTGCGGTCGTAACTGCGCATTGATGGCTTCCATCAAGCGAAATGGTTCGATATCCTTCGTCAGTTCGACATGTGCCCGCATCGCCAGCGCATGTACGCCGGCATCGGTTCGCCCGGCGGCGTGCAGTACAGCTTCCTCGCCGGTCACACGGCCAATCGCTTCCTCGATCGACTGCTGCACCGACGGGCCATGCCCCTGCCGCTGCCAGCCCATATAGGGCGTGCCATCAAATTCGATTGTGAAGGCGAAGCGCGTCATACCAGGATGGTGCCCGCCGGTATCCGGTTGCCGCGCAGAAAATCGGCGAGCGGCATTGCGGGTTTTCCGGCGCGTTGAATGATGGTGGGGCGGAGGGCACTGGTTGCACAAGCGATTACCAGTTTGTCGTCAATGGTTATGCCGCTTGTTCCGCCAGCTTCAACGATCTCAGCAGCCAACACCCGATACCGCTCGCCCTGAAATTCGAAAAATGCGCCCGGAACCGGATTGAAAGCACGAACCTGGCGTTCGACCGCTTCGGCGCTTTGGTTGAAGTCTAGCCGGGCCTCGCTCTTTTCGATTTTCCGGGCATAGGTCACGCCTTCTTCAGGCTGTGCTATTGCAGGATGGCGGTCAATATCTGCTAACACTTCCGCCATCAGACCGGCTCCTAGTTGCGCCAGTTCTTCGGTGAGCTCTCCAGCAGTCTTGCGATCAATCGGCGTCCGCGCCGTTGCGCGCACCGGACCGGTATCGAGACCCGCCTCCATCTGCATCACCATCACGCCAGTTTCGGCGTCACCCGCCAATATCGCCCGCTGCACAGGCGCCGCACCGCGCCAGCGTGGAAGGAGCGATCCGTGGACGTTGAGGCAACCATATTTGGGCGCGTCGAGGATGGGTTGGGGCAACAGCAATCCATAGGCGGCCACAATGGCGGCATCGGCGTTTAACGCGGAAAACGCGGCCTGTTCGTCTTCGCCTTTCAGCGAAACCGGCGTGCGCACTTCCAGCTCCAATTCCTCCGCACGCGCATGCACGGCGGAGGGTGTCAGCTTCTTCCCACGATTGGCTGGGCGGGGCGGCTGCGAATAGACGGCGACCACATCATGCCCCGCATCGACCAGCGCGTTCAGCGTCGGTACGGCAAAATCGGGGGTCCCCATGAATATAAGGCGCATTGTCGCTCCAGCCATCACCGTAGCCCTGAGCTTGTCGAAGGGCGCTTAGAATGGCGGCGCATACCGTGAAACGGCCTTCGACAGGCTCCAGCCTGCGGTTTGTTCTTCAAACTTTCGGAGGATGCCGATAAGGCCCATCCGATGGCATCGCAAGAAATAGACGCATTGGCACAGGCATTGTCGCGGCTTCCCGGCCTCGGCCCGCGCTCGGCCCGCCGCGTTGTTTTGCATCTGATGAAAAAGCGTGAGACAGTGCTCCAGCCTTTGCTGCGCGCGCTCGAAATGGTCGAGGAGCGGCTCAAGACCTGCACTAACTGCGGCAATCTCGACACGAGCGATCCTTGCGGCATCTGCGCCGATCCGCGCCGCGACACGCGCGCCCTGTGCGTGGTGGAGGATGTATCAGATTTGTGGGCGCTTGATCGTTCGCGCTTGTTTCCCGGCAAATATCATGTGCTTGGCGGGCGTTTATCTGCGCTGGATGGCGTGCGTCCGGAAGACCTCAACATCGACGGCTTGGTTGCACGCGTTGCCGAAGGCGGCATTGACGAGGTGGTGCTGGCAATGAACGCAACGTTAGAAGGTCAGACGACCGCGCATTACCTTGCCGAGCGGCTGGAAAGCTATCCGATCCGCCTGACCCAACTGGCGCACGGTGTGCCCGTCGGCGGCGAACTTGATTATCTCGACGAAGGCACTTTGGCGCAGGCGCTCCGTGCCCGTCGTCCGGTCGGTTGACGCTGGCCCACCCAGTCCCTATTTTAGCGCCATGGCCATACTCCCGATCCTTGAAGTGCCCGATCCGCGGCTCAAAATCATCTCGACTCCCGTCACCGAATTTGACGATGGGCTCAAAAAGCTGGTCGAGGACATGTTCGACACGATGTATGATGCGCCGGGCATTGGTCTGGCCGCGATCCAGGTCGGTGTGCCTAAACGTATTTTGGTGATCGATCTGCAAGAACCGGCCGAGCATGACCATGAGCATGGCGAACATTGCAACCATGATCATGAAGTCGTGCGCAATCCGCGTATCTTCATCAATCCTGAAATACTTGATCCTTCCGATGAGCATTCGACCTACACCGAAGGTTGCCTGTCGGTGCCGGATCAATTTGCCGAGGTCGAACGCCCCGCCGCAATCCGTGCCCGCTGGCAGGATCTGGATGGCAAGGTGCACGAAGAAGAAATGGAAGGCCTGATGGCCACCTGTTTACAGCATGAGATGGACCATCTCGAAGGCATTCTCTTCATCGACCATCTGTCGCGTCTGAAGCGTCAGATGGTTCTGAAGAAGCTGGAAAAGCAGCGCAAAGCTGCCGCTTGATCTAAACATCTTGGAAATAGCAAGCCACTCGGAATGAAACCGAGAGGTCATTTCTGCTCAGAGCGATCGGTTGGCTATTGGAGGCGACAGCTTCATTTCCTCTTTGATAGAAATGTACCAAAAATCTCTTCGCCACCCCCGTCATTGGTATTTAGCTGTTCGAGTACGTGATCGAACTCTGCCTGCCAGGCAGAATCTATGTCCAGGTTCATTGACCGGTTTGTGAGCGCCTTAATCGCATGAATTGCCGATACTGGTTTGGATGCGATCTGTGCTGCAAGTTCAAGAGCGGTGTCCAATGCAGAGGCATTCGCTATTTCATCGAACAAACCCATCATAAGCCCTTCGCTTGCTTTGACGATCCGGCCAGTCATTAAAATATGCTTCGCTCTCGACAGGCCTACCAGTCGAGGCAGCGACCAGGTTGCATTCGCACTGCCATAGTTGACTGCAGTAACCTTGAACTCCGCATTAGGCCCGGCGATCCGGAAATCAGCTGCAGCGGCCATCAGGGCGCCGGCACCGAAAGCCTTGCCATTCACTGCGGCGATTACCGGGAGTGGATGTAACGCGATCGCCTTGAACAGCGGGTCACGTTGCACGAAAGCATCGCGCATCGCTTCATTGTCGAAATCCGCCATTTCCTTGATATCAAAGCCTGCCGAAAATGCCTCCTCTCCAGCATCTGCGGTACTATATCGCGAAGCGAGGCAATGTGCTGGCGCCACGAGGCGCTGGATATTCCCAACCGCAGCAGGGCATTCCTGATGGGGCAAGACGTAAGGCGTGGCAGTCAAGGATAAAATATCTCCATCCGCGGCACCGACCCGTGCGGTTGCACGATATTCGTGGATCGCCTGTCGCAGCCCGTCCTGCCGCGCGGCGCTATCTTGAAATCCGGTTTCGACTACAAGGGTATTGCCGTCGATCGACAGATCAATCCAACGCGCACGGCGCGAACGCCCGACAATTCTTTGAGCTTCGAATTTTCGGGGATGGTGCGCGCATTTGCAAGTTCGCGGGTTATATGGGCATTGGCCTCAATCTCGGCTTCATCGAGCACATGGAATTCACCGTCTGCATCACTGAAAATGTCCCGCGACCGACCAATGATGTGAGACAAGCCTTCACGGCCATCGGGCCAGAAAATATCGAGACTCGAAGTGCGCCGGACGGAATTCGGCCTGTCAGGCGGCGTCTACACTAACGATACCGACCGCGCTTATGCCGTCGCGCGTCGCATCCGCACCGGCCATTTCACGCAGAACAGGCGCGAGTTCGATCTGACTAATCCGTTTGGCGGGTTCAAGAAATCGGGCGTCGGCCGCGAAGGCGCGCCAGAGGGCATGCAGCCCTATGTCGAGATCAAGACCGTGTTCCTGCCAGAAAAACCAAGCGGGCTTTAATTAGCCCGCATTTTCCGGAAAGCCGCGCTGGCCTTCAGGAAGGTCAACCCAAGGCATTTTGGTTGACGTCCACACGCTGACAACAGGCTTGAACGGTGTCGGATCATCCAGCGTGCCGGCTTTGACGATAGTCATGCCATTGTCTTCGGCGAGGTCCGAAAAAATGGGGGAGCCGCAATTGCCGCAGAACCGGCGATAAACCGGATTGCCTGATCTTGTGTCGCGATCTTCATAAGTGGTGAGCTCGCCAGTAGTTGTGACGCCAGCAACCGGAACCATCAGATTGACCGAAAAGGCGCTGCCCGATTGGCGCTGGCAGTTTTTGCAATGGCATTGCGCAACCACCACGGGATTGCTTTCGATTTTGTAGCGTATGGCTCCGCAGTTGCATCCACCCTCGATCATTTGGATTTCCTTTTCTTGGTCCCGTAACGGGCTTCGAAGCCATCGAACATCAGCTCCAGCGTTTCGACAAACAGCGCTTCGTCTTCCGGCGCCTTGGCGAGCGCTTCGGCAAGTTTAGGGAAGCGGTTCGCATCAAAAACCGGCATGGCCGGAATATGATGCGCTTCGGCGGCCGCGGCGAACAGCGATGCGCCATAGGTGATTTTTTCCAGTGCCTCGAGGATCGCCATATGGTGCTCTGAAGGGTAGGGGCAGATCGCGAGTGTCGCTTCATAGGCCCCCAGCATCACATTGCGCGGGAAATAGCGCAGCATCAGCGGGGCGGCATTGGGATGGCGTAATATGGTGCGCCGTGTGGCAACGGCCAGCGCGATGGCACGCTCTTTCCAACCGGTCGCATCGCCGCCCTCTGCGCCGACTTCGCGCAGCAATGCCCGGGCAACGAGCTGAAGAAGTTCGTCCTTGTCCTTGAAATGATAGTAGAGCGAAGGTGCGGTCACACCCATCGCACGGGCGACGCCCTGGACGCTCAGCGAGTCGATCCCCTCCTGCTCGACCAGCACAATCGCCGCATCGACTGCAGCTTCTTTTGTGATCAGCGGTTTAAGCGGCCTGCCACGTTTCGCCTTGGGTTTTGCCGAAGCCCCCATGAATTTAACTTCCAGTCAAAGGCCAAGCCCTGCCTTGGCGATAATATTGCGCTGGATCTCGTTCGACCCGGCATAGATAGAACCTGCCCTGTCATTGAAATATTTAAGCGGCGCAATAGCAGCCGAACGAGGGCCGGCGAATTGATTTGTATCATGCGGAATCACATTTGGCCCACCCGGGAAGCCCGCCTGCGGTTGGAAGGCATGGCCATATGGTCCCGCAGCCTCGAGGGCGAGTTCGGTGATGTGCTGGCTAAGCTCTGTACCCAATATTTTCATGACTGAACCTGAAAGACCTGGGCGGCCACCGCGAGCCGCATCGCTCATTGCCTTGAATTCATAAGTTTCAAGCACGTCGACCCGCGCTTGCGCCGCCGCCACCTTCGCCGCGAAGGCCGGTTCATTGAGCAGCGGCCGTAAGCCATCGCTCGCCAATTCCCGCACTCGTGCCAGACGGACCTGCAATTCCGGCGCATAGGCGCTGCCGCCGCGTTCGAATTCGAGCAGATATTTGGCAACGGTCCAGCCATCGTCGATCGCGCCAACGACATTGCCTACGGGTACCCGCACATTGTCGAAGAAAATCTGGTTCTGGATATGCTCGCCAGAGGTCATCACGATCGGCGTGACGGTGATGCCCGGCGTATCCATCGGGATCAGCAGGAAGGTGATGCCCTGTTGCGGCCGGGCGAGTTGGCTGGTGCGGACAAGGCAGAAAATCCAGTTCGCGACATTGGCATGCGTCGTCCAGATCTTGGTGCCGTTGCAGACGAAGTCGTCGCCGTCCCGCCGCGCGCTCATCGACAATAAGGCCAGGTCGCTGCCGGCATGCGGTTCCGAATAGCCCTGGCACCAGAAATGCTCTCCCGTCAGCATGCGGGGAAGGAAATATTCCTTCTGCTCATCTGAACCATGGCCGAGCAGGGCAGGGCCGCACATTGCGATCCCCATGGGAGAAGTGGGCGGCGCCCCTGCCAGCACCCGCTCGCGCGCAAAGATGTATCGCTGGGTGACGCTCCACTCGGCGCCACCATAGCTCTTTGGCCATGAAGGTGCGGCCCAGCCTTTGGCGTGTAACCGGCGCTGCCATTCCATCGAAAGGCCATGGTCACCATAGACGCTGGTCATCCAGCGCCCGGCCTCGCGCAATTCGGGCGTCAGTTCGGCGTCAAAAAAGGCCCTGACTTCGTCGGTGAATGCCCTGTCGGCGTCTGACCAGTTCATGTCCATAATGCACAACGAACAGCTTTCGGCGGTTCCTGTCAATGCTGGCCATTGCTGGGTGCGACGGCTGAAATCCTCTCCACATGCAATTTCCGATTGCGGCAGCCTGACATTCAGGCTTCATTGCACATCAAGTCGAGATTGAGGTGAGAAAATGAATTTCGAACTGAACCAAGATCAGCAGATGCTGCAGAATATGCTGCGCCAGTTTCTTGCACAGCGTTATGGTTTTGCCGAACGTACAGCCGCATCGCGATCCGATCTGGGATTTCGACCGGAAATCTGGTCTGCGCTGACGGGCGAATTGGGCCTGCTCGGGGCCACTGTTTCGCAGGATCGCGGCGGGTTGGGCGGCGGTGCGGTCGAACAGATGATCATCATGGAAGAACTGGGTCGCGCGCTGGTGCTGGAGCCGGTGGCGGAAACCCTGTTCCACGGCGCATGGCTGCTGGAAAGGGCAGGCGGGACCGTAGCCGGTCTGTTGGCCGATGTCGCCGCGGGCAAGGTGCGGCTGGCACTGGCAATTGGCGAGCCGCAGATGCGCTACGATTATGCGGATGTTGCCGCGACGGCCGAACGCAGCGCGTCAGGTTGGCGATTGAACGGGCAGAAGTCGGTCGCGATAGCTGCGCCTTGGGCTGATCAATTGATCGTCGCTGCGCGCACATCTGGCCACGCAGGGGACACGGCGGGGATTTCCCTGTTCCTCGTTCCGGCAGATGCGGCAGGCGTGTCGATGCACCCTTATCCGACGATTGACGGACGGCGGGCGGCCGATATCATTCTTTCCGATGTCGAAGTTTCGCAAGAGGCGTTGATCGGTGGTGAGGGGCAGGGACTCGAACTGCTCGAAGAACTGCGCGACCGTGCGGTAGCGGCACAAGCTGCGGAGGCGTCGGGCCTGCTCGATAAACTGTTGCAGGATACCGTTGCCTATACGCAGCAGCGCCAGCAGTTCGGCCAGCCAATCGCTTCTTTCCAGGTGCTGCAACACCGCATGGTCGACATGTACATGCATGTCGAACTGACGTGGGCGGCGGCGTTGCTCGCGACGCTGAAGCTCGATGCACCGGCGGACGAGCGCGCCCGTGCCGCCTCTTCCGCAAAGGCGACGGTTGCCGAGGCTTGCCGCTTTGTCGGGCAGAACGCCGTGCAACTGCATGGCGGCATGGGGATGACCGACGAGTTGCCCATCGGCCATTATTTCAAGCGTGCGACCCAGATCGAGGGCGAGTTTGGCAGCGCCGACTGGCACCTCGCACGCCGGGCAAAGCTGGGTTAAGCCAGCGTCCGGCGAAGCGGTCTGCTCTTACTTTGCCTGCCAGACCGGCTGTCGCTTCTGCGCAAAAGCAATTTCGCGACCGCGGCTCATGGCAAGGCCGTCAATATTGAACGAAACCGACTGATCGAAACCGGCGCTGAGCGACCTCGATCCTGCGCCGCGCAGGAAGATGCTGGCCGAACCGCCGGTGACCTTGCGGCCAGCAACCATGCTGGGTACGAATGAAGCGATGTCACCGACCGTTGTAACCTTGTGGTTTTCCAGATTTTCGTCGGTCAGCGCGGTGACCGCAACGGGAACGTCCTGCAGCTTTGATGTCGGCGTGTCTATGCCGGCCAAATTTTTCGCAAACAGAGGCGGTTTTGGTTTCCGGCTGGAAGCTACGCACGCGAAAGCTCTCAGAACTCCGCAGTCAATGCCCGAAGCCCTTCACATAACTTGATGATCTAGAATGAAAAGGACTGTATGGCGCACCCAAGAGGATTCGAACCTCTGGCCTCTGCCTTCGGAGGGCAATAATCTATAAATAAACATATATAAATCAAATATATATTTTTATAAATATGATTTTGTATATGTTTTGTAACTTCCTTGTTCGCTAATTAATTATTAAATTCAGTTAGTTAGGTCGAAAGGCTACTACGCCTATTTAGCCCAAATTCGATCCCAGAGCGACTTTTTGCGAGGCATCGTTGATGCGCTTTTTGCCTTGGCGGCGTCGAGTTTAGCGGAAATTTCAGCGCGATCTGCCGCAACCATTGCAGTGAAGCGACCCAATTTCGCATCACTGAAGCTTTCAGCAAGCTTTTCAATTTCAATCGGATCATTCCGCATTGCAGTTACTTCATCGATGCTCGGCAACGCCAAAGATTTGGCGCCTACATCAGTTTGATAGTCCGCCAAATACAATCCGCATGCGTGTAGGGTTGTAACAAACATGGGATCGTTCTGTATTTCAATCTGCTCGCAAAAGGCTTTGATCAGCTCGTTCTTGGAACACGGCAAATGACTCGTATCGTGAATGATGCCTTGCGGTGGGTTTTGTATAAGGTCAGCAAATGCGAAAATCATATCCAACTGACGTTCGTGTCGCTCTGTTGAAACATTATCGTAAGGCGATGACTTGACCATACCGAGAACTCCGACTTGGAACTGAGTGCGCCACTTTGCATAACATTTTGAATGCTGTGGATTCTATCGCGAAGTTGGAAGATATATATTTTATAAATATATAGTATTAAACAAATAATAATAGAGAGATTGATCGATGGATAAAATTGATAACTTCAAACATCAATCAGCTTTGAGAGAGTGGATTGATATTAGTAAATGGAAAAATCCATGCTTTGTTACTTTGACAATGAAAAAAGGTAGAACATACTATAACAGCTATGGTTCAACGAGGAAAAAAATTTCAAAATATGAGGCATCAAGCAATTTCAGGCATTTTCTTAATATTCTCAATAAAAGAATATTTGGAAACGCATTCACCAGATATGGCAAATGCATGACGGTATTTGCGGTTCTGGAGGGAACAAAAACAAAACATCTCCACTACCACGCAATTATTGATGTCCCTTTAGGTAAAGGCATCAACAACTTTGAGCAAATGGTAAGAGAAACGTGGCTGTCAACTGAATGGGGTGACAAGCAAATAGATGTAAAATTTAACGCAAATCAAGGCGCGGTCGACTATATGACGAAAACGAGAGATAAGTATAGTGTGGCAGATTCTATAGATTGGTCAAACGTCGCACTAGGTAACTAGAAATTTTTGCTGAGTATAAACTCCTTAAATTACCCAATCGTTTTGAATATTAGGTATTTTACATAAATCTTGATCAATAATTGTAACTAAAATTAGGAGTAATAATATTTCAATGAAAAACGCAAAAGAGTTAATAAGTTTCAATGCACCATCAAAAGTTAAATATACATTTGATCTAGTTTGTTCAGAAAAAGGTATAACTAGAACTCATGGTCTAGTATATCTAATGATGAAATTCATACATGACATGAAAGAGGAATTGAAAAAGCAAGATTGTGAACTTCAAGAAACCATTGAAATAGTTAAAAATAGACGGAAAATGGTTACATTCAAGGAATTCATAAACAATCAAAAAAATGATTCCAGCGACCTTCCTATAGGTTTTTCCTCTACAGATGACGATACTAATCCAGTTTTTTAGGCGAACTTCAAAATTGGAAATGCCTGATTTTAATCGCTTAAATCGCTTAATTGCAAAATAAAGCGGTACACACTTCCCATTCTGTGTTTTGCTGATCCGTTCCCTTCATTCGTCCAAATATGGGTAAGCAGCTATTTGTGAACTCCCCAGAACAAAACATAATCGGCGAATTTATTAGGATCACTGATGCTTGATCATTTCCCCAAAATACAACGGCATAACTCTTGAAGGCGTTATATCGGAATGAGCTAGTTGCTGTATTCAATTCTAAGCCAGTGAGAAAATTAACATCCACAGTATACCACTTTGATTGGCCCTCCGACGTTGAATACCTGACCTTCGCACTTTGCACATGCCTAGCGTCAACATTAGTAGGCATCGCTGATAGTGCAACCAGACCTATAATGCCCAATAGACGCTTCATTTTGGCCGCTCTTTCGTTAGCTTCTGCTTCATAGCACAGCGCTGCGTTAGTTAGATTTATAGCTATACTCCGACATTGTTTGAAGTTGTAAAATGATTAAGTTTTGAACTTATTATATTATATCAACAATTCTGGCCCTGGCCTCGCTATCGCCTTCTATATACCTCTGGGTTGTATTCAGCGACGAATGACCGGCTAAAAATTGGACATCCCTTAGTGATCCGCCAACGGTTGTAATCTTCTTGGCTGCATTCGTAATGAATGTTCTCCGTCCGCTATGTGACGAGCAACCAATCAAACCTAACTCGCGATACCATTTTTGAAACATGTTGACGATCACCTGAGCGGACACGGCTTTCGATCGTTCAGACACAATCACATTGGCTTCCAGCGGGGCAAAATTTGTCCCTTTCGTTGCCTGCTGTTTCAATTTACATATCAAGCTTCGCAACTCCTTATTCAAAGGAATGATGCGACCAGACCGTCCTTTTGAGGCATCATTGGTCAACCGTATGTATTGTCCTACCTCCCCATCGGATTCCAACACCATCGACCATTTCAAATTGGCAATCTCTTTGGCCCTTAAGCCTGCCTTCACGGACAATCCTAAAATCACTTGATTGCGTAACCCATTCCTAGCTTTTCCAATATGTGCGGTAACCGCTGCAATCTGTGCCTTG
>NZ_DAOLHN010000043.1:0-27708 GCF_035329025.1 Sphingorhabdus sp. | reverse complement strand
AGCGAGGAGACCACGCCGCCGGTGATGAAAATGTACCGCGCCATGGGAGGAAAGGCCTAAGACGAGTTTATGGGATTCGGCAAGGGGCGAATGCCCGCCGGAGCAAATAAATTGTGGACGCGGTCGCACGCCGTACGCGAAAGCGACCGAATTATTACACTATTTGTCCAGCGGCACTTCGCTGGCAGGCGCTGCAGGTGCAGCCTTGTCAGCGGCGGGCACATTTGCGGGCGCTGCGGCCGGATCAACATTCTGCTGCTGCGTGGCGGGGGCCGCACGTTCAAGGGTTTCGTCTACGCCCGAGGGCGCGCCACGCTTCGCCGAAACAAATGCCATAGCAATGGCAAGGCCTACAAAAAGAGTTGCGAGGATCGCCGTGGTGCGGGTCAGGAAATCCCCTGCTCCACGCGCCGACATGAGGCCAGACGGGCTGCCGCCCATCCCGAGACCACCGCCTTCGGAACGTTGCATCAGGATAACGCCAACCAGTGCAGCCGCAACAACGGCGAAAACGACGAGGAGGAAGTGAAAAAGACCCATTATTCTGTCCGATAAAATAGCATGGCACTTGGCCGGAATGCCGCCCACATAGGGATGGCAGCCATGTTTTTCAAATCTTATTGCTCAGGCGGCGGCCGCAGCGGCGACAATCGGCAAGAATTTGTCGGCCTTCAAGCTCGCGCCACCAATGAGACCTCCATCGACATTGGGGATCGCCAGCAGGCTCGCAGCATTATCACCATTCATCGATCCACCGTACAGGATCCGGATGTCAGTGCCATCGGCTCCGAAGCGGGTGACCAGCGCCCCTCGGATTGCCGCGTGCATTGCTTCAACATCCCCCACTGACGGAATTCGACCGGTTCCGATGGCCCAAACAGGCTCGTAAGCAACCGATAACCATTCACTTGCCGCATCGTCAGGCAATGACCCCTCCAATTGCCCCAATACAACAGCTTCAGCCCGCCCTGCGTCGCGTTCCGCTTCGGTTTCTCCAACGCATATAATGGCCGCTAGCCCTGCCCGCTTGGCAGCCAATGCCTTGCCGCGGATATCGGCATCGCTTTCACCTTGCGCCGCACGGCGTTCGCTGTGCCCTACAATCGTCAGCTTCGACCCGGCATCGGCCAGCATTTCTGCGGATATGCATCCGGTATGCGCGCCAGAAGCAGCCATGTGACAATCCTGACCACCAATCGCCATATCGGCAAATCGACTTGCCGCCGGACGGATCAGCGTTGCCGGAATGCATAGTGCCGTATCGACCGACGGATGTGCCGCCACCGCCTCGCTAATCGATGCGACATCCTCCAACTCGGCGAGCAGTCCGTTCATTTTCCAATTGCCTGCGATCAGCTTGCGCATCCTGTTTTCCTCTGCCGGTCTGGATAAAGGGTGAAATTCGATTCGGCCCGCTAGCAAATTGGCATCACAAATCCAAATGGCCTTCATGCTTGATTGACCGACCAGTGCCGCCTAAAGCGGGCGCCAATCGCGCTTTGCCATAGTTTTTCAGGACCGACATGATCAGTTTTATCCGCAAGCTTCTGGGTTCACGCTGGGGCGCCGTTTTCGCCCTGGCATTTGTCGTGCTGGTCGGCTTTGCTTTTGCGCTGGGTGATGTCACGGGCTCGGGCAGCTTTGGCGGATTGGGTCAAGGCCACGTCGCCAAGGTTGGCAGCAAAAAGATCGGACTCGGCGAGTTCCAGGACTTGCTCGACAATAGCCTGCGTGCCGAACGCCGCGACAATCCCACGCTTGATATGGCGAAGTTCGTTGAAAGTGGCGGTCTGGACGGTACGCTCGATCGACTGATCAATCGCTACGCACTTTCGGCTTTTGGCGAAGAACATGGCATTGCAGTCAGTAAGCGCCTTGTCGATTCCGAAATCCGCAAACTGCCCAATGTAAATGGCCCTGACGGCAAATTCAGCCAGCAGGCCTTCCAGTCTTTCCTGCAGGGCCTTGATCTAACCGAGCAGATGATCCGCGACGATTTTACGCAGAACTTGTATGCTCAGCAGATCCTGCCAGTGGCTGGCGTAGGTGCCCCCGCACCTAACAGTCTTGTCCTGCCTTATGCTTCGCTGCTGCTCGAAAAGCGCGCGGGCAACGTCGCGTTGGTGCCATCACAGGCATTTTTGCCAACGACTGCTCCAACCGACGCCCAGTTGCAGGCTTACTACCGCGCCAACTCGGCGCGTTTCACTATCCCTGAGAAGCGCGCGATCAGCTATGCAATTTTCGATGCCTCTATCGTCGATTCAAAGGCAGATGCGACGACGCAGGAAATTGCAGACTATTATAAGGCAAACGCCAAGCAATATGCTGCATCACAAACCCGAGACATCAGCCAGCTGGTTTTCCCGACCGAAGCAGCAGCCAAAGCGGCACTCGCAAAGGTTTCGGCTGGACAATCCATGGCAGCGGTGGCGGCCGAACTTGGTCTCAGCCCCACGAACAGCAATGCTGTCACTCGGGAAGCTCTGACGAGTTCTGCTTCTAAAGCCGTTGCCGATGCTGTGTTTGCAACAGCTTCAGGAAAGACAGCGGTGCCAACACGCGGCAGCCTTGGCTGGTATGTTGTTAAGGTCAACGCAGTCAATGAAATCGCTGCGCGCCCGCTCGCCGCTGTCAGCGCAGAAATTGCCAAGACAATTGCAGCCGAGAAGAAGGCAGAACTGCTTTCTGACCTCACGTCGGAAATCGAAGATGAATTTGCAGGTGGTGCGTCCATTGCCGATATGGCCAAGGCCAATGGCCTAAAGGTGGAAACCACGCCGAAGCTGTTCGCCAATGGTCAGAATCCGGCTTCACCTGCTTACAAGCCGATTGCGGAGATGCAACGCATCCTGCCTGCTGCTTTTGAAATGGAAAGCGACGGGGAAGCACAGCTGATCGAGATCGTTCCCGGCGAGAAATTTGCGATGGTTTCGGTTGCTGATTTCGAAGAAGCCGCTCCTCCGCCGCTTGCCGAGGTTCGCGACATTGTTGTCCAGCAATGGGCTCTGGCTGAAGGCTCGAAAAAGGCAAAGGCAGTTGCCGAACAAGTCCAGCGCGCCGTGCTGAGCGGCAAGCCGCTTGCCGAGGCGATGGCAGCGGTTGGCGTCAAATTGCCCGCAGTTGAAAGCGTGTCGGGCAGCCGTATGGATCTCAACCGCGAAGGGCAACAAATGCCGCCGCCGCTTGCGATGATGTTCGCTATGAAGAAAGGCACGGCAAAAACACTTGATGCCGGACGCAGCCAGGGCTGGTTCGTCGTGCACCTCAACGAAGTCATAAAGGGCGACGCGAGCAAGAATGTCGAACTGGTCGCAGCGCGCCGCCAGGAAATGCTCGGTCTGTTGCAGCAGGAATATGCCGCGCAACTGATCAATGCCGCTCGCGCCGAAGTTGGCGTCAGCAAGAATGACAGCGCCATCAAGGATATTCGCCGTCGCCTGACCATTCAGGACGCGGCGCAGTAAGGCGCAACGGACGGGTATGAACGACACCAGCTCTGCCTACCCTGCCGATATTGCACGCGCCCATTTGGCCGAAGGCCGGTCGGCCATAGTCTGGCGCGATCTGATCGCCGACACCGAAACTCCGGTGTCTGCGGCACTCAAACTGTTTGAGGCGGGGCGCGGCGATTTCATCCTGGAATCAGTCGAAGGCGGTGCGGTGCGGGGACGTCACAGCCTGATTGGCCTTGCGCCCGACCTGGTTTTTCGTGCCGAAGGCAACAACGCCGAAATCAACCGCAACTGGCAGACCGACCGGACGGCCTTTGCGCCGACCGGCGAAGGTGCGCTTGCATCCCTGCGCAAGCTGGTCGAGACGTGCCGCATCGACATGCCCGAAGGGCTGCCAGCGGCCTTCGCCTGCCTTGTAGGGCATTTCGGTTATGAAACCATCGGCCTCGTTGAAAAACTTCCTCGCCCGCCAGCCAACCCGATAAATGTGCCCGACATGATGTTTGTGCGGCCAACGGTGGTGCTGGTCTTTGATCGGCTCGCCGATCGGCTCTACATCGCCGCACCGATCTGGCCCGAAGGCGGTGATCCGGACCGGTTGATTGATGCAGCCTATGACCGTATCGATGCCACAGCGGCGAAGCTGGCCCAACCGGTACCCGCAAGTCTGGCACATGCAGAATTAGCGCCGTTGCCGGAACCAACGCCCACACTCGCCCCCGGCCAATATGAAAAGATGGTGTTGAAGGCAAAAGACTATATCGCGGCAGGCGATATCTTTCAGGTTGTACTGGCGCAGCGTTTCTCGCTGCCCTTCGAATTGCCCCCGGTCGACCTCTACCGCGCATTACGGCGGATCAATCCATCGCCTTTCCTCTATTTCCTCGACATGCCCGGATTCGCCTTGATTGGCTCAAGCCCGGAAATACTAGTGCGGGTCCGCGATGGCGAAGTCACCATTCGACCGATTGCAGGCACCCGTCCGCGCGGCAAAACCGCGCTGGAAGACGCCGAAAACCGCGATAGCTTGCTCGCCGATCCCAAGGAGCGCGCCGAGCATCTGATGCTCCTCGATCTGGGCCGCAACGATGTCGGCCGCGTCACCGAAGGCGGCAGCGTGACCGTGACCGACAGCTATATGGTCGAATTCTACAGCCATGTGATGCACATCGTCTCGAACGTCGTCGGCCGCCTCGCAAAGGGCAAAGATGCGCTCGACGCGCTGTTCGCGGGCTTCCCCGCAGGTACCGTCAGCGGCGCGCCGAAGGTCCGTGCCTGCGAAATCATCGCCGAACTGGAACCCGAAACACGTGGCGCTTATGCAGGCGGTGTTGGCTATTTCAGCCCGGACGGAAATATGGATAGCTGCATCGTGCTGCGCACCGGTATCGTCAAGGATGGCATGCTGCACGTGCAGGCAGGCGCGGGCATCGTTGCTGACAGCAACCCCGATTATGAACAGCGCGAATGTGAGGCCAAGGCAGGCGCCCTGATGGCCGCCGCCCGCGAAGCCGTGCGCGTCGCCGGAGAGGTAGGGTTCGGCCAATGAGCAACAAGATCCTCGTCATCGACAATTATGACAGCTTCACCTTCAACCTTGTGCACTATCTGCAGGAACTGGGTGCCGAGGTGGAGGTCGTCCGCAACGATGCCATTTCCGCAGGACAGGCATTGTCGAGCGGCGCGCAGGCATTTCTGCTATCCCCCGGCCCGTGCACGCCCAATGAGGCGGGCATCTGTCTCGACATGGTTGCAGCCTGCGCAGAAGCGAAAAAGCCGCTGCTTGGCGTTTGCCTTGGCCACCAGACCATCGGCCAGCATTTCGGTGGCAAGGTGGTGCGCGGCGGGTTGATGCATGGAAAGACCAGCCCGGTCAGCCATGATGGCAGCGGGTTGTTTGCAGGGCTCCCCTCACCTTTTACCGCCACCCGTTACCACTCGCTGATTGTGGAAGATATTCCTGACAGCCTTGTCGTCAATGCCACCAGCGACGACGGTCATGTGATGGGTTTCCGCCACCGCGAACTGCCAATCCACGGCGTGCAGTTCCACCCTGAAAGCATCGCCACCGAACATGGCCACGCCATGCTGGCAAACTTCATGCGGATTGCCGGAATGACGCCAAAGGAACGGGTGTGAGTTTGTCTCTCCAGGAATCCGAAGCCCTGTTCGGCAGGATGCTCGATGGTGAAATGGGCGACGCCGAGATCAAGGCCACCCTGATCGAAATGGCCGAGCGCGACGAAACATCTGAAGAAATTGCTGGTGCCATCCGCGCCATGCGCGCCCGCATGATCCGCGTTTCTGCACCCGAAGGGGCCATCGACGTTTGCGGCACTGGAGGAGACGGCGCGCACAGCCTGAACGTCTCCACTGCGGTCGCTATTGTCGTGGCTGCTTGCGAGGTACCGGTTGCCAAGCATGGCAATCGCGCTGCATCGAGCAAAGCGGGCGGTGCGGATACGCTGGAGGCTTTGGGCCTGAACCTTGATCGCGCAGCCGAAACCGCCGAGCAAACGCTCGCAGATCTGGGCATCGCTTTTCTGTTTGCGCAGAAATACCATCCCGCTCTCGGCCGACTTGCCCCGATCCGCAGGGAAATCGGGCGACGCACCATATTCAACCTCTGCGGCCCCGCCTGCAATCCTGCGGGCGTAAAGCGCCAATTGACTGGTGTCGCGCGACCAGACTTTCTGCCGGTTTATGCCGGAGCGCTTGAAATGCTAGGCTATGAGGATGCGATGCTCGTTGCCGGTGATGAACCGCTCGATGAACTGTCGATTTCCGGACCGAGCAGCTTTGTCCGCTTGGGCCAGTCGCAAGAGCGTATAAGCCCGGAAGAGGCCGGTCTGCCTCGCCATGCATCCGAAGCGCTCAAAGGCGGCGATGCGGAGTATAATGCTGCGACACTCCGCCGCTTGGTCGCAGGATTACAGGAAACCGCGCAGGACCGCGCCTATCGCGATGCGGTGCTTTTCAATGCAGCCGCGGCGCTGATGGTTGCAGGCCATGCCAATGATTGGCAATCCGGCGTCGAGGAGGCTGCCGAAGCCATCGATAAGGGTTTGGCCAAAGCGCTGCTCGATTGCTGGATCAATTTCTGATGGCAAACAAACTGGACGAGATCTGCGCGACGAAACGCGTCGAAGTTGCTACCCGCAAACTGCAGGGCCTGTCGCACTGGCCTGCCCCCTCTCCTGTACGTGGTTTTGAAAACGCCTTGCACGCCAAGGCGCAAACCGGTTTCGCACTGATCGCCGAAATCAAGAAAGCCAGCCCGTCTAAAGGGCTTATCCGACCCGATTTCGATCCGCCCGCCCACGCCCGGTCTTATCAAGCGGGTGGCGCTGCCTGTTTGTCTGTCCTCACCGACGCACCCTATTTCCAGGGGCATGAGGATTACCTGATCGCAGCGCGTGCTGCGTGCGACTTGCCCGTCATCCGCAAGGATTTCATGGTCGATCCATGGCAGTGCGCCGAAGCAAGGGCGATGGGGGCCGATGCGATATTGATTATTGTCGCGGCTCTTGAAGATTCGCTGATGGCGGAAATCGAAGACGCCGCGCGTGCCGAGGGACTCGATGTCCTAGTTGAAGTGCATGACGAGAGAGAGATGGAGCGGGCCCTTTCCAAGCTTCAATCCCGCCTGATCGGCGTCAACAACCGCAACCTCAAAACCTTCGAGGTTGATCTGGCAACGACCGAGCGTTTGGCGGGCATGGTGCCTGACGATGTATTGCTGGTCTGCGAAAGCGGCATTGCTACCCATGCGGATTGCCTACGCATGGCCGATAGCGGCGTTCGCACATTCCTTGTAGGCGAAAGCTTGATGCGACAGGCGGATGTTGAAGCCGCGACGAAAATGCTATTATTAGGCACATGACCAAGCTCACTCATCTCGACGAAGCGGGCAATGCCGCAATGGTCGATATATCGGCGAAGGATGACACCGTCAGGGAAGCAAATGCTGAAGGCCGGATTACCATGTCGGCGGAGGCACTAGCAGCGATCCGTGAGGGTGCCGTGAAGAAGGGCGATGTACTCGCCACCGCACGCATCGCCGGCATCATGGCGGCGAAGAAGACGAGCGAACTGATCCCGCTCTGCCACCCGCTGGCGCTCTCCAAGGTCGCGGTGGATTTCGAGTTTGAAGATGAGGGCATCCGCGTCACCGCCATCGCTCGCCTCACCGGGCAGACCGGGGTGGAGATGGAGGCAATGACGGCGGCGTCTGTCGCGCTGCTCACCATCTATGACATGGCGAAGGCGCTCGACAAGCGCATGGTGATTTCGGGCGTGCGATTGCTTTCGAAAAGCGGGGGCAAGTCGGGCGACTGGCGCGCGGGATGATTTCGGTCGAGGAAGCGCAGGCGCGAATTTTGGCGCTGAAGGCACCGGTTGAGACCGAACGCGTGGCACTGAACGAAGCGGCCGGGCGTTGGGCGGCGGAGGATGTGGCGGCGCTGCGCACCCAGCCTGCGCGCGATCTGTCGGCCATGGATGGCTATGCGATCCGCTTTGCCGATGCTGCGGGTCCGTGGACGGTCATTGGCGAAAGCGCTGCGGGCACTCAGTTTGCAGGCAAAGTCGAAACTGGCGAAGCAGTGCGCATCTTTACAGGAGCTGTGGTGCCCAAAGGTGCCGATACCGTCATCATCCAGGAAAATGTATCGCGCGAAGGCGATGTAGTAACGCTTACCGGCGATGCACCCATAAAAGCCGGGCAAAATGTGCGCTATGCCGGTGGAGATTTTGTCGAAGGCACGGTCGTCGTGCCAAAGGGCGCTGAACTACACGCGCGGCATGTGGCGCTGGCCGCCATGGCGGGGCATGGCGAACTAACAGTTCACCGCAAATTGAAGGTCGCGCTGGTCTCTACGGGCAATGAGCTGGTCACGCCCGGCTCGCCATGTGCCGAAGATCAGATACCCGCTTCGAACGGCGTCATGCTCGCGGCGATGTTACGTAGCCTGCCGGTCGAACTG
Organism: Sphingorhabdus sp.; assembly: GCF_035329025.1. Taxonomy (GTDB): domain Bacteria; phylum Pseudomonadota; class Alphaproteobacteria; order Sphingomonadales; family Sphingomonadaceae; genus Sphingorhabdus_B. The sequence continues at coordinate 19,268 of NZ_DAOLHN010000043.1, read as the reverse complement.
AGCGAGTTTCCGGCGGTCGAGGATGATCTGGAGGCGCTGACACAGCAATTCCGCGCGCTGGCCGACCATGACATCATCGTTACAACCGGCGGGGCTTCGGTAGGCGATCATGACCTTATCGTACCCGCGCTGAAGGCGGCGGGCGGAGAAATTGTCTTCTGGAAAATCGCGATGCGCCCCGGCAAGCCGGTGATTGCAGGCCGATTGGGCGATGCGGTGGCGCTCGGGCTGCCGGGCAACCCGGTTTCGGCCTTTGTGACCGCAATGCTCTATCTGCGCCCGTTGATCGCGCATCTTTGCGGCGCTGCAGACCCGCTGCCACAGCGACTCACCGCGCCGACGGGTGTTGATTTGGCCGCCAATGGTCCGCGCGCCGACCATCTGCGGGCAAAGCTGGTCGACGGCACCTTAGTGCCCGTGGGCGTCAACGACAGTGCAATGCTGGCGGCGCTGTCAGAGGCTAACGCATTGATAATAAGGCCTGCAGATAGTGGAGTTACGTCTGTGGGCGAACCGGTTCCCTTTTACCCGCTGCATTTTTGAAAATGGCGCATTTCGACACCCCTTGACAACACCCCTCTTTGTTTCCTAATCGTTCCACATCTGTTCAACCAGGCAGGAACAAACCATGTTGACCTCCAAACAGCACGCGCTTTTGATGTTCATCCACGAACGCCTTGAAACGTCCGGAGTTTCTCCGTCTTTTGAAGAAATGAAAGAGGCGCTCGATCTCAAGAGCAAATCGGGTGTGCACCGACTGATCGGCGCTTTGGAAGAACGCGGCTTTCTTCGCCGTCTGCCCAATCGCGCCCGCGCTTTGGAAGTCGTCAAAATGCCCGATGGTGGCAGCGCCCGTTCACTCTCGCAAAATGAGGCGGTCAACGCAAAGGTCGCGAATATCGCTGACCATCGCCCTGCTCCAGCCAAGACTTTGCCGGTGGCTGCGAACGATGTGATCGAAATTCCATTGCATGGAAAGATCGCTGCCGGTGTTCCAATCGAAGCATTGGAAGGGCAAAATTCGCTGTCGGTGCCAATGGCTTTGCTGGGTTCGGGTGAACATTATGCGCTCGAAGTATCGGGCGATTCGATGGTCGAGGCAGGCATTCTCGATGGCGACTATGCGCTGATCCGCAAAACCCAGACCGCGCGCGATGGCGAAATCGTGGTGGCATTGGTTCGTGGCGAAGAAGCGACGCTCAAATATCTCCGCCGCGAAAATGGCCGCATCCGGCTTGATCCGGCGAACAGCAGCTATGACCCGCAATATTATGACGCGAATGAGGTTGAGGTGCAGGGGCGGCTCGCTGGCCTGCTCCGCCGCTATCACTAAGGCTTGGGTAGAACATTTTTTGAAAGCGGCGAGGCCTTCCTCGCCGCTTTTTCTTTTGCACGCCGTTCAGCCCGCGCTTGCAGGCGATGCGGCGCATATGCCGACCAGGGTTGATGCGCATTTTCTTCAGCAACGCTGCTGATTGTCGCATTGGCCAGATAAAATGCCAGCCCACCGGTCTGTTCGAGCAATGTGGCATCCGCCTTAAGCCAACGTGGTTTGCAACTCCAGGGCAACCTCCTATTGCTGATAACAATATCGCTCCGCCGACAGGCCGCCGCCAATTCCATTGATGGGATCATATAGCCTGACCGCAAGGCCAATATGCGCCATTGGCGCCCGCCTTTTTGCAGTGCAAATGCACATCCATCCGGATTGCAAACTGCACCGGGCATATCATCCAGTGCCATGGCCTCTTCCCCGATTGCTGCCGTTTCACCCAGCATGGAGCGTGCATATTCCCCGGCCCTCGGCCGCAGCAGCGCCAGTTGTTCGTCGCCATATATGATCGCCAAATGCTGGCCATCGCCAGTCAGCAACATATCGGGACGCGGGGCGCTGAGCATGGTTATGGTCGCGATCAGCATCGGACCCAGCGCAAACCATCGCCAGCGCGACCCGAATATCGCGATGGCCAATCCTGACAGCGTTGCGGTTCCAAACGCCCAAACCGGCATTTCGGGTAACAGAGCAACAGCGCCCGGGGCTGCACTCACCGAATGAGCTATCCATAAAATTGCCGTTATGCCCTGCTTTGCCACCCACCAAAAGGGTGCCCCCAAACCCGACCAAACGACATCTGACAAAAGGCCCAGCAATTGCGCCGGCATCACCAGAAATGTTGTCAGGGGAATGGCCGCGATGTTCGCCAGCGCGCCATAGAGGCCGCTTTTGTGGAAATGAAACAAGGCAATCGGGGCCAGCACCAGTTCGATGGCCAAGCCCGTTAGCAGCAGCCCCGATAATTGCCGGGTTAGGCGAACGAATAGCCTCTCGTCGCGCCGCTGCATCCACTGCCGCATCCATGTGCTGTCGTGTAATATGATGATGGTTCCAACCGCCGCAAAGCTCAGCTGAAAGCTGGGTCCGGCAAGCGCCTCCGGCCAGAACAGCAGGACAAAGGTGGCACCGGCAGCGAGCAGGCGCAGAGACAAAGCGTCTCGCCCCATCGCCAATGCTACGAGTATCAGCAAGGCCGCGATACACGCGCGAACCGTCGGCACCTCCGCGCCGGTCAACAAAGTGTAGAGGACGGCGATAATGGCCGCGCAAGCTGCTGCCGCCAGCGGCACCGGCACCCTTAACGCCAACCAAGGCCATAATGCGAGCAGGCTTGCCACCAGCATAAAAGTTCCGCCCACGACTGCGGTCACATGCAACCCACTGACCGACAAAAGATGCGCCATTCCAGAATTGCGCAGTGCTTCCGCATCGGCATCTTCGATGCTGCCGCGCGTACCGACCAGCAAAGCGCTGCCGACCGGACCGGTTTCAGCACCCATCGCCATCTGGATTCGCATCGACAATGCGTTGCGGGCGTTGTTCCAGAAATCCCGCCGATCGAGCGGCGGAGAAATGATGCGAACTGGCCCCAATATCCTGCCGGTTGCCCCTATTCCACCAAACCATGCTGCCCGTGCGAAATCATAGCTTCCCGGCAAGGCGGGCCCGGGTGGCGGCATCAATCGCACCTTGAACTCGATGACGCTTCCCGGCGCGATGTCAGGCGAAGCAAGCTCCTTGTCGATATTCACCCGAATAATCCGGGGCAGTTCCGGATGCTGACCGACATATATTCGGTAGCGGACAATATCGCGCGCCGACACATCCTCTATGCTTTCGACACGTCCGTGGATCCTGCCAATCCAAGGTCTTTCCAGCGGTGCGGCGCCGTACAACGATGATTTGAATGTTATCGCGCCGTACCCCAGCCCGAGCAAAAGCGCGCCGATGAGCATCAGCCCCTTCAACCGCGACGATGGGCCAATCGACAGTCCGAGCAATGCTGCTCCAGCGCAGGCGCTGGCGACCAACAACCCCTGTTCCGCGCCAAAAACCTGCCAGATCGAAATTCCAAGACCCAACGCGACCGGAATCAATAGCGGAAGGCGTTCCTGTTCGAATTCCAGCCAGTTTTCGATGGGGGAAAACCATTTGCCGCCCGAATGGTCGGCTGTGATCGATATGGGTTCATCGATAGCAAATTGCATGTTGCGACCAGCCCTGAAACCAGTGCACCACCACAAAGTCTGTTATGCTTGTCTTTCAACGAGAAACAAGCCGTTTTCGATGCCCTTGACGCGCCGCACAAAACTGCGCAAGGAAGCCGCGACAAGGGGCATATTCCGACCTCGGTCTTGCTATGCCTGTATTTTCGTCTCCCGCCTCTTGTGAGGCCGCCAAAACTATAAAAACAACCGGATTTGGCGGTTTGACAGGAGTAAATGAAATCGGCTTTCCCCGGCCAAAAGAGTGAATGGAACGCGCATGACAAACAAGGTTGCGACTCTCAACTTGGGTGACCAGCAGGTCGACCTGCCAGTGGTATCGGGGACGGTGGGTCCGGATGTTATCGACATTCGCAAGCTCTATGCCCAGACTGATTGCTTCACATTCGACCCCGGCTTTACTTCAACCGCCAGCTGTGAATCGCAGTTGACCTATATCGATGGCGATGAAGGCGTGTTGTTGCACCGCGGCTATTCGATCGAGGAACTGTCCGAAGAGTCGAGCTTCATGGAAGTGTCCTATCTGCTGTTGAACGGCGAACTGCCGTCGAAGCAGGAACTGGACGATTTCAGCTATACCATTTCGCGTCACACAATGCTGCACGAGCAGTTGGCGACCTTCTATCGCGGTTTCCGCCGTGACGCGCACCCGATGGCGATCATGTGCGGCGTGGTTGGTGCCCTGTCCGCCTTCTATCATGACTCGACTGATATTTCAGATCCGGTCCAGCGCAAGATTGCCAGCCACCGCCTGATTGCCAAGATGCCGACCATTGCGGCTATGGCTTATAAATATTCGGTCGGGCAGCCCTTCATCTATCCCGACAACAAGCTGTCCTACACCGGCAACTTCCTGCGCATGACCTTTGGCGTTCCGGCTGAAGAATATGAAGTCATTCCCGCTGTCGAGCAGGCGCTGGATCGCATCTTCATCCTGCATGCCGACCATGAGCAAAATGCGTCGACCTCGACCGTGCGCCTTGCCGGTTCTTCGGGCGCCAACCCCTTTGCCTGTATCGCAGCGGGCATTGCCTGCCTGTGGGGCCCGGCACATGGTGGCGCCAATGAAGCAGCGCTCAACATGCTGCGTGAAATCGGCACGCCCGACAAGATTCCGCACTATATCGAACGCGCGAAGGACAAGAATGATCCGTTCCGTCTGATGGGCTTTGGTCATCGCGTTTACAAAAATTACGACCCGCGTGCGACCGTCATGCAGAAAACGGTGCGCGAAGTATTGACCGCGCTGAAGGTCAATGATCCCATTTTCGAAGTCGCGATGCAGCTTGAGGAAATGGCACTCAACGACCCCTATTTCATCGAGAAGAAGCTGTTCCCGAATGTCGATTTCTATTCGGGTATCATCCTGTCGGCCATCGGTTTCCCGACCACTATGTTCACCGTGCTCTTCGCCCTCGCCCGCACCGTAGGCTGGGTAGCACAGTGGAATGAAATGATTTCCGATCCCGGCCAGAAAATAGGACGTCCGCGTCAGCTCTATACCGGACCTGCTGCGCGCAGCTATGTTCCGGTCGACAAGCGCTGAGCAATTAAGCCGTAAATATTATGCGATTGGCAGGCTGAGCGTGAAGCGTGCGCCGCCTGTCGATCCGGTTTCGATCAACAGTTCGCCGCCCATGGCTCTTGCGAGTTTGCGGGAAATGTAGAGGCCCAGCCCGCTCCCGCCATCTCCCGAGCGTCCAAGCCGTTCAAATTTGGTGAAAATGCGTTCGCGGTCCTCCTCCGGAATTCCAGGCCCCTCATCTTCAACCGATATGGTTGCCGCAGTGGGATTGATAGCGATGCGGATCTGAGTGCCCCCAGGTGAATAACGGATAGCATTACCGACCAGATTGAGCACGATCTGCAACACCCGCCTGAACTCCCCCACGACAACACATTTTATGTCCTCATCCGGGGAAATCAGCGTAATCTGATGGTCAGCCGCCTTCAGTGCAAGCAAACCCGAAACACGGCGAGCTATATCACCCAACTCGACAGGCTCACGCGCGACCTTGAACTCGGGTCTGTCGATCGCATCAAGATCCTCCAGATCGCCTACCAGTTCGGACAGGTGCTTTGCGGCTGACGCTATGTCCTTCGCATAGCTGGAATATTGCTCCAATATCGGTCCGTTCAATTCCGACCCGATAGTTTCAGCATTGGCCAATATGCGGCCCAGCGGCTGGCGAACGGCATTTGCGAAGTGTCGGCCAAGCCCCATTCCGGCATTCGCATGCTTCTCTTCTGCATTGGCACCGCTTCCAACCGTTGGCAGCGCTTCTGGCAACAAGAATACCAGATGAACTCCAACCACAGATTCGGTATCCGACTTTTTTAGATCTACCAGTGCCGTCAGTTCCACGTCTGTGGAACGATTCCTGACCCGCACTCGTTCGGGAACATCACCTGGCGCTCTCAGAAGAGCCTCAAATCCCGCCGGATGATCAATCAGATCGAAATATTCGTCGAACGCATAAGCAACGAATTCATTCCCGAAATTTTCGAGCAAAACTCTGGACGCGCTCAAAACTACCCCAGAACGACTGATTTGCATGGACTGCGGTGCGTTGCGAACGACATGTTGCCCAGCACGAGTCCTGAAAGGCGACGCAGACAGAACTGCCGTGCCTCGCTCCTGCCACCCGATAATAGAAAGATGGACGTTCCGGTCTTTCTTTTCAGCTTCGACCCATAGTTCGATGTCGTGATCTTTATCGGCTGCGTAGACATTCCGTTCGAATCGCAATCCTGTCTGCCAACACAGGTTCGCAAGGTCGAGCAGTCCGGGAACGGCAATTACGCCCCCATCACGACCACCATTGGAAGCGTGCAGCCTGCGTATCGCGACGTCGGCCGCGATTAAACGGCCCTCTTGGTCGACAACACATTTAATTGGCAACGCGAGCCGTGCTGGCAGATTCTGCATCAGCCGGCCCTCGCAGTCGCTTCAGCGCCAAGCCGCCACTGCAATACCGTCGAACGCGCCTGATCTACATTTACGGATTCAAATTGTTCGAGGGAGAAGGCAAGGCGATAGTCATCGTCACGGTCACCACGCAAATATTGTAAAATAGACAATGCAGATTCTGCATCGTGGCCACGCGCCCGCAGCAGCGTCAGAAAGGGTGCGACGGGGCCTTCATCGATAAAGCGCAAAATCCGGTCATGGGTAATCCGGAACTCCTGAGCCAACCCGCTGACATATAGAGAGAGTCCTGCACGTATAGGATCGTTCAAACCTAACCTGACTTCATCGGGCAGAAAATAAGCAAGCTTTGCCGCGGCAGCGTTCAAAGTCCGCGATTCATCATGTGCCGCCAGGAACAGATTGCCAGCTTTGATATAATCGCGACGGTCGCCAATCGATCCGGACTGAAACACTGCCACCACACGCCACAGTAAAAGATGTAGCAATTCGGCGGGCATCTGACTTGTAAGATTTTCTGGCGTTCTCCACTCAAAGGCACTTTCCGCGACCAACAGATTACGGGCAGATTGCGCCAGCGTCGGATCCTTGCTGTCAATCATCTGCGCTGCAATCTGCCCGAATTTATCCGGCCTGCCTTCGTTAACGCGGCGCGAAATCTGCTCTTCTGCAATGCGGGCAAGAGCAAACTCCATAAGCGATTGCTCGCGAAGCAAACCTGATCGGCACAGAATGTCCCAGCTTTTCGGAAGGACTTCTACTTGCTCGATACCAAGCCCGCTTTCGATACCTTGCACCAGCATTTGCAGTACCAATCGGACAGATGCCTGCATGGCTTCACTTGGTGCATTCTGGACACGCGGAAACAGCAGCTGGGCGAGGTCGTCGCACAGCATCTGCGCATCTATTGCAGAAGCGGTTGCTGCATTTAGCAGCTCAGGGGTTTCAGTGTCTCCCAGATTCCTATCCGATGTTCCTGGAACTACGGACTTGATATAGGGTTTTCGGGGTTAATTTGAATTTAACTGTCCGAGATTTCGCATCTGCCCCCAGCGAGCCCCGACATTCAGCCCGAGGAGAATGAAGATGACGCTCTTCGCGACAAGCGAAAGAGGAAATAGAAACAAACCGATAAGCAGCGATAAAGTGACTGCCAATGGCGAAATAGTACGAAGCATCCTGTCCTTTGGTGACATTTGTGACATCAGGACCAGCGCCACTAAAAGGGTTGTGAGAAACGACATGTCGACAAGCGACTCCCCGCTGCGCCAAAATGACGCCAGCAAAGTTGCCGTACCTGCAAACTGGATTGCCCAACTCAGATAATCATTGGTTTTTGCATGATATTCAATGGCTCGTAATTGTCGCCTGAATGTTTCCAGGCAAAGAGCCAGGACATATACGGCTAAAGCCGCCATGACATGGCCACCATAGGCGACTGCCACGGAAGCGATAGAAACAACCACTGGCGCCCAGCCAAAAGCCGCCATCAAAACAGGTTTCTGTGACACCGGCGCAATACATCTGCGCGACAGATCGGTAATGAAAGTTTCCACCGTTCCAGATTGACGGAACTCAAAAAAATGGGCTCCAATCAGTTTTTCGTAATCACCGGTACTGGAAACGTGCAGCAGTGAGCCATCAGTGATCCTCTGCTGACTGATAGCGACTTCCGAAGCCCCCAACTGCAAGGAATGACGCAGCAGGAACGACGCTAGGCTCCAGCCTTCTGGCATATTCCTCGATTGAAGCAGGATACCGGCTTCGAGAACCGCAATCCCCGACCAGCGACGGTTCAAATCGATACGTTCAAACAAGCCGTTGGCAGGCCCTTCCTCAACAGTACCGACACTGTTCGCTTTCCAAGACAAAGCCTCCTGCAACAGGCCGTCATCGATCCATAATTCTGGCGCAACCAACAAAAATGGCCCGTCGAAACAATCCGCATCGGAAAAATTCACCGGGCGCAGCAAGCGGACATTACCACCTTCCGCCTGCATCTGATCGACCAGCTGCGGCAGTTCGCCGGGGATAGCGTCGACCGCGATGATGATATCATCGACGCCAAGCCGCTGTAGTTGTTTGACTTGATGGAATATTGCAGGTTTGCCGAATATTTGCGGCAACATCGCTGGCGCTCCGAAATTATCGAGCGGAGTTTCGACGCAGATCACTGCGCAATGGATATTCAAATTTTCCGACGGCAAACTGGGCATTGATCCGCTATGCCGACAGCCAGAAAATTGCCAAGCCCTTTCTGGCAATCAGGCCCGCAGCACGTTCAGGCTTTGGGATTAAATCCCTTGTTCGATTTGACTAACCAATGTCACAAGTTTTCGGACAACAACGGGATCACCTGGCGCGCCCGAATTCGCCTCATCCGCCAGATACATCATTTCCGTTGCACCAAAACTCGCTGCAAGCCCCTTGAGTCGAAAACAGCAATATTGCCAGTTCGCATCGCAGCGAGACCTTCCAAGAAGGTCAATCTGGCGCTTTGCACTATCCAAAAACGCTAAGCGCAGCTCGGCCATAAGTGCGGGATCATCACCCGCAGCCGCGCTCAAAGATGTGTCAAATGCGCCATAGTCCATTGCCATAATGCGATATTTATCCACAGGCAGGTTAACTTTGCGTTTCAACACTCCTAAATTGTGGTAAATGTGTCCCATGACGGCACAATCCAAGATAGTCGAAATCGGCCGCTCGCAGAGCGATTCCAGCCCTTCTGAGTATAACGGTGAGGAACAGGTGGACGTTCAGCAAGAATATGCTTACGCCCCGGCCTCTGAGGAATATCTGGAAAACGAGTGGAATGATGTCGTCGAATCAGGTCGGCCTTGGGGCAAAATACTCCTTCTGTTGACCCTTATTTCTGCGGCTTTGGGTTGGACCGGCTTTTTCATTTGGGCGCATCTTCCGGAACTGGCCGCTCTCCCTGCTCCTGCTCGGATTAGTGAACTAATCGTCCAATGGTCCGCTCCTGTTGCTGTGATCGGCCTTTTGTGGCTGCTATCAATGCGCATGAGTTCTACCGAGGCGAAACGCTTCGGCGATGTTGCTGCTCTGTTGAGATCCGAAAGCGATGCGTTGCAAAACCGCATGCGCAATGTGAACGGTGAGATCGCGCTCGCCCGATCCTTCCTGGCGGAGAACGCCAAGGAATTGGAAACTGTAGGTCGCCTATCCGCTCAAAGGCTGACAGAAGCAGCATCGCAGTTGAACGCTGCTCTAACCGATTCCGACGAACGGGCCAAAATGCTGCAGGTTGCGAGCAATGCCGCTGTGACGAACCTGGAGCAGCTGCGGAACCACTTACCGGTCGTGACCAGCGCAGCCAAGGATGCGACAAACCAGATAGGCATTGCGGGCAACACGGCGCACAGCCAGATTCAGGCAATCATCGGTGTCCTGAAAACCATGGATGAAAGCGCCGCAAACGCCAATGTTTCGCTTGAGGCGCTTGATACACGCATCAGTGCCAGCACCTCGGCGCTAAACCAAAAACTCTCGGCTGCAAGCGCCGAGCTTTCCCAATCGGTTGAACAATCAGGGAAATTGGCTGACGGCATGCTCACTGCGCTTTCGTCGGGTGTTACCGAGGCGGAGCAGCGCCTGATTGAAACTGCGAACCAGCTTGATGACCGAATGGCAGCGAGCCACCAACGGCTGGAAGGCAATTTGGGTAGCTTGGGAGAAGCCATCGCCCATCTCGAAGCGGTGAGTGACGCGCAAGATTCGACAAGCAAAGCCCTGCTCGCCAGAGTGAGGGAATCGATTGTCGAAAGCAGAAACGAGCTTTCGAAATTTGGCGATGAAGCCAGTGACAGCATCGCAAAGCTGGCGTTCAGCGTTTCGGCGCTTAATGAGCGCAGCGAAGAGCTGGACGGCCGTTTAAAAGGTACGCGGGCGCAAACCGATGCGTTGATAGAGCGAGCCGGCGCAATGCGTTCTGATCTGGAAGGCATCGCTGATGAAACTGCCGAGAGGCTTGTTTCAAAATTCGATCATGTCAACGCCATGTTCGTTGATGTTCGCACTGCGTTTTCCGCCGCCAACAAAGAACTTGCAATCGCGGACGCAGGAACAGGTGCTCTCGTACGATCAGTGCACGAACTTGAACAGCTCGTTTCGACGCAACGCTCCGCCCTCGCCAGCCTCAATGAAAGCTCTTCAGAATATCTGACCGCGCAGCACGAGCAGGTCGATATATTGTCGGCAGCTATCGTTCATACGCGAACTGCGCTTGAAGAGCTGTCGGGCATTGCCAACGAACAGCTTGTCGCGTCACTGTTGCGCGTTCGCGAAACCACCAAACAGGCAGCAGAGGCAAGCCGCAAGATTGTCGACGAGGAGCTTTCGGCAGTCGCCGACAAGCTGAACGAGAGAAATCGCGTCGCGATTGAAACAGCGGCCGATCAACAGGTGAAGGCGCTCGACATCGCGATGCGCGAAGCATTTGGTCGCAATCTGACACTCGCCGCAGACGTCGAGGAACGGATCGAGGCGCAGCTCAAACTGGTTGGCGAGATGGCGACAAATCTGGAGCAGCGAGTCAACGAAGCGCATTCGTCCTTTGCTGGGATCGACGATGAAGGTTTCGCACGTCGTATGGCGCTGTTGACTGAATCGTTGAACTCTGCAGCAATTGATGTTGCCAAGATTTTGTCGAATGAGGTGACCGATACCGCTTGGGCTGCTTATTTGAAGGGCGACCGTGGCGTGTTCACACGCCGTGCAGTTCGTCTGCTCGATAGCGGCGAAGCGAAAATCATTGCGGCGCATTATGACGACGACGCCGAGTTCCGCGAACATGTAAACCGCTACATTCACGATTTTGAATCGATGATGCGCGTTCTGCTCAGCACCCGGGATGGCAATGCCATCGGCGTTACGTTGCTGTCATCGGATGTCGGCAAACTCTATGTCGCGCTTGCCCAGGCAATTGAGCGCTTGCGCAGTTAATCCGCTGTCGCCTCCGGGCCTGCGATCAGGAAATCAAAACTGTGGCGGTCAATCCAGCCATAGACATAGTTTGCGTAGAAGAGACCAAACAACGCAGCCGACAGTAAGGTTGTACGCAACAAGATGACGCCAGGCCTGAAATTACCGGGGGCGCCATCGGCCTGTCCGGGAACCTTCTCAAGGCCCATTTCCTCGTAGCTGCGCACGCCGATGGGCAGAATGACAAAGGCACTCAGCACCCAAAACAGTGCGTAAATCGCAATGATAGAAGTCCAGTTCATGCAGTTTCCACGATCAGCACATCGACAATCGGTTTCTTGCCTGTCCAGCTGGTCGCAACCCGGCGAACGGCAAGACGTAGATTCTCCCGTAGGTCGCCGAGGTCGCCGCGCCAGTCGCGCACCGCTTTTTCAGCAGCCGATGATGCCTCGTCGAGGAAGTCGTCAATCTCGGCCTCGATCGGGATTCCGTGCAGGCGGATCACCGGGTCGCCAAGCAAGTTGTTGTCACCGTCCAGCGCCACCGCAACGTTGATGATCCCATACCATGACAAGCGACGGCGCTGTGTCAGAGTTTCACCATCAGAGGCAATGATTGTGTCGCCATCAAGCACAAGACGCCCTGTGCGCTCATTGCCAATCTGCTCTGGGCCTTTAGGCGCGAGGCGGATTACATCACCATTTGACTGCACAATAGTCTTCGGAATTCCCAGCGATTGCCCAAAACGGGCTTGTTCAGCCATATGGCGACGCTCGCCATGTACGGGCACCAGGATTTCAGGCCGGACCCATTCATAGAGCTTCGCCAACTCATTGCGGCCGGGATGTCCGGATACATGCACATGCGCCTGTTTTTCGGTCACCATGATAATGTTCCGGCGTGCCAATTGGTTCATCACATGCCCGATAGCCATTTCGTTGCCGGGAATCTGCTTTGAAGAAAAAATGACGGTGTCGCCCTCTTCCAGTTTCACCGGGTGATTGCCTTCTGCGATGCGGGCCAACGCCGCGCGCGCTTCCCCCTGACCACCGGTCGCGACCACCATCACCTGGTTACGCGGAAAGGCATCGACAGCCTCCATATCAACCGTTTCCGGCAGGTTTTTGAGATAACCCGTTGATTGAGAGGCTTCGACAATTTTGTGGAGCGACCGGCCCGCAAAGCAAAGTTTGCGCCCAGCTTCGCGCGCGACATCAGCTAGCGTCTGGAGGCGGGCTGAGTTTGAGGCAAAAGTGGTCACAACCACCCTGCCCCGCGCCTCAGTCACATGTTTGAGTAGATCAGAATGGACACTCGCTTCGCTACCGCTGGCCTTGTCGTTAAAGACATTGGTTGAATCGCAGACCATCGCAAGGATGCCCTCGTCGCCAATCGCCGTCAGTTGTTCAGCACTAGCAGGCGTGCCGATGACGGGGGTTTCGTCGAGTTTCCAGTCTCCAGTGTGAAAGACCTTACCAAAGGGCGTATCGATAACCAGCGCGCTCATTTCAAGGATGGAGTGCGCGAGCGGAACGAAGCGGATATCGAACGGACCGAGATTGATCTGACCCTCCATTGGCACAATGTTCAGATCTACTTCGTCAGCTATGCCCTGCTCATCAAGTTTGCCTTTGATCAGCGCAGCCGTAAATGGCGTCGCATAAAGCGGCACGCCAAGATCAGCGGCAAAATAGGGTACGGCACCGATATGATCTTCATGTCCGTGGGTCAGAATGATACCCAGCAGGTCCGCCTTGCGGTCTTCGATGAATTCCAGATCAGGCATGATCAGATCAATGCCCGGATAATCCTCATGGCCAAAGGTTACGCCAAGATCGACCATGATCCATTTGCCCTGGCAGCCATAGAGATTGGCATTCATGCCGATTTCGTCCGACCCGCCAAGGGCGAGGAACAAAAGTTCATTTTTAGGAGTTGTCATGCCCCGCCTTCGCGGTTTGCATAGAGCTTGGCAAGCCCGCGCAGTGTCAAATCGGGTTCAACCCTGTCAAATAGATGGCTGTGCTGCTGGAAAAGTGCTGCCAGCCCGCCGGTAGCGATGACTTTCACCGGTCTGCCAATCTCCGCCTTCATGCGCCCAAGCAGACCTTCGATCAGCCCGACATAGCCAAAATAAATGCCGATCTGCATCTGCCCCACCGTATCGCGACCGATAACGCTCTGCGACGGCGGCGGTTCAATCGCGATGCGCGGCAGCATGGCGGCGGCATTATAGAGCGCGTCGAGCGACAGGTTGATGCCCGGGGCTATGCTGCCGCCTAGATAGGATCCTTCGGTACCGATGTGATCGAAGGTTGTCGCGGTACCGAAGCTGATGACTATCTTGTCGATACCGGGCTCGAGCGCTTGAGCTGCAATCGCATTGACCGCGCGGTCCGCGCCCAGAGCGCGTGGTTCATCGACCTTCAGCGCAATGCCCCAGCTGACCGGCTCACGCCCGGCAACCAGAGCATCAATGCCGAAATATTTTTGGCTGAGAACCTGAAGATTGTGCAGCGCACGCGGAACAACGGTCGCGATGATGACCGCATCGATGTCACTGCGCTTATGCCCCTCCATCTGCAGCAACTGGTCAAGCCAGACGGCATATTCATCCGCGGTGCGCCGCGCGTCGGTGGCAATCCGCCAGCGCTGCACAATTTCGCCAGCCTCATCTACCAGAGCGAATTTGACGTTGGTGTTACCATTATCGACCGCGAGAAGCATGACGCTGTCCTTATCAAATCAGGAATATATCGGCGGCGTGAATGGCACGAATTGCGCCCTCCGCCAAGCGCAGGCTGAGCGCACCATCGTCGCTGAGACCCGCAAAAAGCCCGTCAATCTGCTCACCGTCAGGCAGACTGACGCGCAGGGCCGTGCCCTTGGGATGTGCGGCTGCTTCCCATGCGCGCAGCAGGTTGGCTAAAGGCTGCTGCCGCCATTTTTGCAGCCACGACGCGAATTGGTCTGCCAATATCTCGCAAACTGCTTGCGGCTCGGGCGGATTGGCGCCCAAAGCCCGAAGGTCGCTGACGGGGCGTCCGATATCTTCCGGGTGTGAGAGGAGATTGATTCCGAAACCGGCAATAATCGCGTCACCCGCCCTTTCGAGCAATATCCCGCACAGTTTCTCGCCATGGCCCGACAACACATCATTGGGCCATTTTAGCTGGATGACTGTATCGTGCGCGACCAGCTTTATAGTATCAAAGGCAGCCAAACCCGCGACAAAGGCGAGGGTTGATGGGGGCGGGTCGCCGGATGACAGCCTTATTATAGTGCTAGCGTAGAGATTGCCTGCTGGGCTGCCCCAGTCGCGCCCCATGCGCCCACGCCCACCGCCCTGTTGGTCGGCGCGAAGCCAAAGCCCTTCTGGCGCGCCCGAGGCAGCACGCGCCAGCAGATCGGCATTGGTGGAACCGGTAAGTGCTACCTGCTCGAACAAAATGCTCAGAACAAGGCTCCGGCAGCTTGCGCTGTTACCGCTCCGAGAAGCGGGATGGCCAAATAACCCAAGGGAGAAACGACCAAGCCGAGTGCCCCGCCAGTCCAGCCCAAAACCTTGTCATCTTCGGCGTCGATGACGTCAACAGACTCGTCAAAATACATCGTCTTGACGACCTTCAAATAATAGAAGGCGCCAATCACAGAGGCAGCGATACCAATAACCGCCAACGGGAACAGACCCGCAGCTATCGCGGCATTGAACACGACCAGTTTGCCATAAAAGCCGAACAAGGGCGGAATGCCGGCAAGGCTGAACATGAAAATCGCGAAGATGGCAGCAAGAGCAGGGCGGGTTTTCGAGAGCCCGGCAATATCCGCCATGCTTTCCTTCATCTCACCATCACGACCCTTCAACTGCATCAGGCAGACGAACCCGCCCAGTGTCATTGCGACATAAATGGCAAGGTAAACCAGCATCGCCGCTACGCCCTGCTCGGTTCCGGCGGCCAGACCAATCAGGAGGAAGCCGACATTGTTAATCGAGCTATAGGCCAAAAGGCGCTTCAGGTTTTGCTGGCCAATCGCACCGACTGCACCGATGATGATCGACATCAGGGCCACCACCATCACGATCTGCTGCCATGCCTGCACCTGGTTGCCAAAGGCCTCGACCACGATACGGATGAGCAGCGCGCTGGCCGCCACCTTGGGTGCGCTGGCGAAGAAGGCCGTTACCGGCGTCGGTGCACCTTCATAAACGTCAGGGGTCCACATGTGGAATGGTGCGGCGCTGATCTTGAAGGCGAGCCCTGACAGCACAAAGACCAGACCGAAAAGCAGGCCCATGCTGAGTTCGCCCGTCATCGCGGTGCCAATGGTTTCAAAGCTGGTCGACCCGGTAAAGCCATAGAGCAGCGACATGCCAAACAGCAAAATGCCGCTGGCGAGGGCGCCGAGAACGAAATATTTGAGCCCTGCCTCTGCCGAGCGCCCATCATTGCGGGCAAAGCTGGCGAGGACATAGGCCGCGAGACTGTTGAGTTCGAGGCCGATATAAAGCGTGAGCAAGTCGGTCGCCGACACCATCACGCCCATGCCGACCGCGGCAAGGATGACGAGCACCGGATATTCGGCGCGCATCGCACCCATTTTTTCGAGCGCCTTGGGCGCGATCATCAGCGAAATAGCCGCCGCGAAGTAAATCAGGATTTTGGCGAAGCTGCCAAAGGCGTCAGCGCGATACAGGCCATCAAAGGCCGATGCATCGGTTCCAGCGCACAGATAGTGCACCGCATAGGCGCCTGCGCCAACGAGAGCGGCCACAGACAAGATACTGACCAAACGACCGGCTTCCTGCCGCCATGCAGCAATCAGCAGAAGGGCAAGGCTCGAGAAACTGAGGATCAGCTCCGGGCGGACCAAATAGAGAGAGGTTGAAAGGTCCATTAGTGTGCGGCCCCCTCTGGCCCAGAAACTTTAGCGTTCTCATGTTCACCGCCATGCGCCTGTACGCGATATTTGGCGGTCGTCTTGTCATGTTCCTTGAGCTTGCTGTCGCCTGCGGGCGCTGCACGCTCGATGCGGTCTACGATCGTCGCAACGTCGCGGCGGATCGGGGCCAGGAAGCTCTCAGGGTAGACGCCCATCCACAGCACAGCGGCCGCAATTGGCGCCAACAGCCACAATTCGCGGTTGTCGAGATCGGGCATCGCGGCTGCGTCGGCATTCACCTGCTCACCAAAAGCGACGCGGCGATAGAGGTAGAGCATATAGCCGGCACCCAAGATGATACCCGTGGTCGCAATCAGCGTCGCCCAGGTCGAAACCTTGTAAGCCCCCGCCAGCGACAGGAACTCACCCACGAAACCGCTGGTTCCGGGCAAGCCGACGCTCGCCATGGTAAACAGCATGAAGAACAGCGCATATTTGGGCATGTTGATGCTGAGGCCGCCATAACGGCTGATCTCTCGCGTGTGCAGGCGATCATAGATGACGCCGACGCACAGGAAAAGTGCGCCAGAGACAAGCCCGTGGCTGAGCATCACGATGATGGCGCCTTCGATACCCTGCTGGTTGAAGGTGAACAGGCCAACCGTCACGATCGCCATATGCGCGACCGACGAATAAGCGATCAGCTTCTTCATATCGTCCTGCACCAGCGCGACGAGGCTGGTGTAAACGACAGCGACCATCGACAGGCCGAAGATCAGCCAGATGAATTGCGCAGAGGCTTCGGGGAACATCGGCAGCGAGAAGCGCAGGAAGCCATAGCCACCCATCTTCAACAGCACGCCAGCCAGGATGACCGAGCCCGCAGTCGGTGCCTGCACGTGCGCATCAGGCAGCCATGTGTGCACCGGCCACATCGGCATCTTCACCGCGAAGGACGCGAAGAAGGCCAACCAGAGAATCGTCTGCGCCTCGGGTGGGAAATCATGGTTGAGCAGCGTCGGGATATCCGCCGTACCTGCTTGCTGGATCATCCACAGCATCGCCAGCAGCATGAATACCGAGCCAAGCAGCGTGTAGAGGAAGAATTTGTAAGACGCATAGATGCGGTCCTTGCCACCCCAGATACCGATAATCAGATACATCGGGATCAGGCCGGCTTCGAACATGATGTAGAACAGCATCAGATCCTGCGCCGCGAATACGCCGATCATCAGCGTTTCCATCAGCAGGAAGCTTGCCATGTACAGCCCGACCCGCTCGGTCACCGCGCGCCAGCTTGCGCCGATGCAGATCGGCATCAAGAAGACCGAGAGCATGATGAGCAGCAACGAAATGCCGTCAATGCCCAGTTTCCAGCCAATCGGCCCGAACAATGCGGCGCTTTCGACAAACTGCCACTGTGCGCCTGCCGGATCGTAGCTGGCCCAGAGCCAGACGCCGAGCAGCAGGTTGAACAGGGTCGCAGTCAACGCAATGATGCGCGCCATTTCGTCGCGGGCAAACAGACATGCCAGCGCGCCGACCATCGGCACGGCGAGCATGATCGAAAGGATGGGGAGTTCGGCGGCGTTCATCGCGCTTGCACCATAAACCAGCTGATTGCGGCGACGAGGCCAAGCAGCATCACCAACGCATATGTGTAGAGATAGCCCGACTGCATGCGGACGGCGATACGGCTACCCAGACCAACGGCTGCGGCCGAACCATTCGGGCCGAAGCGGTCGATAATCCCGATGTCGCCTCCCTTCCAGAACAGGCGTCCAAACCAGAAGGCAGGCTTGACGAAGATCAGGTTGTAGAGTTCGTCAAAATACCATTTGTTGAGGAAGAATTTGTACAGCGGCTCGAAATGCCCAGCCAACGCCTGCGCCGAACCCGGCTTGCGGATATACATCATCCAGGCCGTGAACAGGCCGGTCAGCATCGCCACTGTCGAAGCCAGCTTCACCCAAAGCGGCACATGGTGCATCGCGTGGATCAGATGCTCGTTGAAATAGAGCGTCGATGCCGCCCAGAAAGCGGTTCCGCCCTCTTCGGCATAGATGAAATCATATTTGAACAGATAGCCCGCAGCGATGGCACCCAGCGTGAGCACGCCCAGCGGAACCAGCATAGGCCATGGGCTTTCATGCGGATGATAACCGGCTGTGCCGTCATCATGCGCACTATGATGGTCATGCGCATGGTCGTCATGGCCATGATGGTCGTCATGCACCGCGTGCTGGATATGCTCCGACTGCGCCCAACGCGGCTTACCGAAAAAAGTCAGGAAGACGAGGCGCCAGCTGTAGAAGCTGGTGAGCAAAGCTGCAAAGACACCGATGAAGAAAGCATAACCACCCCAAGGCGCGGTCGAGGCATAAGCCGCCTCGATAATCGCGTCCTTTGAATGGAAACCGGCAAAACCGCCAATGCCGACAATGCCGACACCGGTGATGGCAAGCGTGCCCGCGGTCATCGCCCAGAAGGTCAGCGGGATATGTTTCCTGAGGCCACCATAATAACGCATGTCCTGTTCATGGTGCATCGCATGGATCACGCTGCCTGCGCCTAGGAACAGCAACGCCTTGAAGAAGGCGTGCGTGAACAGGTGGAACATCGCTGCGCTGTAGGCGCCAACGCCTGCGGCAAAGAACATATAGCCCAGCTGCGAGCAGGTCGAATAAGCGATCACGCGCTTGATATCGGTCTGGACGAGACCAACGGTCGCCGCAAACAGTGCAGTGGTCGCGCCTACGATGGTCACGACATTGAGCGCGAACTGGCTGGTTTCAAACAGCGGCGACAGGCGGCAGACCATGAAGACGCCTGCGGTCACCATCGTTGCAGCATGAATCAGCGCCGAGACCGGAGTCGGGCCCTCCATGGCGTCAGGCAGCCAGGTGTGTAGTCCCAACTGGGCCGACTTGCCCATCGCGCCGATGAACAGCAG
>NZ_DAOLHN010000042.1:0-27791 GCF_035329025.1 Sphingorhabdus sp. | reverse complement strand
GAGCACTGTCTTCGGGAGGCAGGGGCCGGAGGTTCGAATCCTCTTTCCCCGACCATTTGCTCCATTTTGATACATTCTGTTCCACGGTTAACCATTCCTTGAGGTTGCCTCTTTATCGCGAACACTATGCATGCACGCATAGTCATCGTCGACGACAGAGCCACGAATCTGCGCATTTACGCGCAGTTCGTTTCGATGATGGGTACCGGTTTCACATCTGTTTGTTTTCAAAGCGCAAAGGAAGCGCTTGCTTGGCTGGAAAATGAAACAGCTGACCTGCTGATCGTCGATTATCGCATGCCGGAAATGACCGGTGCGGATTTCATCAGACAAATCCGCAGTCGGCCCGACAGCCACAATATTCCTGCAATTGTCATCACTGCGCGCCAGGACCGCGAATGCCGCATCGCCGCACTGGACGCGGGCGCCACCGATTTCTTGCAGAGCCCGGTCACCCATTCCGAATTCAAGGAACGGGCTGAACTCCTCATCGGGCAACATCGCAAGCGCCGTGAAATCGAAAACCGCACAACCGCGAACTCGGCAAACAGCGATGACCTACGGGAGCAAACCGGCGGCAAATCGATGCTTGAGCAGATCATCGATACAACGCCGGTGATGATCATCGCGACCGACCGCAACGGCAAGATCCTGTTCATCAACAGCTATCAATCTGCCATGCTGGGCAAAGACACCGAGCAACTGGTCGGCCACTCGATCAATGATATCTTTGAACCGCATCTCGCCGAACGGGAACAGCGGCGCAATTCACTGATCATCGATGGCGCGCAATCCATTCCAAACTATGAGGAAGTTTTTGTAAGCGATGGTGTGCAGCTTACCTTCCACTGCAACAAATCGCCGCTGCTGAACAAGGATGGTCAGGTGATCGGCGTCCTGACCTCCGCCGTCGATATTACTGCGCGCAAGTTTGCCGAGGAACATCGCGCGCATCTGGCATTACACGATTTGCTGACTGGACTGCCCAATCGCGCGCTGCTCGCCGAGCATATGCGGCAGACAATTGAGGAATGTAGCTCGAACGGAAGCAAAGCCGCGCTGCTGTTGGTCGATCTGGACCGGTTCAAGGTTATCAATGATACTCGCGGCCATCAGGCTGGTGACACTTTGCTCCGACAGGTTGCAGAGCGGATCAACAGCGCACTGGACGCAAACGAACTGGCAGCACGCATCGGTGGCGATGAATTTGCCATCATCCTCCGAAATGTCGAAAGCGTCGAAGATGTCAGCAGCAAATGCCACCATCTCCTCGCGCAGATTGGCAAGCATTACGCAATTGGCGATTCCGATCAGCGAATTGGCGCCAGCATCGGCGTCGCGATGATCCCCGACGACAGCAACTTACCTGATGAACTGCTGCGACTTGCCGATCTCGCCATGTACGAAGCGAAGTCGAGCGGACGCAATTGCCACTGCTTCTTCTCTCCAAAACTCAACCAGATTGCCCAGTTCAATGCCGGAGTTGAGGCGGACTTGCGCTGTGCCATTGAAAATGATGAACTGTTTCTGGAGTATCAACCGATCGTTGATGCGCAAAACGGCTCTTATACGGGTCTGGAAGCCCTTTTGCGGTGGCAACATCCTGCACGCGGGCGATTGATGCCGAACGAATTCATGCGCGTCGCCAATGACTCTGGCCTGATTGACCGGATAGGCCATTGGGTAATCGATGCGGTTTGCCGCCAGATTTCGGAATTTGACAGGGAAGGCATCGCGCTCCCGCACATCGCTATCAACGTGTCACCGCGCCAATTCCAGGCCGGCAAACTCTGCGAGGAAATTCTGAGCAAGATTGCCCAATACAAGATTGAGCCAGGACAACTGGTCGTCGAAATTACCGAAGAATTGCTCCTGGATCAAAGCAGCCAATTAATGAACCAACTGCGCAATCTGCGCGACAATGGCATTGAACTTTCGATTGACGATTTCGGCACTGGCTATTCATCGCTGCAATATCTGCGCGACTTGCCCGCAAACAGGTTGAAGATCGACCAGACGTTCGTGTCCCGCATCGAGCATTCGGCAACCGACCGGGCCATCATTTCAACGATTGGCCACCTCGCCCACGCGCTGAATATGCGTGTCGTCGCCGAGGGCGTGGAAACCGAAGCGCAGCGCATGTTGCTACGCGCTTCTGGGTGCGATGAATTGCAGGGCTATCTGTTCGGCCGTTCGCTGACTGTCGATCAGTTGCGGGGCATTTTTGGCCCGGCAATTGCGGTGTCGCAGCCATGAGGCGGCTGCTTCCCAAAAAGGGCAGTCTGGCCCCGGAGCAGGAAATCCTGCTGAACCGCATGGTGATGGGTAGCACTGCGGGCACTGCCGTATATTTTCTCTCGTACAATGCGTTCCTGCTCGAAGCATTCGTCGTCTATCTTTCGCTGAACGCTGCATTATTCCTGATGCGCCGCGCCGATGTCTGGAAGCAGGAGAAGCGCTGGACCGCTGCGATTTTGCTGGATGTAGGAATGGCGTTTGCCGTCATGATGCATTCGGCAGAAACAATGTCCTTCTTCTACCCTCTGTTTCTTTGGGTGATTTTGGGCAATGGTTTCCGATTTGGCGTCAAATATCTTGTTATTGCATCGGCTCTGGCAGTCGCAGCTTTCAGCACGGTCGTTTTTACGACTGACTATTGGGAACCCAACCGCACGCTTGGCATCAGTCTGATATTGGCACTTATTGTTATTCCGGCCTATTGTTCGACGCTGATCAAGAAACTGTCACTCGCAAAAGAGGCTGCCGAAGCGGCCAACCGGGCGAAAGGCTATTTTCTGGCGAGCGTTAGCCACGAGTTGCGCACACCGCTCAACGCGATCATCGGCTATGGCAACCATCTGCGCGCGATGGCGATGCCCAAGAACCAGCACGACATGGTTGAAGCCAGCGTGCTCGCCGGTGAGCATCTGTTGCACCTCATCGATCAGCTCATTCAAATCGCCCGAAGCGATAGCAACGCCGCACAAGTCGTGATGCGGCCTCTGCGGATTACCGACCTTTTGGCGGAGGTCCGGGATATTATGCTGGTCCGGGCGGACGATAAGTTAATCGGCCTTCAGATTGCAGCCGAACCTTTGAGCGACCGGATTGTCGACGGCCCTGCCGACATAATCCGCAACATCCTTTTGAACCTGACTGGAAATGCCATCAAGTTCACCGAAGCCGGTACTGTCTCCGTTAATGCGGGTCTTCGCGAGGCCGAAGGTAAGGCAATCCTGTGGTTCACTGTTAGCGATACCGGAATTGGCATTGCGGGCGACGCCGTTGCCAAGATTTTCGAGCCCTTCCAGCAAGCAGACGACACTGTGATGAACCGCTTCGGCGGCACCGGACTGGGTCTTGCGATTTGCCGCCAACTGGTCACGCAAGTGGGAGGGCAGATCAAGGTCGATAGTGTCATTGGCAAAGGTAGTACATTCCTTGTCGAATTGCCCGTATCGTTGGCAGAAGCCGAGAACAACGCTTATGACAGTGAACAAGGCTCGCCTGTAAAAGTATTGGCGCTCGGAATGTTTGAGCATGAGTTGCTGGCCAAGGCGCAAAATGCCGGAAACTATCTGGTCAAGAGCCTCAGTTGCCGGAGTTCGGTCGAACTGGAGCAGTCGCTTGATTCGGTCAAACTTGCCGATTTCGACATTGCCATGATTGATGACCGGGTTGCGAATGAACTGGATGCGGAATCTCCGGTTTGGAAGCTGTTTACAGAGGCCGAAGTGGCCGCCGTGCTGGTATCGCACGATGTGCAGCCAGACCTTGGCGAAATTGAACTGCGTGCGGCCTTTGCCACCGTAATTCCTGTAGATGCCAGCTTTAACGAGCTCAGAAGCGCTATTCGTATTGGCTGTTCTTTCGCACATAAGCCACATTTTGACGAACGCGCATCGGCTTCGACCAGGGCGACGCCATCGGATTACAGTCCGCGGTCGGTTCTTGTCGCAGACGACAACCGCACAAACCGCAACATATTGACTGCCATACTCGAGGCCGCCGGACACAAGGTCACGCAGGTTTGCGACGGCGATGAGGTGTTGGAAATCCTCGAAAAGGAAAAATTCGACATCCTTTTGCTCGACGTCAATATGCCGCGTTTGAATGGTATCGATGCCTGCCGCATGTGGCGTCAAATTGAGGGCAACCGAGCGCATTTGCCGATTGTAGGTGTAACGGCCGACGCCACAACCGAGACCGAAACCCGTTGTCTTGGTGCAGGTATGGATTTGCGCCTTACCAAGCCAATCAATGCGGCATTGCTTCTAGAGACAATCGAAAAATGCTGTGGTCCCGCGCCCGAGACGCTACTTCCAGACATCAAACAGGACCCGCTGCAGATTGTGGTGCCTTTGAAACGCGATCTTTCTTCTTCAGGGCAGAATCAAGCCATCGATGAAGGCCACCTCGACTATCTGTCTTCGATTGGCGATGCAGTCTTTATCACAAGTATGATCGAGGGTTTTGTTGAAGATTCAACCGACAGCAGCGCGACCATGCAACGCGCGCTCGACACAAACGATCCGGCACTTTTCCGTTTCGCTGCCCATGCTTTCAAAAGCGCATCCAATAATATCGGCGCACTGCAGTTGGCCGCCCTTTGCAGCAAATTGGAGAAAATCACCGAAGCCGATTTCAGCGCAAAAGGCCCGAATTACTTCGCTCAGGTTAAACAGGAACTTGATCGCGCAAAAAGCGAATTGACTTCGATGAACGCATTTCCGGCCGCCAGCGCCAAATCCAACTAAATCGGAGACAAAGTCCTCCGGATACGGCGCTCTTGCGCATCCGCCAGACGCTCCATCTTGCGAACGTCGGCATCAGTCAACGTCATGGCAGTTTCTGCCCAGATCGTCGTAATCCGCATCAATTCGTCCAGTTCCACGGGATTGGCAACACGGCGCGCGCGGTAGACAGCACGTTCAGCGGCAAAGCGGTTCCGGTTGCGCTGGCAATAATCGACAATGGCCGCTTCGCCCTGCCCGTCTTCAGCCAGGATATCTACAATTCCGAGTTCGTATAATTCCTCAGCGCTATAGATTTTACCTTCAAGAATGAATTGCTCTGCCATCTTGCGACCGACCCGGCGCAGCAGAAAACTATAGGCTCCCATTCCGGGGAAAAGATTGAACACAATCTCGGGCAATCCAAGGCGCGCACTACGTTCCGCAACCAAAATGTCGAACGCCAGCGCGTGCTCAAAGCCCCCGCCCAAAGCGTCACCTTGCACGAGCGCCATCGTGATGATCGGCGCTCCGAATGCATTTGCGTTGGCAAATTGCATTCGCACACAGGTTTCAGCATATTTGCGCATTGCAGCGAGGTCACGTGTTCGAATACACTCCGCGAAATGCCGCAAGTCACCGCCCAGATTGTATATACCGGGCGTCTTTGAGCCGCAGATAAAATAACGAAGATCGTCTGGGCCGCCATTCGCAGGGCGGGCATAATTGTCCGCGATCCAGTCCTGAACCTCCTGAACCTCGGCACCAAGACTATAGGTGTAGCTGGGCCTTCCGCGCTGGTTCATGAAACACCAGAACATCTGATCGGCTTTATCGTGCCGCACCAAGATTTCTTCAAAATGCCGCCCAACAATCGGCAAACCGAACTGGTCGCCGGAACCGAATTGGGGCGTAGAAAAATCCAAAGCCAATCGAGGCGATCCCTCGGATATGGGGTTATAGGTAGCCATTTCGCTCCTTATGCGACCTTGTGCCTGGCCACCCCAACCGGCACTTTGTTCATAGCACAAATTGCATAGTGGCAAGGATAAAAAGTGGTTAACTGTCCAAATAAGTCAAATAAGAGCCGATTTTGCCTTCACGAATCTGGAGTTCGATCTGCCGCATTTGTATTTCAGCTTAAAACTTCGCGACCAACCAAGCTTTAAAATCGAATTGAAGAACCGATTTCCGAAAATGGGGCCTTGTTCCGCATGCTATACAAAAGTGCCTCTTTGCATTCTTTCAAGCACAATATCATGCGCCGGAAAATTCAACGCACATCGTCGGATAAAATCGTCGATCTTGGACATGTCCGCCACGGGTAAGTCCGCTTCCGGTTGGTACAACCTGGATTGTTCCGGAAACACGCCATAACCTGCGAACAAGCAATGCCATGAGAGTGGCGCGTAATAGCGTGAAATGTCCTGCCGCTTGATTTCGGCGTCCAATTCGCCACCTTGAAACCAGCAAGTCATCAATTCTTTCAACGAATCTGACAAGTTTTCGTTATTGGCGTTCGCACGCCAATAATCTCCATCTTTGCGCGAATTCATGCGATAATGTGCGACGATATAATCCCGGATACCATCAATACGCGCATTTATCCGTTCGTTGAACACGTCGCGGTTTGACGGGGTAAAATCAGCCGATTCCCATGAATCAGCAAATCCCTCGACGGTCGCCTGCACGATGTGCAACGCAGTTGCTTCGAGCGGCTCGATAAAGCCCTGACTCAACCCCACCGCAAGACAATTGCCAACCCAGCTTCGCGCTACCCGACCCACGTTCATTTTCAATCTTCGGGCTGGAACATCAGTGTCGAGTAAGCCAAGATGCGCGCGCAATTCAGCTTCGGCATCATCATCACTGATGAATTGGCTTGAATAAACATAACCATTGCCTGCGCGATTGGTCAGCGGGATCCGCCATGCCCAACCAGCGGACAATGTTGTAGCACGCGTTTCACACGGAATATCGTCTGTATCATTGGGTGTCGGCAGCGCCAACGCGCGGTCATTGAAAAGATTGTCACCAAATGAGCAAAAGGACTCACCCAATGCCGCCTGCAAAATCGTTGAGCGGAAACCGCTGCAGTCGATAAAGAAATCCGCCGCCAAACGATCGCCGCCTTCAAGCAGCAGCGCTGCTACATTCCCTCCATCATCGACTTCAACGCTGTCTACCGTTCGGCTGATATGCTGTACACCGAGCTTTCCTGTCGCAAATTCCCTTAGAAATGCTCCGACGAGTTGCGCATCAAAATGATAGCCATAAGCGATATCAAACGGGAAGTTTTCATTCGGAACCGGCGCCAGGCGCTCATATGCCAATCGGCTGGACAAAAAGAAACGGTCAGGATGTGCCCAAACATCGCGTCCCGTCCGCCGCGCCCGCGTGTGAAAAAAGAAATGCTGGGCAGTGTGATGGTCAAGTTCGGTGTGGAAAGGGTGAAAATAGCTTTCAAACCCCGGTGCGCTGGACCAGCCGTGAAAACTGATTCCCGTTTTGTAGGTTGCGTTGCATGCAGGCATCCATTCGCCTTCGCTTATCCCAAGCGATTGGAAAAATGCGCGCAACTGCGGGGTCGACCCTTCACCGACGCCAATGATGCCAATATCGGGAGATTCGATGGCGGTGATTTTATGTTGCGGCCAGCGCTGTGCGAGCAAGCATGCCGCCATCCAGCCAGCGATACCGCCTCCCAAAATGTGCAGGGTAAGACGACCGTCTTGGGTCATTTCACAGGGTTGAGCAGGAAGGTCAGCGGAATTTCTGCTCGTTGACGCCAGGCAGCTTCATTGTGATCGGTATCGATAAATATCCGGCTGCTCCAATTCGCACCCTGCCGCCAACCGGCGTTGGAAAAAATCATGTCCATTCGCGTGCTGTACGGGCGGTAAAAACCATCAAGGTTCAATGTTCCATGATCAGTGTAGTATCGGTTTTTTCCCGGCCGCATTCTGCTGGATTTAAGCCACTGTCCGTAAGCCCCTGTTATCAGGTCGATCTCATGGTCCTGTACCTTGGTGGGGTCTGCGAGAGGCCAGTGGATCGACAGCGCTGCAGCATTTCCAAACACCTTTGGATATTCGCCCATTCCATAGAGCGAGATCAACCCGCCCATGCTCGATCCCATTAGCGAAGTTGAACGCAGGCCTGGTTTCGTTCGATAGTTTTTATCAACGTAGGGCTTCAATTCCTCGACCAGAAAGCGAAGATAGTTATCGGCCAGCGATACCCCGCCATGCACCTTTTCAATCCGCTGACGGAGGTCTGCAGGCAGATGTGCAACAACTTTTGCCGGTAGATACTCACGTCCACGCAAACTGGTGTTCCAGACGCCAATAATGATTGCCTGCCGCTTCATGCCCGACATGGCCTCGTCTATACCCCATTCCTGACCACCATAAGCATAGCCGGGCTCGAACAAGTTCTGGCCGTCATGCATATAGATTACGGGATAGTGACGCTTGGAAACATCATAGTCTTTGGGCAGCAATATGCTGATGTTGCGCGGTTGAACAAAGGAGGAAGGGAAATTCTCTAGCTTGACGATGCGCGCTTCGGCAGCCGTTCCAGCGAGTGAAACCAGTAACAGGCAAAAAAAGTTGATCAGAATACGCATCGCACAATTCATATCAGATAATAGCTTCTGCAACGACAGCGCCATAAGCGCCAATTTCCCATCGATCCGCGGCATTCAGCGTCTCGATTATCCGCCATTTATCAGGCTGTTCGGGTGTCCAGTTTATGCTGCTACTGCCCAAATTGAAAACGCACAGAAGCGTCTGCTGCGCACCCTTTCGTTCAAAGACGAGAATGCTGTCCTGCGCCTCGATTATGCGTATGTCGCCGCTCCGCAAAGCCTCGTTGGACTGACGCAGTGAGACAAAATCCCTTGTTGCGTTGAGCATCGAGGTGGACAATTTTTCCTGCTGGTCGATCGCCAATGCAGCATGATCGGCTCCGAGCGGAAGCCATGGCGTATGATCTGAAAACCCGCAGTGTGGCGCATCTGCTTTCCATGGCATCGGCGTGCGCGTTCCGTCGCGCGAAAGGGTAAGCGGCCAATTGGCGATAGCTTCCGGATCCTGCAGTCGATCAAATGGAATGTCGACCTGCGTGAGCCCAAGTTCCTCACCTTGCCAGATAATCGCATTCCCGCGAAGACACAGGAACAACAGCATCACCATGCGCGCATAAACATCCCGCGCACCTTCCGGCGCCCATCGGTTGATCCAGCGCGGTGCATCGTGGTTGGAGAAGGCCCAGCTAGGCCAACCAATCCCCTCCTCTGCCGGCCAGTTTTCCAGCGCTTCCCGAACTAGTGCGGGGGTCAGCTTGTCGGCATATAGAAAATCAAAACCATAGGCGCTGTTGAAATGGGCGTCGCCTGCGGTGAACGCCTTCATTTCGCGATCGGGTTCCGCCCCGCCCACTTCTGCCACCGTAAACCGATCGGGATATCGATCGGTCAAAGCGCGGATGCGCGCAACAAAAGCCGGAATATCGGGATGCGACTGGTTGTGCACTTTCAACTGGAAATCAAAGGGTCTGGTACGAATGCCATTTCCCGCAGGTGCCGGAGGATTATCCCGCAGCTCCAGATCATGCATGGCAAAATTAATCGCATCCACGCGGAAACCGTCGACACCGCGATCAAGCCAGAATTTGGCAACCCCGAGCAATGCCTCTTGCACTTCCGGATTGTGCACATTCATCTGCGGTTGTTCGCGCAGGAAATTGTGCATATAATATTGACCACGACGGGCATCCCAGGTCCATGCCGGACCGCCGAAAACCGACTGCCAGTTATTCGGCGGCGAACCATCAGCCTTCGGATCGGCCCAGACATACCAATCCGCCTTTGGATTGTCGCGCGACGACCGGCTTTCCGCGAACCAGGCATGCTGATCCGAAGTATGCGAATACACCTGATCGATAATGACTTTTAGCCCAAGGCCATGCGCCTTTTCAATCAACACATCGAGATCGGCCAGCGTTCCAAAGATGGGATCGACATCACAATAATCGGCGACATCATAGCCAAAATCCCGCATCGGCGAGGTAAAGAATGGCGACAACCAGATCGCATCGACGCCAAGCGAAGCGACATAATCGAGCCTTGCTGTAATACCGGGTAAATCCCCTACCCCATCGCCATTGCTGTCGGCAAAGCTCCGAGGGTAGATCTGATAGATAACAGCGCCGCGCCACCAAGCTGCGCGAAATTGTGTTGAACCTTTTATTTTTTGCATATCGTTCATTTTACGAGACAAATCGCATAGTCGAGCGGCGCGATTTCGAACGCAGCCGAACCCGGCACCCGCGTTGCCGCAGGACATTTTCCAATTAGTGCATCAAATCCGGTCGCTGTCGTTTCGACTTCGACATTGGCTTTCAGGACCTCGGTCGATGTGTTGAATACCGCCAGGATTTCCTGCCCGCTTTCCGCGTCAATGCGCGAAAAAGCCAACAGCCCCGGTTTATCCGAATAGTTGCGGATAATCTGTGTGCCGCGCCGCAACGCGCTGTGCTTCACCCTCACCTCAGCCAGCTTGGCTATGGTCGAATAGATCGGATGTGACTGGCTGAAATTATCGCGGCTATGGTTCGACTGCGTTCCCACAAGCTTGTTGTCGAGATAGACTGCAACCTTCGATGCGAACAGTGTTTCGCGCGCATCCTGATCATTGCCGTCGCCAGCAAAGCCTTGTTCATCGCCCGAGTAAATGGTGGGTACGCCGCGCATAGTAAACATCAACGCATGACCAAGCTGAACACGCTTCAGGATTTCTGTGTCGTCCGCCTGTGGTTTCGCCATACGCATTTCGCGAGCAAACCGCCCATTGTCATGATTGCCCAAAAATGTCGGCAACCGTTTTCCGCCGTTGGTTGTTTCGGCATAGAGCGCGTCGGCTTCGGTCAACTGGTTGAACACATCGGTACCAAGCCGACCGCCGACCGCTTCGATCGCGGCGCGGCGAAAAGCGAAGTCCAACACCGAAGGAAGGCCCGCAACGCGGGTGTAGAAAGCCTGTTCGTGAACGTTGACACCTTCGTTCGCAACTTCGCCGAATATGTGGAAGTTAGGAATTCCCCTCGCTTTGGCCCGATCGAGGATCGCAGGAGCAAATTTCTGCCAGAATTCCGGGTTCACATGCTTGGCAGTATCGATACGGAAGCCATCAATGCCAAATTTGTCGATCCACGATCCATAGATTTCGATGAACCCGTCCACGACGCGCGGATTTTCGGTATAGAGGTCGTCGAGCCCTACAAAATCACCCATCGTGCTATTTTCGCCGCGAAAGGTGGTGTCGCCGCGATTGTGGTAATAGCGCACATCGTTGAGCCAGGCGGGTACCTTTACATTGGCTTCCGCCTTGGGGACGGCTGGGGTGTAGGGGAAATTCATGTCGGTCAATTTGGCAAAGTTGTCCGCCGTGCGTACCCTGTCGCCTTCGAAACCCTTATTGATCTCGGCCCCGTCAGCGGCGCGGCGTGAATAGGGGAAATCGGCACGACTGCGATAGGCGCAGGCCGACGTTGGACATTCCTTATACTGGATGACATCGGCCGTATGGTTGGTGATGATGTCCATATAGACCTTCATCCCGCGTGCGTGAGCAGCGTCGACAAAGGCTTTGAACTCTGCATTGGTGCCGAAATGGGGATCAACCGAGGTGAAATCGGTCACCCAATAGCCGTGATAACCAGCGGTTTCCTGACCAACCCCGCCTTGCACGGGCTTGTTCTTGAAAATGGGTGCAAACCAGATCGCGGTCATACCCAGCGACTGGATATAATCGAGCCGATCCGTCAGGCCTTTCAGGTCGCCACCTTGATAGAAGCCCTTATGCGTAGGGTCGAAGCCATGCTTCATCCTGTCGCCTTTGATGCCGCCGGTATCGTTATTCGGATCGCCATTGGCGAAGCGGTCAGGCAAGACGAAATAGATGACTTCATCCTCCGGCAAACGATCACGGAAGGACTGCGCAGAAAGCGGCGTGACAGCAGTCGCAGCCAAAGCCGCCGAGAGGAGCAGTCTGCGCATCATAATTCCCCGGAAGAACAATTTTGGCGTATATAGTCGGAATGTTCAGGCATTAGCCGGGTCTTAGCGGCAATAACCTCTTCGATAGACGCGAGATATTTATCGACCGCGTGATCACCGGGTGCATTGGCAAGCGGATGGCAAGAGGCAGGTTCAATTCCCTGCCCGATCAATACCTGCAACCATCCAGTCTCGGTGAATAGCTCTTCATTGTAACGAAACAGGCGGCCGCTCGATCTGAAGAGTTCCAATTTGTGCTGTAGGCTGTCGGGCAGCTCAAGATTACGGCAGGCCTGCCAAAATGGTTCATTGCGGCCGTTCGCCCAATAGTGCAACACAAGGAAATCGCGAATTGTTTCAAACTCGAACGTCATCTGGCGGTTGAAACGTTCCACTTCTGCCCCAGCGATGCCGCCTGCTGGCAACAGGTCGATCAGATGCTTTATACCCGATTGGACAAGATGGAGGCTGGTCGATTCCAGCGGCTCGAGAAATCCGCAGGAGAGCCCCAATGAAACCACATTTTTCTTCCAGAAATGCCGTCTATAACCAGTCGTGAAGCGGATAGGCTTTGGGTCAGCCAGCGGTTCACCGTCGAGATTGGCAAGCAGCGTCGCCGCCGCGCTGTCATCATCGATATGGTCGCTGCAATAGACATAACCATTGCCGATGCGATGCTGCAACGGAATGCGCCATTGCCAGCCTGCCTCACGCGCGATCGCCCGCGTATAAGGCAACAGTTTTTCTGCAGATTTGCAAGGCACCGCAAGTGCCCGGTTACACGGTAGCCATTTCGACCAGTCGACATATTCCGAACCGACAGCATCGCCGATCAACAAGCCGCGAAAACCGGAACAGTCGATGAAAAGATCGCCCTCGACCATTTCACCGCTTTCGAGTTTGATCGCAGCAACTGCCCCGCTTTCGCCATCCAGTTGCACGTCGACTATCCGGCCTTCGTGGCGGACAACACCGCGGGCTTCGGAAAATTTGCGCAGCATCGCAGCATAAAGCCCGGCGTCAAAATGATAGGCATAGGCGGGCGCTCCCAAAGGCGCCTGCGGTAGCGGATCGGTGCGAGAGAAACGGTTTGCGCGGGCAGTGCATTCCGAGATGCTGTAATGACCGAGAGATTTGGCCGTGCCTCGCGCCTTTGCTTGCAACCAATAATGATGGAACGGAATCAAACCCAAATCGCGTCCAACCTGACCGAAGGCATGCATGTAGCGCTGGCCTGGTGCACGCCAGCCTTCAAATTCAATGCCGAGCTTGAACGTGCCCTTGGTCGCTTTCAAAAATTCATTCTCATCGATGCCCAACGCGCCGTTGAACAGCAATATCTGCGGGATTGTTGCCTCACCGACACCGACTGTGCCAATTTGATCAGATTCGACGAGGGTTATCTTCCATTCCGGCGTCAGCAGCCGCGATAGCGCTGCTGCTGCCATCCAGCCTGCAGATCCGCCTCCAACAATGACTATGCGCATCGGTCCTGCCTGCCTCGTTCACGGAGCCGCCAGGGCCCGAAAATGAAGGGGACGCCGCCTATGGCAGCGTCCCCAAAGCTTAGGTATCAGAACTTGAAGGTGATGCCAGCCTGGTAACGGCGGCCGTAGGTCTGATAATCGATGACTTCGAGCGGAGCGCCCGGATTAATCGTTGAGAAAGGCTCATTCGTCAGGTTCTGGCCCTGAATGAACAGTGACAGGCCTTCAAGGCTGCTTCCAGGCTGGAAGTCATAGCCGAGCTGTGCGTCGACAATCATTTCACCGCGTGCACGGCGACGGACGCGGTTGCCGCCAAAGCCAGACAGTTCACCCTGGAAGGTCGAACGGTAACGGACGCTACCACGGGCACTGAAACCATTCTTTTCGAAATAGGCCGTACCGTTGGCAACCCAGCGCGAATAGCCGTCAATGTCGCCATAAGGCTGGCCCGGAGCAGGGCGCAGCTTGCTCTTGGTATAAGATACACCGCCTGTCACACCGAAACCTTCAAGCGCAGGGGTCAATGTTTCAAACGGCAGAGTGCCCGCCAGTTCGATACCATAGATCTTGCCGCCATCACCGTTCAGAGGTGCGTTCAGCGTACCAATGCGCGACGGAACGACTTCGGCACCCAGCGGGAAGCCCGAATAGTCGAATTCGAACTCGGCATTGTAGATCCAATTCAGCAGCTTCTTGTAGAAGAGCTGGGCGGCCACATAGCCCTTGGTGCCGAAATATTTTTCAACGGTCAGATCGGCCGCATTGGCACGGATCGGTTTCAGGAAGGGATTGCCACCGCTACCACGGATGATCGGCGTCGTGCCGCTGCGATCGACGCCATAGCCGATAGAGACACGCATCTGGTCCATACGCGGGCGTTGGATTTCGCGGGCAAGGCCAACGCGGAAGACAAAATCGCTTGGTGTGCGCAGCGATAGGTTCAAGCTCGGCAGCCAATCTGTATAGTTCGCACCCAGCGTGGTTGGCGTTGCGACGCCGCTGAAGAACAATGCGCCTGAGCTGCTCTGCTCGGTCTTGATGACCTGAACGCCCACATTACCGGTCAACTGGTTCGAACCCAGTTCGGTATCAATGGCTGCCTGCAGATAGCCGGTGAGAAGCTCTTCCTCCACAACGTAATTTTTCGAAATCACATCCTGAACTGCATTCGGTACCAAGCGGTAAATGCCGCCTTCCAGCAGTTCCTGCGGATCATAGCTGATTACCGGCCCAAGGCCGAGATAGTTCAGATTGGTTGGACGCAACAGATATTGGTCAGGAACGCGCAGATCGGCAGCGCCGCTCGCGAGCACGACGAAATATTCATCGGCATAAAGCGACTTCTTGCGGTCGTTAAACGCAACACCTGCACGGACCGCGGAGAAGAAACCGTCCAGTTCCTTTTCAAGATCGAAGCGGACCGTCGACAGTTCGTCATCTACGATACGATCATTATAATAGCCATCCTGACCACCAGCGATGCCACCCCAGCCCATGGGTGAGGTCAGACGGATCAGGTTCGGGTCGGAATAATCAAGCGTCGGGTTAAAAACGGTGCCCGAAGTGCTTTGCGTGAAACCGATGGTGTCGCGGGCGCCAACGCCCTGGCCACGGCCTGTACCGGCATTGGATTCAAATATCAGCTCGTTGCGGTCGGTGCGCGAAGTGCCCCAATCAAAAGTCGCATTCCAGCCATTGCCGATATCCCAGTCGACATTTAGACCGCTCGAGAACAAGTCTGCCGAACGAACCAGCTTGTGGTTGTTCACAACCGCTTCGATATCGGTGAACGTGCCATTGACGATATGGCCATCTTCCACAGTGTAACCCGGGTTGATACCCGCAGCGGTCCAGCCAAACGCGCTCGACAATGGGAGCTCGATGCCGCGCTTGATGATGTCGTCATCAAATTTCGAATAGAACAGGTCGGCAGTCAGACGGACGTTATCCGACAGGTCGCCCTGCAATGTGCCGCCAAGGCCCAAACGACGTAGATTGGTCGAAGTAACAAACGATTTGTTACCTCCGATCAAGCGATTGCCGGCAAAATCATTATATCCCCATGCATTATATTCCTGAACCTGATAGGATTCATCGACATAGTTCGCAGTGAGCGCAATGCCGACAGTATCGCCGCCAAACTGGTCGATATAGGTTGCGTTGACGCGATAGCCCTTGTCATTCGACCCGGCGTTCAGCTTGCCGAGATCGGTGAGGCTTCCTTTGACGCCAACAGCTAGAACGCGTTTGCCGGTTTCCAACGGGCGGGCGGTCCGGATATCGACGGTGCCGACAAGACCCTGGCCAATGATGTTCGCGGAAGGCGTTTTGTAGACATTGACCTGACTGACCATTTCGGAGGGGTACTGGTCAAATTCAACCGCGCGGTTGTCGCCGGTCGATGTCTGTTCGCGTCCGTTGAGCAGGGTCTGAGAAAGGTCCGGACCAAAGCCGCGGATTGAGATGAAAGCAGAACGACCGTTTAGGCGCTGCGACGTGAGGCCCGGCAAGCGCGCAATGGATTCCGCAATGGATGCGTCAGGCAATTTGCCGATATCTTCCGCGGAAACCGTTTCGACGATTTGTTCAGCATTTTTCTTTTCAGCAACAGCATTTTCCAACGCCGCACGGAAGCCGGTAACGACGATTGCATCTTCTTCAGTTGCAACATCTTCAGCCGCATCCTGTGCATATGCTGCACCCGGCAGCGCAGCAAAAACTGCAAAGGCCAGCGCGGTCGCGCTGGTCGAATGCGCAAGGCGCGCACGTACTTCATTCGTGTTCCACGAAGCAGACATCCTGTATCCCCTCTTTTGCGACCCAGTCGTTGCTGCGCCGCTTTGTTGCAACCTAAAGTGCATGGCCACCCAGTTTGGCCATCGATGAACAAATACTACGGTGCGCATGCCAAATGACAGATATTCACATACGTATTCAGAATTATGCAG
The DNA here is from genome assembly GCF_035329025.1 of Sphingorhabdus sp. Classification (GTDB taxonomy): domain Bacteria; phylum Pseudomonadota; class Alphaproteobacteria; order Sphingomonadales; family Sphingomonadaceae; genus Sphingorhabdus_B. Next base: position 11,563 of record NZ_DAOLHN010000042.1, on the reverse strand, counting down.
TAACGTCGTTGCACGAATGCAACGCCGCGCTTAAGGATTGTTGCAGGAGAGCCGGGCACGCCATATGCCACCACATAAGCCGACATCGTTCGATATCGCGCAACTCGCTGGCGTTTCGCAGCCTACGGTATCGCGCGCCTTGCGCGGCAGCCCCTCGGTTTCAGAGCAAACGCGCAAACGCATCGAGGCCATCGCGCAGCAACTGAACTATAAAGTCGACAAGAACGCATCGAGCCTGAGGACGCAAAGGTCGAACACGCTAGCGTTGCTCTTCTTCGAAGATCCTACGCCGGACGAAACCGGGATCAACCCCTTCTTCCTTTCGATGCTGGCGTCGATCACGCGCACTGCGGCGAGAAGAAATCACGACCTGCTGATTTCCTTTCAGCAGCTCTCGGCCAACTGGCATGTCGATTATGAAGACAGCCGCAAGGCCGATGGCATCATCCTGCTCGGCTATGGCGATTACGAGCTATATCAGCCCAAGCTGGAGCAGCTTGTCCAGCAGGGCACGCATTTCGTTCGCTGGGGACTGGTCGGCGGTCAGGACGAAATGGGTACGACAATCGGCTGCGACAATATGGATGGTGGTCGATCGGCCGCGGAGCATCTGATCGCGCATGGTCGTAAAAATATCGCCTTCCTTGGCGATGCATCTGATCACTACCCCGAATTCCGGGACAGATATTTGGGAGCACGCAATGCCATATTTGCCGCAGGGCTGAACATATCGGGCGACTTGCAGGTCGATGCCTTCAATACCGAGCAGTCTGGCTTTGATGCTGCGCAGCAACTGATCAACAGCGGCGTCAGGTTCGACGCTATTTTTGCTGCGAGCGACCTGATCGCGATAGGTGCCATCAGGGCAATCGAAGCTGCCGGTTCGACTATCCCGGGCGATATTGCGGTTATCGGCTTCGATGACATTCCTGCAGCCAGCCTTGCTCATCCGCCGTTGACGACGGTGCAGCAGGACTATCGCACTGCTGGAGAAGTTCTGGTCGACACATTGTTGAAGTTGATAGAGGGCAAGAGCGCTGAAAGTTATACGCTTCCGGCGAAGCTTGTGGTCCGCAAATCCTGCGGAGCACATTGAGCCCTACGTATTCGTATACGTAACAGTATCGCGCTGCCCGAAATATTGCCGCCCTGCCAATTCGCTGCCAAGTTGCAGCAAAAGATAATCGGGAGAGGGTTATGGAAAAGCCGCGTCAAGGCTTTTGGGGTCTTTGGAATATTTCGTTCGGCTTTTTCGGCATTCAGATTGGCTTTGCCCTGCAAAATGCCAACATGTCGCGCATCTTTCAGTCCTTGGGTGAAAGCCTCGATAACCTAACCGCCCTGTGGATTGCGGCGCCTCTCACAGGATTACTGGTGCAACCTGTCATTGGCCATATGAGCGACCGGACATGGTTGGGTAAACTCGGCCGTCGCCGTCCCTATTTCCTTGCTGGCGCGATCATGGCTTCACTGGCGTTGTTCGTAATGCCGCTTGCCCCTGCCCTATGGTTTGCCGCGGTTATGCTCTGGATACTTGATGCTTCGATCAACGTTTCGATGGAGCCGTTCCGCGCTTTTGTCGGCGACATGCTCCGCAAGGACCAGCACACAGCCGGCTATTCGCTGCAAACTGCCTTTATCGGTGCAGGCGCTGTCGTCGGTTCGATATTCCCTTGGGTGCTTGATCATCTGGGGGTCGCCAACGAAGTGGCGGGCGGCGGGATCCCGGATACCGTCAAATACAGTTTCTGGTTTGGCGGCTTGATCTACCTGCTTTCCGTATTGTGGACCGTCTTCAGCACGCAAGAATACAGCCCCGACGAATTGCGTGCATTCGGGCAGGACAGTGCCGACAGCGATAGCTCAACCATTCGCGCCCTCGCCGCGCGTTCCCCCGTTTCAGCGCTGGTGTGGATTGCCGCAGGCGCTGGCGTCGCGATGCTCGTTTCTTTCATGGGTCTGGAGAAAGAAGTCTATCTGCTCGCTGCTCTGATGGCAGGCTATGGCTTCGCCAGCCTCATTGCCATCCAGCTGGCGAAGAGCGGGCGCGACAACAATATGCTCAGCCATATTGTCGGCGACTTTTCGGGAATGCCCGAAATCATGAAGAAACTTGCATTGGCGCAATTTTTCAGTTGGTCGGCCCTGTTCATCATGTGGATCTACACGACGCCGGTTGTCGCCCAATATGCTTTTGGCTCAAGCGACCCCGCATCGGCGGCCTATAATGAAGGTGGTAATTGGGTCGGCATCCTCTTTGCCGTTTACAACGGCGTCGCTGCCCTTGCCGCTTTGTTCCTGCTTCCCAAACTGGCTCAAAGGTTCGGCAAGGTGAATACGCATATGGCCTGCTTGCTCGCCGGTTCGGCAGGCTTTGCAGCCTTCCTGTTCATCAGGGATCCGCACATGCTGTTGCTCGCCGAAATAGGCATCGGCATCGCCTGGGCATCGATCCTCGCAATGCCTTACGCCATCCTTGCCTCCAGCCTTCCGCAAAGCAAGCTTGGCATTTATATGGGGCTGTTCAATGTCTTCATCGTTGTGCCGCAATTGCTGGTGGCAACGGTTATGGGTTCGATCCTGAAAGCATACTTCCCGACCGAACCCATTTGGACGATGGCCTTCGCCGCTGCCGTGATGGCGCTGGCGGCGCTTGCTACGCTGAGGGTGAAGGAGCCCGCTTAAGCGCGGGCCCAAATCCTGCGGCCACCGGCATCTACAACAACTGCGCCTGAGGTTCCGACGGGTTCTTCTTTACCGCCCGTGAGGAATTCGATCATTGCGCCATCTGTCACATCGACATGCGCAAGGGTGCGGTCACCACTTGGCGTGCGTGCGACCACGACACCGCCCTTGGGGCTCCCGTCGCGGCCATAGAATACCGTATAGGTTTCCACCTTGCCTGCACCGACATAATCCTTGTCGAGTTCGGGCACCGCTTCGCGCGCCGCATCCGCCTCTGCCTGATAATCGAAATTCTGAGGGAATTGCGCCGCGGCCAAGGGCTTGTTCGAAACAACGATGCAGTGGTTATCGGTCGCAAAACCGCCATTAGCGAACAGGAAGCCGTTGGTGCCTTCCTTGCGCAGCTTCTCGACCATCGAAACGACAGCATGACTCATATAGTTGGCGATCGGGCCGCCACCGAAGGTCAAGCCGCCAAAAACAGTCGCCGGTTTTTCGACCGGCCAACCGAGAATACGCCGCGCCATTTTGGGCACGCAGGGGAAGCAGCTGTACAATTCAACAAAATCGAAATCCGCGCCGCTCATCTTGTTGAGGTCCAGGGTGCGGCGGATCGAGATTTCCATGCTTACCGAGCGGTCGTAACGATCGCGTTGCAAGAAGCTGTAAGCCTCCTTTGCCGCAGCGCCCATTCCGACATAGATCATCTTGTCTTCGGCAACGCCAAGGCGGCGCGCTTCGGCAAGGCTGGCGACGATGAATCCAGCTCCTTGGTTGACCGAGGCGTTCGCGACCATCAATTTATTGTAGGGAAAGGCGATCGGACGATTTTTTTCGTTCGACGTTATGATTTCCTCAGGCGCTGTCGGTTTGCGGATCCATGCGCCTTCATTACCCGCCGCCACCTGGCTGAAGCGAGACCAGATTTCGCCGCTCTCCGCCTGCCCCTCGGCCAAGGTCTGGCCATAAGCCGCGCGACCGGCATTTTCGTAGAGTGGGTACACATCAACGGGCGCGTTCAAGCCATGTTGTTGGGCATAACCGGGCTCACGTTTTGCCTCCTTGCGGACGCCTTCGAACACGTCTGATTGCGGCGTGGCATGCTTTGCAAGACGACCGGCAATCGTCCGCAGAGCCTCTGCGCCAGCAACCGCAGCCAGTTTGATCTCCCCTGCCCCTATGCGGTTTGCAGCTTCGTTCAACAGCCGGATCGGCGTGTCGCCATGCGGGGCTTCGGATTGATAGCAGACCGACGGCTGGGCACCGAGCGCATCGGCCAGCTTGCGATCGAGCGGGTTGAGATCGCGAAAACTGATCTGGTCAACAACCGCCACACTATCCAATCGCGCCAGCAACGAAACCCCGCTGTCTGCCTCGGCTCGCTTCAGCGCCTCTACCATCAACCCTAGCGGATCGAGGCCATTGTCAGGGTCTTCTGGACGATCATTGATCTGGCCTACGCCGATGATAACGGGGATGCGTTCATTGTCAGTCATGCGCGCCATTGACCAAATTTGACCGGCAAGTGCAACCGCATATTAATCGGTCAATTAAATTTCCCCCTATGCGCTCAGGCCCGGCATTGATAGCCATTGCATCAGGAGAGCCGAGTCCGGCTGTGATGCGAGGGAGGATGTGCGATGACAGTCATCAAAACCAATGAGGCCGGCGAGCCATTGGTCAAGATCGAGCACCCTGCTGTGGGTGTAGCCCGTATCGTCCTAAACCGCGCAGAAAAGCGCAATGCCCAGAATTTCGCCATGCTCTACCAGCTCGACGCGGCATTCACCGAATGTGCACGCAACGAGGAAGTCGCCGTGATCATCCTTGCAGCTGACGGCCCGGATTTCAGCAGCGGGCATGACCTTAAACAACGCGATGTGCAGCCAACCGATTTCGATGTCCTTGGCAATTGGGCCGACTTTACCGCCCCCGGCGCTGAAGGCCGATATGCCGTGGAGAAAGAGGTCTATCTCGACCTGACCGAACGCTGGCGCAATGTGCCCAAGCCGACCATCGCCCAGGTGCAGGGCCGCTGCATTTCGGGCGGATTGATGCTGGTGATGGCGTGCGATCTGGTGATTGCGTCAGACAATGCTGCCTTTTGCGACAACACCATCGATTTGGGAGTCTGCGGTACCGAATTTTTCAACCATCCCTATGACTTTGGCATCCGCAAGGCCAAGGAACTGCTGTTCACCGCGGGCTGGATAAGCGCACAGGAAGCAGCCGCGACAGGCTTCATCAACCGTGTCGTACCGCTTGCAGAGCTTGAGACGGCAACGCTCGGCATGGCCAGCGTGATCGCGGCCAAACCACGTTTCGCCCTCAAAATGGCGAAAGAAGCCATCAATGCCGCGCACGATGCCATGGGCCGACCGCAAGCAATGGGCACAATCTTCGCGCTCCACCAACTCTGCCACAGCCATAACATGCAGGTGTACGGTCTGCCCATTTCCACGATGGAGATCAAAAAGCCCTGATCAAAACGGGACGAGCGCGATCAACCCCTCGGTCGAAGCAGCCGGCATTACCCTGTGCCGGGTAGCATCCTTATCAAGGTGTTATCCTTGATAATATAATGGTGGAAAAGCGCCGCCGCTACATGCAGGCCGATAATGTAATAGCCGATTGTCCCGGACAGCTCGTGCAATTCCTTGATCTGACCAGCTAGGTCCTTGTCCGGGGCGACCAATGCTGGCAATTCCAGCCCAAAAAACGGTATCAGTTTTCCTGCCGCACTCAGGATAGTCCATCCTGCGAGGGGCATCGCCACCATGAATGCGTAAACCGCAAAATGCGTGACATTAGCGAGCAAACGCTGCCACGCAGCCGGTTCCGGGACGATTGTCGGCTTCGCCTTCATCAGCCGTGCAACGATGCGCACAACAATCAAAATCAGAACCAGCAGCCACAGCATGAAATGCCAGGCCTTCAGCCCCTCGCGAATATCGGTCCCCCTGGGGTAGTTTCGAGGAGCAACATCGTCGCGTATACCGCCGTGATCAGCAGCACCATGACCCAGTGAAAAGCAATTGAAAGCGAAGTATAGCGCTAGCGGAAATCGGTTGAATTCATAGCAAACCTCACACTTCCGGTTCGTTTATGGCATGTAAAAGCTTCAATTGACGGTACACCAATCTACAAACAATCCGCCTTGTATCACTCCAGATCATGGCAAGCACTCACTAATAGGTCAACCAGATCAAGGAAGGTACGCCAACGTCAAGATATTGATCGGTCCTCTCCGATGCGTTCTCAAAAACCAGCTTGCTTCATATTATAGAAGAGCGACGTTCGGGGACATTCTGCATAACTTTGCATGACATCGTGATGCTCCAACTGCACCCGGCATCCGAGACCTATTATGCGAAATTTTTCCTATTACACCTTTTCCACATGCTAAAATTTTCGAAACTTTAATTTGGCATGCAGTACGATGCCAAACTGATTGGAGGCGCTCATGTGGAATAAAATAACAATCGAGTTAGGCAAATTCGCTGCCGCGGTCATCGGACTCTCCATTGCTGCATTCGTTTTTTTATTACTTACAAGCCCCAAGGTAGATATTCTACATTATGGCCAAGCATTCCACTTCTACAATTCAGCTGTAAACCGCCTCTTCATCAGTGTCACTGGGCGGGCGCGGATAAGCTCAGGCGGAAAAGAGACCAGTTATGTGCTGCTTGCAAACCACCCACGCGAAAATACTTTTGATCATCGCGTTAGCGCCTATTCGGACATGATAGAATCATCAGGCGGGGCATCCACTATTTCATTTATTATGGGCAGCGACGGCAGTTCAATTATCGAGCGTCGCTATGAGTCCCCTCAATCAGAAAATTTGCAACATCAGTGCGTTCGCAACCCTTACGGTACGCCACCTCATTTCGCACCTGCTTCAAAATCGCGCTATTTCCTCACCGAACTGCGCTCCTTTGATGCCATTCTTTCGTCCGCTGCTCGCGGGAGGAAAATATTTGCGACCGTCACTTATAAACTGAACAATGTTGATGTGGTCCTCGATTTTCCCGCATTAGTTGTCAACATTAACCCAAAAGAAGGAAATAGCGGAATCGCCGGGTCGACGCCCAAAGCAGCGGAATTATGGCAAGTAGTTTCTGACAGAATTCCAATTTATGTTGGAGGCGATTCACTATGCAGCGGTCTTCGAGAAGGTCATGCCGCACTGCGCCAGTTTGATGGCCCGTTCGAAGTTGTTTACTTATGTCGCAATGAGAACGGTGTGAACGATTTCTCATGTTCCCGCAAAATTAATGGTAAGGTTCGCTTATTCGCATCGTACATCTAATGGCCACCGTTGCATGAGTTTCGAAGGAAGCTCAAAATTTGCTCAACTGGAATTAATTACTAGGCTAGATACGAACGGGCACCACCGGGTTGTCAGAAATAAGTTTCAACGAGTTCTTCTCTTGGAGAATACCTTCGGTAAGCTCCTGTTTTTGCAACATTTTTCCAATTTTTTTAATATCAAATGGCGGACAGACAGGGATTCGAACCCTGGGTACCATTACTGGCACAACGGTTTTCGAGACCGCCCCGTTCGACCACTCCGGCATCTGTCCGCACGTCTTTTCGGGCTTTGGTCGATGCCTGTAAAAGGCGCGCCCGTGCGACAGAGCGCGGCCATTAGCGAATGATTCCGGCTTTGCCAAGCGCAAGGTTGCAAGAATGCGATTGCGCTACGATATTGCAACGATGAGCGCGAATCCTGAAATGCCCCCTATCGCCGAAGCCCGCTTCTCCATCGGCGACGTCGTCCGTCACCGTATCTTCGATTTTCGCGGTGTCGTGTTCGATATAGACCCTGTGTTTGCCAACAGTGACGAATGGTATGATGCTATTCCAGAAGCCGTTCGCCCCAGCAAGGATCAGCCATTCTATCACCTGTTCGCCGAAAATGCGGACAGCAGCTATATCGCCTATGTCAGCCAGCAGAACCTGCTGCCCGATGCTGAAAACGGACCGGTGAACCATCCTGCGATTGAAGGCTATTTCGAGCCGTGGAGCGGCAGTCGCTACAATCTGGCCGCCTTGATGCGGCAATAGTTCAGCTGGCGGGCAGCGATTTTATCCAGGCTTCCAAGAGCTCCACGCCCTCGTAATGCTCGGTTGCCCGCCCCAGTTCGGGCATCGCAATTCCCGGGTCTATGCTTTTCATTCGGTAGATGAGGATCGAACGCTCTGGATGGCCGGGTTCGATGACGAATTCGAAATTGCCCGATCCCCTGCCCGCTGCCACGGGTCGCTTGCCAATACCAAGTGCGGCCGAGTTGCGTTCGTGATCGTCGTAAAACAGACCGGAGTTTGATGCCGATCCGGTCGGCTTGTGGCAGTGGCCACAATTGACGCGCAAATAGGCCAGCGCCCTTGCCTCAAGCGCGCCGGACTTTGGATCATCCCATTTGGCCTCGAATGACGGCACGGCTCCCGCCAAATTTCCACGCTTTTCAAAGGCAAGGCGCGACTTTGTGTCGGCAAAGGAGAGATTTTGCCATACCGGTCCGACGGGCATCACGCTGTCTTTGGTCGAGTGGCATTGCTTGCACTGGTTTTTGTTCGGAACGGCGTAGCTTATGGACATTTGCGTGAAGTCCGGCTTTTTGAATATAGCGGGTTTGCGAGCCCCGCCAACTTTCAATTCCGCATCACTGCCATCCGTTTTCCACACATAAGGCAAGGCAACCCATCCGTCCGCCTTGTGCAGCAATAGTCGCGTTTCGATGATGTTGAGCTTGCCCGAAGCATCATGGTAGCCGAAACTTTTTATGAGCGCACTGCCCACAGGAAATATCAGCCGGCCATCGGGATCGATGGTGAATTTCTTCCCCTTCGGCAGATACAGGAATCGCTGCTTTTCGGCATAATCTGTGAAAAGCGGGGTGCGGAGATTGTAAGGCAGCAATGCTGAAGCGGGCCTATCCGCGCCGCCATTGAAAAAACCGAAGCTGGATAGCAGCGGCGGATTATCTGTGGATGTTATTGCAGCATCATCAATCTGCGGCGGCTTTCCTTTCACCGAAACGGTAAGCGCAAGCCCTGCCGCAGCGGCAATCAGCAAGCGCATCAGCGGACCACCGCCTCCATCGATTCAGGTAGCCGGATACGGGGCAATTCCTGCGGCAGGTTGGCACTGTACTGCAGCATCACGGGCTGCGCACTTTCGGGAGATGCTTTCAGGTCGGCCAGCCCCAGCGAAAGCGCGGGAACGGGGTCGGCAACAATGGGCTGCGCTTCTGCCCCGCCAGCGCCATCCCAGAAAATCGGGGGCAGACTGCCACCCAATGCCTGGGCAATCTGCTGACTACCCGGAAATTTGGGGTCCCAGCCTGCTTTATCATGCTGATTACCCCAAATGGCGACGCCCCGCGCAATGGGATCATATTTCGGGTCTTGCTGCGGGTAGCGATAGCCAACGACCATAATGTTGGTCGTGCCATTCTGGCCGAGCATGTTGTCAAACACATGTACGTTGCGGTTGGCCATCACCATCACGCCGGTACCGGTCGGTACATTGGCGACGATATTGCCCTTGGGTGCAAAATTGGGTGTCGAGTTGTCGACGACGACATTCTCGAAAATGCGCACATTCTTGCCACCCATCTGTAGCAGGTTGGGCAAATCGAATACCAATATGCCGCCCGTGTTGCGCGTCGCCAGATTATCGTGGACGTCGGCGTCGTAGCTATTCTCTATCTCGATACCGGCAACATTTTCCAGCGCGACCGAGTTGCGCACCACGATGTTGCGTGACTGGCCGACATAGATGCCCGCATCCGATGCGCCGCGGACCAACACGCTGTCGACCAGCACATCCTGGCTTTCGACCGGATAGATGCCATAGGCACCGTTGGTTTCCTTAGGCCCGCCGGTCCATTCGACCCGAAGCTGGTAATAGACGATGCGATCGGCGCCCTTGGATTTGATGCCGTCACCCTTGGTGTTTTCAACCGCAAAATCGCGAAGCACAACATCGTCAGAGGTCACCAACAAGCCTTCACCAGCACCCAATTGCCCGGTGAAATCTAATATGGTCTGCCCGCTTCCCTGCCCCTTCACTGTCACCTTCGGCACATCGAGTGAAAGCCCGTCGGTCAATTTGAAACGACCGCTGCCCAGTTCGACAACATCGCCCGGCGCTGCGCCAATCAGCGCCTCTTGCAAACGCGCCTGTGCATCGTCCCCAGCAGCGACCGATATGGTTTTGGCAAAAGCTGTCGAGCCCGCAATTGCAAGACTGGCAGCGGCGATGGCATTTATGCCTATGACCCTCATCCTCATTTCACAAGTCTGCAATATCCGCGCAGACTTGCCAAGAGCTTCCTCAGGGGGCGTCGCCGAAAATCCAGTCAACACCCGCATCGGCATGGATTTCGGCACTGTCATAAATTGGCAGCACGTTCGCCTTTGTGTCGACAATCATTCCCAATTCGGTGCAGCCAAGCACCACGGCGTCGGCACCATCCTTGTCGATTTCGGTGATCATCGTCTTGAGCGCACGTTCGGAATTGCGGACGACCTGCCCGGCCATCAATTCTTCGTAGATGATGCGATCAAGCTCTTCCACGTCATCTGCCTCCCACGGAAGCAATGTGACGCCATGCTTCACAAGCCGCTGGCGGTACCAGTTTTCAGCCATGACGTTGCGTGTACCGATCAATGCGGCGGATTCGACACCGTCCGCCTTCATCTTCTGACCGACCGCGTCAGCGATATGCAGAACCGGCACCTTCACCGCACTCGAAACGCGATCATGCACCTTGTGCATACTGTTTGCCCCGATCAGGATGGCGGTAGCGCCGCCTTCCTCAAGCCGTTGGGCGGAAGCTATCAAGACTTCAGCTACACGATCCCAATCCTGATCGGTCGTTGCCTTGGCCAGATCACAAAAATTGAGATTATCGAGGATCATCGGTGCACTGCACATCGCATTGGCGCGGCGCTGCACCTGTTTGTTGATGCGGCGATAGTAAAACTCGGTCGAATACCAGCTCATTCCGCCGATCAGGCCGATTTTGCGCATGTTGAACTTTCCAATAACTGAATCGAATCGCCCCGGTCAAAGGGCCGGGGCGAATTGTTGATTCAGTGGATAGCGTGTTGCGGCTTAGTGCTGCAAGGCCTTCACAATATCGTCGACCATTTTCTTGGCATCGGCGAGCAGCATCATCGTCTGGTCCATGTAAAAGACATCGTTATCTACACCCGCATAGCCCACGCCGCCCATGCTGCGCTTGATGAAAAACACGGTCTTGGCCTTGTCGACATCGAATACAGGCATGCCATAGATGGGCGAGGTTTTGTCGGTCTTTGCTGCGGGATTCACCACATCGTTCGCGCCGATGATGAAGGCCACATCGGTTTGGGCAAATTCGCTGTTGATGTCTTCCAGTTCGAACACCTCATCATAGGGCACATTGGCCTCGGCGAGCAGCACGTTCATATGCCCTGGCATACGGCCCGCTACGGGATGGATCGCATATTTGACGCTGACGCCTTCCTTCTTGAGGAGGTCTGCCATCTCACGCAGTGCGTGCTGCGCCTGTGCCACCGCCATGCCGTAGCCGGGGACGATGATGACGCTTTCGGCCTGGCTCATCATATAGGCGGCGTCCTCTGCAGAGCCGCGTTTCCACGGTCGATCGACTTTCGCCGCGCCACCTGCAGCTGCGCCCGAATCTGCACCAAAACCACCTGCAATCACCGAAATGAAACTGCGGTTCATCGCCTTGCACATGATGTACGAAAGGATAGCCCCCGAAGAACCAACCAGCGCGCCGGTAATAATCATCGCGCTATTGTGCAGCGTGAAGCCCATCGCCGCAGCCGCCCAGCCCGAATAGCTGTTGAGCATCGA